>JAGCXN010000001.1 GCA_017961265.1 Bacteroidales bacterium | reverse complement strand
GTGTAGGTCTCGTTGTTCCAAGTGTAAGATTCGCAAGCTGTGGCGGCGAACTCATCGGCGGAAGCGTGATAGACGGTGAGGTAGAGGGTATCGACCTGCGTACAGCCGTGGTCATCCTCGTGATTGTAGGTATAGGTGCCGCTTTGTGTGTAGGTTTGGTTGTTCCATGTATAGGTTTCGACCGCAGAGGCGGTGGAGACCTCATTCACCGGGTTGTAGATAGTGAGGTGCAAGGTGACGATGGAGTCGCAACCGTTGGCACTGCCGTTCTCAATGGTGAAGGTCGGTTCGTCGGTGCTTTCGTTGTACGTCGTGCCATCAATCCAGGTGTAGGAGCCGCAAGCCTCCTTCTCGTCAATGCCCGTCGTGGGTAGGTTGATGGTGAGGTACAGCGTATCGACCTGCGTGCAGCCGTTGCCGTCTTCGTGGCTGTAGGTGTAAGTGCCGCTCTCGGTGTAGGCTGTGCCGTTCCAGGTGTAGCTGCCGCATTCGACCACCGTGGTGACCTCATTCACTGGATTGTTGATGGTGAGGTAGAGGGTATCGACCTGTGTGCAGCCGTTGGCATCTTCGTGGCTGTATGTGTAGGTGTCGCTTTGGTCGTAGGTCTGGCCATCACCGTTTGCCCACTTGTAGCTGCCGCAAGCCGTTTCGGTAGTGGCAGTGTGTGCTGGATTGTGGATGGTGAGGTGGAGGGTGACGATGGAGTCGCAACCGTTGGCACTGCCGTTCTCAATGGTGAAGGTCGGTTCGTCGGTGCTTTCGTTGTACGTCGTGCCATCAATCCAGGTGTAGGAGCCGCAAGCCTCCTGCTCGTCAATGCCCGTCGTGGCATTGTTGATGGTCAGGTACAGGGTATCGATCTGCGTGCAGCCGTGGGAGTCTTCGTGGCTGTAGGTGTAGGTGCCGCTCTCGGTGTAGGCTGTGCCGTTCCACGTGTAGCTGCCGCAAGCCGTTTTGGTGATGGCTGTGTGGGTCGGATTGTAGATGGTAAGGTGGAGGGTATCGATCTTCGTGCACCCGTTGTCGTCTTCGTGGCTGTAGAAGTAGTATCCGCTTTCGGTGTAGGTTACGCCATCAATCCAAGTGAAGGAGCCGCAAGCCGTCTGCTCGTCAAAGATCCCCGTGGACTGGTTGAGTTCAAAGTTGGCCATGTAAACAGCGTCGTCCGTAACTGTGAACGAGTAGATTGCCTCGGTGGAAACTTCAACGCCATTGACCGTCCAGTTCACAAAGTGATAACACGGGGTAGGCGTAGCAGACAGAGTGACGGTTTCGCCATCGTTGTAGGTGCCTGCACCGGTCACAGTGCCGCCTTCAGTAGAGTTGGACGTGACGGAGACAGTGTGTGTGCCCTGTGTTGTCTGGCTTACATTGATGTCGTCAATGTAGAGGTAACCCCATGATCCAGAGGTGACTTTAATGGCAATGTAGTGTCCATTGCCGGTGTAGCTGTTGAGATTTACTGAGTACTGGGCATAGTCAGTGGTCATCGTGATATTTTCACCCACCTGAACGAAAGAAGAGGCATCATTCGGGTCGGTCATTATACCCACATGCAATGTGCCGGCAAAAGTTTCTTGGGGCGCTACCATCTTAGCATAGAGTGATATTTCATAGTTCTTCAAATTGTAGTTGGCCTGCACTTCGGGTAAAATGGCAATTAGAGTATTAGAAGCAGAAGACCGATAAAGGTACAAACTGCTGTTGCCATCGTGAGGGTTCGAATTTACAGTATAGATCGAATGATAGCCTTCTTTGATGTAACTCCAGCAGTATAGGAATTCTTGATTATCCTCAAAACCGTATGTGTATGGCAGCGTCATGGCTTCGCATTTGGTCATTGCGACGGCGGGTATGCTCCATTCACTTTTTTCATACTCATCGCAGACGGCACGCACATATATATAATAGGTAGTGGCAGGGGAGAGGTTCTCCACAAGATAGGGATTGTAATCGGTGTATTCCTCAGTGGGTGTGGTGCTGGCATTGGGAACGTCATTGATGTCGGTTGTAACATAGATGTCCCACGACGATTCATCGCCGCCTTCTCTCCACGTAATGGTGGCGGTGCTATTGGTGACTTGGAGGACTTCAAGTTGGCTCACTGTTGGGCAGGAGGGCGGAGTATTGAAGGTGAAAAGTTCTGACCAGTCACTCACGTCCTCTCCAGCGCAGTTACATCGTACCCGTACTTCGTACCGGGTATCAGGAGTTAGTCCGGTGATTTCAGCGGAAGTGTTGTGGGTGTTTTCTGCGGCGGACTGCCATTCGCCAGCTCCTGAAGCAGTGCCTAAGGTCACATTGTCGATATGCAGGTCATTATCGCCGTTATATTGAGTTGACTCGCCGTAAAAGGCAATCTTCACGTTTTTGTTACCATAGGCTGAAAGGTCAATGAACACATTCTCTCCCGTGGTGGCAATGTCGTTGAAAACGTAGGAGGAACCGCTGTTGTTCCACTCGCGCAGTTTGGTCCAATGCCCGTCGGCATACGCTAAGACAACGAAACGGTCATCATTGCCAGTCGTGCTGGCGGCGTTTGAAGAGTTGTAACTGGTAAGGGCGAGATCGAAAGTCAAGGCCGCGTCTGTTGGAAGTGTGGTTTCCGGTGTCACAAGCCAGCCCATGCGCTCATCTCCGTAAATGTTGATTTTGGCGCTGTATGCCCCCAAGGCATTAGATGATGTGCCCCACACGCTGCTGTATGTAAGTTCAGTGGTGCCGGCAAGCACGTCATCCACCAAACCGGAATATTGGTCCCAGCTCCAGGATATCCCGCTGTTGTTAAACGGTTCTTCAAAGAAGGTGCTATTCATACTGGCACCCTCACGGTATTCGACGTTGTAACTGGAAATGCCGTTTTCGCTGTTCCACGAAAGGTCTGCGGAAGTGGTGGTGACATTGGAGGCTGTTAGTCCGGTGGGAGTGGGACAGGTGGAAGAAGGAACGACCGAACTCACACAGGAGATGTCGTCGATGTAAATGGCTTTTGGCTCATATGAACTTGTTGCCCGCTCCATCATAAAGGCAATGTATTTTCCCTGCCCTGTATAGTTACTGAAGTCCACCGTATATTGATTGTAACCGTGATACCAGTAACCATCGTAATCATTTCCCCATACATCAGTATTTACGCCCGTGATTTCGATGGTTTTAAAAAGCTCAAACGTACCGATGTCCTCGGGATCGGACATCACACCGACATAAAGCGGAATATTATTGTAGTTATCACGACCGCGGCAGGCATAGAAACTTAGTTGTAATGTGTTCACCGGAACCGTGCCCATAGCCGGTAGAATAGCATACTGATCCGTATTAGTTACACTGGAAGCATAACGGGATTTCAGACATAGGAGCTGCTCTCCTGAATATGAGTATCGGCTGACCGAATCAGTCAGCATGACGGTCGGATAACCGTCGTACCAGGTGTCATTGAAGGTTTCGTTATAACTTTCCCAGCACACAGGAAGACTGTGATAATGAACTTGATCCGAGGTGGTCGCCGCGCAATTTTCGAAGTCCTCAAAGTAGGGGAGAGCGGCGCCGCAGTTGGTGGTGATCAGCAGCGTATCCGATATTAGGATCATTGTCCCTCTCGTGGAATTCCCCTTTTGCATGCTTGCCTCACAGGTGGTCTCCAACCACACTTTGTAAGTGGTGTTAGGGGAAAGGCCGGTGATAGTGGACGAACAGGTCCCCGTGACACGACGGAAGTTAACATTGGAGAGGTCCTCGGTGGCACAATAGATGTCGAAGTGATCGTACCCATAGCCCGCCCAACTGATGTCGGTGGAGCTGCCGGTCATATTCGTGGCAGTCAAATGGTCAGGTTTCTGGCATTCTACGGCCGTGGTAAAGAATACGTAATTGCTCGAACCAGTCTGAGGACTGTACCAGTAACCCCATTGTTCATCATATACTTCAGGACATACGCCCTGAACGTAAGCACGGTAAGTGTATCCCCATCCAAGATCGTTGAGCGTTACGTTGTTGCTATATACGTGAACTGGATCATAGCTATAGGCTTCGGTATATTTATAAATGAGGATGTCGTCTATGAAGAAAGCGTCGTCAACATACTGAGGGTCGTCGCTCTTGGTAAATTTCCATTCAAGAGTGTGCGGGTAGTATGCAGACAGCTCGAAGGTGTAGTGGCTCCAATCTTTTGTCTGGAAATCGCCGCCGGATAACTCCAACACCTTTATGCCATCAATCCAAAAGCTGCCCTTGTTATTCCCTCCAGCCAAGAGCATCGCCTCAAAGCTGATGAGTGTCGGGTAGCCCTTCGAAAACATATAGAGTTCCAATGTCGCAGTGCCGTCCCAGAGATAGTTGTCGCTTTTGATGCAACCGAGGTTTGGATTGGAAGCAGTAATTACACCTTCAGTATCACCCCAAGAAAAACTATTATTAATGAAGTAGCCATTTTCGTTACTCGGTAGAGACTCTTCATTGAAGTTAGCTGTGAATAAGCGTCCCTCATCTGCCTCCTCCACCAAATCGATATACATCCAATATTCATTCGTATAGCCCGTCCATGTGAAAGAGCCGCCTTTTTGGGTGATACTGCCTTCGGTCAGGGCGAGGTGGTCGGGAGCCGGACAGTCGGCACCTTCCTGATAAATGGTAATGAGGTCGGAGGAGTCGATCACGGCGTAGGGGTAGGCATTGTCGCGCAGCACCACTCTCAGGTAGGCCGTGCGGGCAATCCCAGGATTATTGCCGAATCCACAGCGGAGTTCATCGTAGTTATCGTTCCGAAAAGTGGCACTTAGCCAGCTATATGCGCCCATTTCCACAGGAGTTATGCCATCGGCATAGAATTGCAGGTCGGGACGATATTCAGAAATATCATAACCAAAAGATACGTACAATGTGCCGTCGTAGCCCTCTACCCCTGCGCTGATCTCGTAGGAAGAGACGGTGATGGATTGTGCATGAGCATTTGCCGCCCCCAGGGCGAGGGTTAGCGCAAGCATCAGAAAAGAATAAAGTTTCTTCATAATTTTTGTGTTTTATTAATTTAATTATTTTATTTTCAAATAGATGTATCTGCATTTTAGCAAATGCAAAAGTAACAAAAGTATGTTTATAACTTTGATTTTTTTTTGAATTGTTTTCAACAAAAGCGGAAAGGTTATCTTACGGGATGATGTTTTCTTTTTCTGAATTTTATTAAAAAACTTCTATTGATAAATTCCTGCAAAAGCCTCCCCCTTTTTTCGCAAATTGATGTACCTTTGCAAGCTCTTTACTATATTTTATCATGGAAGACGAGAAAAATCAAAATCTTGAAAGTGAAGAAATTGAGAATAGGGAAGGTATATCGAATTCTCCCATAGAAAATTCAGACGGAAATGACGCGCATTTGCAGAATGTGGTCTATGTGCAGTCGATGTTCGAGAATTGGTATTTGGATTATGCCTCTTACACCATCCTTGACCGTGCCCTCCCCGATATTCTGGACGGTCTGAAACCCGTGCAGCGCCGCATCCTCCATTCTATGTCGGAACTGGAAGACGGACGGTACAACAAGGTGGCCAACATTGTGGGTAACACGATGAAATACCACCCGCACGGCGACGCTTCCATCGCAGATGCCATCGTGCAGCTTGGGCAGAAGGACATCACCATCGACCCGCAAGGTAACTGGGGTAACATCTTCACCGGTGACCCCGCCGCCGCCTCCCGTTATATCGAGGCCCGCCTCACCAAGTTTGCCCTCGAAGTCGTCTTCGCGCCGAAAATCACCCAGTGGAAGATGTCGTACGACGGACGTAACAAGGAGCCCGTCGTGCTCCCCATCCGTTTCCCGCTGCTGCTGGCACAGGGCGTGAAGGGCATCGCTGCCGGTATGGCCACCAACATCCTGCCCCACAACTTCAACGAACTCCTCGACGCTTCCGTCGCCGTCCTCGAAAACAAGCCGTTCCAACTGTACCCCGACTTCCCCACCGGCGGATCTATCGACGTGAGCAAGTACAACGACGGACTCCTCGGTGGCAAAATCATCAACCGCGCCAAAATTTCCATTGTTGATAACAAAACGTTGGTAATCACCGAGATACCTTTCGGTGAAAACACCATCGACCTGATACAGAACTCCATCGCTCCCGCCATCGAACGGGGCAAACTGAAAATCCGCAAGATCGACGACAACACCGCCAAGACGGTCGAAATCGTGCTGCACCTCCAGCCCGGCACCTCACCCGACCAGACCATCGACGCCCTGTACGCCTTCACCGACTGCCAAAAGTCGCTCAACCCCAACCCGTGGGTCATCTACAACGGCAAACCGGTGATGCTTTCCGTGAGCGAAATCCTCCGCATCAGCACCTACAACACCCTCGAACTGCTGAAACAGGAGCTGGAAATCTTCCTTCAAGAGCTTGAGGCACAGTGGCATTGGTCTTCGCTCGAAAAGATTTTCTTTGAAAAGAGAATCTATAAGGAATTGGAAAAGGATACGGACACGTGGGAGACGCAGATTGCGAACATCCAGACCGCCTTCATCCCGTACCAGCCGCTGTTCAAGCGCGAAATCACCCACGAGGAAATCCTGAAGTTGTGCGAAAAGCCGGTGCGCAAAATCTCCAAATTCGACATCAAGAAGGCGGAGGAATACATCGAAAATTTGGAAGCTCAGATTGAGGAGACAAAGAACCACCTCGAACATATCGTGGAGTTTACCATCAACTATTTCAGGCAGTTAAAGAAAAAATATGGCAAGGGACGGGAACGCAAGACCGAAATCAAGAACTTCGATTCCATTGATGCCGTCCATATTGCCGTGGCCAACCAGAAGCTGTACGTCAACAAGGCGGAGGGCTTCATTGGCACCGCCCTGAAGCGGGACGAGAACGTGGAGCTCGCATGCGAATGTTCCGACATTGACGATCTCGTGGTCTTCTTCCGCAATGGTAAGTTCCTTGTAACCAAGGTAGTGAACAAGCAGTTCGTCGGCAAGAACATCCTCCATGTGGAGGTTTTCAAGCGCAACGACGATCGCACCGTTTACAATATGATCTATTCGAAGGGCAAGAACGGTGCCGCGATGGTGAAGCGCTTCTCCATCGGAGGCGTCACCCGCAACAAGGAGTACGACCTCACAAGCGGCGAGACGGGCACCGAAGTGCTCTATTTCACCTCCAACCCGAACGGCGAGGCTGAGAAGGTGAAGGTGACATTGAAACTCAAGAAGGGGCTGAAAAAGAAGAACTTCGAGTTCGATTTCGGCACGTTGGCCATCAAGGGGCGTAGCGCCAAGGGCAACATCCTGTCGCGCAATCCCGTGGCCCGCGTCGAGATGAGCGAGAAGGGCGTTTCCACCCTTTCGGCCATCGGTGTTTGGTTCGATCCCACCGTTATGCGCCTCAACAACGACGAACGCGGCGAATTCCTCGGACAGTTCAAGAAGGATGATAAGATAATATCAGTTTATCAATCAGGTAATTATAGAATTACTGGTTACGATCTTTCCGTCCACTTTGAGGACGACCTTTCCATCATCAAGAAGTTCTCTTCCCAGAAAGTTATTACGGCCGTTTATTACAGCAAGTCGGAGGACAAGTACTTCGTCAAGCGGTTCAATCCGCAGCTCACGGACAAGAAAATGGATTTCATTCCGATGGAAAAAGGCACGAAATTGGTGCTGGTATCCATTGACTATCTGCCGGTTATGGAGGTGAAATATTACAAGAAAGACCCGAAGGCGACCTTCACCGACCAGATTCCGATTGCTGATTTTGTGGATGTGCAGGGCTTTAAGGCGAAGGGCAAACGTATCAGCCTCGGCACGGTCAAGAGCGTGAAGTGGCTCGACCCGCTGCCTTACGAGGAACCGGAAGAGGTTGAACCCGAAGAAGTCGATGAAGATACGGTGTTAGCCGGCAGCCTCGAGGAAATCGAGCAGGCCGAGGCACAGGAGGCATTTGAAAACATTGATGCTGAGGATGCCAATGCCGAGGATTCCGGTTTCGGCGGGGCAGGGGAGCAGCTGGAACTGTTTTAGAGTACTTTATTCGTACACTAGTGCTGCGGCGCCCAAGACGGCGGCATCGTTTTCGGGGAGCTGTGAGCGAAGGATTTTCGTTTTCCCTTTGTAGATGGGCAGGAGTGCCTCTTCGAAGAACTCCTGCAGAGGGTCGAGCAGCCAGTGACCGGCTTTGACGGGGCCGCCCATCAGGAAGATGGCTTGGGGGGAGGAGAAGCAGACGGCGTTGGACAAAGCGATGCCTAAACAACGGGCTGTCCGGCGCCACGTCTCACGGGCCCGTTCGTCACCGTTGTCGGCCATCTGGGTCAGGTCGCGGCAGGTGACTTCTGCGGGCGCAAGGCTCGTCTCCTGACATATCACCTTGTAAGTCTGTACGATACCACGGGCAGAAGTATATTGCTCCAGACATCCCTTGCGCCCGCACGAGCAGAGCCGTCCGTCCGGATAGAGGGTGGCGTGGCCGAGTTCGCCGGCAAAACCGTCGTGCCCATAAACCATCTGTCCATTGACGAAGATGCCGCTACCCACGCCCGTCCCTAAGGTGATGAGGATGAAGTCGCTGAGTTCGCGGGCACCGCCGTAAACTTTCTCGCCGAAAGCCGCTGCATTCGCGTCGTTGGTCAGCACCACTTTCACGTTCAGACGGCTGCTGATCATCTCCTGAAGGAACAGCCTCCCCTTGAATGGGAGGTTCGGCGCGTAGTCGATGGTGCCGGTGTAGTAGTTGCCGTTGGGCGCTCCGATACCGACGCCTTCAACTGCGGTTATCTTTTTGTCCGATAGTAGTTTGCGGATTTCTTCCGCGAGTGCGTCCGCGTAAGCTTCGATGCTGCGGAAACTTTGGGTCGGCAGATTGGTGCGGGCGAGGCAGCTCCCGTCGGAGCGTACCAGCCCGATGTCAGTATTTGTACCGCCGATATCAATTCCGATGGCGTAGGTGTGTCCCATAGGTTATTTTTTGAAATCTTTAAGGTATTCTTCTAAAAGGCGTTGGACGTACTTGCCGAACACGTCGAATTCGATGTTGACAACCGTTCCCGGCTGGAAATTGTGGAAGTTGGTGACTTTGTGGGTGTAGGGGATGATGGCGACGGAAAAATGTCCCTTTTCGGAGTCCACCACGGTGAGGCTCACGCCGTTGACGGAGATGGATCCCTTCGGCACGGTGATGTTGCCGCCTTTGGTGTCGTAGGTGAAGTAGTAGCGCCAGCTGCCGTTGTCGTCCACCACCTTTTCGCAAGTGGCGGTCTGATCGACGTGACCTTGCACGATGTGTCCGTCGAAGCGGCCGTCCATGCGCATGCTGCGTTCGAGGTTCACCTCGTAGCCCACCTTCCACGTACGGAGGTTGGTCTTCAGCATGGTTTCGTCCATGGCCGTTACCACGTACTGGTTATGTTCCTTATCTACTTTTACGACGGTCAGGCAGCAGCCGTCGTGGGCCATGCTCTGGTCGATTTTTAGCTCGTCGGCAAAGTCCACCTCGATGGTGAAGTGGAAGTTGCTGTTTTCCTGTTCAATTTTGACGATTTTTCCGGTTTTTTCTACAATTCCTGTAAACATAGTTGTGATTTTGCAAAAACGGCGCAAAGATACATTATTTTTGGGGAAGAATGAAAAAAAGGAGGAGATTTTCATCTCCTCCTTTTTGAATTGTACGGATTACCGCAATTAGTGTTGTTTCATCACCTTAGCGACAGCCGTCACTTCGCCGTTGTTGACGAGCTTGACGAGGTAGATGCCGCTGGCGTAGGTAGAGAGGTCAATTTCGGTGACAGCACCTGAGACGGACACCGTCTTCAGCAGCTTGCCATAAACGTCGTACAGACGCAGTTCGGCGTTGTCGTTGCCGTCAAGGCTGAGCTTCACGTTGACGATGTCGCGAGTCGGGTTCGGATAGAGGGAGATACCCTCGATACCGTTGTTCTCAGCGATGCCGGTAGCTGCCGGGTTAGCCGCCTGGTTCGAGCCGCTATAGGTGAGGGTCTTCGTATCGAAGGTGACACCGGTAGCGGTAGCGATCTTACCGCCCATGCGCTGGCCGTTTGTGCCGTAGGTGAGCGGGAAGTCCTGACCGTTGGCCATCTGTACCAGTTCGAGTTTGATCTTGTAGGTGCCAGGCACGTTCCAAGTAGCGGCGATTTCGCTATAGGTCTCGTCGAAGGTGAGGAAGTCAAGATAGAAGTAATTGTAACGGTAGTTGATGATCGGGCAGAAGGAAGCGCTCGGGATTGAACCGGTGGCTTCAGCCAGATTCTGACCATAGAGCTGACCGTTCCAAGACGTCTTGACATTCACCGTACCGATGTTGGTGAGCATCGGCAGCGGCTCGTCGTTCTCGTCGAGGATCGTGTAGTTGATAGCTACGCGCTCGTTGGTGGTGTAACCGTTGGCATCCACTGTCATACGTACAGGCGTGTTGAGATCGTTGACGGTTTCCACATCCTGACCATTCTGTGTCAGAACGAGAACCGGTCCGGAAGTGCTGGAACCACCCTGGCCGTCATCAGTGATAGTGAAGGTGACCGTAGCAGTGGCAACCACTTCTGTGGAAGGCGTGCTGTTCTTACCACCAATGAGGTGTGTAAGGTCTTCGTCGAACGGGATCGGGAAGTCCTGACCATCGGACTCAGCCACCATCTCGAAGGTGACGGTATAAGTACCGGGCTGTGTGAAGCTGTTGGTCACGATGTTGGCGCGTCCGTTCAAGAAGTTGAGGTAGAAGTAGTCGTAGTGGTAGTTGGCGATATGGAACGTGTTCTGCGGCACGTTGCCAGTAACTGCGTTGAGTTCTTCACCATAGATGAATTCACCCATTTCGGTGCCGATGTAGAGACGTCCGCCGCAGTCGAAGTCCATGTCGTTCACTTCTTCCTCATCCTTCGTCAACGTGTAGTTGAGGGAGTACTTGGCGGAAGGATCGGCCTGGTTGGCGAAGACGCGGATGGTGGCGGTGTCTGCAGTGCTGTTGTAAGTGACAGCAATCGTCGGCTCATTGCCGGTGTTGTCCATACCTTCAATGGTAAGTGTCATCACCACAACACTGTCGCAGTTGGTGCTGCTGGTGAGGGTGACCTCCTGTGTGCCAGGAGCTGTGAAGGTGACGCCGTTCCATTCGTACGGAATCTCAGCCAGTGCAATCTCACGGCTTGCTGTAACACGGCTGGCGTTGTTGATGGTCAGATGCAGCGTGTCAACGCTCGGACAGCCGGCTTCATTCTCGTACTCGTAAGTGTAAGTACCACTTGTGTAATAGGTAATATTGTTCCATGCGAAGCTGTCGCAAGCGGCTTCAGTGAAGCTCTCGTGCGTGCTGTTTTTGACTGTCAGGTGCAGGATTACGGTAGAGTCACAGCCGTTGGCAGCGCCTTCGGTGAAGACACGCGTGTAGTCGCCGCTTGTGGTGATAGGCTCTTCATCGTTGTCGCTCCAAGTGAAGGCATCGCAGACCGTGTCGTAAACTTCCTTCACGACGGGCTGATAGACGGTCACGTGGACGGTTACGATGGAGTCGCAACCGCTGGCAGCAGCATTCGGATAGATAAAGTCAACGTCACCGCTTTCGGTGATTTCGTTTTGACGCTGGTCGTAGTAAACGCCGCAGACGGTGTCGTAAGCTTCGCTACGTGCGGAAGGCATCACGGTGAGTCGCAGCTCGGTGATGCTGTCGCAACCAGTGGAAGATTCGTTCTCGCTGCGTGCGATGACGATGTTGGCCGTAGCGGTCGTCAGCATGTCGGCGATCTCCTCAGCAGAGAAGTTGAAGTTGTAATTGCCGTCGTAGTCGTAGCCTTCGCAGACCACATCTTCCACAACCTTAGGATCATTGGCCGTGAATGACGGGTTGACGGTCAGGATGAGCTCGGCGCGGTAGATACCGCAGGAGTTCTGGCCGGTGATGATGGTGTCGCGCATCTCGGTCGGGATGCGGTTGTCAGCGGCGATAGCGGCCTGTGTGCGCTCGCCGGAGATACCGAAGGCAAAGACTTCGTCCCATTCCTCATTGCGGTCGAAGGCCTCACCCTGGCAGACCGTAGCCGTGAAGCTGACGATGGAGTCGGTGGGCAGCACCGTGATCTCGATCGTGTCAACGGCAGTGCAGGTGACACCATTGGCGGTGCTGATGCTCTGAGCGGTCAGCTGGGTAGTGGTGGCAAGTTCGGAAAGCGTGCTTTCGTAAATCACCGTGACGATGCCGGCCGTGGTATCACGTGAGGTTTCGTCGCTGGTGAAGCTCACCTCTGTTGCATTGGAGGTGCTTTCGCCGGCACGGTAGGTCAGCGTGGCCGTGACAGGAACGTCTGTGCCTGCGCAAACCGTAGTGTAAGCAGTGGAGATCGTCACTTCGGGCTGGCCGATGACCGTGAGCGTCAGGATGACGACGCTGTCGCAACCGTGGACGTTCTCGAAGTTCTTCGTATAGACACCGCTTTCAGTGAATTCTTCGTTGTTCCAGACGTAGCTGTCGCAAACTGTTTCCTCAAGACGTACCGTATCAGGAGTGATGACGGTGAGGTTCACCGTGAGGAGGGTGTCATAAAGGCCGTTCACATCGGGGATGGTAACCGGGTCGGTCGTAGATTCGGTGAAGGTGAGGCCGTTGTACTCGAACGGGAGATTATCCTCGCAGATGGTCTCGTCGAGTTCGAGGGTGACGGTTTCGCCCTTGACCACGAAGACGACAGAGTCGGAAGCGACGATGGCACCGTTAGCGGAGCCGTGACCGCCGATCAGCATGTCGCCATTGGCGTTGTAGGGCAGCGGGATATCCTGACCTGCCGTACGCTCGCGGAGGATGAACTTCACCTTGTATTCACCCGGCTGGTTCCAGACAGCGGTGAACTGGTGTTCGGTGTTCTCAGCGAAGTGGTTGTAGAAGTAGTCGTAATTGTGATAGACGATGGTGAAGGTGTTGGCCGGGATGGAACCGTTTGCACCTGTCAGGTCGTTGCCGAACCAGCGGTTCAGACGCTGTACCTTCGTCTGGAAGTGTACATTGCCGTAAGCGCCGGTGGCGACCATCTCGTCGTTACGATAGATTTCGTAGTCAACAGCCAACTTCGTCGGTTCATTGGCAGCATCAGGAACAATGCTGAGTGTGAATTCGCTTGTGGCGTTGATGTCTTGTGTGAAGACGGTGGTGTCGATGTCGAGGTGACCCTTATAGTTCGCGGTGGGTTCGGTCTCTTCTTCCTCTACAGGCTCGCCATCCACGTGGAAGACGATGCTTGCGGTGTCAGTCAGCGTGAGGCCGGTGGGCGTCGAACCAGCGCCACCCATAGGAATCTGCGTGGCCGTGCCGTTCACCGTTGTCGGATAGGTCATCGGGAAATCCTGACCATTGGTCATCTCAGCCACCACGAACTTGATTTCGTATTCACCAGGCTCGTTCCAAGTAGCTGTGATCTGGTTCTCGATTTCATCGAAGAAGTTTGCATAGAAGTAATTGAATGCGTAGTTATAGACATTGAAGGTGGTACCCGGGATATTGCCGTTGCCTTCTGCAATGTCGGTGCTGAAGTGACTGTTCTGTTGCGGCAGATAGGTGGTGAAGTTCAGTGCACCATAACGGTTGGCATCGTCAACCGGTTCGCCGTCCTTGTAGAGCTGGTAGGACATAATCGTCTTGGCAGCAGTCGGCTGGCAACCCATGCGCACGTTGGCGACGGCAGAAACCTGTTCGCCCACGGCCACGGTGAAGTCATCGTTCGGAATGTCGATGAAGAGACCGTCGGAGATGACCACACGCAAGGTCTGGATGACGGAGTCGCACGCCTCGTGGTTGCCGAGGTCGCTGATCCACGTCGTACCTTTAACATATACGGTGTCCATGAGGGTCGTGTCAGCAATGCCGGCACCGCCGTAAGTCAAACCGTTTACTTCCCAAGTGTAGCTTTCGCCACCGCAGAGGTGGATGTTGGTGTGCTCGATGGTGGGACGATAGACGTTCAGGTGCAGGGTGACGACGGAGTCGCAGCCCTCAGCACCGACCTGATAGTTCAGTTCGTAGTCGCCGCCGTTTTCGAAGATGGCATCCTGACGCTCGCTGTCGAAGGTGTAGGGGAGTTCGCCCAAGCACACATTGACGGTAGTGTCTTTGTGCATGAGTTCGTTGACGGTGAAGGTCACCGTAGCGGTGGCTTCACAACCCGTGCCCATTGTGGCGATAACTGTGTATTCGTAGGTGCCGGCCTCCGGACGTTCGAGGGTGACGACTTCGCCGGTCATCTGGTTCGACCATGCGAACTCGACATTCTCCATGTCGTTGGTCTGGGCGACGAGGTAGTAGTCAGGACCGAAGCAGCCGTTACCTTCCAGCTCAGTGTCACCGTCAAGGCTTGCATAGGCTTTGAGGCCGATGGCCGGGTTGACGGTCAGCGTGATGGTGTCGGAGGAAGTGATGCCACATTCGTTCTCCACGAGGTAGAAGAGGCGGGCGTTGTTCCACTCTTCGGTAATGGTGGCGTCGGCATCAACCTTGGCGGGATCGTCTTGGCCGATGATGACGTACCAGTCGGCGTTGATGATGTCAAGGCCGCCGTTGTCGGTCACCTCAGGAGCATCCAGCGTGAACGGAGTGCCGTCGCAGATGGCTTCCGGAGTCGTGAGGTTGGACAGTTGCGGTTGAGCGGTGATGGCCAACTGTACTGAGTTGGAAACAGCGGTACCGCACTGGGTCTCCACATAGTAGCGGACGAACTTGCCGTTCATGTCGTAGCCGAGGGTGAAGTCGCCGTCCATGATATCCACACCGTCGGAGAGACGGGTGTAATGGTTGGCGCCCGGGAAGTCAGCATACTCCCAACCGTGGGCGATGACTTCGCCGTAAGGTGTGAACGCAGGAGCGTCGATGCTGATCGGATTGCCGGCGCAGACGGGCTTGTTGCCGATAATGATGTCGTTGTCAATAGTAGGCACATCCCAAATGGTGATGGTGACGGTGTTGCTTACGATGGAGTCCCAAGTGTCACCGCAACGGGATACATAGTAACAATTGTACTGGTAGTAGTCGGATTGGATGCCGTGGAATTCGAACTGGAAGTCAGCAGTGAGGGTGGTGAGCTGGCCGCCGGCGAAGAGGTTCCAGCCGGAACGGGTCTCACGACCGCTGTTGTTGATGTGGTTCGGCACGGCATTGTTGCCTTCCCAATCGAAGGCGGCACCGGCGCAAATGGGATCGGGCGTCTTCAGAGCGTCTTCATCGTAGTAGGGGACAGAGTCAATCACAAAGACCACGGCGTTGCTGTAGCCTGTGATGCAGGGGGTGCTGGCGAAGAAACGGAAATACTTGCCACTGAGCTCGCTGGTGAGGTGGGTCACATCCTCAAGGGTGGTCCACTCTTCACTGTCTTCGCTGTCGGCATACTGCCAACCCATCTCTTCGATGAATTCTTCACCTTCTACAGAGGGACTGAGCTGGCTGATGTTAGCCGGAGCACAGAGGGTGTCGCTGACGATGTCCTCAACTCCCGGAACCACGGAGATATTGAGGGTGACAGAGCCAGGATCGGTCATTTCGCAGGTGAGAGAGCTGATAACCACACTGTATTCGACTGACGTAATCTCTTCATCGTCGGGAATCGGAACTTCGATGTAGTTTTCAGTAGTGGTGGCGAATGTTTCGCCATCCATCATCCAAACGTAGGAGATATCATCACCAGTCACTGTGGCAGTAGCTGTCAGAGTGATAGGATCATCACCATGGCATACGTAGTACTGGTTGTTGGAGATCTCCAATTTGGGCGTGGTGGATTGCTCGTGTACGACTACCGTATCCACTGCGTAGTGGTTTTCTGAGTTTTCTGACAAGCAGAAGTTGCCACCATACAGAGTGAGGTTGAGCTTTCCGGCGAATTCCATCTTGGACTGTTCGGAAGCACAAGTGGGAACCGGGAAGTTTTGGTTACAGTTGCTGCCGAATCCATAAGCTGTACCGGAGAGGAGACCAGCACCGCTGATCGGATCCGATGCTCTTCTCGGGTTGTCGTCGCTGTGGATGTTGTAGTAGAGGTCGTTGTCTGCCGACAGATAGATGGTGTAAGTGCTGTTGGCAGGAATTACAATGGAATTGTCAACTTCGTCGGCACTGTTGTTGAGGACGATCGGCACAGCATTGTTGCCGTTCTTCATAATCTGGTAGGTTCCGACCTGTGCCCAGCCGGCATCTTCGTCCTTAGGATCGGCATTGGCAGTCTGTGCGTAGTAAACAGTCACATTGGTGGCGTTGTTGTCATCATAGGGATACACTTCGAGTGAGTTGAGGTAGATAGTGTAGTTGGGGCTGGTGACATTGAAGGCGAGGGCAGTTCCCTTGTCGGTTTCCACACCGTTCCAAGTGGTAGTGATGTCACTGTTAGAGACCTCGTCCTGTGTGGCGTGGCCCACTGCAAAGGCGTAGTAGTAGTAGGTGCCGGGTTCGCTTTCGCTTACTTGCAAAGCCGTTTCGTTATCGGTGACGCCAACCATGGTGCTGTCGCCGTTGCCGTCGGTACGGTACCATACTAATTTGTTTTCGATCTCTTGATCGTCAACAGCATCGCCAAGAATAGTGCCACTGTAATCGTTGCTGCCGATGAGTTCGATGGTTTCATCTTGGCAGACATCGACCTTGGTAGCAGTCTCGAAAGTGAACGGGTCAATCAGGTAGTAGGCGTTCACAACGGGATCGATCGGGGCGATGGTGATGGAGGCGGAAGTGGCGTTGGAGAGACAGGCTGCCGATTGAGGCTCGAAGAGGTTGGTGTTCATACGGCAGGCCTTCACATAGACGGTGCGGTCCTCAAGGTTGTTGAGATTGCCGATGTTGAGCTCGCGGTTGCTGCTGCCGCCGTTGAGGGTCTGGGTGCAAGCCTCATCGCTGAACCATACATAGTCGAAGTTGGCCATGTCGGCGGTGTCGTTGGTGACAGTGAAGGTGAGAGGTGTACCGCAGTAGTAGATGTCGTTCTCAGCATCTTTTGCATAGCCGGAGATAGCCACAACAGGAGCAATGATCGGACGGAGGGTGACCGTTATCTCTTTTTCCTTATAGCAGGCTTCCATCTGGGTATTGTCGGTGGGGTAGTAGTTAATGACAAAGGAGGTGTTCTCAGTAAGATTTTCGAGCAAGAGGTTGAGGCCAGTATTGACGGGTTCATTATCCTGATACCAGTCGTAGGTGTAGCCTTCCACGGTGTTTTCGAGAGAGAGGGTGACATTGTCGCCGCAGATGGAGGTTTCAGGAGTGTAGGTGAATTCGGGAGCATCCTCCACGGTGACGTGGACGGTGGCATACGCAGATTCGCAGCCATGCTCGTTATTGTTCTTGATGACGTAGCATCTCACATAGTAGTTGTAGCCGTCTGCGTTGGTGGGCTGGCTGATGGTGATGCTGCGGCCTTCACCGACAATGTTCTCGGTGGCGAACTCAGTATCGTTGAAGCTCCATTCGTAGTGGAGGTTCTCGTCGTAGTTGTTGCCCACGGAGAGGGTGACGGGCACACCGCACGGGGTAGTTACATTGGCAGCCTGCACTTCGGGTGTCGGCAGATCGCTTACGTGCAACGTGATAGGCTCGGCTGTGGAAGGACAGATGTAGTTAGATATGGTTTCGACTCCTGTGACCTGTATGTCATCCAAAACAACACCATACCCATAGTTGTCATACATTGCAAAAGCAATCACAAAGTTTGCGCTTCCACCGGGAAGAGTGAGAGTCTGTGAAGTCCAGCTGCTATGTGCAGCTTGGGTAATCCATTGTTGCGTGTAATTATTTCCACCATCGGTAGAGTAAATAACAGCCAAATAATCAATGTCGCCAGCCCATTCGGCATTTGCGTACCAGAAAGTGAGAGTGACTTCTGAACAATTGCTTAAATCCAGTGTGGGGGTATAGAGATAGCTCCATTCCTCTGCTCTTTGTCCATAAATTTGAAAGCAATAACTACCAGAATGAGTGGAATAATTATAACTAGAGGGATAACCACTACCCACCTCCCATTGATCTTCTGTGCTAGTAGAAATCCTCCAGCCGTTGAAATCCGAATTGTCACAATTTTGTTGCAAGAATGTTACGGTCTCAGTTGTGGGTGTAGATTCTTCTTGTATCTGATGCCAGATAGTGGTGTCTTCGTACACATTGAAGGTGATAGCGTCGCCCACGCCGGTTCCGTCGGAGCTGGTACCGATGGGGATGGTACATTCTGCATCGGCATACCAGTAGTGGGTGAGGTCGTCGCGGTGGGTGTTCACAGAAAGGGTGGCTTCATTGCCGCAGACGATAGGTTCTTCATAGCCGGTGACTACGATATCAGGGTAGGTAGGTGCTGGGGCGATGTCGATGGTGTATGCGCCTTCGGAGGGTTCCCATGCCTCTGTACAGACGTTGTAGGCTTCACGAGTGTAGGTGTAGGTGCCGGGATCGAGGCTCTGCAACTCATCGGAGGTGATGGTGTAGGAATCGGTGTCGCTGGCCGGAATCTCCACGCCGTTGCGGTACCATTTGTAATGTCCGTTACTCACACCAACCACTGATTCGATGACAATAGGTTGTGTCTGGCTTGCGCAGACATCGATAGCGGTGACATTAGTGCTGCTGGCGATGGCGCCGCCAGGTGAGGTGCTAGGTACGGATGACCCTATTGTAAGTTTGATGTTGTTGCGGTATTGTGTATATGACTTACTACCGTCAAATGAAGTAGTCCCAATAGACGGAGTATAAGAATCGCTATACCAATGTATGCCGCTGTAACTGTCTGTCACATGTGTGCGGAATTTAAATGAAGAACCAGGATAGTCGTCAGTCGGGTCACGCATGCACACAAGAAGATTGCTGGTGCCGTCATACTGGAACGGAGTGGTGAGATCAATAGTCACCCAACCTGCAGCAGATGCGGAAAAAGTACCTGTCCACACCATATCGCTGTTTGCAACGGGCTCCATATCAGTATTGCTTGCAAAGGAAGTTCTGCTTACATTTTTCATATAAAGCTCAACTGCTGGCAGAGAGAAGCTGCTTGTGTAGTCATAGTAGAAACTAATGGAGTTGATGGGGCCTGCTGTTCCAATCTCATCAGCTGTATATAGCTGCTGGGTAAGGGAATAGTTATAGTACATATTAACAGGATAGTAATAGTAGGTGTTTGTTCCGTCACCAATCGTAACATCACCACCTCCACCGTTCGGATTTACAATTACCTCGCTCCATTCGCTCAGGTCAATGCCGCAGTTTGTTTGTACCTGTACGGTGTGAGCGTTAGAACCGATGCAAGTGAGGGTATAGGCGTTGCTGGTTACGGTTTCGGGATCGGAAGTGTATGGCTCAGCCTGCACTTCTCGTGTAATACTGATATCATCAATGATAACAATGTATTGGTTTGTCACGTCGAAATTGCGGAATGCGATATAGCCTCGTCCACTATAATTGCTGAGATCAACTGTGTAAAGATGGTATTCAGTGTCTTCATAGGTGTCCCATTCTTGGATAGTGGTGAAGGCGCTGACATTAGTATTAGTGGTGGATACAGCTAAGCCAAAATGTTCTGGCCAGTCTGCGTCCAAAGATCTTGCATAGAAGGTGAGTGTTCCACCCAAAGTGATTTGGGGTGAAATAAGGTAGTTGTCAGGGGATAGGGCACCAGGACCGTTGATGAAGGAACCACTGAGGGCAGCATTGGTTCCGTTGTGAGCCCAACTACTCACTGATGAGTAAGAGGTAGTATAGTCGGTTAAGTTACTAAGGCTCATCCACGGGTAGCCGTCGCCGTCGTTATCAATCAGGGTCCAGCGGTCCAATCCATTTTCAAAATCATCAGAGAAGAGGGTTTCGGTATAAGAACCGCCATCGGTGCTGTATTGCACGTTGTAGCTGTCGGCGTCGCCGTCCCACGTGATTTCGGCACCGTTGGCGGTGTAGGTCACTTGGAGATTGGTGGGAGCGGGACAGCGGGTGGTGACGGTGCGAGTGGCGCTCTTCTGGCAGCCGTTTACCTCGGCAGTCACGGTATAGGTGTTTGTCACCTCTTCGGGATTAACCACATAGGTTCGATCATTAGTGCCTATGGCTCCTTCGGTGCCTGCGGTCACAGCCCATGTGTAGGTGGGGGTTACCGGCGGTGCCGGAGAGGTGGAGGCGGTAAGGGTCACTTCGCTGCCGCGATCCACGGTGATGTCGCTGGCCTGTCCGTTGGCGGCGAGGCTTACACCCCACTCTTCAAAGACGGCCACGAAAGTACGGTCTTTTGTCGCTTTGAACGAAATGGCGGTGCTGGTGGCATTTGCAGGAAGAGCAGTGCCGTTTTCAGTCCAGCGCACGAAGCGGTAGCACGGGTCAGGAGTGGCGGTGAGGGTGACGGTTTCGCAGAGGTCGTAGCTGCCCGTTCCTGTAATGGTGCCGCCGCCAGTCGGGTTTGCTGTGGCTGCGATGGAGACCGTAGTGGTCACGTCATTTTGGTTGCAGATGCCGAACTTCACCTGATTCTTTATTTGATGAAGGTTACCGGCAGTGGTAATGCTGGTTGGGTTATAGTCGGTAGTTCCGTTGATTCTAAGTGCTTGAGATAGGCTTTCTTCAGCGGCATAGGTACGGAAATTGGCACTGGTGGAGGTGGATCCCATATTGTTGTCCATAATCAAGGCCAAATAGTGAATACCGTCATACTCGAACGGGGTGTCGAAATAGATGGTAGTCCAGCCGTTGGCTGCGAAGGTGGTGTTGGCGGTGCCGCTATACACTTTGTCGGCAGCAGTCGGATGGATCCAGTCTGAAGTGCTGCTGAAGGAGTTCTTGTCGGTGTGGACGAGGTAGATGTCGAATTTGCGGTTGGTGGTGTTGGAGCTGTTGCTGTTGTAGAGGGCGATGCTGCTGATGGTACCGGCCTTGCCGATTTCGCAGGGGCTGTAGAGCTGTTCGGAGAGGGAGTAGCTGTTGTTGTAGTACGACGGCAGATTAGCATTGTTGGTGGTGCCGCTGCCGAGGGTGATTTCGGGGCAGGCGTTCACGGTGATGTTACGGGTGATGATATAGCCGCAATAGGGGTCGTCCACGGGCACTTCGGCAGTAATGGTGGTGGTGCCTGGGCGCAGGGCGGTCAAAGTACCGTTTTCATCGATGGTGGCCACAGTGGGATCCCATGAAGTATAGGTGATGGTGCCGCCACCGGTGGAGACGTTAGCCGGTATTTGAGCTGTTTCAAACGGATGGAGGTTGATGCTGCTGCCGCCGTCGTTCCATGTGAGGGAGCGTGCGGTGCAGGCGGTCTCAAAGTCACCCGCAGCGATTCCGCTGGGACATGCGGAGCTGGCGGTTCTCACTTGGAAATGATAGAGAGTACCGATGGTGAGCCCCGTAAGGGTCACGGTATTGGAGGTGGTGCTATGCCAGTTGGTCCCGTCGTAGCAGTACTCCCAGCTTGTGGCGCTGCCGGCGTTCCATGATGCGGTGGCGCGGTTGGTAGTCACATTTGAGAAAGTGAGGCCGGTAGGTGTGGCATCCTGTACGGTTATGGTCGTGTTGGTGGATCGGGTGCAGCCCTCATAGGTAACTGATACGGTATAACGGTTGGCTGACTGTGTGGGTGTCACGCTGTAGGTGCTGCCAGAGGGGGTTCCTGCCGTACCGACAGCGCTCCAAGCGTAGCTGTCAGCTTGAACTGTCGGGGGCGTGAAGCGGTAGTAGCGGTTGACGCCTGGCCATGAATTGGCACTGGCATTGGTCGTGGAGGTCCCTGCCGTGAAATGGGCTGGTGTATGCGTGGAGGTATTGATAGTCCATCCGTCTGAAGCACTTACGCACAATCCTATCTGGTTCGAAGAACCATAGGAACCAGGTGCTGTGGAACCATAGACAATTTGTATGTCACCGTTCTCGCTTAGCTGAACCTGCCAGTTCCATACGTTGGCTCTATAACTTGAACTATAGGGAGACTCACGGAATTCCACCACCAACACACGATTGGGGGCAGTGCCGAAAACTTGCTTGTAAACGTGGTTGTTATAGGTTGAAATGTCAAAATAGCCATCAAATCCCATCCCATTAATTTTGGGATTGTTATAGTTTGCGGAGGATGAACTAAAAGGAGTACTATAATAAGATGTTCCTGTAACCGTCGAACCTAAACGGAGATTTCCATCAGAATTTACCGAGAACTGGGTGTAATTGGTTCCAGCAAAGGGGAAGGCGAAACCAATATCTTGAAGGCTGGAGGCATAGCTATCGCCAGATGAGGTGATAAGGTTGGTTGTATTCGTCAGTGTGTACCATTTTGAGGCATCCGTGCCGGTGGCAAAGGTGTATTCGGCAAGGGAGTTGGCATTACTCACCCCTGTGATACCAGCCGTGAGGGTGACGGGTGTACCCTGTGTGATGCAGGTGGTAGCGGAGGGGTTGGAGGTGAGGGTGGGTTGCCACGGCACTTCCTCGAAGTTCGCCACAAGATTGCGATCATTCTGTGCGGTGAAGGTATAGGAAGCGTTTGTGGACACCACAGTGCCGTTCTCGGTCCAGCTTACGAAGTTGTAGCAGGAGGCCGGGTTAGCGGTGACGGTGACGGAGCTGCCATATGTCTTGACTCCGCCGCCCGACACGCTGCCGCCAGTGCCGGCACTTACATTAATGGTGACATTGGTAGGAGGCGGTGTGATAGTCACGTTGTCAATGGCGGCGGGAGGATTGCTTCCAGAACTACCGTCATTTGCCCACATGAAGACCAAATAGTAGTTGCCTGCAGACACACTTACATTCTGTACGGTCTGGTTTTGCCATGAGGACTGCAGATTCAGCTTACTTCCGCCGTCCAGGGAAGTCCAGCCGCTGGGTGTTGTGCTAGTATAATCATAGAGCGAAGTGGTTCCATCAGGAAGCTGGCCGGCGGTAAAAGTGGCCGTTGCAGGGGCAAGCCACACGCGAAGGTAGTCATAGCTACCTTCTCCGTATGTTTTCCAGTCGTAGGAGAAAATATAGGAGCCACTTGTGAATGAGAATAATTTATAGGCATATGATATTTGAACCGATGTCATTGTATAGGAGTTACTGGATCCCCCATCGTTGGAAATGTAGAGGGATTTGGAGCCTCCGTTATTGGTGGCGGTGCCGAGGACCCACTTATTGGTCTGGTTTCCATTCGCAAAAGCCCAGTTATTGGAGCCTTCAAAATTGTCGCTCCAGCCATTGCCAATGGCTGTGGGTGTCATGGTCGTGGTGAAACTGAATGTATTTGACCATGCACTTTGGTCGGAGGAACTGCATACCGCCTGCACTTCTACCTGATAGGTAGTATTGGAGGAGAGGCCGGACAATGCCCGGCTGGTGCTGGTTATATTGCTCAGCGTTGTCCACGAGGTAGCGCTGGAGGTTTTATAGCGCAAATTGTAGCTTGAGGCGCTACCGCTCCACGAAATAGTAGCAGAAGAAGCCCCCAAATTGCTGACGGATAAATTGTTTGGTTTGGCACAGGAAACGCAACCGCTAGCAGTGATGGTGGCGGCCCAACCGGGATAAACGACAGATCCATCAGAGTGCCACACAACGGTCATAGTGCCGCTGGTGGCAGTGACAGCGGAAGGTATCGTTGATCCTCCTGCCTTATTAATGAGTGTTGTACCTGAAGAGGTTCCGTCGTACACATACATATAGTCCCATGAAACACTCTCTGTGGAAAAACTTGAGAACGTAAGAGTGATGTTACCGCTGGAGGTGAAAGTGGCGGTATAATCTTCAGAAGCGGCGTAGTCGCCGCTTGGTCCGCCAGAGTCGTAGAAGTTGTAGGTAGTGCCACATTCGATGGTCCGATTAAGGTTGCTAGCCAAATTGATAGATGGGCCTGTTGTGCCGCCGCCACCGGTCGTATATGTCAGTCTGATATTTGCTCGATAGTTATCCACAGATCCTGTAGTAGATGTTCCTGGGTCGCTGCTGTCTTGGTGTTTGTACCAGTGGGTGTTACTAACAGAAGTATAATAACAATTTCGACCACAGCCACCACTTGAAGTACATCCAACACCGCGAACTGCTACGAGCAAAGCCTTCCCTGCTGTGTGCTGAAATGGGGTCGATAAATTCAATGTGTACCATCCAGTGGAAGAAATCGTTCCACTGGTAGTATTATATACTTGTGTTGCTCCTGACGTAAAAGTAGAAAAGGCAGTGCTGGAAGACAATGTGTAGCTTGCATCAACATCCTTCACCCATATTTGCCATCCGGCTATATTGGTAGTACTACTAGTGGAATATATTTGGTATGCGATTTTGCTGATTGTCAGATTGCTATTTAAGATAGTAGCCTCTGATGGGGTATAAAGATACACATCATATTGATATCCCCAAAATCCAGGAATAGGATAATATCCTGTTGAAGTTCCTGTACCAATATCTACGGTTGTTTGTGCCTTCAGTCCTGTTGGTACAAGCAGGGCGAAGAGGATCAAGCAGTTGGCGAGGAGCCATTGCCATTTTGAAGATTGTTTTGAAAGTGATAAAGGTGCTTTCATAATTTATAGGATTTAGTTATTGATTAATTTTCGGTGGTCGGGAGACGATGTGCACATCGTCTGTACATATATATTATGGTTATATTATGGTTTTCAGGTTATAGGTTATAGGTTATAGGTGATAGGTTAGAGGTGATAGGTGATAGGTAATAGGTTATAGGTTATAGGTTATCTTTTCATCGTTTCATCTTTTCATCTTTTCATCGTATAATCGTTTCATCGTTTTTATACGGCAATGCCAGTAGTCATAATTTCGTCGTAGAGGGGGCTGGGATGGGCTTCTTCAATCAGCACGGGTTCAATCAGGGTGCTGACCTTGCGCGAGGCGGTCCATAGTTTTGTGAGTGTCTGTAAAAAATCACCGTTTAATTCGGGTATCACCACAGCCACGTCAATGTCGCTGTCCTTACGGGCGCAGTCCTTGCTGTAGGAGCCATAGAGATATACTTTTGGCCCGTCGAACCAGCCGGCGATATACTCTTTGTATTGTTTGGCCAGCATTATAGCCTGTTTTTTATCCATAGTGATAGGTGATGTTTTTTTCGGCTGTCGGGAGACGATGTGCACATCGTCTGTACTATTATATATTATGGTTTTCAGGTGATAGGTGATAAGTAATAGGTGATAGGTTATAGGTGTAATCTTTTCATCTTTTCATCGTATAATCGCATTCACAAATTTTCAGTTTTCAGTTTGTTTACGAATTCATCTAAGGTGAGAACAGTCAGTAGGGGGAAGGGGATTCTTTTGAGTATTTTGAAATGAGTGTCTTCAGTTACGATGTAATCGGCATTGGCAGTAATGGCGCAATCCACGAATTTGTCATCGTCTTTGTCCACATCGGACAGCAATCGGAAATGATAATAGGCTTCGCGGTAACAGGTTAAAGGGTGGCGTGCGATGGCTTCCACCACGTTATGTGCCACTTCGGGTGAAGTGAGACGTGAAAGTATTTCTTCGTACTCTGAAAGAATCTCATTGCTGACACACAAACGATAATGACCATCAAGAAAGTCCGTCCAAACCTTATGATAAGGACTTCCTGTCGGTAGCGCCTGTATGAGGCAGTTGGTGTCAAGAACAATGTAGCGCATTACTAACAGTTTTTATAAGGAGTGCGAAGATGCTGTCCGCGTAACTGGTCCAGTTTTGCTTGGTCAAGGATACCGTCGTCCCACATTTTGTCAATGGCTTGTTGCGCCCTTTCAGCAAAGAATAGGGAGAGGGTGAGCCTCAATGAATCGAGGTCCTCTTGTGAAGCGACATTAGCGGCCGCATTCATCAGTTCCAGTTGTGCTATCTGTGAGTAGGTCATAATTTATATATTGTAAATAGTATGGTTTCAGTTTTCAATTTTCAATTTTCAATTTTCTACTACCCCGCCCTTGCGGGCACCCCTTCTACATAGAAGGGGAATTTTTCAGTTTTCAATTTATAATACTCCGTACAAAGCAGTTTGTTACTTTTTTGTACCGAGTGTTTGGTTATCGTTTTATTAGTCAATATTTTATGATATAAAAATCTTATTATAGCATAATACAAAAATGCGCTGCAAATTTATAAAAAAAATCACAGCGTATAACAGATTTTGAAAAAAAATCAACAGGGGGGAGTTGAAAAGGGCGGAGGGCGGGAGGAGGTTAGAAAACCAGCTGTTGCAGGTACTGGTGGATGGTGCTTTCGAGGCCGAAATAGAGGGCGTCGCAGATCAGGGCGTGTCCGATGGAGACTTCGAGGAGGCCCGGTATGTGCTTGGCGAAATATTGCAGGTTGACGAGGGAGAGGTCGTGGCCGGCGTTGAGACCGAGGTTCTGGATGCGGGCCTCTTCCGCCGCCAGTACGAAGTCGTGGATGGCGGCTGCCGGGTCTTCGGGATAGTAGCGGGCATAACTTTCGGTGTAGAGCTCGATGCGGTCGGTGCCGGTCTGTGCAGCGGCCTTCACCATCTCCACGTCGGCATCGACGAAGATGGAGGTGCGGATACCTTTGCGGTGGTACGCTTCGATGAGGTTGCGGAGGAGCAGTTCGTTGCGGACGGTGTCCCAGCCGGCGTTGGACGTGAGTGCGTCGGGTGCGTCGGGGACGAGGGTCACCTGCGTGGGCTCCACCTCGCACACCAATTCGTTGAACGACTCCGACGGATACCCCTCGATGTTGAACTCGGTGGTGACGATCCGCTTCAGGTCGTAAACGTCGTTGTAGCGGATGTGCCGGCCGTCGGGCCGCGGGTGCACGGTGATGCCTTCCGCTCCGAAACGTTCGCAATCCTTGGCCACCTGGAGCAGGTTGGGCATGTTGCCGCCGCGCGCATTGCGCAGCGTGGCGATCTTGTTGACATTGACACTCAGTCTGGTTCTCATATTCCTGTCTGCTTTTTGTTCTGAAAAAACGGAGCGCAAAAGTACGAATAATTAGTTTATAGTTTGTCAAGTTTTTTCAAGGTTAAAGTGGATGTGCTGTTTGGCTACGCGATAAAAGGATAGTGTATAAAGTAGGAGGTATAAGGTAGGAGGTTGCAGCGCACAGCCTCTCTTCATACTTATCACCTATTACCTATTACTTATTACTTATTACTTATTACTTATCACCTTTTACTTTTTACTTGATATAATTGTTGTAACTTTGCCGCCGATTTTGTGAGATATGTCTGTTTTCGACGAAATTCTGGAAAACCGCTCTGTGTCCGTGGTAGGGATGGCGAAGAACACCGGCAAGACCGAGTGTTTGAAGTACATTTTGGCGGGCTGTGCCGCCCGTGGGCACCTTGCGGGCGTCACCTCCATCGGCATCGACGGCGAGTCGCTGGATCAGGTGACGGGTACGGAGAAGCCGGAAATCGTCCTGAACAACGGCACGTTGTTTGTCACGGCAGAGAATTTCTACCGTGAGCGGCGGCTCACTTCCGAGATTTTGGACATCGGGGGCATGCAGACGGCGTTGGGTCGTCTGGTTGTGGCCCGTGCCGTGACCACGGGGAAGGCTGTCTTGGCTGGTCCGACCGCCACGGGGCAGGTTCGGGGCGTGATCCGTCGGTTGCAGGAGCTTGGGGCGCGGACGGTCTTCGTGGACGGGGCTCTTTCCCGCAAGAGTCTGGGTTCCCCCGCGGTCACGGATGCGCTGGTATTGGCCACCGGTGCCGCATTGTCGCCTAACATCGGTGAGCTGGTGCGGAAAACCCGTTTTGTTTACGACCTGCTGAAAATCCCTGCCTTTGAAAGCCCGCTTGTTCCCGAAATGCTGGAGATTGAGTCGGGCATCTATGCCTTCACCGACGGCGGTTTGGTCGATCTCGGCATCTCCTCCGCTTTTTTGTTGGAGAAGAGCAAGTCGCGCCTTTTCGAGCACGGGGGCACCCTTTATGTGAGCGGGGCGGTGGGGGACAACCTGTTCGATTTTCTCCGCAAGCAGCCGCAGGTGGCGGACACCACGCTGGTGCTCAGGGACTTCACCCGCATTTTTGCCTCTCCCGTATCGGTGAGTGCGTACCTGCAGAAGGGCGGGAAAATCCGTATGCTGATGCGTGCGCGGCTGCTGTGCATCTGTCTGAACCCGTGGTCACCGACGGGTTATGTGATGGACTCGGAGCGGGCGTGCGGCGCATTGTCGGAAGCGTTGGGCGTGCCGGTGTATGACATCCGAAAAACCCCGTTCGTCTGAATCTGTCACCGGTGTCATTTTTCTGCCCGAAAGATTCCAAAAACGGATTTACAGAAGGTTTTATCCTATTGAAATAGAGATTTTTTTGACAGTAAAAACCGATCTAATTCCTTCTTTTATAAATCTTTCAATAAAAAAGTTGTAAAATGTTTTTTATATAAAAAAAAGTTGTACTTTTGCAGCCTCAAAATTTGAAGTAAAGAAGTAAATATAAAAGAGATGAAACAGCCATTAGTTCAGTACGTTGAAGACACTTTCGTAGAGAAGAAAGATTATCCGAAATTCAAATCCGGTGATACCATTACGGTCGGCTATAAGATTATTGAAGGTTCCAAGGAGCGTATCCAGCACTTCCAGGGCGTTGTCCTGCAGATTGCCGGAGCTGGTGCTACCAAGAACTTCACCATCCGCAAGATTTCGAGCGGCATTGGTGTAGAGAGAATCTTCCCCTTCAACTCCCCCCGTATCACGGATATCGTGGTCAACAAGCGCGGTGTGGTTCGCAGAGCCCGCATTTTCTACCTCCGCGGCCTTACCGGCAAGAAAGCCCGTATCAAAGAAAAGAGAGGTTAATCGTTACAATTTCCCCTATAAACCAAAAAACGCTTGCAAGAGCGTTTTTTTTATAACTTTTTCCGTATGGCCCTGCTCCATTCCTTTGAAAAATCAGGCAATTTCCTGTTCCGTCACCGGGGTATCGTTCCGGTTTTCGTATTCCTTGCCTGTTCGCCCGTCCTGATCCTGTCGCTCAACCCTGGCATCGGGGTGGCCGCGCTTCCGTGCGGTTGGCAGATTGCCGTCGCCATCGTGTCGGCGCTCGTCTCTTTTGCGGGCATTGTGGTGCGTGCCTACACTATCGGCACGACCCCGCACGGCACTTCCGGTCGTAACACCGACAAACAGGTGGCCAAGTCATTGAACACCAAAGGTATCTATTCGGTTGTCCGTCACCCGCTGTACCTCGGCAACTACCTGATGTGGTTGGGGCTGCTCTTGTTCATCGGCAACATTCCCTTCCTTGTGTGCGTGTCGCTGGTGTATTGGCTTTACTACGAGCGTATCATGTATGCGGAGGAGCGCTTTCTGGAGCGGGAGTTCGGTCAGGAGTACCTCGACTGGTCCGTCACCGTGCCGGCGTTCTGGCCGAAGTGGAGCCAGTTTGAGAAGGGGGACGTGCCCTTCCATTTCAAGTCGGTGCTGCGTCGCGAATATTCCGGCATTTTCGCCATCACCCTCTGTTTCACGCTGGTGGACTACATCCGCTTCGCAATGGTGAACTTCGGACATTGGTCGGAGGTGTGCTGGCTGCGGGTATCTGGCATCATCTGCGCCGTGATGTTCGTGCTGATGCTGGTGCTCAGGACATTGAAGCACCACAGCAGAATATTGGCAGCGGAAGAGAATAGGGATTAAAAATGAAGAGACGCAAAATTTTGCGTCTCTACAATATTCCGGCATATATGTAATATTGGGTTGTAGAGACGTTTCATGAAACGTCTCTACATATTATTTTATTCCATCCCCAAGTGCGGGCAGTGCAGCACGCATTGGTCGCAGATGGTGAGCTCGCCGTTCAGACGTTTGCGGATCATCTCCTTGTAACGAGCTTTCAATGAGTCGATTTGGATGAATTCGGCGATTTCGTTGGCGAAGGCCAGCATCAGCAGACGACGGGCATTCACCTCGCAGATGCCACGGGTGCGCAAGTAGTACATCGCCTCCTCGTCCAGCTGCCCGACCGTGGTGCCGTGGTTGCACTTCACGTCGTCGGCGTAGATTTCCAAAAATGGCTTTGAAGTGACGCGGGCGTTGTCCGTAAGCGTGATGTTGCGGTTGGTCTGCGACGCCACCGTCTGTTGCGAATCCTGCCGCACGACCACGTGACCGAGGAAATTGGCGACGGCTTCGTCATCTACAATGCCCTTGTACAGCTGATAGCTTTCGCAATCAGGCACTTGGTGATCGATGAAAATCTGGTTGTCCACATGCTGTTTTTTGTCCACAAGGTACAGCCCGTACATTTTCGTAGCAGCGAAGGGCTCTTTCAGGAAGACGTTGATTTTGTTGCGAAGATAGCCTGTGTTGAAAGTCATCGCGTTGGAGTAGAAGTGCGAATGCCCTTTCTGCTCCACATCCACCTCGTTGAACAGCAGCGACTCCGGGTTCTTATTCTCCATCTTGTAGTAGGAGAAGTCGGCGTTTTCGTCCAAATAAATCTTGGTGACGTTGTTGATGAAGCTCGGTTTGAACTGGATGGAGTCGTCGCACTGGATGAACGACACTTTTGCATTCTTGCCAACGATGATGAGGTTTCGGTTGTTGAGGAGCAGTTCGTCGGGAGAATCGGTGAGCGAAATCAGCTGGATGGGTTTGTCAACGACAACATTGTCAGGGATATAGACGAAAAGACCGTCGTTGAACAGGGTGCGGTTGATGGCGGAGAGGGAGTCTTCGCGGCTGGAGTTCTCGGCCATCAGGTATTGGAAGACGAGCTTCGGGTATTGGCGGAGTGCCTCGAACAGGGAGCCGACGATGATGCCGTTATCCTCGACGCAGAGCGGGTTGCCGTTGTGCACGTACCAGCCGTTGAGGAAGATGCACATGCGGGTGTCGAAGTCCTTCACCTTGCAGTGAAAATACTCCTCGACGGGGCGGTAGGGCGGGGGAGTGAGCTGCGGCTTCATGCCGGAAGCGCAGGCGATGTGCTTCTCGAAGATGGCCTTGTTCTCTTTCTTATAGGTGCGGAAATCCCGCTCCACAAGTTCCATCAGCCCCTTTTCGCGGATCTCGGAAACAGCGTTGTTGCCCGCGCCGGGCAGCTGCTCCTTGATGTCGCTGTATAAGTCCTTGATATATTGTGTGAAAGGAGTCATCGCGTGTTATTGCAGGTTTTGTTCGTATTCTTCTTTGATCCAGTCGTAGCCGCGGTGTTCGAGCTCGAGAGCCAGTTCCTTCGGGCCGCTCTTGACGATTTTGCCGTCGAAAAGGACGTGGACGAAATCGGGGACGATGTAGTCCAGCAGTCTCTGGTAGTGGGTGATGACCACGGTGGCGTTGTCAGGCGACTTGAGCTGGTTCACGCCGTTGGCGACGATACGGAGGGCGTCGATGTCAAGGCCGGAGTCGGTTTCGTCGAGGATGGAGAGAGTGGGCTCGAGCATGGCCATCTGGAAGATTTCGTTGCGTTTCTTCTCACCGCCTGAAAAGCCCTCGTTCACCGAACGGTTGCTGAGTTTTTCCGTGAGTTCCACGATTTTGGCCTTCTCCTTCATCAGCTTGCGGAACTCCAGTTCCGTGAGCGGCGGAAGTCCGCGGTAGAGGCGGATTTCCTCAAGGGCGGTCTTCATAAAGTTGGTGATGCTCACGCCGGGGATTTCCACCGGATACTGGAAGCCGATGAAGATGCCTTCGCGGGCGCGGTCCTCAATCGGCATCGCCAGCAGATCCTTTCCGTTGTAGGTGATGCTCCCTTCGGTGACCTCGAACAACTCCTTGCCGGCAATCACCGACGCGAGCGTGCTCTTGCCCGTACCGTTGGGACCCATGATGGCGTGAACTTCGCCCTTGTTGATGTCCAAATTGACACCCTTCAATATCTCTTTCCCTTTGATGGAAACGTGTAAATTCTCAATCTTTAGCATATCAGTTTCTGATGGTTTATACGGTGTTCTTATTTTCTTTTGTATAATATAAAAGGTATGAGGTATGAGGATTTCCTTTTTGTACTAAATAACTTTTTGCCTTCTACTTTTTACCTTTTACCTTCTACCTTCTACCTTCTACCCTTCAAATCCTGTCCCTTCCTGCCTTCCACGTAGTTCGCTTATCAGTTCCTCGGTTTTGTCATGCAGCTGCTTCCGGTACGGATTGTCAATCATCTCCCGTTTCAGCTTCACCTCTTTCTTGTTGGCGTAGCATTTGCCGGTGACGTTAAGGTCGGGGGTGAGGGCGAGGTGGAGCATGGTGCTGGCTCCTTTTGCCGGTTGGTAGATGATGGGGCGGAAGAACCAGTCGCAGAGCTTGTCCACCACAACGTTGCCCTGCCGGATGATGTTGGTGCTGACGATGCCAGGGTCGGCGCAGTTGACGAGGATGCCCTTGTCTTTCAGTTCGTCGGCGAGGTCAAGGGTGAAGTAGAGGAGGGCCAGCTTGGAGTCGGAGTAGGTGCGGAAGCGGTTGAAGTGCTTCTCGTCCACGGGGGTGAAGATGTCGTGGTCGATTTTGCCGTAGCGGATGGTGAGCGACACCATGTTGACGATGCGGCTGCCGGCGGGTATGAGGGGCAGCAGCTGCCGCGTGAGCAGGTAGTGCCCCACGTAGTTGACACCCACGGTCTTCTCGATGCCTTGTTCGGTCTGTCCGGCTTTGTGCAGGAGGACGCCGGCATTGTTGAGCAGCAGGTCCACGTGGCCGAATCGGTTTTTGACTTCCTCCGCGAAGGCGTAGATGCTGTCGAACGAGGCGAGGTCGAGAGGAATCACGGAGATGGAGCCACCGGTCTCGGCGGCGAGGCGGTCGCGGACGGCCTGCCCCTTTTCGGGATGGTGGCAGCCCATGACGACTTCGTAGCCTGCTTTGACGGTGGCGCGGACGTGTTCCTGTCCCATTCCTCCGTCGGCTCCGGTGATGATGACGACCTTTGACATCGTTGCTATAGGTTAATCAGCGGATTAGCGGGCTTTGAGACCTAAGATCTGGCGGGCTTCGTCAGAGGTGGCGATGCCGCGTCCGAGTTCGTTGGCGATGCGGACCACCTTGGCCACGAGTTCGCCGTTGGATTTGGCGGGCACGCCTTTGGCGAGGTTGAGGTTGTCCTCGAAGCCGACGCGCACGTTGCCGCCCATGGCGATGGCTGCGGCGGCCATCGGGAAGGCGTGGCGGCCGATGCCGGTGACGGTCCAGGTGCTACCGGCAGGGATGGCGTTCACCATCCAGCAGAGGTTCGGAACGGTGGCGGGGGTGCAGCCGGGAACGCCGAGCACGAAGTTGAACTGCATCGGGGCGCCGGGAACCTCACCCTTGCGGGCCATCGTGAGGATGGTGTCGAGGTGTCCCATCTCGAAGCACTCGTATTCGGGCTTGATGCCGCGTTCGATCATGCGCTTGCCGAAGGCACGCATCGTGGGCATCGTATTGTCGAAAATCTCATCACCGAAATTGCAGGTTCCGCAGTCCAAAGTGGCCATTTCCGGAATCGGGTTGGTGTCGGTGGACTGGAGACGTTCGTCGGGGGTCATGCCGACGGCGCCGCCGGTGGAGGGGATCAGAATCACGTTGGGGCAGGCCTTGTAGATGGCTTCCTCGCACTCTTGGAAGCGGTCGCGGCTCTGGGTGGGGGTGCCGTCGTCGAAACGGACGTGCAGGTGCACGATGGCGGCGCCGGCGTCCACGGCGGACTTGGCTTCACGCACGATTTCTTCCACGGTATAGGGCACTGCGGGATTCTGTTCTTTCGTCACTTCGGCGCCACAAATGGCAGCGGTAATGATTAATTTTTCCATATTGATTTTTATTTTGCTGATTATTAATTGTTTGTATTTTCTGTTCCCATTTTCAAAAAGTTGGCAAATATACAAAATTGTTGGCAGATTTTCCCGCTATTTTTTGTATATGCGAGGATGCGATGATACGAGGATATTTTGATGTTTTAAACAATCCATTGGTGAGATTTCATTGCTAAAAAATGCTAAAAGGAGATTCTTTTGCTTTACTTTTGTCCCGTTTTTGAGAAAATCCAGTCTATGGGCAAGTTAAAGAGTCTTTTCAGCGATTCCATCATTTACGGATTGAGCAGCATCGTAGGGCGTTTTCTGAATTACCTGCTCGTCCCGCTATACACCTACAAGATTGCGGCGGAGTCCGGCGGCTACGGCGTGGTGACGAACCTTTACGCCTATACGGCGCTGTTGCTGGTCATCCTGACCTTCGGCATGGAAACCACCTTCTTCCGGTTTGCCAACAAAGACGGCGTGGATTCCGAAAAGGCCTACTCCACCTCGCTGCTGTTCGTGGGCGCACTTTCGGCATTTTTCGTGCTGCTGTGTACGGTCTTCCTTCAGCCGATTTCCGTCGCCCTCGACTATGCCGCCCATCCCGAATATATTGAGGTGATGGCAGTTATCGTTGCCATTGATGCCTTCCAAGCCATCATGTTCGCCGACCTCCGCCGCCGCAAAAAAGCCTGGAAGTTCGCTTTCCTCAAGCTGGCCTTCATTTTCTGCAATATCGGCCTGAACCTGTTCATCTTCCTTGCGGCCCCCGCGCTCGCCCAAAGCCATCCCGATATGATGGCATGGTACGACCCGTCCTATCAGGTGGGTTATATCTTCTGGATTAATCTGATATGCACGGCGGGCATCACGCTCGGTTTCATCCCCGAACTGAAAAGAATCCGCAGCGGGGTTGATTTTGCTCTTCTTAAGCAGATGATCCGGTATGCTTTCCCGCTGCTTTTGTTGGGGCTTGTAGGTATTTTGAACCAGGTGGCTGACAAGATATGTTTCCGCTTCATTGTGCCGGGGCAGGAGGGGGAAGTGCAGCTCGGCATTTACGGGGCGTGTGTCAAGATTGCCATGATTATGGCCGTGATCACGCAGGCCTTTCGTTACGCATACGAACCGCTGGTCTTTGGCGGTCACAAAGACAAAAACAACAAGGAGTTTCAGGCCCTGGCCACCAAGTATTTCGTGATGTTCACGCTGCTGGCCTTCCTGTGTGTGGTCTTTTACATCGACATCCTGAAATATATCGTCAAAGCCGACTATTGGGAGGCGTTGCGAGCGGTGCCGATTGTGATGATGGCGGAGATTTTCATGGGTATCTATTTCAACCTGTCGTTCTGGTACAAGCTGACGGATGAGACATGGTGGGGCGCCCTCTTCTCTGGCATCGGTTGCGCCCTGCTGTTGGCCGTGAATTTCGTCTTCGTGCCGCAGTACGGTTATATGGCGTGTGCGTGGGGAGGTTTCGTGGGCTACGGCACGTGTATGTTGCTTTCCTATTTTGTCGGGCAGAAAAAATACTTTGTTCCCTATCCTGTTTGGACCATTCTCGGTTACTTCGCTTTGGCGTTGGGATTGTATGCTGTCAGCGTTTATTTCCGTCCCGAAAGTCAGACTTTGGTATTTGTGCTGAATACAGGGCTTCTGTTGGTTTATCTGGCTGTAGTGGCTTTCAATGAAAGAGTGGTGGTAAAAAGTGTTGGCGCAACGGTAAAAAGGAAGTTTTTGCACCGATAGTTTTTTTTTATTAAAAACAGTGCAACAAGCAACATTTTTTGTCGTCTTTTGTATGTAAATAACAAAAATCTTGCACACATGATTAAAAAATGGATAAAAGGTACTATTCTGGCAGTGCTTTTGTTTGTGCTGTCTGGAGCATTGCACGCGCAAATATCGGTGCAGTCGTCCAACGGGCGGACAGCAGAGGAACTGGTTAACTCCGTATTTGTGGGGGAGGGTGTTCTTGTGCGAGATGTCCGGTTTAATAACAACGGTGGGACGCTAAACTCTACCACGGGGGCACAGTTAGGAACATTTACCAACAATCTCTCTGGCTTTCCGGGGCTGACATTCACGGACGGACTAGTTCTTACTACGGGAGATGTTTCGGTGGCAGAGGGACCCAATGACGATGATGCGGCTACTGAAGAAGTTTCAAATTCTGTGGAATGTACTGAGTTAGAAGATGTTGCCGGTACGGAGTATGTATATTTGCTGGGTATTCTCATAGAAGTGATCAATGAATTGCAAAATCCGGCTGTCTTGGAGTTTGACTTTATGACGACTTCCAACATGGTCACATTCAACTATGTCTTTGCTTCTGAGGAGTATCCTGAATGGGTGGGTGAAAGTTACAATGATGCCTTCGGTTTTTTTGTCACCGATCTCACCACGAACCAGACCTCTAATGTCGCTTTGATTCCCAACACGAATGTGCCGGTTACCATCAATAATGTGAATGCAAGCAGCTATTCAAGTTATTACCACACTGTCCCTGAAGACTCGCCATGGATGCAGTATGACGCATACGTCGGCCCGCTTGCTGCTACCTTTTCGGTGGTGCCGTGCCGTTGGTACCATATTAAGTTGGCTATTGCCAATGTGACCGATGATATGTATGATTCTGGAGTTTTCTTGCAGGGGCAGAGTTTCTCCGCCGATGCAACGATGTCAAATTTGGTGTATGATCGTGAAGATTTGCCGATTGTGGTGCAGGATTGTAACACATGTACTGTTACTTTCAATCTGAACGAGCCGCAGAATCAGGACGTGGTGATCCCGCTCACCTATTCGGGAACTGCAATCAACGGGGTGGATGTGGCTGCATTGCCGCCGACAGTCACAATCCCTGCCGGACAGACTTCTGCCACTATTGTTGTACGCGCCATTGGTGACTTTACCCCTGATACCCTCGAATTGAACATCTATTATGAGAGCATAGTCTGCCAAGAAGGCATTACCATTACTCTTTATGTGTGTAAAAATGCGGGTATTGAAGTGTCCTCTGAGGATGTTATTGTTTGCCAGCCTGTTGACGAAATTTCCATATCGGTGGAAAATGGTATGCCTGGTGAAATACAATGGACCCCGGCAGACCTTTTGTCCGACCCGCACTCTTTGACCACGGGTTTCATTTCGGATCCCACAGAACCCACGCACTATACTGTTACGGTGTGGGATCGGTTCCATTGCACAAGCGCTACGACCACCTTCCTGTACGGTTTCGGAGAACCGGTAGTGGATACAATCAATGCTTCCATCTGTCAGGGTGAAGTGTATAGCCGCTACGGTTTCAACCAGACAGAGGCGGGTACCTATACCCAGTCGATGCAATCTGCATACGGGTGTGATAGTGTCATTACCTTGAATTTGTCTGTCTATGACCCGCAGGTGGAAATTGCAGTGGGTGAAGGTGATTTGTGCGAGGATGGTTCTGTACAACTGACGGCGACCATACAAGGTGAAGCCATAAAATGGAGTAGTGGTGAGCAGACGGAGACGATTACGGTCACTTCACCAGGAATGTATATCGCCACGGCTATTGACCACCAATGTACAGCAACGGACTTCGTCAACTTTATACCTTGTCCGGATGCCGAACTGTACATCCCTAATGCAATCACACCTACTGATTTGAATGGTATTAACGATGTTTTTTGTGTGACAATCCCAGAAACGTTGGAACTTCAGAAGTTTGAAATCAAGATTTTCGACCGTTGGGGTATGCTGGTCTTCCAGTCGGAAGAGCCTCATTTCAAATGGAACGGTTCCATAAACGGGAAATGGATAAGTGGCGAAACTTACGTCTATTATATCAAGTTGAAGGCCAAATGGCACAAAGCCAAAATGTACAAGGGCATTGTGACGGTCTTTTAGACAATTGGATATAGGACAAAAAGAAAAGGGCGCGGAGTGTTTCCGCGCCCTTTTTGTTATTGGTATAAAACAGAATTACTTCGTGACCCGTTCGAGCCATTTGACCATTCCGAGCATAATGCCCATGGAGACGGCGCAGACGGCGAGGAAGACCAACCAGCAATATTCGATGGGCCAAGCATTGTACATGACGGGGCCGACCCAGATCATCAGGTTGCCGATGGCGGTGGCACCTAACCAGAGACCTTGGCAAAGGCCGACCATGTGGCGCGGGGCCACTTTGGAAACAAAGGAGAGACCCAGCGGGGAGATGAACAACTCAGCAACGGTCAGGAAGAAGTAGGTGATGATCAACACCCACGGGGAGGCTTTTGCTAACCCTTGTGCGGCCATCGTAGCGGCATCCATTGCGCGGAACTCAGTTCCAGACGGATAGTTGTGGATCATGGAGATAATCATCAGGAACAAGTAGGCACAGCCGGCGATACCCATACCCATGGCGATTTTGCGCGGGGTGGAGATGGACTTGCCATTTCTTGCCAATGCCGCAAAAACAATCATCACGATGGGCGTAAGGAAGATGACGAAGAACGGGTTCAAAGCCTGCCAAATTTCAGGAGCAATAGCATCGGTCTGCACGAAGTCGCGGGCAAAAACTGACAGCGATTGGCCATTCTGGTGGAAGGAGAGCCAGAAGAAGATGGCGATACCCAAGACGGCAAACAGGGCATAAAGTCTCTGCTTGATTTCTTTGGCCATGGCCACTTTCTCCTCTTCCGTGTATTCAACGACAGCAGCAGCTTCTTTCTTTGCCGGCTGGGGAAATTTCTTCTTGGTGATGAAGAAAATCGTCAGGGAGATCAGCATGGCGATGACGGAAGCAATGAAGGCAAAGTGAATACCTTCATTGAAAACAGTGATATAGTCGGAGCAGAAGGCCGTATAGTCAGTGTAGGAAGCACCTGACAATACGGAACTGTTCATGGTTTCAGTGAATTTGGTCGTGACGGTACCGTCAGAAAGATACTTGTGGCACAATTCGGGCATATCGGAATTGTAGGTGAAGTTGTGGACTTTGAGCCACCATTCGCGGAGCAACGGGGCAACGAAGGGAGCCAGCACGCCACCGATGTTGATGAACACGTAGAAAATCTGGAAACCGGAGTCACGTCTGTCTTTGGCCTCACGGAGGGCTTCATCGCCTTTCTTGGCAGCTTCAGCCTCAAATTCGTCGTACATCTTACCGACCAGAGCCTGAAGGTTGCCCTTGAAAAGGCCATTACCAAAAGCAATGAAAAGAAGGGCGACACAGGTGAAGATGAGAATGCTCCACCATTGTCCATTGCCGTCGCAGATGATTCCATTGTCCATACTGAATAACGGAATAGCTAAGGCGATGTACCCTAATGACATAATGATGAGACCCCACTGGATAGTGCCATTGTAGTTCTGGGTACGGTCAGCAATGATACCGCCGACGAGGCTCAATACGTAGATTCCGAAATAAAAAACGGAGTAGATCAGACCGGCAGTTCCGTCGGGAAGACCGAACTTGGAGACGAGGAAGAGCAGGAGAATAGCGTTCATGATATAGTATCCGAAGCGTTCTCCCATGTTGCTCAACGCCGCAGCGATGAGCCCTTTCGGGTGATGTCTTTTGGCCACAGTCACATAGTAGATGATAAACGGGATAATCACTACGAGAATGGCCAACAACATTGCCACCATGCGGTGGTGTGTGAAAAAGTCAATCAGCATAATAATTTGGTTTTGGTTAATAATAAATTGATGATGTGTTGTCTGTGAAAATTACTCTTTGGAGACCTTGACAATCGCGATCCGTTTGTCTGTGGTGATGACACGGACGAAATAGAGGCCGGCGGCGTTTTTGCTCATATCGACTGTCGTCGGATAGACGGGGCTTTCATTGCGATAAATCACCTGCCCGAAAGCGTTGAGGATTTCGAGGCTGCCGCCGTCACGGTCGGTGGAGACGGTGATGATGTCGGTCGTTGGGTTCGGATAAACCGTGAGGAGGACTGGAACAAAGGTGTGGATGCTGACGGTATCGTCAGGAGGCGTGACGGTTGTGTCCTCGGGTTCTGAAACAATCGGGATGATGTCGGCGTTGGTGCGCGGGAACAACTGGTAAGTGGTGGTGCCATTGTTAACATAGATGGCGGCCAGACCGATGACATCCACGGAATCACCGGCATTCACGATGGTATCTAATGTTTTGAACTGGTTGCGGAAGACAATCTCGCCGACAGCATCGGTGAAGGTAGCTTCCGTGTACTCGCTGGTATTAAAGGAGGCCTCTTCTGTGAAAACGCCGGCATTGATGCGGACGAGGCGGGCTTCGTAGGTGGCGAAGTCCCCCGTGACATCGGCGGTAGTGGCCACAACGGGGGTTACCGTAACGTTGCCGGAGGCTTCAGCCCAGTCGGCCGTGGGAATCATTTCGGACATGCCGTTGTAAACGGTGTAGGTGCCGACGATGCCGCCGCTGATGACATCTCCTTCGTTGTAGCTGCCCGTCACCACGGGATTGTTGTTGTCATAGACGAGCAGGCCGCCGGTGGCATCTTCGATGAAAATGCGGCGGGCGTTGCGGTAAACAAAAGTGACATCTCCTGTAATCTTGTAGGTGATGCTGTTGTCAGCGGCTCCTGCTTCCTTGAAATCGGCGATAGTGGAAACCTCAATTGGGAAGTTGTATTCGGCAATGGCCGTGTTGCTCGGATCCATACCGCCTTTGAAGGCCTTGGCTTTCAGGGTGCAGGAACTACTGATGTTGAGTGCGCTTTCGTACAAGGTGCTGTTCTCATCAGGCGTGGTGCCGTCAGTGGTGTAGTAGATGCGTGCTCCTTCGGTTTCGCATGTGATGCTGACCGTCAGCGGGTTCAGATACGTGCCGGAGGGTTCGGAAATGACAGGCGTTTCCACCACATTGGCGTCAAGACCGGTAACACCGTAAAAATCGACAGCATCAATGATGAGTTGGAGATTACTGCCAGAAGCGGTGATCTCTTCAGGTACAACATAGGCAAATTTCACGCGTACGGAGTAATATTGCCCCGAATCGGAAATGTTATAAGTGAAGTGTTGGGCTGTGGCGGTCGTATTGTAAAGGGAATCGCCCTCATAGGTTTCACCACCGTCGTGGGAGAAACTGACCATTAGCTTTAAGTTGCTGCCTGTAGAAACTTTGGCGTCAAACTCCACTTTTGTCACATTGTGAACATCAAAATTGGTGTAGGTATAGCCCATGTGACCATAGTGGGGACTGGTGTTGCTGAAGTAATATCTCATTTGCATGGATTGGGATCCAGAAATGGCACTGCTGGTTGAGACGCAACCGTGAACACCGCCCCATTTTTGCCCATCAGGTCCCAGATAGTTGGGATCGTCATTCTGATAGTTAGAGGCACTGGAGAAGCCTTCATTTGGCTCAAAGCCCACAGAGAGGATAAGTTCATCAATCGGGATGACGGCATGGAGGGCTACAGTGGAGACTGTGTTGCCGGAGGTGAGGGTGAGTGTGCCCGTAGCGGAAGCGTCGCCAGTGAAAGTGACTGTTACGGTTTCGGCATCAGCCGTGGCCGCAAGTGAGGTGGGTGACAGGGTGAAGTTGTCATTGTCAACGGTGAGAGTGATGGTTTCGGCTAAGTGGTAACCCGTGACAGTGAAGGTGTGGCTTTCACCTGTTTCGGTGAATTCCAGTACGGTTTCATTTGTTTCAATGGCAATGTAGAGGGCACTGTAGGTGAAATGGACGGTGTCGGTAGCTGGAATTGGGAATTGCTGGTTGTTTGCATCAACGAGGGAGACGATGAGTGTATATTCGCCAAAAATGGTCATCAGAGAGGAGAGATCCATGCTCTCGAATGTGGCGAGTTCCGTGTCACTGTGCAGATATTGGGTGGCTACGGCTTCGCCGTTGATGAGGAGTTTGCCCTCAATCATACTCCCGTTTTCAAAGTTGAAGTTATCGAGTTCAAGGTCCACATGGACAGGCGTTCCTTGTTCGATAATCTGGCCTTCCGTCGGGCTGACGATGGCAAGGGAGGGAAGAAGGTCAACAATGTCTTCGGCATTTCGCGGGGAGATGCGCTTGATAGTGGCGTTGTTGAGCAGGAGGCCGGTTACATTGGCCAAAGAGACGGGTGCTTGGACACCAGAAATAGTGCCAAAGGTGTTGGCGCAGCCGAGGGAATCGATACCCTGATAGACTTTCTGGTAATTATTGTTGAAATTAGTGGAGCTGGGGATTGCACCCTGTTCGAACGTGACACTGCTGATGGTGACCAAGCGGGAATCGTAGTTGTCCCAGTTTGTGCGCAGCTGTGCCATCGTGACGGTGACAGGTTCAATAGGTGCTCCTGCTGTGGCAGTGGGGTTCACGAATTCGGGGTTCAGACATTCGATGAGGTTCTGATAAGTGGTCTTTGTCCCGCAAATTCCGTCGGTGATGATATCCCCATTAGTGAACTCTGTGCCAATTCCGCCGTTCTGGTAGAGGCAAAGTCCCGTATGGCTATCATCTTCTACAAAGAGGTAATTCCCACTTTGAAAGATTGCGGTTACGGGGCAGGTGATCTTGCAGTAGGTGTTGTTGCTTTGGGATTTGAAATTGGAAATGGTGGCTACTTCTGTTGGGAAGGTATAGACAGCGCTTTGTTCAAAGCTGGCAGCAAGACCGTCGGCATACGCTTTGGCTTTCAGTGTGCAAGTACTGTTAATGGTGAGGGCACCTTCGTAGAGAGTCCCGCTCACATTGTCCGGCTCGCTTCCGTCGAGGGTATAGTAGATGCTTGCATTTTCCGTCTCGGAAGTTATCGTCACTTCAAAGGGAACGCAGAATTTTCCTGTTGTAACTGAGAAAACAGGTTGGATGGCGGCAGGCACATCAGACGCACCCGTGAAAAGAATATTGTCATACCGGTTGTTGCCAGACGCACTGGTTGCGCCGTCAACAGTCAGCCGAATGTAAACCATCTCTTGATCATTGATGTCGGTAGCATTGGAAAAATCAATGATGTAGTTTCTGCCAGGGGCAGAGGAACTTGAAGTATAGGACGATTCATCTGTAATGGTTGTATCAGTAGTGTAATTGCTCCCGTCAGTGCTGTGGGCCCATGTTGCCGTCTTAAAGCCTGCACCGGTCCTTTTAAAATCATAGGAAAGCAGGATGTCTTGCAACCCCGTGGTAGCAATAGCAAATACAATGGAATGTCCGTTGTTACCGCTTCCGCCAAGACCGAGAGAGCTGCCTGCTGCTTCATCACCACAAACGGCTTCTGTCGGATTGATTCCCGACAGATAGAAGGAGGCACTGTTGTTGACGCTATTGCTGAGACCAATCGTCCATGTGTCAGAGCCGAAGGAACCGTCCAAATAAATCATACCCTCACCACACTGGGCGGCGTAAGTCGGATCTGAAGCTTGGCTTGTCGTATTCGCGAATGTCCAGCCGGCGATATCTATTCGTTGTGCAGATACCGTTTGCACCATCGTCAGGATGCAAAACAGCAGAAACGCATTTTTAAAAAATGTAAAACTCTTTTTCATAATGATTTGTTTTTATTAAAGTATTGATTTTTAATCACATGTGTACTCGTTTACGAGGACTATTCAGTGGGGCAAAGATAGTATCAAAAGTCCCGTTTTCGTTTTCGTTTTTATCAGAATTTATGAACAATATGACCAAATGCATGATTTTGAAGATAAAATATGCTTTTTTGCGGTAAAAGTTACATAAAATCGGGCAAAACAGGTTTTAGCTGGAAGAAGCGTCATTTTTTCAGGTCGAATAGCGTTTTGACTGGGTGGAAAGTGGTGAGCGGAACCTCAATGAACAGCGTATTCCAGTGCGCCATCGCACCGTTCCAAAGGCCGGGAAGTTCCATCGCTTTCAACGTCCGCCCTTCGTACGACTTCGATGAGATGAAGCCCGTTTCGGGATCCACATAGCGGTCTAATTCGAACTTTTTGCCATCGGCATCGCGGAAGCAGCATACCATATCCACCGGATTGAAGTGTGTGGCCCCTTGCAGGATGGCCGCCTGCTGCGGATTGCCTTTGTCAATCTGCGATGATTCAACGATTTGCAGGGAGGTGTGTCCCGCCTTGTTCTTTACGAAGAAAGGTCCGCCGCCAGGCTCGCCTTCGTTCTTCACCATGCCGCATACACGCAACGGGCGGTTGAGGATGGCTATTAATGCTTCCTTCTCGGGAGCCACGTCTTGAAGCAACTTTTCTTTTACAAAATGTTGTATTACAATAAGATCTTTTTCATCGGGGTGGCCGTTTTTCAAAAGTCGCACGTAGTCGAAAACCTGCTTTTGCAGCTGCAAAAGATAGGCGGCGAGCACCTTCTTGTATGTGACGGTGTCGGCCACAGTGTCGTCGTAAAACACGTTGTCAATGTTCTTTACGAAAACGATGTCGGCATCAATGGCGTTGAGGTTCTTGATGAGGGCGCCGTGTCCGCCCGGACGGAACAGCAGGTTGCCGTCGGCATCGCGGAACGGCTGGTTGTCCTCCGTGGCCGCCAGCGTGTCGGTGGACGGCGCTTGCGTGGAGAACGAGATGTCGTATTTCACGCCGAAACGCTCTTCATATATATGTTGTATCTCTTTCAGAAGCTGCTCGAAGAGGGGCTGGTGCTGCGGTGATACGGTGAAATGCAGGTGGCAGATGCCGTCCTTGCCCCGTGCGTATAGTGCCGCTTCTACCAAATGTTCTTCCATAGCGGTGCGGCAGCGGTCGGCATAACGATGGAATTTCAATAATCCTTTCGGTAATTTTCCATAATTTAATCCTTTATCCTCTAAAAGATAGGAAATAACCACTTTGTAGTTGTCGGCTTCAATTTCTTTTTCCAATGAAAGCCCGTCTTTCAGCATAATGGCGGCCAAGTCGTCGTATAGGGCATAATCTTTTAGTGAATGAAGGAGTTGTAATGCTTTTTTGCAGGTAGCTTCATCATCATTTTCAAGGTAGGAGAAAACTTCCTTGAACATCCGGGAGGCCGCGCCCGAAGCAGGCACGAACTTGACAGCTTTCTTATCGCCGAGCAGGGTGGGATAGGAGGCCAAAAGGTCTTTAATCTCGCTGTCGTTGAGGCGGATGATGCCGTCTCCGGCAGTGGCGGCACGTTGCAGATCAGCAAAGTCGAAGCCTTTTTCAAAGTAACCGAATTGGCGGGTCACGTCTTCCACATTGCTTCCGCGTTGGCGGATAAACTCTTGGTCTGTAGGGGTAAATGAAGCTGTCATAATCATATATTTTATTGCAAATCAGGGGGCAAAAATACAGAATTTTTTTCACACTGCACCGCTCAAACCACAGAAAAAAAGCGTACTTTTGCAGCCTGTTTTATTGGGGTGCTGAATTAAAAGTAGGCTGAGATCATACCCGTTGACCGGTTCGGTAATGCGAACCAGGGATTTGAACTTCAGAACCACTTTCTTTCTTTTGCATCTCATTTAAAATGAGTGGATTATGAATGAAGTAAAGTGCGTTCTCTCGATTGCGGGGAGTGACTCCGTGGGCGGTGCCGGCATCCAGGCCGACATCAAAACCATCTTTTCCTTGGGCCATTATGCGGCGGTGGCCATCACCGCGGTGACGGCGCAGAACACCTGCGGCGTGCGTGCGATACAGGCGGTGGATTCCACCGTGCTGGCCGACCAGGTTGACGCGGTGTTGGAGGATATTCCCGTGGCCGCCATCAAAATCGGGATGGTCTATACCTGCGACAACGTGCTGGCCATCGCTGCCGCCTTGCGCCGCAACGACTACCGCAATCCGCTGGTGCTGGACCCCGTTTTGGTGGCCACCAGCGGCGCTGACCTCGCCACTGACGGCTTTCTCGACCTGCTGAAAAAGGAGCTGTTCCCCGTCTGCACCCTCCTCACGCCCAACCTCACGGAAGCGGAAACCATCTGCGGAAGCAAAATCCAGACCATCAGCGATATGGCGGAAAGTGGCAAAGCCATCATTGAGCAATATCATTGTCAGAATGTGCTGGTGAAGGGCGGCCATTCGGTAGGGGAGGAAATGACCGATGTTCTGGTGTTGGGCAATGGCGAGGTGAAAACCTTCACAGCCAAAAAGATAGCATCGGAAAACACCCACGGCACCGGCTGCACGCTCTCGTCGGCCATTGCTACCTTCTTGGCAGAGGGTCATTCCTTGGAAGAAAGTGTGGCCCTCGGCAAAGAGTATGTCTATCAAGCGATTGTCGCGGCCAAAGATTGCAAAATCGGTCGCGGGCACGGGAGCACGAACCACTTCTGGAAATGGAGAATAGAGAATTCCCCTTCTATGTAGAAGGGGTGCCCGAAGGGCGGGGTAGTAGAAACTGAAAAGCTATACCTATATGAACATCATCTTAAATGACAAAATCAAAGAAGTGCCTGATGGCTGCACGGTGGAGCAATTGTGCGCTTTGGTCGGCATAAAGTCCGACAATCCCGTGGCCGTTGCGGTCGGCTTCGACGTGGTGGAGCGCGACAGCTGGAGCACCACACCGCTGAAAGAGAATGACAAAGTGACCATCATTGGAGCGGTATGCGGCGGCTGATAGGAATCACACCGGAGAAGCCCGTTTTTCGGGAGCAGGAGCGCATCACGGCAATGATCCGCTCTGGACGGGTGTGCTATTTCCACATCCGCAAGCCCGCCTTCACTGAGGAGCAGCTGCGGGCGTACCTCCGTCCGTTTCCGCAGGATGTGCGTGAACGGCTCACTCTCCACGACCATCACGCTCTTGCGGCAGAGATGGGCATCGGCGGGGTGCACCTCAACCGGAGGAATCCGCAACTCGCTGAGAACCTGAAAGGGAAACGCGTTTCCGTATCGTGTCACAGCATTGAAGAAATCCTGCAATGGAAAGCCGAAGCCGACTACTGTTTCCTGTCGCCCGTTTTCGACTCCATCAGCAAGCAGGGCTACCGTTCGGGCTTTGCTCTGAGCGAACTGAAGCGGCTGTTTGATGACGGCGTCCTTGACGACCGCGTCTGTGCGCTGTCGGGCGTCACCTTCGACAATATCCCGCAGTTGGAGGCGGTCGGCTTCAGGTCGTTCGCCCTGCTGTCGGCGTTGTGGGAGTTGCCCCGCACGATGTTCATCACCCACTACAACGACCGCTTCGGTTATGTGGATGGCGCGATGGCGGTGCTGGAGGGAGGCCTGCGCTTCGTGCAGCTCCGGATGAAGGACGCCGCCGACCGTGAGGTGCTGGCCGCCGCCGAGGCGTTGCGTCCTGTCTGCGACCGCCACGCGGCCCTGCTCACCGTGGACGACCGTATCCACCTGTTGGATAGCGGGTTGTTCGATGGGGTGCACGTTGGCAAGAACGATATGCCTGTGGCGGCGGCCAAGGAAATGACGGACAGCCGTTATTTGCTGGGGGCTACCTGCAACACGGCGGCGGACGTGGCCGCGGCCACCAGCGACGGCGCCGACTACATCGGGCTGGGCCCGTTCCGTTTCACCGGCACCAAGAAGAACCTCTCCCCGATCTTGGGCATCGAGGGCTACCGAAGCATCCTGAAGGGTAGGGGGAAGGACGCGCTGCCGGTGTATGCTATCGGCGGCATCACCCCCGCCGACCTCCCCGAACTGCGGGCAGCCGGTGTTTACGGCGTGGCAGTGTCGGGTGGGGTGATTGGAAGTGAGAATGTGGCTGCGGTTGTTTCTCAATTTGTAAGTAATGAACATTAATAAAAAAGATGACAAGAAAGGGAAAATTGCATAAATGACCATGAAACTATCAGATAAAGTCCAATGTCTTCGCAATTGGGAAGATATTGATAATCATTGCTTTCTTAACAAGTATTCGATTGTCAAGTATCGTCCCGAATTTTATGATGAACATGGCGTTTATATGAAGGATGAATGGACTTCGGTGTCGGATATTGGCAATATTTTTGACGGAGAAGAACTGACCAAAGATCAGTATCTTGAGGTAGAAAACGCATACATCAGTACAGTCAAGGAACTTGTAGCCGCTGCTGGGTGCAAATATTTGTCTGTTGTTGGCATTGAGGATTATGGTCTTCGTAGGGCTAAGGCATTCAATAATGAAAATAAGGCCATGTACCAGATTGTAAGCCAGTATACGGAGGGGCATCGACTGTCGGTAAACGACATTGACTACGTGATGAAACTATGTTTGCGGGAGCAGTATTGGTGCATCCTTGCAAATGGAAGACACAATGTGCAGCTTGATGTCGGCTATGAATACTACCTGCATTTTTATAGTCTGTTGCCTGCAGATTTTGTTAAAGCCATTGTGCGGAAGAACAACCTGTATATAGCACGGGATAGGAAATAGAAAGAGGAAGATAAAAGTAAATTATTGTTCTATGGAACTGAAAAACTTCGGATATTACTGGTTGGATACATGGGTACTGGCGAACATCCGAAAAAATATTTCACGACGATTCTAAAAATCTAAAAATCAAATAAAAATGAACGACAAACTGATTATTGCAGGCCGCGAGTTTGGCTCGCGCCTGTTCATCGGAACGGGCAAGTTCCCGTCCAACGAAGTGATGCGCCGGGCCATCGTCGCCTCGGGCGCGGAAATGGTGACCACCGCATTCAAGCGGCTCAATACGCAGGACAGCGGCAGCGAGAACGTCCTCGAATTCATCCCGAAGGAGTGCCTGTTGCTGCCCAACACCTCGGGCGTGCGCGACGCGGAAGAGGCGGTCTTCGCTGCCAAGATGAACCGCGCCGCCCTCGGCACCGAGTGGCTGAAGCTGGAAATTCACCCCGACCCGAAGTACCTGCTACCCGACACCCGCGAAACGCTGAAAGCCACCGAAGAACTGGTGAAACTTGGCTTCAAGGTGCTTCCGTATGTGCAGGCCGACCCCGTGGCGTGCAAGCAGCTGGAGGAGTTAGGTGCTGTGACCGTGATGCCGCTGGCTGCCCCCATCGGCACCAACAAGGGCATCAAGAACGAGGAGATGCTGCAGATCATCATTGAGCAGAGCAATGTTCCCGTGGTGATTGACGCCGGCATCGGTGCCCCCTCGCACGCCGCCCGCGCCATGGAGATGGGCGCTGACGCCTGCCTCATCAACACCGCCATCGCCATCGCCGGCGACCCCGTGCAGATGGCCGAAGCCTTCGCCTTCAGCATCCGCGCCGGACGTCAGGCCTACCTCGCCGGCCTCGGCACCACCAGCCTCACCGCCGTCGCCACCTCACCCCTCACCGCGTTCTTGGAGGAAATGGAAAACTGAAAAATTATAGAGGATGCGATTATACGATTATACGATGAAAAAATATCGTAGAAAGTAAAAGGTATGAAGTAGGAGGTCTCCAACGCACCTATCCTCTCTTTATACTTATTACCTATTACCTATTACCTTTAACCTTTAAACTTTTAACTCTAAACTTTTTTTTTAAACTTTTAACTTTATGGAATCTTGCGACAACAGAATACAGAAAATCCACGTGAAGGGGAAGCGTTTCCCTGTGGAGGTCGGGATGAAGCAGGTGCTGTTGACCGACACCGTGGTCGAGGGACAAAGAATCCCCAACGGAACTATTAATCTCTATGATACCGGCGGCGTTTTCACCGACCCCGACTACCAGCACGACGTGCGGAAGGGAATCCCGCGTCTGCGCGAGGCGTGGCACGCCAACGACGACAACTTCGTGCAGCTCACGGAGTTTACATCCAAATACACCAACGAGCAGCTGTCGGACGAGGAGAAACAGAAGGTGGCTTTCCCGCTGACCTATCTGCCCAAGAAGGCCAAGAAGGGCGTCGCCTTCACCCAGATGGCGCTGGCCCGTCAGGGCGTGGTGACTCCCGAAATGGAGTACATCGCCATCCGTGAGAACCTCGGCAAGGACGACCCTGAAAGCTACATTACGCCCGAGTTTGTGCGTGATGAGGTGGCCGCGGGCCGCGCCGTGATTCCGTGCAATCCCAACCACCCCGAGGCTGAACCGATGATTATCGGCAGCAAGTTCTTCGTGAAGATCAACACCAACATCGGCAACTCCGCCCTCGGTTCCTCCATCGAGGAGGAGGTGGAGAAGAGCGTCTATAGCGCCCGCCTCGGCGGCGACACGCTGATGGACCTTTCCACCGGCAAGCACATCCACCAGACCCGCGAGTGGATCATCCGCAACTGCCCAGTGCCAATGGGCACCGTGCCGATGTACCAGGCCCTGGAGAAGGTGAACGGCAAGGCCGACGAGCTGACGTGGGAGATGTACCGTGACACCCTCATCGAACAGTGCGAGCAGGGTGTTGACTACTTTACCATCCACGCCGGTCTGCTGAAGCACCTGCTTCCCGCTGTGGCCAAGCGCCTCACCGGCTGCGTCTCCCGCGGCGGCAGCATCATGGCCAAGTGGATGCGCGACCACGACGAAGAGAATTTCCTCTACACCCACTGGGACGAAATCTGCGACATCCTCGCCGAGTACGACGTGGCGGTCAGCATCGGCGACGGCCTGCGTCCGGGCAGCACCCACGACGCGAACGACGAGGCCCAGCTCGGCGAGCTGAAAGTGATGGGTGAGCTCTGCCTCCGCGCCTGGGAGAAGAACGTGCAGGTGCTCATCGAAGGCCCCGGCCACGTGCCGATGGACAAGATTAAGGAGAACATGGAACTCCAGAAGGAGTGGTGCCACGACGCGCCGTTCTACACGCTCGGACCCCTCACCATCGACATCGCACCGGCCTACGACCATATCACCTCCGCCATCGGCGCGGCGATGATCGGCTGGTTCGGCACCGCGATGCTCTGCTACGTCACCCCGAAGGAGCACCTCGCCCTGCCCAACAAGGACGATGTGCGCGAGGGCATCATCACCTACAAGATTGCCGCCCACGCCGCCGACCTCGCCAAACACCACCCGATGGCCGCCGAACGCGACAACGCCCTCAGCAAGGCCCGCTTCGAGTTCCGCTGGATCGACCAGTTCAACCTCGCCCTCGACCCCGAAAAAGCCAAGGAATTCTATGGCGTGGAAAAGATCAAGCACACGCCCTACTGCACGATGTGCGGTCCCAACTTCTGTGCGATGCGCATCTCCCGCGAGGTTTCGTCACAAGGTAGAATCACAGAATAAGGAGGCACAAAATGGAATTTTACGATACCATCAAAGATCTGGTATGGGACGATGTGACCCGCAGCATTTACGAGAAAACGGATGCCGACGTGCGTCGTTCCCTCAGTAAGGAAGTCCTTACGGTTGAGGATTTTAAAGCATTGATTTCGCCCGCTGCAGAACCCTATCTGGAGCAGATGGCCCAACTGTCGCGCCACTACACCCAGCAGCGTTTCGGCAAGGTGATTCTGCTCTACATCCCGCTTTATCTTTCCAACGAATGCAGTAACCACTGCATCTATTGCGGCTTCAACCACAACAACGACATCGCCCGCAAAACGCTCACCGACGAGGAGATTTTGGAGGAGATAAAGGTCATAAAATCAATGGGATACGATAATGTGCTGCTGCTGACGGGTGAGCATCCGCGTGCTGCCGGCGCCGGCTACATTGAGCACGCCATCCAGTTGTGCCGAGAGCACTTCGCCGCCATCAACTTGGAGGTCTATCCGATGAAAGTGGAGGAGTACCGCCGGATGGAGCAGGCGGGCTGCAACAGCGTCTATATCTATCAGGAGACTTACAACGAGAGCCGGTACAAAGTATATCATCCGAAAGGGATGAAGAGCAACTACAAGTGGCGGCTCAACACGCCCGAACGTGTGGCGCAGGCCGGCATCCACCGTGTGGGGATGGGCGCACTCATCGGGTTAGAAGAGTGGCGCACCGAGATGGCCTACCTTGCGATGCATTTGCGTTTTATGACCAAAAACTATTGGAAAACCGAGTACAGCTTGTCGTTCCCGCGGATGCGTCCGGCGGCGGGCGGCTACCAGCCCAACTT
>JAGCXN010000045.1 GCA_017961265.1 Bacteroidales bacterium | reverse complement strand
ATAGGTAATAGGTAATAAGTGATAAGTGATAGAGGGTAAAGAGAGGTTGTGCGTAGGGAAACCTCATACTTTATACTTTATACGAAATTAAAAGATTATGCAAACATTAGAGAACAAGATTATCGAGGTTTTTGCCTCAAAGAATGAGAAATACGGTTACAAGCAAGTGGCGGCAAAACTGCACATTTACGATAAGGAAGGGCGTGCCGAGGTAGTGCGCATCATTGAGAAGTTCGTGAATGTGAAGATCCTGTTGAAGGTGGGGCGAGGCAAATACCGCATTAATCCACGTTACCTGACCAAAGAGACCACCGGTCGCAACTATGTGACGGGACGTTTGGAGGTGAAGCTCAGCGGTGCCGCCTTTGTGCTACAAGAGGGCGAAAATGAGGACATTTTCATCGCGGAGCGAAATATGAGCAATGCCTTACATGGGGACCTCGTGAAAGTTCTGGTATTTCCCCAAAAAGAAGGACGCCGGACAGAAGGCGAGATTGTGGAGGTGCTCGAACGGAGCAAGAAGCAGGTGGTGGGCGTCATCAGCATACAGAAAGGCATCGCCTTCTTCGTCCCCGACAGCCCGTCGTACCGCCACGACATTCTCATCCCCACCCGCCTCCTGAAAAAGGCCAAAAACGGCTACAAGGTAGTCGTCCGCATTGTCGATTGGGCTCACGGCAGCCGCAACCCCATCGGCGAAGTCATCAACGTTTTGGGAAAACCCGGCGACAACAACGTGGAGATGCAGTCCATCCTCGCAGAGAACGACTTTCCTCTCTGCTTTCCTGCCAATGTGGAGGAGGAGGCCGCTGGCATCCCCATCGAAATTCCGAAGGAGGAAATCAAAAAGCGCCGGGACTGCCGCAACATCACCACCTTCACCATCGACCCCGCCGACGCCAAGGACTTCGACGACGCCCTCTCGTACGAGAAATTGCCCAATGGCAACTTCCGCATCGGCGTCCATATTGCCGACGTGTCGCACTACGTCAAGCCCGGCACACTCATCGACAAGGAGGCCTACGAACGCGGCACCTCCGTCTATCTGGTGGACCGCACCATCCCCATGCTTCCGGAGGTGCTGTCGAACAACCTCTGCTCGCTCCGTCCCCACGAGGACAAGCTCTGCTTCAGCGCCATCTTCGAAATGACCGAAGGAGCAAAAGTGGTAAAGGAATGGTTCGGACACACTATCATCAATTCTGACGAACGGTTCAACTACGACGAGGTGCAGCAGATTATCGATAGTGGCAAAGGACGGCTCGCCACCGAAATCAACGACATCAACGCCTTGGCCCGCATCCTGCGAAAAAAACGGTTCGACAACAACGCCATCAACTTCGAGACGGAGGAGGTCAAGTTCAAGCTGGACGAGAATGCGAAACCCATCGGAGTTTACGTGAAGGTTTCGACCGAAGCCAACTGGCTGATTGAGGAGTTCATGCTCTTGGCCAACAAAAAGGTGGCGGAACGCATCGGCAAAAAGACGGCAGCCAACAAGGAACCGCGCACCTTCGTCTATCGTATCCACGACAAGCCGTTAGAGGAGAAGCTGACTACCTTCAAAAATTTCGTCAAAAAAATCGGTTACGACTTTAAGGTTGGTTCGCCCAAAACGTCAGCGAGTTCCTTTAATAAGATGTTCCAGCAGGCAAAAGGTACGCAAGAGTACGAGATGCTGAGCAAACTCTCCATACGCACGATGGCGCGGGCGGTCTATTCCACCGAAAATATCGGACACTATGGGCTCGCCTTCCCCTTCTATACGCACTTCACCTCCCCCATCCGGCGCTATCCCGACCTGATGGTACACCGCCTCCTCGACCGCTACTTTGCCAAGGGCAGCTCGGTGAACCAGAAGGAGTTCGAGGAGTATTGCGAACACTGCTCCCAGATGGAGCAGAAAGCAGTGGAAGCGGAACGCACCTCCATCAAGTACAAGCAAGCGGAGTTCCTCGCTGACAAGGTAGGCCAGGTGTTCGAAGCCACCATCAGCGGCATCTGCAAGTGGGGCGTCTTCGCCGAATTAAAGGAGAGCAAATGCGAGGGTCTCATCGCCATGCGGAAATTCACTGACGATTTCTACTACATAGATGAAGAGAACTATACGTTAGTGGGACTGCACCACGGACACAACTACCGTTTCGGAGACACTGTCACCGTGCGCGTTGCGGGTGTTGATATGGATCGGCGACAGATGGACTTTGATATTCTGCCAACCGAATAATAACGGGATTGTTGGGACACACCGCGTGCGACCGAAAAACAAGATTATTGCGGAAGCTCGTACCAATAGTGGAAATTGAATTTCCGGGAGTTGATGCCCGTCACGATAAGTTCCTGTGAATTATCATTCAAACGATAGGCCGAACGGGCACAACGGCGTGAGCCCAAGAAACCGGCGACAAGGTTATCATCCTCACATTCCACATTGGTATAAACCAGATGGTCCATCACCACACTTGAGGTGATAGTGCTGGTCCGCACATAGTTGTAATAGGTATCATTGATGGCCCACACTTCAAGGCAGACACAAGAATCCAACAATAGGTAACGATCCACCGTATTGTCCACCTCAATATTAGCACAAAGGAACTCATATAGTCCATACGGGTTATATTGGAAAGTAGTTTGGCTGATTGGAGATGGTGTAATGTTGCGGCGCAAACTCTTTTGCACGGTAACACCCGTAGTTTTATTCTTTTCTATATAATTAAAATACTGAATGATAAAATAGGCAGCAGCATTGTCTGCAGGCTGAAATTTAATGGCATTATTCGAAACGTGTGAACAGTCCACCGACTGCGTGGCAGGACTGGTAATGCGTGTTTCGCCCACCACACTGGTCTCGGCTGTGACAACACGGCCCGTCTCCTTGTTGGTGATGACCAGCTTGTAGGTATTGGCGGAGCTGATCGGATGGTTGACGACGTACAGAAGTTGTTTCGGAGCCGACAGATCCCCGTTCAGGTCACGGGGGATGGCAGTGGTGGTGTCCAAACGCCACGTGTTGATTTTACGGCCGTTGCTGTACTCCTCCATATCCACCGTAATCTTGTCGAAATAGTAGAGACTGTCGTAAATCTGTGCGACATCATACGCATTTTCATCCGTAAGAAATCCCTTATAAATCTTTACATATTGGATCTCATCGCCTGCATTCAGAATACCATAGACAATGGTGGCATCGCGATAAGGCGCGTTCGAATTGAAATCCTTGGAACAGGATAGGAGCAAAAAAGACAACAGGCAAGCCCCTAAATAGGCGGAAAATCTCATTTTCATATCCATTGAAAAAACGCCGCAAAAGTACGACATTTTGGTTTATAAAGGCATAAAGTTCATAAAGTTTATCAAGTTCAAAGATTGTCAAGTTTGTCAGGTTCAAAGTTCATCAAGTTTTTATACATTTGCATCTGTTTTTTTAAATTGAGATAAAGTGTGTAATTATTTTTAAATCAATATAGTATAATCAAATTATAATTTATAAATTTCAAAAAAATCATTACAAGATGACGAAAAAGTACAACTGGATCAACAACATCCTCGGATGGGTCATCGGAATTTTTGCCTCCGCAGTCTATATTATGACGGCGGAACCGACGGCCTCATGGTGGGATTGCGGCGAGTACATTGCCACGGCCAACAAATTGTTAGTGGGTCACCCCCCTGGAGCACCGACCTTTCAGCTTCTGGGTCGCTTGTTCAGCATGTTCGCCGGTGGTGACGTGACGAAAGTGGCAGTGTGCATCAACAGCATGTCGGCCATCTGCAGCGGCCTCACCATCATGTTCCTGTTCTGGACGATGACCATGCTTGGACGCAAGCTGGTGGCGAACATGGAGGGAGGAATGACTTCCGGACGTATGGCAGCCTTGTTCGGTTCCGCACTTGTCGGTTCGCTCACTTACACCTTTACCGACACCTTCTGGTTCTCCGCCGTGGAGGGTGAAGTTTATGCCATGTCCTCCTTTTTCACCGCATTAGTGTTCTGGTGCATCCTGAAGTGGGACTTCGAGTATGACAACCCGAAGGGGAACGTCAACCCGAACCGCTGGATTGTGCTGATCGCCTATCTGATAGGACTTTCCATCGGTGTCCACCTGTTGAACTTGCTGACCATTCCGGCTGTGGTGCTGATTGTCTATTTCAAACTGTCGAAAAAAGCTACTGTGTGGGGTGTGGTGCAGACCATCGCCCTTGCTTCGGTCGTGGCCGCCGTATTTTTCCCGACCGTAGCGATGATTCTCATTTGGATGTTCATCTCCCTGCCGCTTATCATCATCTGCTACCGCAAAGGCACCTTCAGTTCATTGGCCGAGTGGGGTATTCTTTTCTCGCTCGTGGGCTCATTTATCCTCTTGGGGTTAGTCCTTTACGGCATCATCCCGATGATTGTGAACCTTGCCGGCAAATTTGAGATCTTCTTCGTCAATTCCTTCGGAATGCCCTTCAACTCCGGCACCATCATCTACTTCCTGCTGATTGCCGCCCTTATCGCATGGGGCTTGTGGTACGGATACAAGAAAGGTAAAGGAAACTTCGTGGCAGGCGTTTACTGCTTCCTTTTCCTGCTCATCGGCTATTCCACTTTCTTCGTGCTGACCATCCGTTCCAACGCCAACCCGACCATCGACGAGAACAATCCGGAGGATGCGGTCGCCCTCCTCGCCTACCTAAACCGCGAACAGTACGGCGACACCCCGTTCCTTACGGGCCGCACCTACGACTCCCGCCCGTCGCGCTACGAGAACGGCAAACCTGTGTATGTGCGTGACGACGCCGCTGGCAAGTACGTCATCGCCGACAAGCGCGAGCAGTCCGTCCCTTACTATGACGACAGTCAGAAGCGCTTTATGCCGCGTATGTACGACCATGAGCACAAGGCCAACTACATCAACTGGCTCTATGCCAACGATCCCGTCAAAGCGGCGAAGCTGCTCAACAAGACCCGCATTCCTGATTACCAGGAGAATATTAAATTCATGCATACCTACCAGTTCTACTACATGTACTGGCGTTATTTCATGTGGAACTTCAGCGGCCGTCAAGGTGACGTACAAGGCATGGGCGGTGAGCTGGAAGGCAACTGGATCACCGGCATCAACGCCATCGACCAGATTTTCCTTGGCAAGCAGGCTGACCTGAAAGCCAATGCGAACAAAGGACACAACAAATATTATATGTTGCCCTTGCTGTTAGGTATCATCGGTATTCTTTTCTATTCGACAAAAGACGGGAAGAATTCCTTCATCGTGCTGATGCTTTTCCTCATGACCGGTTTGGCCATCGGTTTCTACCTGAACATGTACGCCTTCCAACCCCGTGAACGTGACTATGCCTTTGCGGCCTCGTTCTATGCCTTCAGTATTTGGGTGGGCTTCGGCGTTTTCGGCATCTATTCCCTTTTTGAAAAACTGAAAAACAGCAAGGTGCAAGTGGTTGCCGCTGTGCTGACTACCTGTATCTGCCTCGGCCTCGTGCCGGGTCTGATGGCCTCCCAGAACTGGGACGACCACGACCGCTCGCACCGTTACACGGCGTTGGCCGCAGCCAAGGCCTACCTTGACTCCTGTGCCCCGAACGCCATCATCTTCACGATGGGCGACAACGACACCTTCCCGCTCTGGTACGCTCAGGAGGTGGAGGGCTATCGCACCGACGTGCGCGTCTGCAACCTGTCGCTGCTCTCCGCCGGCTGGTATGTTGATCAGATGAAGCGTAAGGCCTACAATTCCGATCCTCTTCCGATTTCAATGGAGAAGGTGCAGTATCGGGATGGTACCCGTGATGCAGTTTTCTTCATGCCCGGCCATGGCGAATACCTCGATCTGAACACTGTCCTTGACCTCATCAAGCAGCCCCAATTCAACGGACAGTCCCGTCTGAAATGCGGTGCCTCCCTCCCCTACTACGGTGCTTACGTGGGTCAGGATATTCCTGGCAGCTTCTCCATCCCTGTTGACCGTGAAAAGGTTCTGGCCAACGGAACGGTCAAAGAGAAGGACACGGCCCGCATCGTAGATCGCATCCGCTGGGATCTCAAGAGCACCATCGCCTCCCGTTCCGCATTGATGGTTCTTGACATTCTCGCCACCAATAACTGGGAGCGTCCCGTCTATTTCGCCACCTCCATGGGCAGCGACGGCTACTTCGGCTTGGAGGAATACTTCCAGTTGGAAGGTTTCGCCTACCGCCTTGTGCCTATCAAGTCAGGCAGGGCCGGCCGTATCGATAGTGACATCCTTTACGAGAACGTGATGAACAAGTTCGATGACCACAGCCGTATCGACCGCGTCAACCATCCTGACGCACCGGCCCAGCAGCCCTATCCGTATGCTTGGGGCGGCGTGAACGACCCGCGCGTCTATAACTCCGACGACAACATCCGCACCTGTTATTACATCCAGAACATCCACAGCCGCCTTGCGCAACAGCTGATCAATGAGAACAAGCTCGACAGCGCAGAACGGGTGCTTGACCACTGCCAGCAGGTGCTTCCTAACGACCTCATCTGCTACAAGTTGAACCGCAACCCGGGCTATACCGACCGCTGGATTGAGATTGCCAAGCTGTACAACGCCTGCAATCCCGAAAAGGCCACAAAACTGCTCAACACGCTTTGGGACGTGATGAAAGAAGAACTGAACTTCTACGAGGATGCCGATGACCGCACACTGAAAATCCACCATGAGAACATTGAGCTCATCTACGCCATGTTCCTCCCCAGAATGATAGAATACTCCAAGACTCCTTTGGACTTCAGTGGTGTAAAGCTTTCGAACAGCGGTAATTACATGATTTCCAATGCTGACCGCACCATTCAGCAGGCAATGGGCAATGTGCAATCGTTAGCGACAGAGCGCTCGATGCTTATCAGCCGTATCAACAGCGGCGAAGAGACCAACCGCGAGGATGCGATGGCACGCATTCAAGCAACAGAGGATCAGCTCAATGACCAACTCCAAGAGGCCGCCCAGAGCCTGAAGGGTTTGGAACGCTCCATTCGTCTATTTGAAGCTTGCGGCGACAAGAACACGGCAGAGAAAGCGAAGGCCGTTCATCGACAGTATGCCTCCCAGCTTTCCCTCTATTTCGGTGCCGACTCATTTGAAAAGTATTAATCTTTGAAAATTACAAACAATGAAAAAAATATCGTTTGTCCTTGCCATTACATTCGGTCTCTTTCTGACAAGTTGCTCATCCTCCAAGACAAGTGATACGCCAGCAGAACGCACCGACGAGATAACGGCAGCGACACCTACAACAGAAAATCAAAACGACCAAACACAAATCAAACGAGATATGGAAAATCTGACCAAGGTCCTCATCAAGACATCGGAAGGCGACATCACGATTGCCCTCTACGACAACACCCCGAAGCACAAGGAAAACTTCATCAAGCTGGTGAATGACGGCTTCTATAACGGAGTCCTGTTCCACCGTATCATTCAAGGGTTCATGATTCAGACGGGAGATCCCGAGTCGAAGGGTGCGCCGGCGGGCAAGATGCTCGGCAACGGTGGTCCTGGCTACACCATCCCCGCCGAATTCAAACCCGAAAATTACCACAAGCGCGGCGCGGTGGCGGCAGCCCGTCAGGGAGACCAAGTGAACCCCACGAAAGCCTCCTCCGGTTCACAGTTCTACATTGTGGACGGCAAGCCCTTCAATTCCAACTTGATGGCCCAGATTTCGTACCAGTACGGTAAATCCTTCACGGAAGAGCAGCGCAAGGTTTACGAAACCATCGGCGGAGCCCCGTTCCTCGACGGCGACTACACCGTTTTCGGCGAAGTGGTGGAAGGCATGGACGTGGTGGACAAAATTGCGGCCAAACCGAAAGACCGCTACGACCGTCCCACAACCGACGTCAAAATCCTCTCCACCGAAATTCTAAAATAGTTGCAAGTTTATCAAGTTATAAAGTTCATCAAGTAGAGACACACGGCCGTGTGTCTCATTATAGAGAAAAATAATGGACAACATCGAAAAAATCAAAGCAGAATTAGAAGCGTTCAAGGTGAACGCAGCGGCGGACCTTGACAATTTCCGTCTGAAATTTCTCAGCAAGAAGAGCGAGCTTCAGACCCTTCTGGGAGAAATCAAGAATGTGCCTGCGGAGCAGCGCAAGGCCTTCGGCCAGCAGGTGAATTTCCTGAAGCAGATGGCACAACAGTATTTTGACGAGCAGAAGCAACGGCTGGAAGATGCAGCACCTGCCACGGGCAGTCTGACAGACCCCACCCGCCCCGCCACTGCCGTCAAACTCGGCTCCCGCCACCCCATCTCCATTATGATGGACGAGGTGTGTGAAATCTTCGAACGGATTGGCTTCACTACCGTCGCCGGTCCCGACATCGAGGACGATTGGCACATCTTCACAGCCCTCAACTTCCCGGAGGAGCATCCCGCCCGCGACATGCAGGACACCTTCTTCATCGACCAAAAGCCCGACATCGCGCTCCGCACGCACACCTCTACCCTTCAGGTGCGCACGATGGAGAAGCATCAGCCGCCCATCCGCGTCATCTGCCCGGGCCGTGTGTTCCGCAACGAGGCCATCACCTCCCGCGCCCACTGCATCTTCCACCAGATGGAAGGATTGTATATTGACGAAAACGTCTCTTTCGCCGACATGAAACAGACGCTGATGTACTTTGCCAAACAGATGTTCGGCGAGAACACGCGCATCCGTCTGCGTCCCTCCTACTTCCCCTTCACGGAACCGTCGGCGGAGATGGACGTGTCGTGCAACATATGCGGAGGCAAAGGTTGCGCCCTGTGCAAGCACACCGGCTGGGTGGAAATCCTCGGCTGCGGCATGGTGGATCCCAACGTGTTGGAGAACTGCGGCATCGACAGCAAGAAATACTCCGGCTTCGCCTTCGGCCTTGGCATCGAGCGTATGACGATGCTCAAGTACAAGACCAACGACATCCGTCTCTATTTTGAGAACGATGCCCGCTTCCTCCAGCAGTTCACTGCGGCGAAACTGTAACCCATCATGACCAACCTGTTAGATTTCCTGAAACGCTACTTTCATGTACTGACGTTTGTCGTGCTACAGGTGGTCTGTATTGTATTAATCTCAAAGACAATGAATTATCCTGGCTTTGCCATAGCGCGGGCCACGAAAGTGCTCACCACACCGGTCAACCGTCTATGCTACGGGGTAGTTCGTCATTTCAATTTTAATAAGGAGAACCAATATCTCGTCCAACAGAATTTGGAACTGATGAACGCGCAGGAGAGCAACTTCCTCATCAGCAGCGACTCCGTTACGGGTGTGGAGGGTGATTACACCGACACTTTAGGTCGTACCAAGCGAGTTCGTCTCTACGAATACACTTCTGCCAACGTCATCTACAATACCATCCACAAAAAGAACAACTACCTGATGATCGACAAAGGCTCCGAGGACGGGATCGAACCTGACATGTCGGTGCTGTCAGCAAACGGAGTCGTGGGTGTGGTCAGTGACGTATCGAAGCACTTCGCCACCGTCATCTCCTTGCTTCATCCTGACTGCCAGATCAGTGCGAAAGTACAACCTGCCAATCAGTTAGGGACCATCACCTGGAGGTACGGCGACCCGACCTCGGTCTATCTGGAGGACATTCCCGAACACCTCAACATCAACGAGGGGGACTCGGTACTGACGAGCGGCTACTCCAACATCTTCCCCAGCGGCATCCTTATCGGCACCATCTCCGAAAAGAGCAAGAATCCCACCGCCAGCTTCCTGACCCTGAAGGTGCAGCTCGCCACCGACTTCAACCATATCAACACCGTTTACGTTGTACGCAACCTCTACCGCGAGGAGCTGGAGACCCTCAAATCTAATATGAAAGAAGATGAATAAATCCACAACCAACATCCTGCGAATTCTCCTGATGGTGGGGCTGCAAGTGCTCATCTTCAACCATATCCACCTGTTCGGGTTTCTTAATCCGAACGTGTATCTGCTGGCGCTATTCCTGCTCCCGCTTGACATTCCCAAGTCAGCACAATACGCCATCGCCTTCGCAACGGGTCTTTTCATTGACATTTTCCAATTCACATACGGCATCCACGCCTCCGCTTGTATGATCTTCATTCTGCTCCGTCCCTACCTGATGTATGCCCTGAATGTCAACAAGAAGAAAAACGACACCGAGGTGCCGATACCGGGCAAGAAGGATTTCCGATGGCTGCTGTTATTCACCCTGCTAATGACGCTTTCCCACCAGCTGATAGTGACTATGCTGGAGGTGTTCTCCTTCCGCCAATTCCACCATACTCTCCTCGTCATCTTTGCGAACACACTCTTTACCACATTATTGATACTTTGTATGGAATATATTTTCATTCCCATAAAAAAACAAAATCTATAAATATGAAATCAAAATTAGTTATCGGAAACTGGAAAATGAACCTCTCGTTTGAAGAGGCCGATGATTTGTTGAATGCCCTCCAAGAGGGACTTGCCGACTACAACCTTCAAACGGAGGTAGTGGTATGTCCCCCCTACCCGTATCTGGAGCTTGCCACTGACCTTGCCGAAGAGTCAAATTTCTATGCTGGTGCGCAGAATTGCAGCCAGTTCAACAACGGCGCTTACACGGGCGAAGTATCCGCGCCGATGCTGTCCGCACTCGGTGTGGAGTTCTGCATCGTCGGTCATTCCGAACGCCGCAAATACTTCAACGAGAGCAACGAGGTCATTGCCCAGAAGGTGGACCGTCTGATGGAGCAGCAGCTGATTCCCGTGGTCTGTTGCGGCGAGACGCTGGAGGAGCGCAAAACAGACAAGCATTTCGAAGTGGTTGAAAAACAGATAAAAGAAACATTATTCCATCTGAAAAAAGAGGATTTTGAGCATGTAGTCATCGCCTACGAGCCTGTCTGGGCCATCGGGACCGGAGAAACTGCCACGCCCGCCCAAGCCGTGGAGATGCACAAGTTCATCCGCAGCCTCGTCGAAAAGAAGTATGGTACCGAAATCGCATACAACACCTACATCCTATATGGTGGCAGCTGCAACGCCAAAAACGCTATCGACCTGTTCGCCAACGAAGACATCGACGGCGGCCTCATCGGCGGCGCCTCCCTCAAAAGCGGCGATTTCATCACCATCATCGAAGCCGCCGAAACCACAATGAAAGAGAATTAGGAGTTAGGAATTAGGAATTAGAAATTAGAAATAAATATATTATGGAACCCCGTAGGGGTGAAAAAAATAGACGGGTGTGAAACGCCCGTGAAAATGATAAATAAATAAAATCATCATAAAGAATGAAAAGAACACGAATTATTGATGCTATCAAGCATTACAGTGAAATTGGCATTGGCACAGACGTTTGTGTCAAGGGATGGGTGCGCACGAAGCGCGGCAACAACGCCGTGGCGTTCATCGCGTTGAACGACGGTTCCATCGTCCATAATTTGCAGATTGTTGCCGACCTCGCCAATTTTGACGATGAGACGATGAAGAAAATCACTACGGGCTCATGCCTGCGCGTGGTGGGTACGCTCGTCGAGTCACAAGGAAAAGGCCAGGTGGTGGAAGTCCAGGCCAAAGAGATTGAGGTTTACGGCACCGCCGATCCGGAAAGCTACCCGTTGCAGAAGAAGGGGCACAGCATGGAATTCCTCCGTGAAATCGGCCACCTCCGTCCGAGAACCAACTACTTTGGCTGCGTGCTCCGTCTGCGTCACGCAATGGCCTACGCCATCCACAAGTACTTCAACGACAGAGGGTTCTTCTATTTTCACACCCCTCTTATCACCGCATCGGATGCGGAAGGTGCCGGCGAGATGTTCACGGTATCGACCATGGATCCCAACAACCTGCCGAAAACGCCCGAAGGGAAGGTCGATTACAGCAAGGACTTCTTCGGCAAGCACGTCAGCCTCACGGTCTCCGGCCAGCTGGAGGGCGAGCTCGGCGCCTTGTCGCTCGGTAACATCTACACTTTCGGCCCCACTTTCCGCGCCGAAAACAGCAACACCCCGCGCCACCTTGCGGAGTTCTGGATGATCGAGCCCGAAGTCGCCTTCAACGACATCACCGACAACATGGACCTCGCCGAGGACTTCATCAAGTATCTCGTGCAGTACGCCCTCGACAACAACATGGACGACCTCCAGTTCCTCAACGACATGTTCGACAAGGAATTGATCGAGCGGATGAAGTTCGTCATCAGCCACGACTTCGTACGTCTGGGTTACACCGAGGCCATCGAAATCTTGGAAAAATCAGGCAAGAAGTTCGACTTCCCTGTGAAGTGGGGCATCGACCTCCAGTCGGAGCACGAGCGTTATCTTGTGGAGAACCACTTCAAGAAGCCCGTCATCCTGACCGACTATCCGAAGGAGATCAAGGCGTTCTACATGAAGCAGAACGACGACGGCAAGACGGTGCGTGCCATGGACGTGCTTTTCCCGAAAATCGGCGAGATCATCGGCGGTTCGGAGCGTGAGGAGAACTACGACAAGCTGATGCAGCGGGTGCAGGAGCTGCACATCCCCGAAAAAGACGTGTGGTGGTACTTGGAGACTCGCAAATTCGGCACCGCGCCGCACTCCGGTTTCGGCCTCGGCTTCGAGCGTCTGCTGCTTTTCGTCACCGGAATGACCAACATCCGCGACGTCATTCCGTTCCCACGCACCCCGCTCAATGCTGAATTCTAACCACGCAGTGGCTTGTTAAACATCTGATAACAAGCCACTTCTTTTTTATTTTTCCTATAAAAAGAGAACAAGAAAAAAGTTATCCCATACAAATCGGGCATAAAGAAAAAAGTTGTACTTTTGCAGCCCGAAAAAAACGGGATATAGTACAGTTGGTAGTATGCTTGCTTTGGGAGCAAGAGGTCGTCAGTTCGAGTCTGGCTATCCCGACACAAGCGAAAGGTTCCGTAGCTCAGCTGGATAGAGCAACTGCCTTCTAAGCAGTAGGTCCCGCGTTCGAATCGCGGCGGAATCACGAAGAGAGCCGGCCCAAACAGAAGCCGGCTTCTTTATTGTCCTGAACGTATTATTTATTTATCTATTTCTCCTGCAGCTTGCAGAATTTGGCATAGTCGCCACCGAGGGCGAGGAGTTCGTCGTGCGTGCCGCGCTCGGTGATACGGCCATCGCGGACGAACAGGATACGGTCGGCACTGCGGATGGTGGAGAGCCTGTGAGCCACGACGATGGTGGTGCGCCCTTCCATCAGCTTTTGCAGCGACTGCTGTACAAGCAGCTCCGACTCATTGTCGAGGGCGGACGTAGCCTCGTCCAGAATCAGCACCTGCGGGTTCTGGAGGATGGCCCGGGCTATGCTGAGGCGCTGGCGCTGGCCGCCCGACAGCCGCATCCCGCGGTCGCCGATGACGGTGTCGTACCCCGCCTCCATCTCCATAATGAAGTCGTGCGCCAGCGCCGACTTCGCCGCACGCTCCACCTTTTCGGGCGTGGCCTCTGGATTCCCGAAGGCGATGTTGCTGTACACCGTATCATTGAACAGGGTAACATCCTGATTGACAATTCCGAACAAAGCACGCAAATCACTAATCCTGACTTGCCGGATGTCAATACCGTCCACCAAAATCTGTCCTTTCTGGATATCGTAAAACCGCGGAAGCAAATCAACCATCGTCGATTTTCCACTTCCAGAGGCCCCAACCAGCGCGACACACTCGCCTTTTTTCACCGTAAACGAAATATCCGCAAGCACCTGCGCCGCATCGGCATCTTCAGGGTGATAACTAAAACAGACATTCTGATATTCAATACTTTCGTCAAACGACTTTTTCGATACCGCGTCCGGCGCCTCCTCAATCACCTCATCAGCATCCAGAATCTGATAGATGCGTTCTGCCGATGCCATCCCCTTCTGCAACGTATAAAAAGACGATACCATACTCTGCGCTGGCGGAATCACACGGGCAAAAATCACAATGAACATGATGAACATTTCGGGCCGCAACTCGTTTTCATTCAATACGAAACCTGCACCCAAAAGCAATACTAACAGCAATGCGGCAATGCAAAGGAACTCCACTAACGGTGCACCCAGCTCCGTCTTGCGGAAAATGCGACGATTGAGTACAAAGAAACGCTCGTTCATCCTCTGAAAATTGCGGTCGGTATGGTCGATGGCGTTGTAGCCCTTGATGATGCGGAGTCCGCTGATGGCCTCGTCGAAAGCAGAACTCATCCGCCCTAAAATCTGCTGCGCCTCCATCGAGTTGCGCTTGATGCTCTTTCCGATTTTGGCAATCAGGATACCCACCGGAGGCAAAATCAGGAGTGCCAAGAGTGTAAGTTTGTAACTTATTGAAAACAATGCGAATAAGAACACTATCACCAGCAGCAGATCGCGGCACACCATCCGAACGCTGCACACAATGGACCAGTCCACCTCCTGCACATCGGAGCCGATACGGTTGAGAATGTCGCCTTTCTTCTGTTTCCCATAAAAAGAGAGCGGAAGAATCAGCATCTTACGGTAAATATCGCGGCGCAACGCCTTGACAAAGCCCGTGCGGATGGGAGCGTTCATATAGAGACCGAGGTAGCGGAACAAATTTGAGAAAAAAGTGAGTACCACCATCGTTACCGCAATGAAAATCAGCGCATAAAACTGACCGTAATCGCGGGTGACGATACCCATGTAGTAGTAAAACGTATTGATAACCACCGTCACCGAGCCGTCGAAGACGGGCCGCACGGTGACACTTTCACCGCCGCCAAAAAGGACGGACAAGAAAGGCGCGACCATCGAAAGCGAAAAGACCGAAAAGAAGGAATAAAGCAGGTTGAACAGAAAAATAAGCAGGATATTTTTCTTGTAGGGGAAGATATACCGAATAAGTCGCGGGAACAGCTTCATTCTGAAAGTTTTAAGATTTTCTGGACGGCAATATCCGCGTGACGCTGCTCCGCCTCAGCAGTCTGCCCTGCAAGGTGCGGCGTCAAAATAACGTTATCCATTTCTGACAACTGCAAAAGGGCATCTTCCCACTCTTTTTTTGGTGGTATCTTCAGTCTTACCGACTCATACTCAAGGACATCGAGACAAGCGTAGCGTACTTTTCCACTTTTCAAGTGCGAAACGAGTGCGGCGGTATCCACCACAGGGCCGCGGCTGGTGTTGATGAGGATGAGGCCGTCGCGGGCCGCATCAAAAAATCTATCGCCTATAAAATACTTGTTTTCAGGAAGATAGTTAATATTCAAGGAGATGATATTGCACTCCTGCAAAATAGTGGACAGGTCGGTGACGGTGACGAAGTCGTCGATGATGTCGGTGCGAAACTTGTCGTAAACGAGGATTTTCGTACCGAAAGGATGGAGAAGGCGGGCAAAGGCGGGGCCGGTATGCCCGTAACCGATGATGCCGACAGTCTGCGAGGCGAGTTCTGTACCCTTGTTGGTTTCCCGCAGCCACTCCCCTCTCCGCACCTCTCGGTCGGACTTGGGAATATTGCGCAACGCAGCGAGCAGCAAGCCGAGGGCGTGTTCGGCCACGGCACGGGCGTTGCCTTCGGGTGTGCTGATGCAGGTGATGCCGCGGCTTTCGGCATAGACGGTATCAATATTCTCGACGCCAGAACCAAGGCGAGCGATAAAACGAAGTTGCGATTTACTGTCAATCAGCGGCTTATCCACCCGAAAGCGACTACGAATCACGAGGCCGTAAAGGTCGTCGGGCAGACGGAGAAAATCGTCGTAGGTGAGGTCGAGGCGGGTGTCGCAGACGAAGCCATGAGCCTGAAGGTCGCGGGCGAGCGAAGGGGCAGCACGGTCAACGATAAGGATTTTGCGTGCGGCGGACATCGGTTAGCTGACTTGTTCGACAGGCATGACGAAGGCGCGGATTCCTTGTTGGGGTGCATTGGCGTCGAGGCGGTGGATTTCGTCAAGGAGGGGAGCCACCTTTTCTTCCGGAATCACAGTAAAAATGGCGGAATTGAGGGTCGGCCACGCATGGGTGCCGTAATGCGGCTCGCCCGTCTCCGTGCCTCGGCCTTGCACTTCTTCCCAAAAGGTAAAACCACGTATTTCCAATTTATCCAGAACCTCAATCAGTTCTATGTAAAATGCTTTGTAAAAGGAAATGAAAACTGCCTTCATTTTTCAAAAAATTTGAGGCGGCAAAGATACTACAAATAGTTCATAAAGTTTATCGCGTTTGAAAGTTTATCACGTTTTCGTTCTTTGGGGCAACATTTGTTGAATTATTTTTGTAATGTAGCCTGAAGCAATAGGCAGAAGCAAAAAAAGTCGTATTTTTGCCAACTTTTATAAAACATAGAATAATTTCAACAAAGCATTATGATAAAAAAAGTTTTCGCACTGATTTTCATACTGTTAATCGGCATCACTGCAGCATTTCCCCAATGTTCGGTAAGCATCTCCGGTCCTACGGGAATTGTCTGCAATGGCGATAATATCACACTTACGGCTTCCACTTCCGGTCCAGACCCCGGCAACTGTGCCCAAAGCGTGAACATGAGTAATACCACAACAACCGTCACTTGCGGTAGTTCCGTCTGCTTTTACGACTCTGGCGGTCCGAACGGGGATTATAGCTCGTCGTCAACACTCACCCATACCTTCCAATCATCCAACAACTCCACTATCACCATCACCTTTGTCACGGTGGATGTGGAAAACAGCTTTGACGAAGTGTACGTTTACTCGGGGACAACCGCCTCTGGTACCCCCCTGAATGACGGCAACCATTACAACGGCATTGCCGGCATGTCGTTCAGCTCCGCCACAGGTGCCATCACGGTGAAATTCGAATCCGACGGAAGCGTGGTCAAATCTGGCTGGCAAGCAGTAGTATCGTGCGATGTATGCAGTAGCTACACCTATACATGGAGCAACGGTATGACAGGCTCGACCATCAATGTCTCCCCCACTTCACAGACCACCTACACGGTGACCGCAAATGCGGAAGGATGCTGTAGTGCAACTGCTTCTTTTGTGGTGAATCCCACCAATTGTGTCAACACTTGCAATGGGTTTGAAACGACTGCCGACCGTGCAGCATGGACTCTGGTGAATGGCAGCCAGACCAATCAGTGGGTAATGAACACCAATGTCAACAACGGCGGCTCCTATTCTCTCTACATCACTAACTCACCCACCGCTTCTGTTCCTTCCAACACCTACACGAACACCAGCACATCCAGTGTTTGGGCTTATTTCGACTACGAATTTCCCGAATGTGACGATGATTATATTCTGAGCTTTGACTGGCGGGCCAACGGTGAAAGCAGTTATGACTACATTTATGTTTACATTGGAGATCCCAATACTGTGACAGCCGGTAGCACCACTGCTCCTACAGGCGCAACGCAACTCAACAATCCGTTGAACAACACGGCACGTTTCAATTTGCAGTCCAACTGGCAAACAGCCGTCATAACATTAGCCAATGCCACTTATTCCGGGCAAGTAAAAAGAATATATTTCCTCTGGCGTAACGACGGTTCTGGAGGATCAACTCCTCCAGGTGCCATTGACAATGTGTGCATCCAGTCGTGCGAGCCGTGCAACCAGCCCGTGGTGAATGTCACACCTGAATCGGCAGTCCTCTGCCAAGGCGAAAGCGTCACCTTCAACGCCACCGTGTCGGGCGGCAGCGGACATGGCTACACCTACGAGTGGACACCCGCCACAGGCCTCAGCTCTACCAACACGGCAACGACCACCGCAACACCCTCTACCACAACCACCTACACCTTACGCGTAACCGACAGCGAGGATTGTGCCAAAAGCGTCCGCATACCGGTAGAAATTTCCGGCACCACCCTCTCCATCACCCAGTCTCCTCAGGTTTATTGCCGTGGTACCGATCCTGTCACCCTCAACGCAGTATTGAACGTCAACGGAAGTTGCAGCAACTACACCTACCAGTGGAGCAACGGTCCCACCAGCGCAGTCTCCACTGACGTTCCCCAGCAGAATATGACTTATACCGTCACCGCTACCCCTGTCGGCGGCGACTGCTGCACCCTCACCGCCACACACACCGTACAGGTTGGTGACTGCAACCAGGACTGCAGCGACTTCGAGACTGCTGCCGGACGTGCCGAATGGGGTTTCGTGAATGGCTCCCAGACAAACCAATGGGTAATCGGCACGGGTACTAACAACGGCGGCCAATACGCACTATACGTATCCAATTCACCTACAGCGACTACCCCGCCGAACACCTACACCAATAGCTCCAGCTATGTATGGGCCTACAAAGACATTGAGTTCCCCGAATGTGATGAAAACTTCGTACTCAGTTTTGATTGGAAATGCGGTGGCGAAAGCTCCCTTGACTATATGGCGGTCTTTATCGGACCCGAAGCTACAGTGTCAGCAGGTAGCGCAACAGCACCGTCAGGCTCCACACAACTACAGAACCCTGATGCCACAAGCACTTCGTATGCCAATTATTTCAACACATACGGGAATTACAATGACCAGTGGCATCATACGGAAATCATCCTTGATAACGAAACTTACTCTGGAGAGTACATGCGGTTGTATTTCATGTGGAAGAATGACGGTTCCGTACAGAACTATTGTCCTGCCGCCGTGGACAACGTATGTTTGCAGGCCTGTATCCCCTGTGACCAGCCCGTAGTGACCGTCACACCTGCCAGCGTCATACTCTGCCAAGGTGAGAGTGCCACTTTCACTGCTTCGGCCACAGGCGGTAGCGGCTCCGGATATACCTATACTTGGACACCTGAAAGCACCCTTGATGTTTCCACTGGTCCCACCGTGACGGCCACCCCACAGAACACCACTGTCTATCGTGTGCGTGTGGTTGACGGCGAAGGGTGCGCCAAAACGGTGCGCGTCACCGCTGAAGTCTCCGGCACCCGACTCCATGTGACGGCCAACCCCGCTGGATTCTGCGTAGGCCAGAACCAGACGGTCACCGTAACGGCCAACCTTGAGGTACAAGGAACATGCAGCAGCTACAACTACTTGTGGAGCACTGGCGCCACAGGCACCACCATCACCGTTTCGCCAGAGGTGACCACCGAATACACCGTAACCGCTACTCCCACCGATCCTTCATGCTGCGAACTCATCTCCAGTGGCATTGTGGCTGTGATGGACTGCTCCGCCGACGGTTGTCCGAGCGTGACACCCGCCGAGTTGGGTACAAACAATCCTGAAATCGACCTTGACTGCACTTCGCAGATTGAAGGTGTCACCCTTTGCGCTAACGTACTGGCCACTGCCGTGGAAGCCGACGACTACTTCGTCTTCTCCATCCCCTACAATCCGCCCTACGGCTACACCGACGGCACCCGCATTTTCGCCAATGCCTCCGATGATACGTGGAGTGAGGTGGTGAATCTGCCGTTCACCTTCTGTTACTATGGCAACACCTATACACGGGTCGTGGCCGGTGCAAACTCCGTAGCCACGTTTAACACCAATGTGGCAGGCGGCTCTTGCGCATGGTCTTATGATGAATCCATTCCTGACGCGAATCTTTTCCCAAATACCATCTTCGCCTGCTACCGCGACATCTATCCCTCCACCAGTGACTACGTTGCCTCTACTGGTGATGGCGGAATCTTTGAAGGTGTACTTGGTGAATATCCGTGCCGAAGCTACAAGCTGAGTTTCAACAATATCAAACTCTTCTCCTGTACGGAAGTCCGCACTTTCTCCTCCATGATTGTACTGTACGAAGGTACCAATATCATTGATATCTATCTGCGTGATGCGCCCACTTGCACCTCATGGAACGACGGAAACGGCGTCATTGGCCTGCAAAATAGTGACTGCACCATGGGCATCACGCCTCCCGGCCGCAACACTGGTCCGTGGACAGCCCACGAAGAAGCATGGCGCTTTATGCCGACAGGACAGCCCAGCTATAATGTAACTTGGTACCTCGGTACCGACACTTCTGCTACCACCGGCGTTGTACTCGGCACAGGTGACCTGCTTACTGTAATGCCCGAACAGACCACCTATTACACGGCCCGACTGCAATACACGGCCTGCAACGGTGACTACTTTGACATCATCAACACCTGCCATGTGACGGTGAACAACGAAACACCGGATCTGGAAGTACGGGTTTCGGAAGACACCGTATGTCCGCAGCAACAAGTGACCGTTTCTGCCGTCACCACTGATGCTATCAGCTACGAATGGAACACTGGCGATTCTACCGCCTCCTTCACTGTTATTCCCGATAGTATGCTCACCACCTATATCTGCACCGTCACATACGGCAACGGCTGTATCCGAACTGATAGCGCCACCGTCTATGCTGGTGCTGTTCCGCCACCGCCAACCTTCACCGTAGAGCCGGCAGAAATCTGCGCTGGAGAACGCTCTACCATCAGTGTTGACAATGAGTATGCCCACTACCACTGGAGCACCGGAAGCCAGAACCCGACCATCACCGTGGCTCCGGCCAACACCTCCACCTACCACCTCACCGTAACCGACGAGATCGGCTGTGAAACTGAAGGAGAAACACAAGTAATTGTACACCCCGTGCCCACAGCCAGCTTCCGTCCGGAACAGTACCTCACCTTCCTTGATGACGGACAAGCCACTGTACACTTCATCGACTACTCTTCCGAAGCAGAAACCTATCTGTGGAACTTCAACGATCCCACCTCCGGCAGCAACACCTCCGACGAGCACAGTCCCGACCACACTTATACACGTCCGGGCATCTACCGGGTATTCCTGTGGGTGGCCTCCGACTTCGGCTGTGCCGACTCCACCTATCAGGAAGTGTCCATCCAAAACCCGTTCTACTTCTATGTACCAAACTCCTTCACACCGGATGGTGACGGCATTAACGAAGTCTGGTTACCTGTTGGCACCGGCGTGAAAGAGGATGACTACGAGTGCACCGTGTATGACCGTTGGGGCCGTATCGTATTCCACACCACTTCGCTATACCAACCGTGGGACGGAACCGAAAAAGGAAAGGAACTCCCCGTCGGAAGTTACGTCTATTTCATCCGAACCTATACGATGGACCTTGTTCCTAAAGAATTCTTAGGGACAGTTACCATTCTCAGATAAATTCATGAGGGCTTCTATTTGAAGCCCTTTTTTTTGCCTTCACCCAAATATTCCACCTATTCCTCCGTTATATTGAAACACTTTGTCAAAGACCAATGAAAAAAATCATACAATATATAATATTGTCTGCACTGACAATGAGTCCACTCCTTCTGAAGGCACAAGACACTACCTTTATTCCAACAAAGGAGGAAGTTTTTCCAAAGATTACCTACGAGTGGATTTCCTATCAGATGAAAATTTCTATGGAAAAAGAGGAGGAGAAGCTGTCTTTCCAATGCTTTTTTGTAAATCGAATTGATAGTCTTATCTATTTGAACCTCAACCGATCAGGTATTGAGCTGGCGCGTGTGGTGCTCACACCCGATTCCGTCATTTACGTCAACAAGCTGGAGCATGAATATTTTGCAGGCGGCTATACCTTCCTCCGAAGAGTTTTCGGTTTACCTCTCGATTTCGATATGGTTCAATCCCTGCTTAACGGGGTGGATTTCAAAGACTTTGACGACAGTCTGCACCGAGTCGAAGAGGACGGCAGACTCTACTATGTAGCCCCTCAACGCACCAACCATCAAGGCACTGTATCGCTGATGCAGACCATTGAGATCGGTGAGGGCGGCATCATTTTGGACAACGACATCACAGATCTGAAGTCCATGCGTGATTTTGACATTGAATATGAAGACTATACAGTTATTGACTCCATTCCTTTTTTTACAAAATTCGAAGTGGAAATGGAAACAGATGAAGTAGAGATGGAGGTACTGTTAAAAAACATCCGTTTTAACATGCCAGGGCCCACTGCTATCCGAATTCCTGAAAATTTTAAGGAGATTGAATTCAAGTAACCCTCTGTAACTTTTGGATGATTTTTTCGTTAATGAAATTATTTACATAAAAAAATCTTGCAGGCAACAATCTGAATCAAAGAAGGTAAAACTCTATAACAAAATGAATACGATTTTGAAAAGAGCCACACTCACACTTACACTTATTACACTTTTATTTCTATCACAAGCCCAGACGAGCTATTATGTGGGAGGTAATACTCCTAACGCACATTCCTGTAACGCCATAATATACGACCACGCAGGAACGGGCGACTATAGCTCGGGACGCAACGACTGGTTTACCATCTATCCGAATACAGGTGCTGTAAATCTGTTGTTTGAAGAGATGGACATTGCCGAAACCGACACCCTCTACATTTACAATGGGGAAAACCAAGCCGCAGAAACAGTGGCGCTGATGATTGGCGGACGTGCAACCAATTGGGTAAATAACGGCAATCCCATCCAGATTGGAGAACAGATGACTGCCGCCACCATCCAGAACACGACGGGAGCACTCACTCTGCATTTCGTATCCGCTGCGAATTCGACTTGTGGCACAGGGTTCAAGCTTGTTGTATCCTGCTCAGAACCCTGCCAGCGCATCTATACCCATATCGATTTCAACCAGAGCAACCCAGTTCCCCATCTTGAGGACGACGGGTACTACTATTTGGACGTTTGCCCGAATCAGGTTGCCCACCTTGTATGCTACGGCGAATATCCTGACAACAACTACAGCTACCAGCAGAGTGATGCCAGCTGCACATTCCAGTGGGATCTTGCTGGAACGCAACAGCAAGGCGCTGGACTGCACACCGTAGATTTCGACTTTCCTGATGGACAGGGCGCAGAAGTGCTGTTGAATCTTGTGGACAACCACAACTGCCATTCCAACACACCTGTCGTCATCCGTGTGCGTGCCTCCGCCGACCCCATCACCTCCATCCCTACCCTACCCGACGTATGCCAAGGAGATCCGATTCCGTTCAACATCGGCTACGATGCCAGTGTATCCAATTTCCTTGTCTCGCACATCGGAGCCACGCAGGGGACAAGCCTCAGCGTCGATTCCACCGTATTCATCCCTGACGGCCCTAACTGTTCCACACAGTGCTACAGCTCCTCCGTAAACTTCACCGTTTTCCCGGCAGGTGCCACCATCACCTCTGCCGCCGACATCCTGTCCGTATGCATCAATATGGAACACTCCTTCATCGGCGACATCAACATCTCGTTAGTATGCCCTAATGGTAATTCCGCCCTCCTGATGCCCGATCACAACGATGTGAACAATTATGCCTTTTTCGGCCTCTATTATGAACCCGATGGCAGTTACTGCAATGCTTCCGACAACACGCAGGGTACCGGTTGGAACTATTGTTGGAGTGAGAACAGTGCCTACGCTCAAAATGACGGCATCTGCTATGAGGATGTGAACATTCTTGACAATCCCTCCAATACAGTGGACTCCTCAAACAAATATAACCATACAGGCTATTATACACCCAATCAGTCATTCAGCAACCTCATCGGATGCCCACTGAACGGACTTTGGCAGATCCGCGTCTGCGACACATGGAGCTCCGACAACGGCTATGTGTTCCAGTGGGACCTCTCCCTTGACCCGCGCCTTATGCCGCAAGACTGGAGCTACGATGTGGCCATTGACACCAGCTACTGGGACAGCGAAGATATCATCTACACCTCCGACACCACCGGCTATGTAAACTCGGTCCGACCGGGAAACTTTAACTACCAGTTTACCCTCGTAGATGAATATGGTTGCGAATATCACCGTACCATACCTGTGAACGTGATTCAGATGCCAGTCCCGAACCTGCCAGAAAACCTTAGCATCTGCACAGGTGCACAATATGCCACCCTCAATCCTAACTTTGAATATTCCGGCCCTGCTGCCCTTATTGACTACAACTGGAGCAATGGGGAAACCAGTCCTATCATCAACGTAGCAGATACGGGGTACTACTACCTGACGGTCACCACCTACAATGCCGACCGTTCGCTGGCATGCGCCGCCAACGACACCGTATATGTCGATATCTCGCCCATGCCTCATGCCGACTTTGAGGCGGACAATCTGGCCGGCTGCGACCCGCTGAACGTCCAACTGCAATCACTCTGTACCTTTGTGGACGGACAGACCCATCCCGACATCAACCTGTATTATGACTGGACCGTTTTCAATGAGGATAATGTCGCTGTCTTCACCTCTACCGAGCGAAATCCATACCTGACACTCACCGTAAGGGGCAATTATACGGTCCGACTCATCGTACGGACACAAGGCGGCTGTACTGACTCTATGACCCGCGTGGACTATCTCACCGTTTATCCGCAGCCTCACGCCAGCTTTGCCTACAATGTGATAAGTTATGGCGTTGAGGCAGGAGGCACCTACAACTTCGTCAACACCACCGATATAGCCAGTTTCAATGCCGGCGACAATATCGAATGGCACTGGAACTATGGTGACGGACAGGAGAGCACTGATTTTGACGGTTCCCATGAATACATCAACAGCGGACTATATACGGTCTCCATGTTTGTCAATACCGGCTCCGGCTGTGCCGACTCGACGAGCAACACCATCCGTATTCCTACGCCATACTATTTCTACATTCCGAACTCATTTACACCCAACGGTGACGGAAAGAACGACATCTTCAAACCATACGGATATGGAATGAACACCGACATCTATGAGTTCATCATTTTTGAACGCACAGGCCGGATCGTGTTTCGGACCAACAACTATGAACAAGGCTGGAACGGACAAGACAACGGAAAACCGGCACCCTTCGGCGCCTATGTCTATGTCATCAAGACCGAAAATATGGACGGGGAACCCAAAGAGTACACCGGCACCGTCACGGTTATCCGTTAAACAGAAAAACCGCATTTCAAAAAAGAAAAAAAACGGTACAACGGCCTAACTTTTTGCTTATATTTGCAACTTCTTTTCGCAGGCTGTAAGATGTTGCAAAAAATTGAAAGTAAGCCTATTACAACAAGCGTGATTGACCAGCACTCCGGTTTTTGTGCAGGGGTCATTAATGCCATACGCACCGCAGAGGAGTGGCTGGAACAAGAAGGCTCACTCTATTGTCTTGGTGACATCGTGCACAACAGCGAGGAGATGCAACGGCTTGCGGACATGGGGCTGCGCGTCATCACCCATGAGGAGTTCCGACAGTTGCGCCACACGCGGGTGCTCATCCGTGCGCACGGTGAGCCGCCCGAAACCTACCGCATCGCCCAAGAAAACGATATCGAAATCATTGACGCCACCTGCAAAGTGGTGCTAAATCTGCAGCAGACTATCCGCCGTTGCTTCGAGGAGGACCAGAACCGCCAGATTCTCATCTTCGGGAAACAAGGCCATGCCGAAGTCATAGGACTTTTGGGACAAACCGACGGAAAAGGCATCGTCATCTCTTCTCCGCAAGACATCGGCGACATCGACACTTCCCACCCCACACGCCTGTTCTCCCAAACCACACAGAATATTGACGAATACAGGGCACTGATTCACGCCCTGCAAAAAAAATTCGCCGCCGCTGGCAACGAGCATCTTTTCGACTTTGCCGACACCATCTGCCATAGTGTGGTCAACCGTGCCCAGCAGATTCAGGAGTTCGCCACCCGCTTCGACACCCTCATCTTCGTGTCTGGCGAGAAGAGCTCCAACGGCCTTTATCTGTTCAACATTTGTAAGAAAACCAACCCCAATACCTTCTTTATCACCACGCTGGACCAGATTGACTGTCTGCCTGACCTCAACGGGAAAAGCGTCGGAATCTGCGGAGCCACCTCCACCCCAATGTGGCTGATGAAAGAAGTTGAAGACCGTCTTTCAAAACGATTACATAACAACACAACTAAATAAAAAGCATTATGTTCATTTTTACCCTTATGATTGTTCTGTTCCTCATTGGCTATACGGTCATTGCATTGGAACATCCGTTGAAAATCAATAAAACCGCCACCGCTTTGCTGCTGGGTGTGGTACTCTGGGTATGCGCCGTCTGTGGTGGACAGGGCATCCTCGTCGATACTTCCGCCCTGCGCGACTTCCAGATGAGCAACCCGGGCAGCACCTTCACTGACTGGCTGGTCCATTCGCAGCTCATCCACGCTCTCGGTGACATCGCCGAAATCCTCTTCTTCCTGATGGGCGCCATGACTATTGTGGAACTCATTGATACAGAAGGTGGTTTTCGTATCATCACCGATAGAATTTCCACCACCAGCAAAGTGAAACTGCTGTGGGTCACTTCCATCCTTGCCTTCTTCATGTCGGCTGTTCTGGACAACCTGACCACCTCTATCGTGATGGTGGCGCTGCTGCGCAAGCTTATCGGCGACAGGCACGACCGCTGGTTTTTCGCCAGCATGGTGATTGTGGCTGCCAACGCCGGCGGCGCATGGTCGCCCATCGGTGACGTAACCACCATCATGCTCTGGATTGCCGGAGACGTATCCGCAGGCAACATCATCGTCATGACCTTCCTGCCGAGCCTCGTCTGCCTATTGGTGCCACTCATCATCCTCTCCTTCATTCTGAAAGGCGAAGTGGGCCGCCCCGAGCAGGAGCAACACCACATTGACGCCGCTTACGCTAACCAGAAACCGTGGGCAAGTTACCTGTTCCTTATCGTGGGTGTCGGGGCCCTCGTCTTCGTGCCCGTCTTCAAGACCATCACACACCTGCCCCCGTATGTCGGTATGCTCGGCGGCCTGAGTATCCTCTGGATGCTTTCCGAAATCATCCACCGCAATGACGAAGGTGCGGAGAAATCGCAGTACTCCATCTTTGCCGTCATCTCCCGCATTGACCTACCCAGCATTCTCTTCTTCCTCGGTATCTTACTGGCAGTAAATGCTTTGGCAACTATCGGGCACCTGCATCTCCTTTCTACAAAATTGGACACCATCCCGCTTCAAGAACCCGGCAAATACTACGTTATCAACCTGATTATCGGTGTGTTATCCTCCATTGTCGATAACGTGCCGTTAGTGGCTGGTGCCATGGGTATGTACAACTTCCCGATAGATCACTATTTCTGGGAATTTCTGGCCTACTGCGCCGGAACGGGCGGCAGCATCCTCATCATCGGATCCGCCGCCGGCGTCGCCGTGATGGGTCTCGAAAAGATCGACTTCATCTGGTATCTGAAACACATCTCTTGGATTGCTCTCGTAGGCTACTTCTGTGGCGCCGGTTTCTTCATCGGGCAGAAGGCCGTCCTCAATCATTTCAACCACGAGGCCGAACAAAGTGCTGCTGTTGTGATGACGGAAGACGGTGTCACCGACTACCTGCACAGCCACACCTTCTGTGTCACCAATGCCGATATCACACAGGATCTCGCCGACAGCGTGGTCATCAACTTCATCCGCTATGAAGAAAATGATGTGACTATGTACGGTATGAACGCAGAGAACCATCTCACCAACTTCGACCGCGATAGTGTTCTGATGTTCAGCCGCAACAAAACCCTCATCAAGAGCGACATAGAAGTGGAGATTGAAGATACCGTTGCGTACGTCTTTTATGCAGACCAGCAGATGGCCGTTACAAAATCGGGCAAAGTGTTCCTCATCACCCAAAGCGGCCTTACCGAACTCAGAAAAATCAAATAGTCAATACGAACCACTATGACCAATCCGACCTTACTGATACTGGCCGCCGGCATGGGCAGCCGCTATGGAGGGCTGAAGCAACTTGACCCGCTCGGCCCGAACGGCGAGACCATTATGGACTATTCCGTAAAGTACGCCATTGAATCCGGTTACGGCAAAATCGTATTCGTCATCCGCCGTAGCATGGAGGCGGATTTCCGCGAGCACATCCTCTCCCGCTACATCGACCGTATTCCCGTAGAGTATGTTTTCCAGGAGTTGGACGTGCTTCCGGAAGGTTTCTCCGTGAATCCCGAACGGGTGAAACCGTACGGCACGGCGCACGCCATTCTGGTAGCAAAAGATGCTGTAAAAGAACCGTTTACTGTCATCAATGCCGATGATTTCTATGGCAAAGACGCGTTCATGGTGATGGCGAAATTTCTGAAAAAAGAGCAACCTGCCGGCACACCCCATTTTGCAATGGTGGGTTACAAACTGGAGAACACGCTTTCGGAGAACGGGACGGTATCGCGCGGCGTCTGCACCGCCAACGAACGGGGCGAGTTGGTGAAGATTCAGGAAATGACGCAGATCGGACGTGACGGCGACACTATCCAGAATATCGCCCCCGACGGCACAAAAGCCCTCCTCAATGCCGATACCCCTGTCTCCATGAACTTCTGGGGCTTCACTCCTCTGTTCTTCGAAAAACTGGACGAGCAATTTGTGGAGTTTCTCACCACACAGAACGACAATCCGAAGTCAGAATTTCAGATTCCCACCGTCATCAACTACTTCTTACAGAGCGGGAAAGCCCGTATCGAAATCCTAAAGAGCGATGCCAAATGGTTCGGGGTTACCTACAAGGAGGACCGTCCATACGTGGTGGCGCGGTTGGCAGAATTGGAAGATTAATAAAAAGCCGTATCTTTGCGGCTCAATTTTCATAGCGTGCAAAGACCATTAGCAGAAATACTACGGCCCAAAAGCATGGAAAAATACATTGGGCAGAAGCACCTGATGGGCGAAGGTGCTGCCTTGCGCCATGCCATTGAGACCGGCAATCTACACTCTATGATTCTGTGGGGACCGCCCGGTGTTGGCAAAACCACCCTCGCCCTGCTCATCGCCGAAGTGACCAACAGCCCTTTCTATATGCTCAGTGCCATCAACTCTGGCGTAAAAGAGGTGCGCGATGTTATCGAAAAGGCGAAAAAGGAGGAGGGGAAGTCCATCCTGTTCATTGACGAAATTCACCGTTTCTCCAAGTCACAGCAGGATTCGTTGCTCGGTGCGGTGGAACAAGGCATTGTCACCCTCATTGGCGCGACCACCGAAAATCCCTCCTTCGAGGTTATCTCGCCGCTGCTTTCCCGTTGTCAGGTGTATATCCTGAAAAATCTGGAACGCAGTGAGTTGGAGGAGATTATCGCCACCGCCATTGGCTATCTTGAAAAGGAACGTTCCATTACCATCAAGGTGGAGGAAAACGAGGCACTGCTGCGGGTTTCCGGCGGCGACGCCCGTAAGCTTATCAACGCCATTGAGCTGGTGGTGAACGCTTTGCAGCCCGTTGACGGCATCATCGTCATCAATAACGAGATTGTTCAGAAAACCATCCAGAAGAATCTGGCCGTTTATGACAAGAAGGGTGAAAACCATTATGACATCATCTCCGCCTTCATCAAGTCGCTGCGGGGCAGCGACCCCAACGCTGCGGTATATTGGTTAGCGCGGATGCTGGCCGCCGGTGAGGATCCACTCTTCATTGCCCGCCGCATGATCATTCTCGCTTCGGAAGACATCGGCAACGCCAATCCGAACGCCCTGCTGCTGGCCAACGACTGCTTTCAGGCCGTCCACCAGATCGGGATGCCCGAGGCGCGCATCATCCTTTCACAAACTGCCGTCTATCTGGCATCATCGCCCAAGAGCAACGCCTCCTATCTCGCTATCGACGAAGCCCTTTCGTGGGTGAAGAAGACGGGCGACCTGCCCGTGCCGCTGCATCTTCGCAACGCGCCCACCGAACTGATGAAGGAGATCGGCTACCACAAGGGCTATCTGTATGCCCACGATTATGAGGGCAATTTCGTGCCGCAGGAGTTCCTACCCGAGCAAATCAGTGGCAAGAAATTCTACGAGCCGCAGAACAATGCCCGCGAGAACGAGCTGCGCCGCTACCTCCGCAACTGCTGGAAAGAGAAGTACCGTTACATCCTGCTAATTGCGGTGTTCTTGTCGTGCCTGCTCCCTTCCTTCGCACAAGACATTCACTATTCGCAATTTGCGTATAATCCGCTTTATCTGAACCCCGCCAACACGGGCGCCATTGACGGCGTTTTCCGGGTCGGGGTGAACCAGAAGACGCAGTGGCTCGCCGTCACCAAGCCATATATCAGCTTTTCCGGCTCGTTCGACGCACCCGTCTATAAGAGCAACGGCAAACGGCACCTCATTGGACTTGGCGTGCAGTTCAACACCGACCGCGCCGGCGACTCGAAGTTCAGCACGTTGCAAGGCACGGTGTCGGCAGCCTACACCAAGTCGCTTGACCGGCGCAACAAGAACAAATTGAGCCTCGGTGTATATGCCGGTTTTTTGCAACGGAGTCTCAACTATGCCGCCCTCTCTTTCGACGAGCAGTACCAAGGCGGCATTTACAATCCCGACCTGCCCATTACCGAAACATTCGGGCGGGAGCGGTTTACCGTGTTCGACTGCGGGGCGGGACTGGCATGGTCGCTGACACCGAACAAAAGGAGCAGGTATAGTGTCGGCGCGAGCGTAAGCCACCTTACGCAGCCTAACATTGCCCTCTTCGACACCAAAAGTAGCCTGCACATGAAAGTGACGGGCTATTTTGTTTCCCGCATCGCCCTCACCGACAACTTTTGTATGTCGCCAGTGGCATACGTCGCCGTGCAGCACAAATACCGTGAGATTCTGTTCGGGTCGCTTTTCGAGTACGAGCACTACCGCAACCCGTACAGCAACCGGTTCGCGGCGGGCGGAGGACTATACTACCGTTGGAACGACGCGCTCATCGTGTGCGGCACGCTGGAGTGGGAGAATATCCGCCTCGGTCTTAGTTACGACCTCAATTTTTCGTCGCTTACAGTGGCCAGCCACGGACGCGGCGGCTTTGAAATATCGCTTTACTATATATTCAAAAGGGCGAAAGTACGTGGAGCAGGCCGCGAGCCTTGTCCTTTTGATGTGATGTAACTTATTGTTGATGAAAAAGATAATTGTTGTACTTCTGGTTCTCCTCTCCTCCTTAGCGTGCTTTGCCCAAAGCGGCGCGGAGGCCGAAGTACGCAAGGCTCAAATTGAATTTCTGAAGCACGACACGATGCCCGTGGATGTGACGCTGCTGCCTATAGAAATCAACACCTCCTACTCCGAATACAACGGCATTTTGCTGCCTGATTCCACCTTCTATTTCTCTTCCCTGCGCCCCGAAAGCGAGGAGGATTACGGGGAGATTTTCCAACAGTTTTGGAGCACAAGGATTTACAGCTGTCATCTAACCATTGGCGGCTATTCAAAACCACAGCCGCTGCCTGTCATCAACGATGACAAATACTACAATTGCAACTTCACCTTCAACAAGGAACGGACGCTGATGGTCTTCACGCGATGTGAGAGGGAATCAGGCAAGCAGCTGCAATGCGCCCTTTGGAAATCGGACGGCAAGAACGGGCGTTGGTCGAAGCCGCAGATGCTCAACCGCCGTATCAACCTGCCGGGCACCACCACCACACAGCCGCACTGGGTGGATGGCGACAGCTACAGCGTCATGTATTTCGTCTCCAACCGACCGCACGGTTTCGGCGACCTCGATATCTGGTACTCCATCTATCGTGATGGCCGTTTTGAGGATCCCGTCAATGCAGGCAGCGCCATCAACACGCCCGACAATGAGGTGACGCCGTTCTACGACACCAAATCCAGGCGGCTCTATTTCAGCAGCGACGGCACACACCCCACCATCGGTGGTTACGACATCTTCTATGCCGACGGAGCCCTCAGCAAGTGGAGCACCCCGTCCAACATCGGCGTGCCGCTCAATTCGACGGTCAACGACATCTATTTTACAGTTAACCCGAACGATGGTGACGGCTACTTTGCCTCCAACCGTCCCAAGAATCCCGACGAAGACGGGGATACCTGCTGTACCGACCTCTTCCGTTACCACTGGCGTTACGAACAGGACACCACAGAGACGGAGGACACGGTAAGCCGCGATACCATGCCGGTGAGCGAGCGGGCGCGACTGTTGCTCCCCATCACGCTCTATTTCCACAACGACGAGCCTGACCCGCGCACCACAGCCACAACCACGAAACAGAACTACCGCGCCACGCTCGCCAACTACATTGCCCTGAAGGAGACGTACAAAGCCGAGTATGCCAAGGGGCTACGCGGCGAGGCAGCTGACAACGCCCGCCAGAAAATCGAAAGGTTCTTTACCGACTCAGTGGAACAGGGCTTCCGGAAACTGGAGGAGCTGACCACGATGTTGGTCACGGACTTGGAGGCGGGCAATACGGTTTCTATCACGGTTTGCGGGTTTGCAAGTCCTTTGCACAAAGCGGATTACAACGTAGCTTTGTCGGCCCGGCGCATCGCTTCCTTTGTCAATTACCTCAAGGAGTACGACCACGGGCGACTGATGCCGTACCTGAACGGGAAAGCCCGTAACCGCCTCATAATCATTGGGGAGCCGGAGGGTGCGTCCATGGCGAAGAAGGAAGTGAGCGACAATGTGAACGACACCCGCAACTCCGTCTATAGCATTGCGGCCTCGAAAGAGCGGCGCATCCAAATCACCACCTACGAAAGCAGAAAGGAGTAAGTTTTGATGAAAAAAGTTCTTATGACACTGATAGTTGCCGCCGCTATGACGGTGGCACCGGCGCAGTCGCTAAGTGAGATACTGCTCCATTTTTCCGAAAAGGAGATGGAGGTGCCTAAAACTGTTCGACAAAAAATGATGGACAACAAGGGCAATACGATTCCGCTGTACGACCAGTACAAGCTGAACATTTACGACAAGCGGGCGCGCTTCCTGCGTATCACCACACCGTTGGAGGTGACGTATGAAATCTGCGCGTGGAAGTTGGGCAAGAAGGAGTTCTTGGTGGCGCTTTGTGAGACACGATGCGGCAATAGTTGCGGTTCCAAAATCCGGTTCTTCCTTCCCCACGAGGATTGGCGGGAAATACCTGATAATGAATATATTCCGGAGTTTACACTGGAGGATATTTTCGACAGCAAGAAATTAGAGAAGAACTACTACACGCCGCAGACCGTCATCAAGGACTTCGAGGTGAAGACGCAGTTTCTGTTACCGCAGACGGGCAACGACATCGTGGTCATCTTCACATGTCTTGACGAACTGGAAAAATCGGAATACCAGCGCATTTACAAATATCTCCGTGGGGCAATGGTGGATCTCATTTGGGAAAAAGGACATTTCAAAAAAAGTGCGCCCTATTTTTCATATTAAATTGCGTCTGAATTATTTTTGTTTTCCAAAATTGTAGAGACGCTGTGTCCCGCGCTTCAAATAGATCAACTATATTTGTCATAAAAATATATTGATTTACAATAACATAATAAGAAAAGAAAAATTTCAGAAAAACCGTTGTAGTAACCGATAAAAATTGTATTTTTGCAACCTCAATTTCAGTCAGGAGAGGTGGGTGAGTGGCTGAAACCAACAGTTTGCTAAACTGTCGTAGGGGTAACCCTACCGCGAGTTCGAATCTCGCCCTCTCCGCAAGCAAAAAGGCAACGCACAAGCGTTGCCTTTTTTGTTCGCAGAACACCGTTGAACGCTTGCGTTCAAAAGGTGGACGGCGAACAAAAAAGAGGCCTTGCGCAGCAAGGCCTTTTTGCTTGCAAGGATGCCCGCGGCAGCGAAGAGATATGCAATCTCGCCCACCAAAACAAAAAGGCCTTGCGCAGCAAGGTCTTTTTGCTTGCAAGGATGCCCGCAGCAGCGAAGAGATATTTAATCTCGTCCTCGCTGTGAACCCAAAAGCGGCCTTGCGCAGAAAAGGACGCTTTTCGGTTGTTGATAAAAACCCCTGCTGTGTTGATAAAAAATAAAATATATTAACAGCCTTTTGTTTATATTTGCCTACGTTAAATAGGTCTATTGTATCACTTTTAAATATTTAATAATCAAATTATTGTATATAATCCGAAATCAAATTATTAATCAAAATTATAGTATTATGAAACAAGTTTATCTTTTTTTGACACTTGCTCTGTCCCTCTGCCTCTTGGGCACGGCAAATGCACAACAATCCTTGCCGTATAGCTACGGCTTCGAAGACGGTGACCTATCCACTGACGGGTGGACAACTCAAGTTACTAGCAGCTATTCTGGAATTATTGAAGATGGAGATTACGCCTATGAAGGTTCGCACTTCTTCGCGTTCAACTACTCTGAAAATCCTGGATACATCGTATCACCGTTGCTTACAGGTACCGAAGGTGGAGTTAGCTTGTCATTTTATTATGAAGAATACAGCGATGAATATGGAGACGAACAATTCTACGTCGGTTACACCACCGATGAGAGTAATAGCGACCCGAGCACATTTACGTATGGAGACATCGTAATAGCTTCCACATCGTGGCAATTATATCAGATTACTCTGCCAGCAGGGACCAAACGTATAGCCATCCAATATGTGTATACGGATGCTTATTATCTTTTCCTTGATGACTTCACCTTTGAAGCCCCTGGGGCTTGCCCCAAGCCCACGGCTTTGGCAGTAAGCGGCATCACGGTAAGTTCTGCCACGCTGACATGGACGGCCGGCGGTAGCGAACCCTCTTGGAAGGTTTACCTCAACGGGTCGTATGTAACCACGGTGAACACCAACAGCTACACTTTCACAGGACTGAGTGGAAATACCAGTTACACGCTCGGTGTCGTTGCTGTATGCGGCGTGGGCGATGAATCGAATATGGCCACTAAAACGGCAAAAACCGCCTGCGGTGCTGTTGCCTCCTTCCCCTATATAACCGATTTCGAGGGCGGTGATTCCGACATCGAATGCTGGACACTCATCGATGACGATGGAGACGGAAATAACTGGCAAATTATGACCAATGCTGACATGCATGTCCACGGTGGTACCGCTGCTATAACGTCTGAGTCATATATAAATGGTGTAGGAGCCGTAACACCGGACAACTGGCTGGTGTCGCCGGCTCTCACACTTCCCAGCGACCGTGATATGCAACTTTCATGGTGGGAAAGAGGGCAGGATGCTTCCTGGCCTGACGAAACATATAGCGTTTATGTCAGCACCAGCGGCAACACGCCTGCTGATTTCAATACGTCAGATCCCCAGCCTATGTACACTGCTACAGGTGAATATGTAAATCAGATCATTAACCTCGCCGCTTATCGGGGTCAGACCATCTACATCGCTTTCCGGCATTTTGGCTGTACGGATCTTTTCCGACTGAATATTGACGACATCTCCGTTGAGGATGCCCCGTCCTGTGCCGTTCCTACCGACATCTCCGTTAACGAATGGACGTACAGCACTGTCTCCATCAGCTGGACCGACAACAACAGTGGCAGCTCTACCTACGAAATCCTGGATGACGCAGAGAATGTAGTCGGCACTATCGACAACCTCACCACTACGGGGGTGACGATTACCGGCCTCACTGCCGAAACCAGCTATCCACTGGGCTCTTTCAAGGTAAGGGCGCGCTGTTCATCTTCCGAGACGTCTGATGCTGCCAATGTACCTTCCTTCTTCACCGGCTACTGCCAGCCGGCACCAGGCTCCATTGATGGGGATGGTATCACCGCCGTCAGCTTCGGCTCGGGAAGCAACACTGTCAATAACACCAACTATCCGACCTCATCCCCCTACTACGGTGACTATCATGACATGGTGGGTACCGTTTATGCCGGTGCCACTGCCAGTATCGAAATTACGTACGTGACAGGTTATGCTTATCGGACCATCATTTGGGTTGACTGGGACAATGACCTCAATTTTGAGGATGGCGAGCAGGTTTACAACGACTTGTCCGAGGCGACTTCCCCCACTACGCTCACCGCCACTTTCGACATCCCAGCCGTACAGGCGTTAGGCAACTATCGGATGCGTATCGGTGGCGCACGGACATATTTTGACTCCTATGAAGCTCCCTGTTATAGTGGAGCAAACTTCGAGGCTGTTTTCCATGACTACACACTCAATGTCGCTGAAATACCCAACTGTATGCCGCCCGCTGGCCTCACGGCTTCCGATGAGACACCGCATGGCGTTACCCTTGAGTGGAACAACGGCGGCAGCGAAACCGCTTGGCAGCTCTATGTCTCCGAAAACAATTCGGCTCCTGCCAGCAATATTGACGAAAGCAACGTGACCAATGTCACCACTCACCCGTTCACCATCGCCAACGGTCTCGATCCCGAAACCACCTATTACGCTTGGGTGCGCGCCAACTGCACCAGCAGCGGGAATGGTTATAGCGACTGGGTCGGTCCCGAGACCTTCACCACCGACATCGCCTGCCCGGTTCCCACCGCCTTTGCAGCCGACCACCTCACCGGCCATACCGCCGACCTGACCTGGACCGGTACCGCCGAAAGCTACACCGTGAAATACAGAACCGCCGCTTATATGACATCGGATGGCCTCATCGAAGACTTTGAGGGCGGCACCATGCCTGAAGGCTGGACAAAAGAAGGTTCTGGAACATGGAGCGTAGGCGAGGGGGATTATTCAACTTCAACAGGTGCTCATGGAGGTGATTATAATGCTAAAATCACTCATGGTAATACGGGCAATGAGACCTATCTTGTTACTCCGAACTTGGATTTGAGTGGAAAGAGCGGACTCAATGTGAACCTATGGTATATCAATCGTGCATGGAGCGGCGACAATGATGCATTCGGTATCTACTACCGTGTTAATGGCGGTGAATGGAACGAAATATTTGCCACCGCCGAGGCTCATAGTACGTGGACTGAAGTAAACGAAGCTCTTCCCGCTGGCGCATACGCAGCAAACTGTCAATTTGGCTTCAAGTTTACGGATGCTTATGGATATGGAGTCGGACTCGACGACATTGCCATTGGCACCCTGACTGCCGTTCCTGCCGGTGCATGGCAGACCGCCAATACTGCCACTGCTCCTTACCAAATTACTGGACTGGATCCCGAAACCAAATACGAAGCCAAAGTGCAGGGCGACTGCGGTTCAGAAGGCATGAGCCAAGAGACTTCCTCCATCTTCTTCACCACTGATGTGGCCTGCCCCGCTCCCACCGACCTCGCTGCCGGTATTCCCGGCCCCACATACGTACCCCTCAAGTGGGTGGAGAACGGCACCGCCACCGATTGGCAGATTTGTATCAATGGCGACGAGATGGATCTTACAGAGGTAAACTCCTCCGAAGTCACCATTGATGGCGACACCATGTTCTACCAGTTGACAGAACTGGTAGCCGGACTCAACTTCTCGGTCAAGGTTCGCGCCAACTGCGGCGGTTTGGACGGCACCAGCGCATGGAGCAACACGGTGGACTTCATCACCGCCAATGCCTGCCCGACTCCGGTTCTCGATCTTGCAGGTATTACCGACATCACTGGCCATACTGCCAATGTCTCATGGACAGGTTTCAACGAGAACAACAGCTATGTTGTCAGCTACAGAACAAAAGAATATGTGGATGGTCTTGTGGAGGAATTCGGAACCTCCGTTCCTACCGATTGGACAAAAGCAAACACCCTGCTGACCGATGATGTCTTAAACGGTACTACTGCATTGACACTTGGCAGCAGTAGTTGGTCTTTTGGAACCAACAATGGTGTGTTTGACAACCATGCCCGACTCAACATCTATGGTTCAAGCTGCAAGTCTTGGTTAATAACTCCAGCCACCACCCTGGGTGCCAATCCAGCCTTGAGTTTTGATTTGGCTTTGACCTATTGGAGTGGCACGCTTGGAGCCCCTCAAACCACTGGCACCGACGACAGATTTGTCGTGTTGGCCTCCAACGATGATGGTACTACATGGACTATCCTTCGCGAGTGGAACAACAGTGGCTCGCCTTACGTTTACAATGACATCGCCAACACCGCTGATGGTGAGAATGTGAACATCAACCTCAGCAGCTATGCCGGACAGAGTGTGAAGATTGCCTTCTACGGCGAATCCACCACAAGCAACGCCGACAACAACTTGCACATTGACAATGTGGCTGTGGGTAATGACGTTCCTGCCGGTGCATGGCAGACGATGAATGTCTCTCATCCCACAACCAGTGCTTTGCTCTCGGAGCTGGATCCCGAAACCGACTATGAGGTGAAGGTGAAGGGCTTTTGCAATGGAGGTGCGGAAAGTAACGAAAGCGATATTGTGGACTTCACCACCGACGTGGCATGCCCAGCACCCACCGCATTGGCCTATTCAAATGTCACCGCCAGTTCTGTGGATTTGAGCTGGACAGATAACAATGCCAGCGCATGGCAAGTTCAGGTGGGCAGCCAAACACCCATAGAGGTTACGGAGAATCCCTACACGCTCACCGGCTTGACCTCGGCATCCGAATATTCTGTGATGGTGCGCGCTGTGTGCGGCGGTCTCGACGGCAACAGCGAATGGAGCGACCAGATTATCTTCTCCACCGCTTGCGATGCCGTTACCGCTTTCCCGTGGACGGAGAACTTCAACGGACTCTCCGTGGATGCTTCCATCCCCACTTGTTGGAACAACGACGAAGGAACGACTTCCGTGGCCTCATCCAAGTGGTGCCACAATACTAACACCTCCGGCAACGGTGCCACCAGCGGCACCAGCCACGATGGATCGAACTGCGTGCGCTTCAATTCATTTTCCAACGCTAACGGGAATACCAACTTCCTGAAGAGCATTCCGCTTAGCCTGCCCTCATCGCCGGCCATGCAACTGAGTTTCTGGTACAAGAACCCTGCTGGAGGCGACTTCTCCGTTTATATCTCCACTGACGGCGGCACCACCCACGAAACGGCACTCGTCACAAACCTCACAGGAGTAGCCGATTGGACCGAGCTCGATCCCATCAGCCTCAGTGCATACGCAGGACAGGAGGTGGTTCTCGTCTTCAAGGGGACTTCCAACTACGCAAACAACGATGCTTACCTCTATTTGGACGATGTAACCGTGGAGGAATCATCACTCATAGTCTGCGAGCCTGCAGCCGATGTTACCGTAACACCCACTACCAATACTGCAGTCATCAACTGGACGAACAACAATGGCTTATCAGCCACTTATACCGTAAAGCAAGGTGGAACCCCACTGACTTCCACAGCTGTCAACAGTTATGAGATTACAGGACTGACTGACAACACCGCATACGCTGCCGGCACCTACACCATCGTTTCCAACTGCGACGGAACCACTTCCGTTGATGTGCCCGCCTTCACTACACTTTGCGGGGCTCAATCCATCCCCTATACCTACGACTTTGAAACTGATGACAAATTAGCATGCTGGACTCCCATTTCAGGTATAATTGCCCGATTCGGTGGCAATTCCTATAGCGGCAGTTATCGTCTTAACTTCCGTGGTTCTACCGACAACATGGTTGCCCTTCCAACATTCAATACCCCCACCAACAAACTGCGTCTGGAATTCTATACCCGTCCGGAAGTTTATTACAACCTCAATTGTGGCAATTTTGCAGTAGGTTACATGACGGATATTAATGATGCCAGCACTTTCGTCGCCATTGCAACATATGCTTATGACGACTGGACATCTGACGACTACCAGGAGAAGGTGGTTGACTTTACCAGTGCGCCCGCTGACGCCATCATTGCTATGCGCCAGTTCAACTGCACCGATAACTTTTACTGGTATGTTGATGACATTACAGTGACGGAAATTCCTTGTCTGCCGGCGGCCAATGTTGCCGTAATACCCACCTCTACCAACACAGCCATCATCAGCTGGACGAACAACAACGGCTCATCAGCCACTTTCACTGTAAAGAAAGGTGTGGAAGTACTGACTTCCATAGCTGTCAACAGTTATGAGATTACAGGACTGACCACCGCCACTACATACGCTGCCGGCACCTACACCATCGTTTCCAATTGCGATGGAACCACTTCCGTTGATGTACCCGCCTTCACCACGCGTTGCGAAGCGCAAGAAATCCCTTACACTTACGATTTCGAAACTGCGGACAAATTCACATGTTGGACACCCCTTTCAGGTAAAATCACCCGAAAAACTGACTATCCAAATAGCGGCAGCTATTATCTTGACTTCCGCGGTACCACCGACAACATAGTAGCCCTCCCGCAATTCAATGTCCCCACCAACACACTGCGCATGGAATTCTATACCCGTCCGGAAAATCACTCCTCCTTCTATTGTGGCAATTTTGCTGTAGGTTACATGACAGAGATTAATGACACCAGCACTTTCGTCGCCATTGAAACATACGCATACAACGATTGGGGGTCTGAAACTTATAAAAAGAAGACGGTTGACTTCATTGGTGCACCCGCTAACGCTATCATCGCTTTGCGCCATTTCAACTGCGCCAACAACTGGTACTGGTTTGTTGATGACGTGACGGTAATTCCACGCTGCAAGGAGCCCACCGTCCTCACCGCCAACAACATCACTTCCAGATCCGCCGTTCTGGGCTGGACAGCCAACAGCGACGAAACCGAATGGACCGTCTATTACAAGAAAACCACCGAAGGAAGCTATACCGAAGTTCCCAATGTAACCACCAATCCCTACACGCTGACTGGCTTGGAGGCTGGCACTGACTATCAGTTCTATGTAGTGGCGAACTGCTCCGAGTACGACAATAGCGAAGCATCCGAGGTGTCTGCCTTCACCACCTGCAGCGCCATTGCTGCTTTGGGCTACTCGGAAAACTTTGACGGCTACTCGGTGGCTTCATCCTCCAACCCGACACTCCACACTTTGCCCCCCTGCTGGAGCTATATCAATGGATGTACAAACAACCCGTACAAATTATACCCGACCATTTATTCCTATAATTCTACCGAACATTCCACGCCCAACAGTGTGCGCTTCTATTCCATTTCTGCCTCCGACCCACATCCGCAGTACGCTATCCTGCCCGAAATGACGGAACTGGCTGGAAAACAGATCACCCTGCAGGCTCGCGGATACAATGCCTCCAGCACCTTCAAAATCGGTACGATGAGTGACCCGACCGATGAAGGCACATTCCACACGATTTTCGAACAAAACGGACTGACCACCGACTACCAAGAATTCAGCTACATTATTCCTGCAACGACAGACGTCTATGTGGCCATCATGATTGACGCAGCCACCCCCAGCAGAACCGACAATGGTGTTTATATTGATGACATCGCTATCTCCGAGGCACCTGCCTGCCTGCCTGCAGCCAGTGTTACCGTAACACCCACTGCCAACACGGCAGTCATCAGCTGGACGAACAACAACGGCCCATCAGCCACTTACACCGTAAAGCAAGGTGGAACCACACTGACCACCACAGCTGTCGACAGTTATGAGATTACAGGACTGACTTCCCACACCACATACGCTGCCGGCACCTACACCATCGTTTCCAACTGCGACGGAACCACTTCCGTTGATGTGCCAGAATTCACTATCGAATGCGGGATAGAAGCCATCCCCTACACCTACGGCTTCGAAACTGCGGACGAATTCGCATGTTGGACACCCATTTCAGGTACAATTACCCGAATAAATGGCATTCCAAATAGCGGCAGCTATCGTCTTGACTTCCGTGGCACTACCGACAACATGGTTGCACTCCCGACATTCAATGCACCCACCAATACACTGCGCGTAGAATTCTATACCCGTCCGGAAAGCTATTCCTATACCAATTGTGGCAATTTTGCTGTAGGATATATGACGGATATTAATGATGCCAGCACTTTCGTCGCCATTGCAACATACGCTTACAACGACTGGGCAGCTTCAGAATACCAAAAGAAGACGGTTGACTTCATTGATGCGCCCGCTGACGCCATTATTGCTATGCGCCAGTTCAACTGCGCCAACAACTATTACTGGTATGTTGATGACGTCACGGTGACGGAGAGCCCGAGCTGCCTGCCAGCGGTCAATGTTGCCATAACACCCACTGCCAACACAGCAGTCATCAGCTGGACGAATAACAACGGCTCATCAGCCAATTATACCGTAAAGGATGGTGAGACCCCACTGACCACCACAGCTGTCAACAGCTATATTATCGAAGGACTGACTTCCAACACCACATACGCTGCCGGCACCTACACCATCGTTTCCAACTGCGACGGAACCACTTCCGTTGATGTGCCGGCCTTCACCACCGAGTGCGGGATAGAAGCAATTCCCTACACTTACGATTTCGAAACTGCGGACAAATTCAGATGTTGGACACCCATTGCTGGCGTAACTATTCTCAATTCTTCTTCTTATGCCCATAATTCAACAAATTCTCTGATGTTCGCAGGCAATACCTCCAATATGGTTGCCCTCCCGACATTCAATGTACCCACCAACACACTCCGTCTGAAATTCTATACCCGTCCGGAAGTCACCGATGGCAACAGCGGCAAATTCGCCGTCGGTTATCTGACGGATATTAATGATGCCAGCACCTTTGTGTCCATAGCAACATACAACTCTACCGAGATGACCGACAGTTATGTCAAAGACAGTGTTGACTTCACCAGTGCGCCCGCTGACGCCATCATTGCTTTGCGCCAGTTTGACTGCTCCAATATCTATTACTGGTACGTTGATGACATTACGGTGACGGAAAGTCCGAGTTGTATGCATGCGAGCAATGTTACCGTAGCACCCACTGCCAACACGGCAGTCATCAGCTGGACGAACAACAACGGCTCATCAGCCACCTACACTGTAAAGCAAGGTGAGAACGTATTGACCCCCACAGCTGTCAACAGCTATACCATCGAAGGACTGACTTCCAACACCGCATACGCTGCCGGCACCTACACCATCGTTTCCAACTGCGACGGAACCACTTCCGTTGATGTGCCAGCCTTCACCACCGAGTGCGGAATAGAAGCCATCCCCTACACCTACGATTTTGAAACTGCGGACAAATTCAAATGTTGGACACCCATTGCTGGCGCAGAAATTCTAAATCTTTCTGCTTATGCCCATAATTCAACATATTCTCTGAAGTTCGCAGGCACTACCGACAACATGGTTGCCCTCCCGACATTCAATGCCCCCACCAACACACTGCGCGTGGAATTCTATACCCGTCCGGAAATAAGCCACGTCCGAAGCGGCAAATTCGCCGTCGGTTATATGACGGATATTAATGATGCCAGCACCTTTGTAGCCATAGAAACATACAACGGTACCGAGCTGACCACTGATTATGTCAAAAAAACTGTTGACTTCACTAGTGCACCCGCTAACGCTATCATCGCTTTGCGCCAGTTTGACTGCTACACTAGCTATTACTGGTTAGTTGATGACATTACGGTGAAGGTAATTCCGAGCTGCGAGGTGCCCACTGCCCTCACCGCCACCAACATCACTTCCGGATCCGCCGTTCTGGGCTGGACAGCCAACAACGGCGAAACCGATTGGACCGTCTATTACAAGCAGACCTCCGAGGGTAGCTACACCGAAATCACGGGTGTTACTGACACTTCCTACACGCTGACTGGCTTGGATGCCTTCAGCAGCTATCTGTTCTATGTGGTGGCTAACTGCTCCCCCTCCGACAACAGCGAAGCATCCGAGGTGTATGCCTTCACCACCTCCTGCGAACCCATCACCATCACTACAATCGAAAACTACACTCAGGGATTTGAAGAATATACGGGCGTTGCATATAGCAGCACCGACGGCGTCATCCCCGATTGTTGGGAGAATCCCTATAGTATAGGTACTAATACTACTATTACTCCACATGTCATAGGAGATGATAGCTATTATTATTATGGGCACGCAGGCTCAAAAGCCCTGACGTTCTATGGAAAGGGTTCCAACTATGTCACTTTGCCTAAATTTACCAATGCCCTCAATGAACTGAGTGTCAGTTTCTGGATGCAACAAGAAAATGCCAGCCGCGGAACGCTCATCCTTGGCTACATCACCTCAGAGGACGTGAATTACAACACGTTCCAAGAGATTGAATCCTATAATGGAGTCTCTACTATGACACAGTTCACAAAATATCTGAACACATTGCCTGCCGAGGCCGCCCGTCTTGTGTTCCGCTGGCAACAAGATGGCTCACCAAATTACAGCTGCTGCATTGACGATGTAGAAGTGGAGCTGCTGTCGAGCTGTCTGCCGCCCACAGCCCTTACCGCCGGCATTCCCGGTCCCCACAGTGTGACCCTGACATGGACGGCCAACAGCGGCGAAACCGAGTGGGTGCTTTCGCTCAACGAAGATCCCAGCTATAGCGAACCCGCTGAAGGAGATCCCGACGTTACCGTCGAAGGTACGACCGTCTCCCATACGGTGACCGGTCTTAATCCCAATACCACCTATACCTTTACCATCAGCGGCCATTGTCCCGGCAGCTATAGCGACCCGAGCAACGAAGTCACCATCACCACCGCCGACGCCTGCCCGATTCCGATTTTTGCCGACGATAGCATCAGCAATATCACCGGCCATACCGCCGACGTGGCTTGGGGCGGCTTCAGCGAGAATACCGACGGCTATATCGTCAGCTACAGAACGCAAGCCTACGTCAACGGCATCTATGAAGAATTCGGAACGACTCCTTCTGGTTGGGAAAAGAAGACCGGATTGTTGAGCGAAGTGATGGGAGGAACCGCACTGACCAATAGCGGAAACTGGTACTTTGAAACCAGAAATGGCGTGTTTAACAATCATGCACGAATCAACATTTGGGGGGCAGGCGTAAAATACTGGCTCATCACCCCGGCCATTAACGTGGAGGACGGCTTTGCCCTGAACTTCGACCTTGCCCTGACTGCCTATAACGGCACACTAGAGGCACCAGAAACCGATGGCGCTGACGACCGTTTTATTGTGTTGGTCACCACCGACGACGAAAACACATGGGCCATCCTGCGCGAATGGAACAACAGCGGTTCTGAATACGTTTATAATGATATTGCCCACACTACAACGGGCGAAAATGTAAATATTGACTTGAGCAGCTATGCCGGACAATCTGTGCGCATTGCTTTCTATGGAGAATCTACCGTAGCAAATGCCGACAACAACCTGCACATCGACAATGTACTTTGCGGCATGCCCGTTACTGCCGGTGCATGGCAGAACGTTGAGACAACCTCCACCAGCGCCACCCTCACCGGACTCACCGCCCATACCGATTATGAAGTGCGTGTGAAGGGACTGTGTGACGAAAATGAGGAAAGCGCATGGAGCGACACTGTGGTCTTCACCACTGGTACAGCCTGCCCCGATCCCACAGCCCTTACCGCCAGCGCCATCACCACCAACAGCGCAACACTGAGCTGGACCGAGAATGGCACCGCCACCGCCTGGGTGATCGGCTGCACCGTGGGCTCTGAAACCTCTTTTATAGAAGCCACTACAAATCCGTTCACACTTACTGGTCTCACCCCCGCTACCAAATACACCGTACAAGTACGAGCCAACTGCAATGAAGAAGGCACGAGTTTCTGGAGCAATGTGGTGGTCTTCACCACCGCCTGCGAGGACATCGCCTCCTTCCCATGGACGGAAGACTTCGAGGGTTTCAACGACAATACTATTCCTGTCTGCTGGGATAACTCCGCTTCTACCTCTCCCACCATTGAGGGCAGCAACCCTGAATTCATTTGGGGCGTTTATTATCACGGCAGCCCCAGCAACAAGATGCTATGGATGTACAACAATATGGTGCAATCTGGCACAGCACTCATCAATTCACCCATAATTGCACTGCCCTCCGAAGGCGCGTACAAACTCACATTCGACTACGCCAACCATGCAACTTGTGGTGATTTCACCGTCAAGATTTCGACTGATAATGGAACATCATTTACTGATTTGCAATCGTTTGCTTCCGACAATAGCGGTGAAAGATTCGATCCCGGTTCCTTCACGGAAGCAGAAATCTCCCTTGCCGCTTACGCAGGCGAATCGGTCATTCTGCAGTTCTATGCCGTAGCCGATTATGACAACGGTGCCATCTTTGTGGACAACGTGGCGATTTCCGAAGTTCCCGTACCCTGTGATATGCCCACCAACCTTGCTATCGATCACGCAGCTCCACGTTCAGCTGAAATCAGCTGGACGAACGGCGGCGACGAGACCGCTTGGCAGCTATACTATTCCACCACCGGCACGGCTCCTGCGCATGACATCGATGAAAGCCTTGTGACCAACGCCAACAGCAACCCGTTCGTGCTTGACGGTGTGCTCACACCCGAAACGGAGTACTTTATCTGGGTACGTGCCATCTGCGGCGGCAGCGACAACCACAGCGGCTGGTCCGGCCCGGCGACTTTCTCCACCACAGAGCCTTGCCGTACACCGGTTCTCGAAACAGAAGGCATCACAGCTATCACCGCCCATACCGCCGACGTGGCATGGACCGGCTATGGAGAGTGCAGCAACTATATCGTCAATTACAGAACGAAAGCTTACGTTGAGGGTTTGGAAGAGCATTTCAACACATCAGAACATCCGGAAGGATGGACATTTTATCGCGGGTTGGTTGATACCATAGTGACTGGAACCGAGTTGGTAACAATACCCTCAAACTGGGGGTGGCAGACTTCCACACACGGACTCGGCACTTACAACCTTGCCCTCAATATCTACGGGAGAAATGATTATTGGGCTATCACCCCTGAGATAAACCTCTTGCCCGGCTCAGTATGCAACTTCGACCTTGCTTTGACGGCCTATGATGGAGACGGTGCCGCCTTCGGTACTTGTATTGACGACCGCTTTGTGGTTCTGGTCTATGCAAATGACCAATGGACTATTCTGCGAGAATGGAATAACAGCGGATCTGAATACATATATAATGATATCGCCACCGCTGGCGAAAACGTGTCGATTGACATCACCTCCTACATTGGACAGACCGTGAAATTCGCTTTCTACGGAGAATCAACCGTCCCCAGTAACGGTGACAATGATATGCATATTGACAACCTGATTCTGGGTCATCCTGTTGCCGCCGGCGATTGGCAGACGCTCAATGCGAACACAGCAGAGGCCACCATCACCGGTCTTGTCCCTGAAACTGAATATGAGGTGCGCGTGATGGGCGACTGCGGCAGTGACGGCACCAGCGGATCTAGCGATACCGTGACCTTTACCACCACCATACCTTGTGTAGCACCGACCGCCCTTACGGCTGGTGTACCTGGGGCAACTAGTGTGGACCTGAGTTGGACGGAGAACGGTACTGCCACCGTATGGCAACTCTGCATGAACGGCGGTGAAGAGTATCCCATCACCATCACAGAAAATCCCTATACGTTCTCCGGCCTCGCGCCTCACTCCACCTATAGGATGAAAGTTCGCGCCAATTGCGGCGGCGAGGACGGCGTCAGTGACTGGAGCAACGAAGTGACCTTCACCACGGCTTGTGGTACCATCACCTCCTTCCCGTGGGCGGAAGATTTTGAAACCAGCGCAGTCAACTATCCCCTTAACCTTTACTGCTGGGTGAACGAACATATCGCAGGCGACGGCAGTTATGTGTTTAATGTATATGGCGACCCCACTGGCACCAACAGCACTCATCAATTGAAACTGCCTGATATGGCCATTGGCACAATGACCAAACTGATGCTTCCTGAAATGTCCATCCCGACTGACAATTACTACTTCTTCATGGATATATATCGTAGTGACTATATCTATAACGAGTTAAACTACCAATATGAAGGTATCCGCGTATATACCAGCGATGACGGCGAAATTGAAGGAGCCACCGAACTGGCCTTCATTCCTCGCCAATATGAAGTGAGCAATGCGGTTATACCTGCTGAAGAAGAGCCAGGCTGGTACACCTACAAGCTGCCTCTTGGCCATAGTGGAAACACCTACATTATCCTGCGCGGCGAGAATCAGTACAACACAAATATCTTTATAGACAATTTCGTCGTTCAGGAGTGTAATATTCCTATTACCACCGAAACCAGAGCCATCTGTGATGCCGAACTGCCTTACACATGGAACGGGGTGACGTTCGATGAGGCGGGCACACAAGATGCCGTCCTGACGGCCGCCAACGGCTGCGACAGCGTGGTGACCATGACCGTGATCGTGAATACTCCGGTGCATAACGCCACCACGGTGACGGCCTGCGAGACCTACACCTGGACGGACGGCAATGGTGAAACCTACACCGAAAGTGGAAACTACCTCCACAGCCACGCCGATGCTAACGGTTGCACCCAGGTCGATACTCTGCACCTCACCATCAACAAACCCGTTCATACGGCAATCACAGTTGTTGAGTGCGAGACCTACACCTGGACGGACGGCAACGGCACGACCTACACCGAAAGCGGTACCTACACTCACAGTCACACCGATGCTAACGGCTGCACGCAGGTCGATACCTTGCACCTCACCATCAACAATCCGGTGCATACCGCCACCACGGTGACAGCCTGCGAGACCTACACT
>JAGCXN010000044.1 GCA_017961265.1 Bacteroidales bacterium | reverse complement strand
GTCGGCACAAGCCGCGGCAATCGCCTCAAAATTGGTGCCAGAACCGCTGGCAAAAACTGCAAGTTTCTTCTTTTGAGTCATTTATTTGTTTGTCGTGTTTGGTAAAAGGTGACAGGTGACAGGTAGGAAGCGTAAAGAGGGGTGGTGCGTGGGTAACCTCCTACTTAATACCTATTACTTATTACATTATAGTTTTCAGTTTTCAATTTTCAGTTTTCCGTTTTCCGTTTGTTTAGTCGCACAGGATATTCACGCCCGGCACGTCTGTGACGCGCCCGATGACCGTGGCCTTCTCGCCGTTGGCGTACAGGATGTCGATGGCTTTCTTGGCCTCCTCCGCACTCATCACGGCAATCATTCCGATACCCATATTGAAGATGTTAAACATTTCTCTGTGAGGAACTTTGCCCCATTTTTCCAACATCTTGAAAACGGGCAGGATCTCCCATGTTCCTTCGTGGATTTCCAAACCCTGTCCCTCGTGCAGCACGCGCGGGATGTTCTCGTCGAAGCCGCCGCCGGTGATGTGGCAGATGCCGTGGACGTCGCACTGGCGGATTACCTCCAGCATCTGCTTGACATAGATGCGGGTAGGGGTGAGGAGTACCTCGCCGAGCTTGCGGTTGCGGTAGCTTTCGGGAAGCTGTGCAGCCAGTTCTGCATCACACTCTGCAATGGTGGAATGGTAGTTGAAACCGTTGTCTTCCACGATTTTACGCACCAAGCTGAAACCGTTGGAGTGGACACCCGTGGAGGGAACGCCCACCAGGACGTCGCCGACAGCGACCTTGCTGCCGTCAATCAGCTTCGACTTTTCGACCACGCCCGTGGTGAATCCGGCGATGTCGTACTCGCCGTCGGAATACATGCCGGGCATTTCGGCCGTTTCGCCGCCCACCAAGGCACAGCCGGCCTGACGGCAACCGTCGGCCACGCCCGCCACGATGGCTTCCACCTTTTCGGGGATGTTATGGCCAAGTGCCACATAATCAAGGAAGAAGAGCGGTTCCGCACCCTGCGCCAAGACATCGTTTACGCACATCGCCACGGCATCAATGCCAATGGTGTCGTGCTTGTCCATCGCGAAGGCAATCTTCAGCTTGGTGCCCACGCCGTCGGTGCCACTGACCAAAATAGGCTCCTTGATATTCAGGCTGTTAAGGTCGAACATACCACCAAAAGAGCCGATGTTACCCATCGACCCTTTGCGGTTTGTTGAAGAAACGTGTTGTTTGATACGGCGTACCACTTCGTAGCCAGCTTCGAGGTTTACGCCTGCGTTTTCGTAGGTTTTTGCCATTACTTTCTATGTAAAATATTGGTTATTAATCATTTATTTCTTCTCTTCTGGAATAGCCACAGGATAATGTCCAGTAAAGCAGGCCAGGCACGGTTTGGCACAGCCGAAGGTGGATGCTGTGGTGGATTCGGGGCTGAGATAGCCGAGTGAATCAGCACCGAGGACGGCACAAGCCTCCTCCAGCGTGCGGTTGGAGCAGAGCAGCTCTTCCGGTGTCGAGGTGTCCACGCCGTAGTGGCAGGTGTATTTCATCATCGGGCTGGCGATACGGACGTGCACTTCGGTGGCGCCGGCCTCGCGCAGCAACTTCACGATTTTCAGTGAGGTGGTACCGCGCACGATGGAGTCGTCCACCAGAACCACACGCTTGCCACGCACAATGCTGTGTACCGGACTGAGTTTCAGCTTCACGCCCAGTTCACGCTCGCTTTGCACCGGTTGGATGAAGGTACGGCCCATATATTTGTGCTTAACCAACCCCATCTCGTAAGGAATACCGCTTTCTTCGCTGTAACCCATTGCAGCACTGAGGCTTGATTCGGGAACACCGACCACAATGTCGGCTTCGACGGGACATTCGCGATAGAGCCGGCGGCCCGCCTCTTTGCGGTATGCGTGGACGTTGCAACCGTCAATGTCACTATCGGGACGGGCGAGGTAGATGTATTCCATCCCGCACATATTGTATTCTTTACAGTCGGAATAGCGGTTGGAACGGATGCCCTTGTTGTCGATGCAGATGATTTCACCGGGCTCGATGTCCCTGACGTATGTTGCACCGATAATCTCGAAGGCGCAAGATTCACTGCTGATTACATAACCTTCACCTAACTTGCCTAAAACCAAAGGTTTGATGCCGTTTTTGTCGCGGCAGGCGTAGAGGCGCTTTTGTGTCATAATGAGGAAGGTGAAACCGCCTTCAATCATTCGCAAACTATTGATAATGTTTTCGATACGGTCCTCGTTGTTTTTCTTCTTGATAAGATGGGCCAACAATTCGCTGTCAAGTGCGGTTTGGAAGATGGTGCCAGTTTGTTCGAGATAGTCGTAGATTTCCTGCTTGTTCACGATGTTTCCGTCACCGGCGACGACGAAGTCACCGCTGGTGTGGTGGAAGAACAGCGGCTGCACGTTGTCGAGTCCGCTGCTGCTGACATTTCCGTAACGAACGGAAGCCATTCCGATACTTCCCTTCAATTCGTTGATGATGGTAGGACAGAAAATACTGTCAACCAGTCCCATACCACGATGGCGGTGGCATTTTCCGTTGTCGTCGAAGGTGACCATTCCGGCTCCTTCCTGACCGCGGTGTTGAAGGTTATGCAGTCCGTAATAAAGGGCTGCCGATGCGTTGGGTACATTGTAAACTCCGAGTAATCCCATGGTTAATTAATTGATTTTTATTATTTTGTGAAATAACGTACTGCGTTATCAAAAATTGGTTGCCAACGGTTTCCGTCAATGTTCTTGAAAAGGTTTTCTTCGTAACGCTCGCTGTGACCCATCTTGCCGAGGATGTGCCCGTCGGGGCTGACGATACCTTCAATATCATAATAGGAGCCGTTGGGGTTGTCGGTGTAGCGGAAAGCCACCTGGCCCGCCTCAAACAGCTTCTGAGCCAGCTGCGGATTGACCACGAACTTTCCTTCGCCGTGGCTCAGCGCGATGGAGTGACGTTCGCCCGTCTTGAAGCCGGACAGCCACGGGGAGTGCGTCGAAACCACTTCTGTTACTGATATTTGTGATATATGACGGTTGATGTCGTTGCGGAACAAGGTCGGAGAGTCGGTGGTCACGCTGCCGATTTTCCCGTAGGGGAGAAGGCCGCTCTTGACCAATGCCTGGAAGCCGTTGCAGATGCCCAAAATCAGGCCGCCACGCTCCTGGAGACCACCTATCGACTTGGCAATCTTTTCGTTACAGATGACACTGGCAATGAACTTGCCGCTGCCGTCGGGTTCGTCACCGCAGGAGAAACCGCCGCAGAATGCCAGAATGTGACATTCGTCGATGCGGGCGGACAGCTCGTCAATGGAACGGTTGACATCTTCTTCCGTCAAATTTCTGAAAATGAACTTCTTGACCTGCGCACCCGCCCTGCGGAACGCCTTCTCGGTGTCGTAATCGCAGTTGGAGCCGGGGAAGACCGGAAGACAGACGACCGGGCCATTTTCTGGCACAGTGCCTTTGTATGTCAAGTCGCTGTCATTCAACGTATCAGACTGCTTTTGGCAAACCTCTTCGTGATGTTCCGGCTGGGCTTTTGTGGGGTAAATCTTCTCATAATGACCGCTGTTGGTCTCTTCCAGTTCGGAAAGGGCGATCACCGTTCCGTTGATTTCGACGGAAGGTTCGGAAATTACCTCGCCAAGAAGAACGGCGTTTTCGTAAGGAAGCTCGCAGTCGCTTTCTACGATAATGGAGCCGTAATTGAGGTCGAAAAGCTGGTTTTCATCATAGTTTATCTTAGCACCCAGTGCATTGCCGAAACACATCTTGCAAATGCCTTCCGCCACGCCGCCGAAAGCGACCGACCAACCCGAAACAATGTGGCCCGCCTCGATATTTTGGCGGACAAAATTCCAGTTCCGTTTCAGTAAGTCCGTGTCAGGGAAGAAGTTAGCGTGCGGTGTGTGTTGGATGAGATAGATGCGGTTGCCCGCTTTCTTGAACTCGGGGGAGATCACCGTCTTGGCATCCACCGTGGTGATACCGAAAGCGACGAGGGTAGGGGGCACCTTCAGATCTTCGAAGGAACCGCTCATGGAGTCCTTGCCGCCGATGGAGGGAAGCCCCAGTTCGGCCTGCATCCGCAACGTGCCGAGCAAAGCGGAGAATGGCTTGCCCCACGTGTGCGGATCGTGCGTCATCTTTTCAAAATATTCTTGATAGGAAAAACGCATCTTGGCGTAGTCGCCGCCGGCGGAAACCACTTTGTTACAGGCTTCTACGACGGAATAGGCAGCGCCGTGGTACGGACTCCAGCTAGTCAGGTCGGGATTGTAGCCGAAAGCCATAATGCTGGCCGTGTCGGTATAGCCGTCCACGGGCAGTTTCTGTACCGACACCTGCGTCTCGGTGGCCTGGCGCCGGCCGCCATAAGGCATCAGCACGGTGGAACGGCCGATGGTGGAGTCGAACATCTCGACCATCCCTTTCTGCGAAGCGACGTTCTCATCGGCCATCACAGACATCATCTTCTCCTTTAACGAACCTTTGTAATTGTTTGTATGGAAGGGATTTGAATTATCTACTGGAGGTACTTTGACGGTGGTGTAGTGCTTGGCGCCGGCACTGTCAATAAACTCGCGTTCCAAGTCGCAGACGACTTTTTTGCCGTTGAAGATACGCATTCTGCCGGTGTCGGTCACATCGGCGACGTAGGTCACTTCGATGTTGTCGCGGCTGCAGTATTTCTCAAATTCGGCACGGTCGGAAGCTTGGATGACCACCGCCATACGCTCCTGCGACTCGCTGATGGAGAGTTCGGTAGCGTTGAGGCCGGCGTACTTGACAGGGACACGGTCGATGTAGATGTCCAGTCCATCAGCGAGTTCGCCGATGGCGACACTCACGCCGCCCGCCCCGAAATCGTTGGATTTCTTGATCAGGCGCGTCACTTCCGGACGGCGGAAAAGACGCTGCAACTTGCGCTCTTCTGGCGCATTGCCTTTCTGCACCTCGCTCCCGCAGGTTTCGAGGGAGCTTTCGGTGTGTTTCTTGGAGGAACCGGTGGCACCGCCGACACCGTCGCGACCGGTGCGGCCGCCGAGCAGCAGGATGACATCACCGGCGGCAGGGCTCTCGCGACGCACGTTCTCGGCCTTCACGGCACCGACCACCGCGCCGATTTCCATGCGCTTGGCCGTGTAACCGGGGGCATAGATCTCGCGGACGAGGGTGGTGGCGAGGCCGATCTGGTTGCCGTAGCTGGAGTATCCGGCGGCGGCTTTGCGGCTGATGACGCGCTGCGGCAGCTTGCCGGGCATCGTCTCCGCGACGGGCTTGCAGATGTCGCCCGCGCCCGTCACGCGCATGGCCTGATAAACGTAGGCACGTCCGGACAGCGGGTCGCGGATGGCGCCGCCGAGGCAGGTGGCAGCACCGCCAAACGGCTCTATTTCAGTGGGATGGTTGTGGGTTTCGTTCTTGAATTGCAGCAGCCACTTTTCGGTTTTGCCGTCCACATCCACATCTACGAAGATGCTGCAGGCGTTGTTTTCCTCGCTGCGTTCCATGTCGTCCAAGAGACCCTTGGCGCGGAGGTAGCGGGCGCCGATGGTGGCCAATTCCATCATGCAGAGGCTCTTGTTGTCGCGGCCGAGTTCCTTGCGGATGGCGTAGAAGTCCTGCAATGATTTCTCTATATCATTTTTAATAAAAGAATCTTCAATTTCAATGTCCGTCAGCTCCGTGGTGAAGGTGGTGTGACGGCAGTGGTCGCTCCAGTAGGTGTCGAGGATGCGGAGTTCCGTTTCGAGCGGGTCGCGGCCCTGCTTGCGGAAGTACTGCACCACTTCGTTCAGGTCGTCCTCGTTCATGGCGAGGCCGTGGGAGCGGCAGAAACCGGCGTAGTCGGCCGGTGTCATTTGGGTGAAGCCGGCAAGGTCTTCCAGCGGTTTCACCTCGGCGTTGTCGTTCAACGCCAGAATTTCCATGTTTTTGGCGCGGCATTCCACCGGGTTGATGATGTAGTGGCGGATGCGGGCGAGGTTCTCATCGGAGAGGCTGCCGTCGAAGATCAGCAGGCGCGAGCTGCGGATCTGGATCTGGGCGGCGGGGTCGATGAGATGGGCGCAATCGACGGCGGAGGCGGCCCGTTGGTCGAACTGTCCCGGGATGAACTCCACGGCGAGGAATTTCTGCCCATGGAGCGGATTCTCCTCCGTGACGTTGTCGGTAACGGTCTCGCCGAAAACGCGGTAGCGGCATTTCTCCACAAGGTCGTCGCTGAAGCCGAAAAGGTCATAGACGTTTAGGAGTCGCAGTTCTTTGAGGTCGAGGGAGAGGTTTTCATTGAGTTCGGCGAGCAGGCTCTGTGCCTCCACGCGGAACTGTTCTTTCTTTTCAACAAAAATACGTCTTGCTTTCATAATGGGTTGATTTAAAAGTTTGATGCCCACTTGGTTGTGAAGTGGGCATCAAACTTACGGTTTTATATGGTTGTATTGAGGATTTTTTCGCTTTGCTTTCTGCGGAACTCCTCGATACGTTCCGTGAGTGTGGGGTTGCCGAGGGCGAGGATGGTGACGGCCATCAGTGCCGCGTTCTTGGCCCCGTCGATGGCCATGGTGGCCACGGGGATTCCTGACGGCATCTGGACGATGGACAGGAGGGAGTCGAGTCCGTTGAGCGCCTTCGACTTCACCGGCACACCGATGACGGGAAGGGTGGTGTAGGCGGCGATGACACCCGGCAGGTGGGCGGCGCCGCCGGCTCCTGCGATGATGATGTCAAAACCGTTGTCGCGGGCGGCACGCACGTAGTCGGCCAGCGGGCCGGGGTTGCGGTGCGCACTCAGCACCTTCTTCTCAAAGGGGATTCCGAATTCCTCCAGCGTCTCCCATGCGGGGGCCATGACATCCTTGTCGCTGGCGCTTCCCATGATGATGGCAACTTTCATAATTTCTTTAAATGAAGTGATTATTCAAAGAAAAGTTTGGAGAGGGTCATCGGTTCGATGTACTTGCCGTCCTTGTAAACGCGCATGTTGCCGGAAGCGATTTCGTCGATCAGCATCACGCTGCCGTCCTTGTCGTAGCCGAACTCAAACTTGATGTCGTAGAGGTCGAGACCTCTGTCCTTCATGGCGTCGGCCACGATGCGGGTGACTTTGCGGGTCATCTCCTTGATGTCATCGTACTGCTTTTCGCTCATGATGTTGAGAGCCACGAGGCCGTCCTTTGTTACCAGCGGGTCGCCCTTCGCGTCGTTCTTGAAGGTCATCTCCACATACTCGGGGAGGTCGGCACCTTCGGCGATGTACTCGCCATAGCGGCGGAAGAAGCTGCCAACAGCTTTGTAACGGCAGATGACTTCGAGTCCCTTGCCGAAAACTTTGGCGGGCAGGACTTCCATGGTCGTGTCATCGAGATCAGCGCTCACGTAGTGGGTGCGAATGCCTGCGGCATTAATCTTCTCAAAAAAATAGACGGACATCTTGAGGTTCACCCTACCGACTCCGTCTATTGTAAGTCCCACTGAATTTTCGCCGGGATCGAAGACACCATCTTTCCCGGTGCAGTCATCTTTGAATTTGAGCAAATAATTGCCATTCTCGAGCTCGAAGACATTTTTTGTCTTGCCCGTGTAAACTTGTTTTTTAATCATAAGGCTTTGAAATTTTGATGCTGCAAAATTACACTTTTTTTGTTTTTGAAAAAAGGGGGATAAGAACTTTTTTTCGATTTTTTTCAACTTTTCAACAGAGTACCCCATGGGGGAAATGTATATTTATATATACAAATTTTAATTGCTTATTTCTCAAATTTTACCCTTAAATCAGGTTTTCGTCCCTGCGGATCTCTGCAAGAAAAATCTATGAAAGTCTGCGGGAGAAAACTATTTTAGTGCCTTCACGGGGCAGACTTTCTTGCATTTCTGGCACAGGATGCACTCCGTAGCATTCTTCCGTTTTCGCGAATTGTTGTTCACCTCCACGTCCATCGGGCAGATCTCCACGCATTTGCCGCACTGGATGCACTTTTCTTCGTCGCATTTGATGCGCAGCAACGAAAAATAACTCATCGGCTTGAGGAAGACTGTAATCGGACAGATGTATTTGCAGAAGGCGCGGTTGTCCTTCAACACAACAGCCAAGATGATTCCGACAGCGTAGTAGAGTACATTGCCAGCTACAAAGAGGTAGAACAGGGTCGTTTTGTCTGCTTTGCCGAAATAGAACAGAAGAAGGACAAGGGCGAGAGATAGTGCAAACACCACATAGCGTATCCATTCGAAAGTTTTTCGCGGTTTTGCCGGCTGTCGGTAGGGTAGGAGGTCGAGAATCATCGCCGTCCAGCATACAAACCCGCACCAGCCGCGCCCAAACAGCAGCGGCCCAAAGATCTTGGCGATGGCGTAATGCAGCACTCCTGCCCCGACAAATCCCGATAGCAGATAGTACCAAAAACCCTCTATCTGCATATTCTCCCGACAAATAAGCCCGAGAAACACCAGGATGTAACTTCCCACAGTAAATTGGACGAACTCACGGGCATACTTCCATTGCGACACCATAAGCACATCGCCAATGGCAATGCAGATGCCTATATATGAAAAGTTTAGCAGAAAAAACAAACTTCCGGAAGTCAGCCAAAGCGATACGGCGATGGCTTCGAACAAGACAAACAGTAAGATAGCGGTCTTATATTTTTTCATAATGAACCATTTTTAAGGCGCAAATTTAGGCACAATTTGAAGGGTTCTGCTTTTGGGGAGGGAATCGACTGAATGATGCGAAAAAGGCCTTTGGCGTTGGCGCAACTCATTCGTTGATTACCTCCAGCTGTAGGGACTACAAGGGTGGGTACAATTTGTACCCACCCTTTAGCAAGTTCAATGTCCCTCTGTTTCATACGTTTTACATATTGCTTTGGGTCAGCGCTATCGGTCAATGCGGCCACCACATCTTCCACAACAAAATACCAATGTTCCTCCTCTTCATTCCAAGTGGAACGGATAACTTTGTCTTGAAATAGTTTGATATTGCTCATAGTTATAGATTGTTTAGTATTTTTGTCCGTTTAGCTTCTACCGCATTCACCACCGCCCAGCCGATGCTGTTGGTGCCCAAGTCAAGACCTAGATATCTTTTTCATAAGAATATATAAATCTGATTATAAATTGTTTAATGGCGTTTCTACTCTTTTGTTAACGACCGCAAAGATACTATAAATATTTTCTTTTTCTCAGTTCGTTTATTAAAAATTTAGTGTATTTTTGCCGCACAAAATTTGAAGCGATTCACAATAAGGATTATTCCGTTGTGAAAACATTGAAGGCGGGGCAGAAATGCCTCGCCTTTTTTCAATAAATTGTTGTATATTTGCCTCCGCTGACTTTGAATACTATCGTTTGATTTAAAGTTAGTTATATTCATTGTAAAACAAAAATCGCCCTTCTGATGGAAAAAATCATCATTTTAGACTTCGGTTCACAATACACGCAACTGATTGCTCGCCGTGTCCGCGAACTGAACACCTACTGCGAAATCCTTCCGTACAACAAGTTCCCGTCCGATACGACGGATGTGAAAGGGGTTATCCTCTCCGGAAGCCCTTTCTCCGTCAACCAGCCGGAGGCTTTCAAGCCGGACCTCACCCCGATTCGCGGACATTTCCCGCTCCTGGGAATTTGCTATGGTGCACAATATCTGGCACAGGTTTCGGGAGGAAAAGTAGGGAGCAGCCATACCCGTGAGTACGGCCGTGCCCACCTCGCCACCGTTGATACTACCGAGCCCCTGATGAATGGCGTCCGCCCCAACTCTCAAGTATGGATGTCGCACGGTGACAGCATTTTGGAGATTCCGGAAAACTTCCGCGTCATCGCCAGCACCCCCGAGGTGCACGTCGCCGCCTACCGCATTGAGGGCGAACCCACGTGGGCCGTCCAGTTCCATCCGGAAGTCTATCACTCCGAAGACGGCACCGCCATCCTCCGCAACTTCGTCCACACGCTGTGCGGCTGCAAGGCCGACTGGACCCCCGCCTCCTTTATTGAAACCACCGTTGCCGAACTGCGTGAGCAACTCGTTGACGATCAGGTAGTTCTTGGACTTTCCGGTGGTGTCGATTCTACCGTCGCCGCCGTCCTCCTCAACAAAGCCATCGGCAAGAACCTCCACTGCATCTTCGTTGATAACGGCCTGCTCCGATACAACGAATTCTCCTCTGTTTTGGAAAACTACAAATCTTTAGGACTTAACGTGAAAGGTGTGGATGCTTCGCAGCATTTCTACGAAGCATTGAAAGGGGAGAGGGATCCTGAAAAGAAGCGGAAAATCATCGGTAAGGGTTTTATTGAAGTATTTGAGGCAGAAGCAAATAAACTCGATAATGTGAAATGGCTCGCTCAAGGCACCATCTATCCCGACCGCATCGAGTCTCTCTCTATCACGGGCATGGTCATCAAGTCGCACCACAACGTGGGCGGCCTGCCCGAACGGATGAAGATGAAGGTGGTGGAACCGCTGAAGCTGCTGTTCAAGGACGAGGTCCGTCGCGTGGGACGCGCGCTTGGCATTCCTGAACTGCTCATCCAGCGCCACCCGTTCCCTGGCCCTGGACTTGGCGTCCGCATCCTCGGTGACATCACCCCCGAAAAGGTGCGTATCCTCCAAGAAGCCGACCACATTTTCATTGAGGGCCTCCGTAAGTACGACCTTTACGACAAGGTGTGGCAGGCTGGCGCTATCCTGCTCCCTGTGCAGTCAGTGGGCGTGATGGGCGACGAACGCACCTACGAGAACGCCGTGGCCTTGCGCGCTGTCTGCTCCACTGACGGCATGACCGCCGACTGGGCCGACCTTCCGAACCAATTCCTCCGCAACATCTCCAACGAAATCATCAACAAGGTGAAAGGCATCAACCGCGTGGTGTACGACATCAGCTCCAAACCGCCCGCGACAATCGAGTGGGAGTAAGGCCGTCGGCTGTAGAAAACAAACTGCATTGTGCTACAGCAACGCAGGTGTCTTGGTAAAAAAAAGTGTGATACGGACGTTATCCTGTATCACACTTGAATCAAGGAACATCAAACGAATAATGCTCAATCATTGACAGGTGGGTCATCTTCTGGATTTGGTGATTTGTGTTTGTCTTGCTCATCTTTGACATTCTGATAGTTGTTGATGATGGCACCCGTCACCAGATTCAGAAGTAAGAAAGCGGCCAGAACGAACCAACACACATGGTAGCCAGTAATTATTCGTGGATTTACCTTTATAACGCCACATTCATACGCAGTGATGTGGTTGTAGCGAAGGTCAGTCCAGTCTTCTCCTGTCAGTTCGCGAAAAAGTGTGAACATAGCTTCGTGCAACGTCCCAAACGGATCGGGAGAGTTGCTCGGAGAATTGGGTGCCAACTCCATAAACTGTTCGTAATGAACTTTGTCTTCTCCTGTCAGGGTGTTAGGATCCGGAAGCTTGAACATACTTACTCCAACAATGGCAAACAAGTAGATAAAGATGATGAACAGTATGACATTGGCGAACATGGAAATCATGGAACGGATGAGCACGGTCACTATCAGTTTGATTTCCTTGGCTGCTCTCAGAAGACGCAGTACTCTGAATACACGCAGGACACGCAGCGCCATCATCATCTGTGAATTGGCAAAAAGGTCTTCAGGAATATAGCCGATCAGAACCAAAGTCAGGTCAAAAATATTCCAGCCGTTGGTGAAAAACTCCTTGAGACTTTGTCTCGCGATGAATCGCAGCAGAATTTCAACCGTGAAAATGCCTAAGATGATCTTCTGAATGAATGCTATGGTGGGAAAATAAGCATATGTCTCCACACCGATCAGCAGGGCATTCGCAATAATAATGATAGTAATGCTCCATTCAAACACCTTGTGGGTGATGATCTTCCTGCATAAATCTCGAAATTTTTCCATAAAGTTGACTCGCTCTAATGTCCAAGATACTCTTTTACGAGATTTTCATCAGTTAACATCGAATATTTTGTAGCGAACCGCTTAAATGAATCAATCTCTTTTTTCTCCAATTTGTATTCAGCGGCTAATTGTTCAAAGAGTTTCTCTTCCTTTGGAGACATTTTTTTGTCAACAGCCATACATTGCCAAGCGAAAGTTAGCGTCTTTTTCGATGAGAAAAGAGAGGATATTTCTTTTCTGAACACTTCGTAGGGCATTTGGTCGTTGTATTGTTTCAATTGATTTTTAAGCTTGTTAATTTTGTCCGGGCTGTAGTGTAGAGAAGAGAGGAAGGTGTTTAACACATGGGATTCCTCATAATTCTTCCCGTCGCATTGGAAAATATAGGAGGCTAACTTGATATACGAAAGATGCCTTTTGTTTTTTGTGAAAGACAATTTCAGCTTTTGGAAAAATGTAGGCTTGTACATTTCGATTTTGTTTGGCAGCTCATCGCACATTACCACACTGTTGTCCCCCAGAATATAAACAGAATAGTTGTTGTTGTTCATAGAGAAATCCACTTTGGTCATGGGAACTTTCTCTATTTTTAAAGATTTTGAATAGGGCGTGTCCAGATTCTTTGAGGAGTTGGAAACTGTTTCGTACGCTTTTTCGAATTTGTTGAATGGCTCAGCTTCGCCGAAATCAGCATCCACTTTTTTCCGAACGTCGCCATAGTTGTCAAATTCGACAGTGTCGCGATATTTCCATTTTTTATAAGTATCCTTATAGACAGGTCTTTTAATTGCCTCATTCATGCCATTTTTAAGGTGTTCAGCGCTTATGTAGCGCCATTCTTTGACATACAATTTTGTTTCGTAAATGTCAAAAGTCTGGTACCAGCCACTGCCCTTGCATCGTCTGCAGGTGACCTTGCCCGTACCGTCACAATTCGGGCATTTCCTGTCTCCACCACAATGCGAACAGGTTTCTCTGCCGCTTCCGCCACAAGATTGGCAATGTCCAGTGCCATTACATGTTTTACATGTCAATTCACCGGTGCCTTCACATTTTTGGCATTTTCCCGATCCGTGAGCTCTTGCCGATGTACCAAAACCTAAACGAAGAGCTTTCATCCCCAATCCTGTACATTCCGGACAGGGGGACGCACCTGCACCGCCACACTTATTACATTTCATACGAACACCATTAACCAAATGATATCCTTCACCATAGCATTTGGGACAATTTACTTTCCCGCTTCCACCACACACTCTGCAGCGTCCACTTCCGCCACATTCATCGCACCTTGACTTCCCGCGGCCATCACAATCCCTACATCTTCCACTGCCATGGCATATGTGACAATCTACGTCGCCTTGACCATGACATTCTACACATCTGCCATCACCACCGCATTCTGGACAATCCTCCTGGGGATCGCATTCGTGATTCTGAATAGTTCCATTTAACAAGCCGCGGTTCTTGCTAATTTCTTTTGTTTTCCATGATGTATTCATAATTATTTCAGTTTAAATGCATTTTTGATATCTTTGAATGTAGCGCCAATTTCCTTGCCCACATCTCTGAAGTCGTCACCTATGCTTGTCTCGTCGTCTTCATCCTCTTCCTCATCCTCATCCTCTTACTCTTCCTCTTCCTCGTCCAAGTCGTGTTCATCCGCATGTTTGTCTTCGTCGAGTTCATCCAGATCATCTTCGTCTTCATCCTCAATTTCATCTTTGTACGACGGCTTTTTGGCGGACCTCGGTGCTTCTTCGGAATCATCTTCTTTCTTGAGGAGTGATGCTAAACACGACGGCAGGGTGTCTCCTTTTTTTCCAATCATAACGTCCAGTTCCAATTGAAATGGATCTGTTTCGTTTGAATTGGGCTGCAAATCCCTGCAAGGCCTTTCATGCTGTCTTGTGGTAACTGAAATGAATTGTTCGCTCACGTCAGCCATCATTTCATTTGATTGCGTCACTTTGGTAATGTCAGCAAAGACACCCATATTCGGGACGCCACCCATTGCTTCTGCAATTTTGTTTAAGATTTCGATGAAATCTTTAGAATCTGTTGACTCAAAATTAGGTGTAATCCCATCGATAATTTTAGTTTTTAAAGTACCCATGGCAAAAAATTATTTGTTTGTTCTTATCTTACTGTGATTTATAAATTAAAGACCGACAATCCTTTTGATAAGTGCCCAGAGTCCTGATTTCGCCTTTTCTTTGGCCTCTTTGGCCACTTCAGACTCCATGACCGTCTCTTTTAATTTGTCTTTAGCCATGTCCTTGGCTTTCTCTTGGAGCATATCTCCCATTTCTTTTGAAAAACTTTTTTCAGATTCGTGCTTTTCCATACTTGTGAATTTGATTCTATTATGCCTACCTCCTTTTACGCGAATCGGCTTTTTCGTGTATTTGTGTTTTATTGTTGTACACTGTATTTCACCCTGTAGTACTCGTTTTTTGGCGTGATACTTATCGCTTCCAACCACAGGTAGTTCGAGTAGCGGAAACGCTCATTGTCAAAGCCCAAATATACCTTGGACAATCCTTTGGTGGGAATGCGGCCGTTACACGACTGCGTACCCATCAACGAGAGGTCGATATTGTATTTCAGTCCGTCGGGGGAGTGCCCGTCCTGAAACTTTTTTGCTTCTGCCTGGTTGGTGAACACATACACGTTGCAATAGGCATCTTCTTCACGGACCGGCGCATTATTGTAAAGCAGTTCTCGCAACAAACTGGTTGTGTTCACGGTTTTTGCGGATTCCCACACAGGCAGTCCCAAGAACTTAATTTTGCGATATGTCTCCTTTGCATGTTTGTTGAACTTGCCGTCACTGTTAATATCCCCTTCATTGGTGGAAATACGGAGACTATAGAGTATGTCCGTGCAGCCTTTTGGCACAGTGAGTGTCACCACCGCACGTGAGGTTCCGCTAAAGAAACTTTTCCCCACAGATCGCAGTGTGATTTTTTTCGGCTCTTCAAATAGATTTTTCATGTCAATACCCTGAACTTTCACTGCCATAAAATCATTGGCGGAACAGTCCACGGTATCAATACGGATGTATTCGGTTTGCTCCATTTGGTCAAAATCAGACAACTTTTTCTCCACGTTCAAATCAATATAGGCAGAACCCTTTGGAGTTATTTCTATTAAATATATGGCACTGTTTTGTATTTCCAGAGAATCTGACATTTTTTTCTTGCCAACATAAGTCTTGAGGGTATTGTGTGCATCGGCATTGAAAATTTTCATTGTCACGTTGCCGTTAGTTGACATTGTATATAACAGTTTCATTCCTTTCTGTAGGTACACAGGCCATCGTTGTACAGATTGTATCAACTGGTCGCTTTCGCTGAAGCAAGGGAATCTCATGGCGGCAAATTCCTCTTTCAACAGGGTCTCCATTGCAGCGCGTGTGGAATCGGTTTTCGCTTGCAGAATCATGCACTCACGCCGGCCTTCATCATCCATTCCACTGTCGTTGTATTCATATTGCAATTCTTCATACAATCTCAACAGTGATCTGAACCGGTTTTCGCTCTTGTTGATATTGTAGCTGCGCATTAGCACTTCAACGTCTGCAAGTCTGCTTTCCGCTTCCTTATATTTACGCGTCTCGTCCGAGGGCATGTGCTTATTTTCCATCATGGATTCTTCTTCGAAAAAGTTGTCCGATATATTCTCATTGCCATTCCCGCCACAGGCAGAGAGGAGCATGGCAAAAATTATGGAAGCAATGTTTATTTTCGTTAATTTCCTCATCGTATTCATGATATTTATTTCATTCTGCAAAAGTACTATATTAAATATCAGCGCTTTAGGTTCTTTTTAGGTTCTTTTATATGTATCTTTTTATAGTTGGAAAAGGCATAAAAAAAACCGCGAACTTCAATGTTTCGAGTTCGAGGTCCTGGAAAAACCTGCAATGCCAACAAAAAAGCTCGCGGATAGGAACCGCAAGCATTTTGCTTTCTTTTGGCATTGCGTTGAAATTTTCCAGGTTTCGAACTTGCAAAGATAAGCGAAAACGCTTTTTCAGAATATGTGCCTAATGGTTCTTTTTAGGTTCTAATTATTTTTTTATCAATGGTTTAGGTTTGTAAATCAATATCTTGCATTCGCGCGAGTGAATGCGGGGCAAATATAAGGAAAATTTTGACGTAGGAAGTACGTTTTGTTTTTTTGTGTGCTATTTTGGGGTTACATCTTTACCCGCACTCACCGCCTGCATCATCCTTTCCCATTCATCCCTCAACTGGCGTTTTTCTTCCTGATACTGCATGCTCTGTTCCCAAATCGCGCGGTACACCGGATCTGAAACTTGCTGTTCGTTTGTAGAAAACGGTATTGCCGGGTAGTCCTGCGTGTATGTTTTTTTCTTTGCTTTGATTCTGTCGTTGGCGTAATAGTAAAATGAATTCCTCTTGGATTTCGGCAGCTGTCCCCGAACTTGGCATTCGCGAATCCGCGCCTTGTATTCAGCAATGCTTAACAAATCCCTCAGAATATTCGATGTTTTGACATCCTCGCTTTTCAAATATTGGTCAACAGGTTTGAACATGCTGTCGATGGTGAATTTGAAATGGTATATAGCATTATCCAGAGCTTCCTGCGCCAGCACCTCCTCTTGTTTCCGCGCGTTCAGGATGGAGTCGGCGCGTTGCTGTCTTGCGGTGATGGCGGCAGTGTCGGCTTTGCCTGTGATGATGGAAATAGGACGGTTAAGTGCTCGGTTCTCACTTTTTATCTGCGATTCCGGGCGAGTGTCCTTATAAGTTAGAACCTGATAAACGGTGTCTGCTGTTGGTGGTGTTTCAGTGCGTGTTTGTCCTGTTCCATCGAGAAACTTCCCGAGGAATGGAAATGTCGCCAGCAAGGCAATTATCGCCAACATGCTGGCAGCAAACCACGGAATCCTTTTTCGTCGCAGGTCCGACATTCGCATTGCTTCCGCCACCTCTGCCGTTGAGTTGTACCGTTTATCTTTTCTCGGTTGGAGGCATTTCCTCGCCACACGCCCGTAACGGTTGGGAAACAGTGTCCGCAGCAGCAGTCCGAAGGCGTACAGGTCGGTGCGGCAGTCCACGTCCGCACCCTCCAGCTGCTCCGGAGCGGCGTAGGCTTCAGTATAGGCCCGCCCCTTCAGCACGGCGTAGCTGTCACTGTCCGACAGCCCGAAGTCGATCAGCTTCACAGCATTGCCGTTGTACGTCACCAATACGTTGGAGGGTTTGAGGTCGCGGTGGATGATCTGCTTTCCGTGGCAGTAACCGAGCGCGTCCAGCAGCTGCTGAGCCACTGCTTTTCGGACGCTTTGCGACGGATTCTCCGCCACGAACGCCTCCAGCGTGCGCCCGTCCACGTATTCCATTACGATGCACTTTCCCGCCACCGCGTCCTGCTCCATGCCGTAAATGCGCGCGATGTTCGGATGATTGAGCTGCATCATCAGGCCGTATTCCTTCGCAAACAGTCCCTGAAACACGGGGTCGGCGGTGTATTCGGGTTTCAGACTTTTCAGCACGAACCATTGCCCCTGCCGCTGCGCCTTGAACAGGCGGCAATAGCCCCTCGCGGCGATTTCGCTATGCCCTGTGAAATCGTCCGAGATACGGTATTCATTTTCTTGATAAAAGCCGGAATTGGAAATGTCATCCCTGTTTTCAAACATGCGGCAAAAATACAAAATTAGTAAGAGTCAAGAGTGAAGAGTAAAAAGTTAAAAGTAAAAAGTTAAGAGTAAAGAGTTAAGAGTAAAGAGTGGGTACTGATATTCGTGCAAAGAAACAAATTAGAACCAAAAATGGAACAAAATATGTTGTACTTTTGCCGACTGTAAATTTTGGTCTATGTCGGATAACAATCAGAATATCGTACTTTTGCGACGGGAGGTGGAACGTTCCGCCAATCATAGGGTACAGACATCCAACGACTTTGCCGTCCTGTCTGGCATGATACAGGAGCGGATAGGGGAGACGATCGCCACTTCCACCCTGAAGCGCATCTGGGGCTATGTGGATGGCTATGCCAGCACACGCGAAACCATCCTGAACATCCTGTGCCGCTTCGTAGGCTTTCCTGACTATGAGACGTTTGTTTCCGACTTTTGCGAACAAGACAGCGTGCGGTCATCGCATTACATCTTAGGCGAAACGGTTTGGTCGAAGGACCTTGCAGTGCCGGCGCTGATAGAGGTGCAGTGGAATCCGAACAGGCGCTGTATCTTCCGGCATCTTGGCGACGGGCGCTTCGAAGTGGTTGAGTCGCAAAATGCGAAGCTGAAGTCCGGCGACACTTTTCAATGCGAACGGTTCACATTTCTGCAGCCGCTGTATATCCATGACATCGTACATGACGGTGTGTGCCACGACCTGTTTGTGGCGGGCAATAAAGGCGGCCTGACCAAAATCGATGTGCGATAAAATTCTCTACCATGCAAGAAAACAGGAGCCTTGTCGCCGGACAACATATCCCATCGCAAGATTTCGTTTTCTCTCCATTCTTTCCCAGATGATTTGTAAGCTTGGAACCTAGGGGAATTAACTTTACCACAAGGAAATAAAATATCCCCGGTTATTCAAATTCAATGGATTTCAACCCTTCAATCGTCCGCATCGGGTCGGACGATTTGAAAATGTAATTTCCTGACACCAAGATGTCGGCACCCGCCTCCACCAGTTTGGGGGCAGTCTCGTCGTCCACGCCGCCGTCCACCTCAATCATCACGTCGGGATTAAGCCGCTCCGCCATTTCACGAAGTGCCTCCACCTTCCGCAGACTGTTCTGGATGAACTTTTGCCCGCCAAAACCGGGATTCACTGACATGATCAGCACCATGTCCAAATCCGGCAGAATGTCCTCCAGCAGGCAGATGGGCGTGTGCGGGTTCAGTGCCACCCCCGCCATCATGTCCTCGTTTTTGATCTGCCACACCAACCGGTGCAGGTGCGTGGCGGCTTCGTAGTGCACGGTGAGAATGTCCGCACCCGCTTTCTTGAAGTCGCCCACGTAGCGTTCGGGGCCGGTAATCATCAGATGGACGTCCAACGGCTTCTCCGCCATCGTGCGGATGGCCTTCACCACGGGCAGACCGTAGGAGATGTTGGGTACGAAAACGCCGTCCATAATGTCTAAGTGGAACCAGTCGGCGCGGGATTCATTGACCATCTTTATGTCTCTGCCCAAGTTGCAGAAGTCGGCAGAAAGCATCGAAGGGGCTATTAACGGATTCATTGTCAATCTGTTTTGTGTTAAAAAAAAGAAGCCGCCGTAGTGGTGCGGCGGCTTCGGGAAATCTGGATTATTTTTCTTCTTTCAGGAACGGATAACCGTAGTCGGTAGCGGGAACATAGGTTTCCTTGATGCAGCGGGCGCTGATCCAACGATAGAGGTTGAGGGCGCTGCCTGCCTTGTCGTTTGTGCCGGAAGCGCGGGCTCCACCGAAGGGTTGACAACCTACAACGGCACCGGTCGGCTTGTCGTTGATGTAGAAGTTACCGGCGGCGTGGCGCAGGATCTGTTCGGCCTTCTCGATGGCGTAACGATCCTGAGCAAAGATGGAGCCGGTGAGAGCGTACGGGGAGGTCTCGTCGCAAAGATGGAGAGTCTCCTCGTATTTTGCATCGGGATAGACATAAACGGTAATGACGGGTCCGAAGATTTCTTCACGGATGGACTCGTAATCGGGAGTCTTGGCCACGATGATGGTGGGTTCGACGAAGTAACCGACGCTCTTGTCGCAGTTGCCGCCGAGCACGATTTCGGCATCTTTCGACTTCTTGGCGCGGGCGATGTAGCCGGCGATATTGTCGAAGGATTTCTCGTCAATGACAGAGTTGATGTAGTTGCTGAAGTCGCGGCCGTCGCCCATCTTCACGGTCTTCATCATCTCTTGGATGTGTTTCAAAGTCTTGGCCCAGAGGGATTTCGGAACGTAAGCGCGGGAAGCGGCGGAACACTTCTGACCCTGATACTCGAAAGCGCCACGCAGGATGGCCACGGCCAGTTCGCGTGCGGGAGCGGTCTTGTGGGCGAAGATGAAGTCCTTGCCGCCAGTCTCGCCGACAATCTTCGGATAGGTCTTGTAGCTGTCGATGTTCTTGCCGATGAGCTTCCAGAAATTCTTGAAGGTGGAGGTGCTGCCCGTGAAGTGGATACCGGCCAGATAGGGTGACTTGAAGGCCACTTCGCTGATGACGGAACCGCTGCCCGGCAGGAAGTTGATGACACCGTCGGGAAGACCGGCTTCCTGCAACAGTCTCATAATATAATAGTTGGAAAGGATAGCCGTGGTGGACGGTTTCCAGATGGTGACGTTACCCATCAGAGCGGGAGCCACGTTCAGGTTCAGAGCGATGGAGGTGAAGTTGAACGGGGTGATGGCATAGACGAAGCCTTCCATGCCGCGGTACTCGTTGCGGTTCAGCATCGTGTGGTCGGAGATGGGTTGCTCGCTATAGATCTTGGAGGCGAAGTAGGTGTTGAAACGGAGGAAGTCGATGGCCTCGCACGGGCAGTCGATTTCGGCCTGGAACGGGCTCTTACCCTGTCCCAGCATGGTGGCGGCGTTCAGCACGTAGCGCCATTTGGTGGCCAGGAGGTCGGCGGCCTTCATCATAATGGAGGCACGCTGAATCCACGGCATGCTTTCCCATTTTTCGCGGGCGGCCAGAGCGGCGTCGATAGCCATCTGTACGGCCTCTTTCGTCACTTTGTGGTATTTTGCCAGTACATGACCATGTTCAGTCGGCATGACCACTGTGCCCATATCACCAGTCTTCACATCCTTACCGTTGATAATCAACGGAATTTCAATGCATTGTTTGTATTGTCTGTCCAATTCTTTTTGCAGCATGGCTCTTTCCGGGGTTCCGGGGGCATAGCTGTAAACCGGTTCGTTTTTCGGTTCTCTGAAAATGTAATTTGCGTTGTTCATAATTACTTTTTTGATTTAAAAGATTGATTTTTTAATGATTATTGTCGTAATTGTGCACCGATCTCCCGTTCATAGGCGGAAATCAGCTTGTTCATCACCTTTGTGATGTCCTCGTCCGTTAAAGTCTTGTCTGCATGTTGAAGTACAAAATTAAGGGCGTAAGATTTCTTGCCGCTTTCTATTTTATCGCCTTCGTAAACATCGAACAGGGAGACATTCTTCAACAGTTTGGAACCGTATTTGTAGGCTATTTTTTCCAAAGTGTCATATGTGACAGTCTTGTCCACCACAAGGGCGAGGTCTCGTTTCACGGCAGGATAGGCCGGAATGGGGGAGTAGGTGACATTGGCTCCGTAGGCAGTATAAAGCACGTCTAAATCTATTTCGGCGTAACAGACCTCCTTCTTAATGTCAACATACTTCAAGATTGAGGGTTTTAACTCTCCAATAGTGCCAACCGTTTCCTCTCCGATACATAGTTTCAGACATTCGGTGAATCGTGTGTCATCACCAATTTCTGATTGTACATTTTTGATATTCAGTAATTTGAAAACATTCTCAATCATGTTCTTCAGATAGAAGAAATCGTTGGCTTTGGCTTGTTCATTCCACAGATCATCATGGTTTCTGCCAGTGACAAACAAAGAAAGACACTGTCTCTCCTTATATTGGTCCGTTACTGCATTTTCGCGAGTGGCCTCCGTGTTTTTGTAATAGGTCTTTCCGAACTCAAAGAACCTCAAATCAGTGCATTTGTTGTTGATATTGCGTGCGATGTTCTCCAAACCACTGAACAGCAGCGTTTGGCGCATTGCATTGAGTTCAGTGCTCAGAGGGTTCAGCAGCAGTACTGTCTCTTTTTCGTTGATAAAGTCGAAATGTTCGGCGTAAGCTGATTTGGTAAGAGAATTGTTCATGATTTCGAGGAAACCGTTGTCAGCGAGATAGGTGGAAACCTTCTTTTGGACGGGGCGGAAGTCCTCTTCGGCCTTGATGTTGATGTTGTAGCGCATCGTGTCAGGAATCTCCACATTGTTGTAGCCGTATATGCGGAGTATCTCTTCAATCAGGTCGATGGGGCGGGTGACGTCGGCCTTGAACAGCGGTACGGATACAGTAACCTGCTCATCCACAGACTGTGCGCCGGAAAGGTCGATACCGAGGGATAGCAGGATACTGGATACCATCTGCTTGTCGATTTTCTTACCCACTACCTTGTTGATGTCGTCGTAGCGGAGGGTGATTTTCGGTCGTTCTATTTCGTTGGGATAGACGTCAATGACTTCGGAAGTGAGGCCTCCGGCAATCTCTTTAATGAGATTGGCGGCGCGGCGGACGGCATAGACAGTGATTTCGGGGTCGCAGCCACGTTCGAAGCGGAAGGCTGCATCGGTTTTCAGATTGTGCCGTTTTGAGGTTTTGCGGATGCTCACAGGGTTGAAATAGGCACTTTCGAGGAAGACGTTTTTGGTCGTTTCTGTTACGCCTGAATCCTTACCACCATAGACACCTGCGATGCACATTGGCAGTTTTTCGTTGCAGATCATCAGATCGCTCTCATCAAGCTTGATTTCGTTCCCGTCAAGGGTAACAAACGGTGTGCCAGAGGGCAGATTTTTGATGATCACTTTGTGACCGATGATTTTGTCGGCATCGAAAGCGTGCAGCGGCTGCCCAATCTCGAACATCACAAAATTGGTGATATCTACAATATTATTTATAGGACGCACACCTATGGAGCGGAGACGGTTCTTCAGCCATTCGGGGGACTCCTTCACGGTGACATTGTCAACGGTGATACCTGTGTAGCGGGGACAGTCTTTCTTATTTTCGATGGAGATGTCGATACTCTTGCGGACGGTGTTGCGAAATTCGCGGTCGAGCGGGAGAATCGGGGCGGAACAATGGACTCCGTTAGCCTTGAGGATGGCCTGCAGGTCGCGGGCTACACCGAAATGGGAGATGGCGTCGCTGCGATTCGGAGTGAGTCCGATTTCGAAGATGGTGTCCGTCTGCACATTGAACAGCTTGGCGGCGGGTGTACCTACCTCGGTGGCGGGGTCAAGTACCATAATGCCGTCGTGCGACTCGCCGACGCCGATTTCGTCCTCTGCGCATATCATCCCTTCGGATGGCACGCCGCGCAGTTTCGACTTCTTGATGGTGAACGACTCGTCACCATTATATAATATTGTACCGATGGTGGCCACGATGACCTTCTGTCCGGCAGCAACGTTGGGCGCACCACAGACAATGTTCAGGGGAAGCTCGCCACCCACATTCACCGTAGTGACGTGCAAATGGTCGGAGTCAGGGTGGGGCTCGCATGTCAGAACTTCGCCGACGACAAGCCCGCGCAGTCCGCCCCGGATGGTCTCGAAGGTCTCCATCCCTTCCACTTCTAGCCCGCAGGCCGTAAGGTAATCGGCAGTCACTTCGGGCGTCAAATCAAAACTGATGTATTGTTTCAGCCAGTTGTATGATATTTTCATACCAAAAAGATTATTATAGAAAAATTAGTTTTCAAGTAAAAAAGAGTCCTCCCGCCAACCGCAGGAGAACTCCTTCCTTTTCCCGTGGTTAGGCCACTGCGATGAGCAGGCAGACCACGATGGCAAACAGAGCGACACCTTCGACGAAGGCTGCGGTCAGAATCATGTTCGTTCTGACGTCACCGGCGACTTCGGGCTGGCGTACAATGGATTCCAAAGCACCTTGACCGATTCTACCGATACCGATACCAGCACCAATAGCTGCGAGACCGGCACCGATACCGGCGCCCATTTTACCGATGGAACCATCGACTGCTGCTTGCAATAACATTGATAAACTTGACATAATGATTATGTTTAAAAAGTTAATAAAAAGGTTTTCAATTAATTAGTGTTCGTGTTCTTCCTCCATGGCCATGCCTGTAAACAACGCTGTAAGCAGTGTGAAGACAAAGGCCTGAATGAAAGCGACGATACATTCCAGAAGTCCCATGAAGACATAGAAGAGCAGGGATACGACAGAAACGCCGTAGCCAAGGGCGGGACCGTACAGGCCACCGAAGATGAAGATCAGGGAGATGACACCGAGGGCGATGATGTGGCCGGCGGTGATGTTGGCGAAAAGTCGGACCATCAGCACGAACGGCTTGGTGAAGATGCCGATGAACTCCACAACGGGCATCAGCGGAATGGGGAATTTCAAAAACCACGGCACGCCGGGAGTGTTGACGATGTGTTTCCAATAGTTCTTGTTGGAGGAGAAGGTGGTCATTAGGAAGGTGATGACGGCCAGTATGCCGGTGATGGCGATGTTTCCGGTGACGTTGGCACCGCCCGGAAAAATCGGGATTAACCCCATCAGATTGTTGACAAGGATGAAGAAAAATAAAGTAAGCAGGTAGGGGAAGTATTTCTCATATTTGTCGCCCAACGACGGGATGGCCACCTCGTCGCGAATGAATAGGATGAGCGGTTCCACAAGCCCCTGCGCCCCGTGGGGAGCCTTGTTCTCGCGTGTCTTGTACTGCTTGGCCACCTTCAGGAAGAGCCACAGCAGCAGAATGATGGAGATAATCAAGGAGCAGACGTTCTTGGTAATGGAAATGTCAATGATGGAAGCGTCTGCGTCAATCAGCTGGGCCATCTGCTCTTCGTTCTCGACCCCCAATGACTCGGCAAGCAAAGCGATAGGTCCAGTGTATTCTCCTGTCCCTTTAAGTTTCACGATGGTGCGTTTGGTGTCGGGCGTGAAGCCGAGGGCGTATCCCTTGTAGGCATTGTGCCCGTGATGGAACTTGCTGGACATGAAGACTACGGGCTTGCCGTTATCGAAAAGGATAACGGGAAGCGGGATAGATACGGATTTGTCGCCGCTGCCGGTGATGTGCCAGCCATAGTCGTCAATCACATGCTCCACGATGAAGGGACCTGGATTGAACTTACTGTCCTCCTTTGAATCATTTGCAAAAAGGGATGTTGAGGAGAAAATCAAAAAAAATGCGGCGGCAAGCGCGAATATTAGTTTTTTCATTTTCATTATGTAAATCAAACTGTATGAAGTTTTTAGGAGGTGAAAAAGATTTTTATCCTCCTTCAAATTTTCAAGCCGCTAATATACGACATTTGTTTTATTCTGCACCCAAAATCCTGCTCAAAAAAAAGATTTTATTTGTTTGAGTAGTATTCCAAAAAAATATGTACCTTTGCAAGCTCAAAAATTAAAGACAATTCACTATGAAAAATCTTGGTAGTTCATTCGTTATGATGCTGTTTATCGGTGCCTTGCTGTTTGCTGGCACTTGTAATGCGCAGAGCAAGACACAGCCCTGCAAGAGCTGTGATCAGAAAGAGATGGCATTTGAACAATACAACTCCCAGCGGGAGATGACGGGGCAGTCCACACTCCGCCTTCCTGAATTCGATGGCGGCATGGATTCCCTTTATCTGTTTATGGCAGAGAATCTGGAGTATCCGGAATCTCTGAAGAGCAGCAAGGCGGAAGGTACTACATTGGTGCAGTTCACTGTCGGTAAAGATGGTGAGATTTCGTCTGTTAGCGTTGTCCGCTCTTCCGGCTATCCCGAAATGGATGAGGAAGCCGTCCGTCTGGTGGAGTCGTTCCCGAATTGGAAGCCCGCTGCCAAAAACGGAGAGATTATAGCCATGAAAACCCAGCTTCCCGTCCGCTTCGTCTATTATGATGAAGAGGAAGAATAACTGAAAATCATTAAGGGCATGCCCCTTACTATTTTATAATTAAACAAAGTTCAAGAGATGGAAAATTTAGAAAAAAATGAAGTTTTGTCAAGGGCAGTTAGAGCAGGAAAAAGAACTTACTTTTTTGATGTGAAGGCCACGAAGGGTGATGAAAAGTATTTGACCATCACGGAAAGCAAACGCAAATTCAATGCCGATAACGGCACATTCTTTTACGAGAAGCATAAATTGTTCCTTTACAAGGAAGATTTCAACAAGTTTAAAAACGCACTTGGTGCGATGCTGAACTTCATCGAGACTGGTGAGATGCCCGCTGATGAGCTTTTCGCCGTTCCGGAACGAAATTTCTCTGATGACATCAACTTTGAAGATCTTGACGCCTAATGGGAAAAATCATCGCTGTCGTCAATCAGAAAGGCGGGGTGGGGAAGACCACCACCGCCGTTAACCTGGCTGCCTCACTTGCCGTCCTTGAGCATAAAACCCTGCTCATCGATGCCGACCCGCAGGCCAACGCCACTTCCGCTGTCGGCGCTGACCCTAACGAGATTGAAGCCAGCATCTACGACTGCATGATTGGGAACGCTACCGCCAAGGATGCGGTGACGGATACCGACCTTCCTGATTTGAAACTGCTTCCGGCCAACATCAACCTCGTCGGCGCCGAAGTCGAGATGATTGACGTGGACCGCCGCGAGTATCGAATGCAGGATTCGCTCGCCGAAATCAAAGGCGACTATGAATTCATCATCATTGACTGCGCTCCCTCGCTCGGGCTCCTTACCGTCAACTCCCTCGTGGCTGCCGACTCCGTCATTATTCCCGTACAATGCGAATATTTCGCACTCGAAGGACTTGGCAAATTGTTGAATACCATACGGCTAATACAGTCTGGCATGAATGCCGACCTCGCCATCGAGGGCATCCTGCTTACCATGTATGACAGCCGCCTCAAGCTGGCCAATGCTGTCGTCGAGGATGTGCAGCAGCATTGTCGTGGTCTCGTGTTCCAGACCATCATTGCACGGAATATCCGCCTTAGTGAGGCGCCCAGCCACGGCAAACCTGTCATTACTTACGATATCCAGTCGAGAGGAACCGTCAACTACCTTAATCTCGCGAAAGAAATCCTTACAAAAAACGGATTCTAAACGATACTAAACGCTATGGCCAAGAAAATTGTAACCGGTTTAGGCAAAGGCCTCGGTGCATTGTTGGGCGAAGGCGAATATTCTGTACTCGCCCCGACTTCCAGTGCTCGTGTCAAGGCTGATACCAATACCAATATCAAAATTGACTCCATCGATCTTAATCCTGGTCAGCCCCGTACCGATTTCGACCCTGTAGCCTTGGAGGAGCTGGCACAGTCCATCAAGACTTATGGGCTCATCCAGCCCATCACCGTGCGTCCGATCGAGAAGGGACGCTACCAGCTTATTTCCGGTGAGCGCCGTCTCCGCGCCGCCAAACTTGCCGGCATGACCGAAATTCCGGCGTATGTCCGCTCCGTCGATGAAATCCAGTCTATCCAGATGGCCCTCGTCGAAAACATCCAGCGTGAGGATCTGAATGCCATTGAAATCGCCGTCTCCTACCAGCGCCTTCTGGACGAGTGCAATCTTTCACAAGACGAATTGAGCGAAAAGGTAGGGAAGGGCAAAACTACGATTGTCAACTACTTGCGCCTTCTGAAACTTTCCAAAGAGGTTCAGATCGCCGTCCGTGACAGCAGGATCTCGATGAGCCATGCCCGAGTCATCGTCGGCTTTGAGGACTTTGAAATCCAGAACAAACTCTTGGCGGAAATCTTGAAAAAGAACCTGTCGGTGCATGAGGCGGAATCGTTGGCCAAGAAAATCGCCAAGGAGGTGAAGCCGCGCCGTAAAATCAATGTCCGGCTGTCCGACAAGGTCATCAGTTTCAAGGATGAGCTGTCAACCCGCCTCGGATCGAAGATCTCCATTGTGAAGGATGCCAAGGGGATTGGCAAAATCACCATCCCGTTCAAGTCGGATGATGATCTTGCACGAATCATTGAAATGCTTTCAAAGTAGCTTTTACCGTATGAAACTCCGTGTTGTGATACTCTGTCTCGCCGTCCTGTACGGCTGTTCCCACGTGGCTTCCTATGCCCAGAGTGACACAACGCTTTCTGTATCAGATACAAATATTCCTAAAAAAAACGTAAAAAAAGGTGCTCCCGGTTCCACTTTTGTGGAAGAGGGGAGTGTGACGGAGGTTCACACCACTGATTCGGTTCTGCGGAAAAAGCATAATCCGAAAATTGCCATTGCCCTTTCTGCCATTTTGCCGGGGGCGGGCCAGATATACAACCGTAAGGCGTGGAAGGTGCCCATTATCTATGCGGGGCTTGAAGCAACAGGTTTCTGTGTTTACTATTTCGCCATGGAGACCAACAAGTATAAATGGGAGTACCGTTACCGTATGCAAGGTAAGACAGATTTGCTGAATCCATCCCTCTCTTCAAAGGATGATGAGACGATCCTCTCCATGAAGAAGTTGTACCAGAGGCGAATGGAGGTTTCCATTGCTGCCCTGACGGTCGTCTATGTGTTGAACCTGATTGATGCCATTGTGGATGCGCACCTGTTCTATTTCGACATCTCCGACGACTTGTCGATGCGCTGGTCGCCCGCCATCCAGCCCGACCCGTTCGGTCGGTACAGTGGCGGGGGAGTGTCGCTCACATTTTCGTTCAAATAGATGGGTTTATCAAGTTCATCAAGTTTATCAAGTTTGTCAGGTATTTGAACTTGCAACTTGACAAACCTTATGAACCTGCTACTCTAAACGTCGCCACTCTGCCTTGATTTTGCAAAGTTCGTCGCTGCCACGGACAATGACCGAAAGGGTGTTGTTTTCGCTAATTTCCTTTGTGTAAATGGAATACTGTTCTTCAATCAGCGCCTGAAGGGTGTAATTGATGACGATGGAACGTAGAAAATGGTGCTCCAGAAAGTCGCTAGAAAAACTGTCGATGAACCAGCGGACGTAGTTGGTGTTGTTGACGTGGTGGTTGGTGTCGATGTCGGAGTAGAGGACGGTGTGGGTGCAGGCAGGGGAGAGACCGGCGGTATCGACACTGCCGATTTTGAGGTTCATGGAGAAGCCGCTGCTGTCGCCCATCCGGTACATTGCATCTCCGCAACCCGCCACGTCCTCGATGGTCAGCGGACGGAACGTCTTTTCTTCGAGGATGATCCACATCGATTGTGCCTGAAGTAGGATGTTTCCGTTTTTGTCGAGGATTTCGAAACTGCGGGGCTGTATCAGCCGCTGCGGCGGGTTAGCCCACGTCCGCACGGTGATGGTCTCGTACTTTTTCGGCATCCGTTCAATCTTGATTCCCATGCGGTAAATGGCCCAGAAACAGCCTTTTGCGTGCAAATCCTCCCAACCGATGTGCATGCTGTCCACGTGGCGTTCGGCGGTGTGTTGCATACACCCCATCAGATATTGGAGGCTCGCCTCAAAGTTCCGCACGATGTGATGTGACTGAATTTCAAAATCTTGTGAAAAGACGGGATCCTGTTCCATTTTTTAGAAAATTGAAGGGCAAAAATAGTAAGAAAAAACGTAACTTTGCAACCTACTTTTTGCAGAAAGAAAAATGATAAAGGACGAAAAGCAATCGATTGATAATAAGGAAGAAAGAGCGGTATTGGCGGCAGTGGCAACCCCCTCGGTCGGGATGGAGCGGGTGAACGAATACTTGGACGAACTGGCATTTCTGCTCGAAACCGCCGGTGGCGTTGCTGTGAAGAAATTCGTACAGAACCTCCAATACCGTGATCCGAAGACTTACCTTGGTAGCGGCAAATTGGAAGAAGTCGCTGCATACGTCAAAGAGAACGACATTGAACTTGCCGTCTTTGATGACGAGCTTTCCCCTTCGCAACTGCGTAATATTGAGGCGGTCCTGCATTGCAAGATTCTGGACCGTACCCATTTGATTCTGGATATTTTCTCCAAACGTGCCCAGACGGCACACTCCAAAGTGCAAGTGGAGCTCGCACAGTACCAGTATCTTCTGCCACGACTGACCGGTATGTGGTCGCACTTGCAGAAACAACGTGGTGGTATTGGGATGAGAGGTCCCGGTGAAAAGGAGATTGAGACCGACCGTCGTATCATTCGCGACCGTATCTCCTTGTTGAAGAAAAAGTTAGTGGAAATAGACCGGCAGAAGCTGACCCAGCGGAGCAACCGCGAACAGTTCGTTCGTGTTGCCCTTGTCGGCTACACCAACGTCGGCAAATCCACCCTGATGAATCTGATCAGCAAGTCAAACGTCTTTGCCGAAAACAAGCTGTTCGCCACGCTCGACACCACTGTGCGTAAGGTAGTTATCGAAAACCTGCCGTTCCTGCTTTCTGACACCGTCGGCTTCATCCGCAAGCTGCCGCACAGCCTGGTGGAGTCGTTCAAATCAACCCTTGACGAGATCCGTGAAACCGACCTCATTCTGCACGTGGTGGATATAAGCCACCCCGATTTCGAAGAACAGATTGCCGTCGTCAACCAGACTCTGCAAGAAATTGGCGCAGGAAACAAGCCCGTCATTACCATTTTTAATAAAATCGACAACTACAAATGGGTGGAAAAAGAGCCGGACGACCTCACCCCGAAAACAAAGGAAAATATTACCCTTGAGGAACTTAAGCAGACATGGATGGCCAAAATCAACCATCGCACCCTCTTCATTTCCGCCAAAACCAAGGAGAACATCGAAGAGATGAAATCGGTTCTTTACGAGGAGATAAAGAAACTGCATATCCAAATTTATCCGTACAATAATTTTTTGTATTGATATGCAGATATTAATACCTAAGAGCGTTGTACACAACGCCTCAAAAACTTGATAAACCTGTAACTTTATAAATATTATAAACCAAAGATGAACGAAACATTATACAAAATCGCAATCACCCACGGCGACCTCAACGGAATTAGCTATGAAGTTATTCTCAAGGCGCTCAGTGATAACAAGATGACGGAACTCTGTTCGCCAATTGTTTACGGTTTGGCGAAGGTAGCATCCTTTTACAAGAACCGTTTGGGGATGCAGGAACCGGGGCTTCAAGTTGTGAAAAGTATCGAGCAGATAAGTTTGAAAAAGAATAATTTACTGAATATTGTTGAACAAGAAGTTCAAATAAATGTCGGAAAGTCGGAAGCGGTGGCGGGCAAGATGTCGGAACTGGCGTTGCAGGCCGTCTGCCGCGACTTGAAAGCGGGAAAAGTGGATGCGGTTGTCACCGCACCCATCAACAAGGACAATATTCAGTCGGACACGTTTCGTTTCCACGGGCATACCGAGTTTTTCGCCCAACAGTTCGATGCTCCCGAGTCCATGATGATGATGGTGACTGAGGGCTGCCGTATCGGATTTGTGACCAACCATCTGCCGGTTGCGGAAGTGGCAAAAGCCATCAATGTGGAACTTATTTTGAAGAAACTCAGGATATTGCACAAAACCTTGCGGGTGGACTTCGGCTGTTCCACTCCGAAGATTGCTGTTCTTTCGCTCAACCCCCATGCGGGCGACAACGGTCTGCTCGGCAAGGAGGAGAAAGAGGTGATTATTCCTGCTATCAATCAGGCATTTGCCGAGAAAATCAATGCTTTCGGCCCGTTCCCAGCCGACGGACTTTTTGGCAGCGGCAACTACGCCAAGTATGATGCGGTGCTGGCAATGTACCACGATGAAGGGATGATCCCGTTCAAGATCCTGTCAAGAGGGGAGGGTGTGAACTTTACGGCGGGTCTGCCGATTGTGCGCACGTCACCCGCCCACGGCACTGCCTACGATATCGCTGGGCAAAACAAGGCTGACGGGCAGTCGATGCGCAACGCCATCTATCTCGCCATCGACATCCTGCGCAACCGCCAGAATTTTGCTGACAACGCCAAATAATGGCAGATTGTTGTGTTTTATTTATTTGAAAATTAATGATTTATGAAAAAATCAATATGGATAATCGGTGGTGTGATGCTGATTTCATCGCTTCTTTTTATGCAGTGTGACCGCAACAAAAAAAAGCAGCCGGTCCAGCACGAGACGGTGGAAGCGCCCGCGTTTGATGCGGATTCGGCTTTTGCGTTTGTGAAGGCGCAGACGGACTTCGGGCCGCGGGTTCCGAACAGTGAGGCGCACGAACAATGCGCCCGTTATCTGCAAACCGCCTTGGCGAAATACTGCGATACCGTTATTTTACAGAGATTTACGGCTTCTGCTTACGACGGCACGAAGCTGCAAGGAACGAACATCATCGGATCTTTCGCACCGGAGAATTCGCGCCGCGTCGTCCTTTCGTCACATTGGGATTCGCGGCACGTCGCCGACCACGACCCGGATCCGTCCAATCGGAACCACCCGATTGACGGTGCCAATGACGGCGCGAGCGGCGTGGGTGTGCTGCTGGAACTGGCGCGCCAGTTGTCGCTGAAGAGCCCCGGAATAGGGGTTGACATCGTACTGTTTGATGCGGAAGATTATGGCGCACCCGAGAACGTGAATGCACCAGAAGGGGAGTGGTGGGGTCTCGGTTCCCAGTATTGGGCTGAAAATCCGCACGTTTCCGACTATCGCGCCGATTATGGTATCCTGTTGGACATGGTCGGGGATGCCAATGCGAAGTTCCGTTATGAGCACTTCTCCTCCTATTATGCACAGGACGTGTTGACCAAGGTGTGGAGCGCCGCTTCCCGACTCGGCTTTGGCAGCACCTTCGTCGCCGAACGCACGCACCCTATCACGGATGACCACTACTATGTCAACACGCTCGGAAACGTCCGGATGATCGACATCATCCATCAGGACGACTACTCCGGCACGGGCTTCACGCCCACATGGCACACCCTTAACGATAATATTGACCACATTGACAAAAACACACTTTCCACCGTCGGAAAAACCTTATTATATGTAATTTACGAAGAAAAATGAACCGTTTTTTCAAGCAGAATATCCCCGTTTTCAAATTCGGTGGCGCCTCAGTGAAGGACGCTGACGGCATCCGTAATTTGCAGAAAATTGTCACGCGCTATAGCGGCAAACCGTTGTTCGTCGTCATCTCCGCGATGGGCAAGACCACCAATCTTTTGGAAAAATTGTTGGATGCCTATTTCTACGGGCAGGAAGATCCTTTTGTCTATTTCAACCAGCTGAGGGACAATCATTTCAATGTGGCACATCAGCTCACAGACCAAAATGAGCGCATCATCGCGAAGCTGACCTCTGTGCTCAATCTTTTGGAGGAAAAGTTGCATACGCCCCATTCCGACAATTACGAATACGAGTACGACCAGATTGTCAGTTTCGGTGAAATTCTATCCACTAAGCTGATTTCCACCTACTTGAACATTGTCGGTATTCGCAACCAGTGGTTAGATGCGCGGCAGGTAATGATCACGGACTCCACGTTTATGGAGGCCAAGATCGACTGGGAGGCATCGGAGCAGGCGCTGAAAGACGCGATTGAGGCAGCAACAGCGAAAAAGGAGGAAAATCTGTTTATCATTCAGGGATTTATCGCTGGTGACAAACAAGGTAATGCGACCACTTTCGGGCGGGAGGGCTCCGACTATTCGGCGGCTATCATCGCCTACATCCTTGAGGCCGAAAGTGTCACCATTTGGAAGGATGTTCCGGGACTTCTCAACGCTGACCCAAAATTCTTTCCCGAGGCGGTCAAGTTGGATGCCATCTCTTACGAAGAGGCTATTGAACTTTCGTATTATGGTGCGACTATCATTCATCCAAAGACACTCAAGCCCCTTCAAAACAAGAAGATACCATTGTATGTTAAACCGTTTCTTTCACCTGATGAGGCGGGAAGTGTGATATCTTCTTCCAAGCAGAAGGAGTTCATTCCTTCTTATATTTTTAAAAGGAATCAGATTCTGATTACAATTTTCCCGAAAGATTTCTCTTTTATTTCGGTGGACAATCTGTCGGAAATCTTTGCGGTTTTGTCTTCCAATGGATTAAAAATTAATCTGATGCAGAATACGGCACTCAGTTTTTCCATTTGTACCGATGACAAGCCGCATCGTATCCAGAAAGTATTGGAGGCGTTGTCGAAGAACTATCTTATTAAGTATAATGAGAATATGGAGCTGATTACGGTTCGTCATTACACGGACAAAATCATCCATAAAGTAGTTGGAACCAGAAAAATCTATGCCGAACAGCGAACCCGTACTACGATGCAGGTGGTGGTGAAGAGTGAGGATAGATAAATGGCATAGTGCATCTGTTATCATTATGTAGGGGTATTAACTATTATTAACATTTTTAAAATATTTATTTTCTGATATTTACATAAAATACGATGATAATCAGACTTTGTATTTGTAGGAAATGACGTATTTTTGCCGCGCAATTGAACATAGTGGGAGGAGAACAAAAATTTGTCTTTAGAAATTTAAAATATAAAGTATGACCATCATGAGAAGAGTGTTATTATTGTTATTCATCACTTTGGGTGCCGTGGTAGGAAGCCGGGCACAGAATCTGTATGTTTCACCATCCGGAAATGATGCGGCGGAAGGCACGGCGACGAGCCCGCTCCGTACCATCGGACGCGCCCTTTCCCTCGCCAACGACAGCGCCACCCATATTTTCGTGGCGGAAGGTAATTATACGGAGAATGCCACCCTTGAACTCCACAGTAACCTTGTTGTGGAAGGCGGCTTTAACGACAGTACATGGCAGATGGGTTCAAACGCTACCTTCCTCACCATCAATACTATAGAGTATGTAGGCAATTATAGCCATAAAATTGGACTTCGTTCCGAAAACGACACTAACTGGCTGCTGTTGCGCATGAACATCACGGTGGCGGCCGCTACTGATGCGGATAGGGCCGCGTCTGGAAAGGGTGCCACCGTTTACGTGATTCACGTGAGCGGGAATGCAGCGGGAAACCGCATCGTTGACTGCCAACTTACAGCCGGAAACGGCGGTAACGGGCTCAATGGCAGCAACGGTGTGGCAGGTACCAGCGGCAACAACGGTTCCGAAGGTGGGAACGGTGGATTGTCACCCCTTACGAACAGCGGAACCGATGTGGGCACTGGCGGAAGTGCGTCAGGCAGCGGCTTACGGGCTGGCGGCAAAGGCGGAAACGGCGGTGCTGGTGGTGAAGGCAACGAAAACAATGGCAACTCGGGCCAGAATGGTCTTTCGGGTGGCAATGGAACCGGTGGTACAGGAGGTGTCGGCGGAGGCACGACTGCACCGAGCCATGACGGGGCTGCTGGTGCCACCGGCAGCAACGGGAACAACGGTGTCACCATACCTTCTGGGAATACCTACGCATGGCTGCTCTATTTTGTTCCCGCTGAAACAGGAAATGCCGGTACTGACGGTGTAGGTGGCGGTGGCGGCGGCGGTGGAGCTGGCGGCGGTAGTGCCACAGGCACCACGCTGCTAATTCCCAACCAATACTGTGGCGGCGCCGGTGGCGGTGGTGGAGCTGGCGGTACCGGAGGAACCGGCGGTACGGCAGGCACTGCGGGCGGTGGATGTTTCGGCATCTATTGCGCCAGCGGACAATCTCCGTTCATCCAAAACACCGTTATCTTCACCGGAAACGCCGGCCACGGCGGTCAGGGCGGTATCGGTGGTCAGGGCGGACAAGGCGGTCAAGGCGGAAGTGGCGGAAGCTGCTCTGTGACCGGCAACGCAGGCAAAGGCGGACGCGGTGGCAACGGCGGTAACGGGGGACGTGGTGGCAACGGTGAAAACGGCTGCGACGGAGCGGCCCTCCGTGTGGCCATCATCAATGACGCGGAACTTGTCGCAGAGGACATCGCCACACCAAGCGTAGCGGAATGTCAGCTGTGCGGCAACGAGGACGCAACAGTTGAAGCCATCCCAGGCTACGGAGGACAGATCTGCCAGTGGTTTACAGCAGATAACGACTCCGTGCCCGTAACTACCGGAAACGTGCTGGAGGTCGGCAACGTGAGCGAAGCCGTTACCTACCACGCCTATACCTATGATACCGTAAGAAATGTCCGCAGCTATGAGTATGTTACCGTGGTCGTGTACCCCTCATACAGTGGTCACGAATTCCTCACCATACATGAAAGCGAGCTCCCGTACACCTATTGTGACACGGTCTTCGATGCGGGCACCGTCACTGGAGAATACATCTTCAGGCACTATACCGTTATGGGCTGTGACAGCACAATGATCCTGTCACTGATGGTAGTACCTGACGACACGGTCGGCGTGACAGAGGCGGGTGAAGTGCTGTCAGGGCTGACAATATATCCCAACCCCGTGAGTGGCGGCACTGTCACCGTACGCTGCCATGCCACCTGCGGAAACCGTTGGCTCGGCATCTACGATGTGGGCGGGCGCCTGTTGGGGACGAAAGAACTGGTTGATGAGACGACAGTGCTGGATGTCACCGGACTGCCGAAAGGGCTTTACCTTCTTCGCGTCACTGATGGGGATGGTAGTGTGTGCACTGCAAAATTCGTAATCAACTAATAAAATTTTGAACTAGACCGACCTGATAAAATGACTCGATGATGTGAAAATGTCGTACTTTTGCTCTGTCAAAAACCGTCATAAATTATGAGAAAACTGTGTATCATTTGTTTTTGTTTAGCCACCTTGACCTGTTGGGCGCAAAGTCCACTTCTGAAAACGGTGACAATTCCTGATGGGGTTGCCGCTCCGCCGCTTCGGACGGAAGGTCTGCTTACTTCGCACTGGTCGCAGGATTATCCCTATAACGCCCTTTGTCCGAAAGATCCGGTGAATGACTACTCCTATAGCTATGCCGGATGTCCAGCTGTCGCCATGGGACAGATCATCAATTATTGGCGAACCACGCAGGGTACTCGTTTTTCCGACAGTGATGACTATGTCCATAACTATCCCGGACGTGTTTACTATATTGATGACGACTGGGAAACGCTGCAGTTTCCGTCGTTTCTGCAGCTGAACGAGCTGCTGGATTCCGTTGATGCCACTTTCCAGCGAGATGAGGAACTTCCTGACCTGCTGGCTGCCGCCGTGATCTTTGCATGCGGAACGGCCTGCACGCAGGTCTATTCTTCAGAAGGCTCCGGCACCTTCAGCGTGGATCAGGCATTTGCAGCCTACCAACGGTTCGGCTTCATTGATTGCCAGCTTTTCCGTGAAGCCGATTCTGCCATGTATGCCACCTTAATCTCCAATATACAAGCCGGTTATCCTGCCCATCTGGCCGTTGAAAATCCGCAAGGGACGGCTGGACACAACGTTGTGGTCGATGGTTACCGCGAGGTGGACGGCAAATTTCATATCAACTTCGGTTACGGCAATAGCCCATTGGACGGATGGTACGACATCCCGGATCCCAATTTCTATTACGGGCTGACTAAGTTGGAAGGGATTATACTGAACATCATTCCTGTGCCCACGGTGGCTGTTCATGAATCCGTACTCCAAAAACCAATGGAGATTTTTCCCAATCCGGTTTCCGAAATTCTTTACATGAAAAACCTCCCGTGTGAGCGAGTGGAGTATTCCATTTTCAATGTTTTAGGACAAGAAATAGCTTCTGGTTTTTCAAACGGAACTATTTCTGTTGTTGGGGTGGAGAAAGGCCTCTACCTATTGCAAGTCAAAGGAGAAAATTTTAATAAAACGGCAAAATTTGTAGTGGAGTAAAATTATAAAAGAAGATTTCCAAAGCAAATATACGTTAAAAATCCGTGTTTTTCAGTATCAGTTCTCCCGTTCCAATGCGGTAACCTTCGCTGCGGAAGATGATGGTGCCATCGGCGTTGATGAGATAGACGACTGGATAGTCGTCGCGGAAGTACTGGTTTGTAGAGGTTAGGATTTCTTTAAACCATTGGTTTCCTTTATCTTGTATTAGAATGGATTGTTCCGGTAGGTTCCAAGCCTTGAAGTTGAAGTCTGGGGCAGCTTTGCCTTCAGGGATGACGAAAATGACGGGGCGGCCCCACTTTTCAAAGTCGTTGCGGAGGGCGCCTAGTTCTTTCAGCAGATGCTTCGTCGGTTCCCGCGTCGGGTCAATGAAGCAGACGAGGCTTTGCTGCCCTTTCATCAATTCCGAAACAGAGGCATTTTTGCCATTTACATTGATTTTGTAGTCAGTGCGGATTTTCCCGTGTTCTTCCGTCCGCTTCACCAAGTCACGGATTACCAGCTGCTTTTTTACCTCCTGATTGGGCTCGATGTTGAAAAACTCGAGGTGTGAGAGGGCGGTGCCGTCGCTGTACCGGTTGCCGGTGGAAAGCAAGTAGTAGCCTGCCTCCAATGTCAGGGTGAAGGGGAAGTTCTCCACCCGCGGGTCATCTTCGTAGTCGAAGGTTCCAAAGTCACCATCTTCAAACCGTGAAATAGAGAAGTTGGTCCAGTACTTGGGCTTCAGCTCGCCATTTCCGTGATAGTCAACGGTCAGTTGGCCCGTAGCCGGTGCTGCCTTCTTCTCGTCGAAAGTGACTAATTTCCAGTTTTTCCCGTCCCATACCCAGAGGTCGCCGGTGGCGTTGTCCATATAGGCGGGAATTTCGGCATTGCGGCAGCACGCCACAAAGAAGATGTCGCGCGAGTGTCGGTCGGCGCGGCGCAGTTCGTAAACGCCAACCGGCGAAATCGGGCAGTTGAAGTAGTTGCCGCTGTCATCAATAGTGATGTTGTCCCGGATCCATTGCATAATCTGCTCTGCCGTAAGGCGGTCGTAGTTGCCGAACATGCCGGGGAGAATGCTGCTGTATCGCCATAGTGTGAGCCCTTCGTTGGCGATGCGCGGCGAGATGATGCCTTTCAGATAGATCTCGTAAGGGTAGGGGAAGCGTTCCTGAGAATAATGAGTGACTTGTTGTGCGAGAACATCCGGATCGGCATCTCTTAAATCTTTGTCTGACAATGAATTCAGGTAGTCATAAAGGCGTATGGTCTTGTCGTTTTGGTATTTGCGAATGAAGTTGGCAATAACCTCGTGGTTGCCTTCGCTTTTTTTGAGGAAGTAGCCGGCTTGCTCCTCCGTCAAGTAGGGACCTGCCAGTCCTTTTCCGTCTTTTTCCGTTTTGAAGGTGGATCGGTAGGCATTACGTACAGAATCCTCGTATTGTAGCCTCCGGGCGTTGGCCGCGGCCTTCTCCGGCGTGGCCGTCACCACATCGTGTTTCCCCACCGGCGGCACCACCGTCAGGTCTTCGGCATATTCCGAACCCGCTGTGTGGTCCAGTTTCACCGTCAGTTGGTCAGTCTTGCGGATGTCCATCAGCTGGTATCCATACTTCCCGTCCTTGCAGGCCCAGATCAGCAGATCGCCGAGTCCGGTCGTCACCTGCGCCGTGCCGTTTCCGTCGGTCTTCTGGACGGCAATGGGGTAGTATTCGGAATAGTTGTACAGCTTGAACTTCACTGATGCGCCTTCTACTGCTTTCCCGTTTCCATCGGTGACGGTAATTGTAATTTTCTTAGTATCAGTGTAATTTGGAAGCATATTCACGCGGGAAAAAAGATTTGTTTTATGCGTGACTTCCTCTGTGCCGTTGTATTTCCCGAAGGCGTTGGAGTGTACCATCATCGTGCGGGTGGAGGGGATGGCGAACCAGCCCATATTGAGTTCGGGGTCGGGTTCGCAGGCGCCGAGGAAATACCATTTGCCGTCCACCCAGACCTCTACCCACGCATGGTTGTCGTCGGTGTGGGCCCAACGTGGGGTGTAACACTGGCGGGCGGGGATGCCGACGGCACGCAGGGCGGTCACGGTGAAGGTCGATTCCTCGCCGCATCGTCCGAGAGCCGTCCTTACGGTAGCCAATGGAGAAGAGGTGCGGCCGTCGCTGGCACGATAAGCCACCTTCTCGTGGCACCAGTGGTTCACCTCCAAGGCCGCGTCGTACATCGAAAGTCCCTTGAGGCGCGGGCGCAACTCGTTGAAGAACACCTCTCTGGCGTTGTCAAGATTCTCGTTGTTCACCCGATATACCAGCACGAAATGGCGGAAAATTTCTTCGGGAATCGTCTTGCCCCACGCAAATTCGTCGCGGGCCGCCAAAGACAGCCGAACCTGTTTCAGGAAAAATTGTCCATCATAGTCTGCCAAGTCACTCAACGGCATATAGGCATATAAGAATTGTATGGCTTCCGTCTCTTCGGTTGTCAATTTTTCCTCCGTAAAAACAGAAAGCAGCGGCTCCGTGCGGGCGTTGAATGTTTTGCTTCTTTGGGAGAAATCTTTTTCCACCTGCTTGCGGTAGTCCGCATTTTGGATGAAGTGCTGCGCGTTACTGCCGAAAAATGCAGAAAGAAAGGCGATTGTCAGGAAAAAGCTTCGATACATAATGTGTTGTGTGAAATGAAGGTGCAAAAGTACGAATTTATGAAATGTGTTGAACACATCCTGCGCACTGAATAAATAAGGGAGCATAGGCAATGAATGTGTGCAACCATCTGTTGGAATCAATCTGCAGACGTGTGTTTTTTACAATTTTCATGATAAAAAATGCTATTTTTGCACCGAAATTTGAAGAATTCAAGAATGTAATAATATGTAATGATATGGCTAAAACACAAACGTACTCGATTTTCGAAGCTCGCATAAAAAAGTCCTTGAAGGATTACAAAAACGAAAAAATTACAAAGAAAATTGGCGAATTTAGGAAGAAACCCAATGATATGGTTTTGCCTGAAGAGTTTGATGAGTCTCATTGTGACACTCCCGCTATGCTTTACAGCGGTATTATTGATGAATGGAAAGAGATTCAGAAGAGCGATTTCAAGTATAAACCGCATATCTATTCCTTTAAGCACATAGCAAGTTCGCAGACTGCGTGCGTGAATTTGTTTATCCCGATTTTGACGAATGCCAACGCCGATGAAATATTGAGGAAGTCGGGCATTGCACCCAAAGATTTTGATCGTATTGCCCGGCGGAATTCTCGATACGAAGGATTCCATTTCGAATTTGGAGTGGGTGATCTGTTGGAAGACAACAGTGGTGTAATTACAGATGCCGATGTGTCCATAGCCTATCTCAACAAAAATGGAGAGAAATGTCTGTGGCTTATTGAGCACAAACTCACGGAAAAAGATTTTACTCATTGCGGCGGGTATAAATCTAACAGTACAGTGATGAAAGATAATCTAGAGTATAAGGAAAACTGCACCCAATGCTCGATGGCTGAAATACTCGCCAATCCCGACCTTTGCTATTATCACGCCGTTTCGAAATACAAATACTGGGAAATTATGAACGAATATGGCGGCAAGGAGTTTTTTAGTGGAAAATACGATGATGATGGCTGCCCGTTCCGTTTGGGAATGAACCAATTGTGGCGCAATCAGTTGCTTGCTTTGGCTTTGGAAAATAAGCCGAACCCATACGGCTACAAACACGTTTGTTTTTCGGTTGTGAAACACCCCGACAATCCGTCGCTGGACAAATCGATTGAAAAATATAAAAAACTGACAAACAATTCGCCTAAATTCAGTGTGTTTACATCTTTGGATTTAATCCGTGCTGCTCAAGACTTTGTTGATTTGAAGGATTGGATAAGTTGGTATAAAAGGGTTTATCACATCATGAATGAATAATTCTATGGAAGAATAGAAAGTGATTTTTTATTTCTGCCCCTTCACTCCATTGTAAGTGTAAACATCCCCTTCTTTACGGATGGCTTCCAGCGTTTTGGCAATCTCGCACTCATCGCTTTCATAGCCCGCAATCTTGCAGCTGCCGTGTACTTCCGATACGCCGGCCTGACGGATGATTTCGGCAGCGTTTTCGGAATTGACGCCGCTGCCCGCCAGGATGGCGATGCGCCCGTCGGCTTGCTTCTGTATCTGTTTTAATGTTTCAATGCCTTGCATGGCAGTTGGCTGCTGGCCGGAAGTGAGAATGCGGGAGTAGCCGCAACGGATGATTTCTTCCAGCCCTTTCCGCCAGTCGCGGCACCGGTCGAAGGCGCGGTGGAAGGTGATGGGCATGGTGCCAGCGGCTTCAACGGCAATGAGGCTCTTCTCCACGTCAATGTCACCGTCGGGATTCAGGAAGCCGACGACCACGCCGGGCACGCCGTTGTCGCGGCAGAAGCAGATGTCATCGAGGATGGTGCGGAATTCCTCGTCGCTGTAGCAGAAGTCTCCGCCACGGGGACGGATGAGGACGAAGGTCTGGAGGGGCAGCTCCCGGACGCAGGTGAGGATAACCTCGCGGTCGGGCGTAAGTCCGCCTAAATCAAGATGCTGGCACAGTTCGATGCGGGTGGCGCCGGCTTTGGCTGCCGTACGTGCCGACGCGAGCGAGGCGGCGCACACCTCCAGCATTGGAGGCTGTTCCAGCTCCATCGTCATTTTGATGAAGGGCTCGTTGAATGCGATGAAGCACTCCTTCTCCGCAAATCCGAGACTGCGATACAGTTTTTGTGCGTCCGGCTTTTCCGTGCTGACAATCAGCCCGACGCGGGGAATCCGAAGGGTGCGGGTATTTGCTATCCCGCTGAGCATCAGTTTTGTACCAATACCGTAGTTGCGGTACTTCGGCACGACATAGAGGGAGTCGAGGTAGTACTCGCCCGGCCCCGTTTCGTCACGCTGGCCGCTGAAGTCGGCGCCGCACATCTCCTTGATGATGGGGAAGGTGATGGAACGGAGCCATGAATACCTACGTCCTTCGTAGGCGATGATGCAGCCGACGGTTTCGCCTTCGTACTCGGCCATCAGGGCATGCCGCCAGCTGTAGAGCACGTCTTCGCGCCGGCTGAACGCGGTCTGGCGCGCCAAAATCTCGTCGGTTATGTTTTCAAAACCGATGGCCTCCAGCACACAGCGTGCCACAAAAGGAGCATCCTCGATGACGGCCTTGCGGATGGTGAGATTCTCCTTAATTATTTGATTATTAAATATTCCCATAGTCTTAATTTTCTTCTTTTGAGGCACTTCCGGCTTTTTCATCTGATGCATCGCCTGCTAATGCCATTCGGATTTGCATATAGTCGAGGTTGCCCTCGAAGGCGCTGAAGATGTCGCCCACTGTGCCGCCCGCCGCCGCCATCTTGCGGATTTCGTGGATGAGTTCGTCATCGTCCAAAAACTCGTGGATGTCCAATAGACCCATTCCGACACAGCGTGTGAGGTGCTGGCCTATTGTGCTGACAGCCAGCATTCTTTCTTCCGCAATCTCGTCAACGCTTTTGCCGCTCTGGTATAGTTCAAAGGTGATGATATGGGAGGCTTTCTTGGCAGGTTTCTCCGTTTTGGATTTTCGGCTTCTTTTGGGCTTTTTCTCCTCGTTCTCTTCAAAAATGTCCTTGGCTTTGAAGTGGAAGGTCGGCACGCGGAAACGGTTCTTGAACCGGTAGTAGCCCTCGGCGGTGTGGTCGTCGCAAATGTTTGATATCAAATGTTTTTTCAAGGAAAGTTCAGTGAAAAGGTTCTTCAAATCCTCCTTGTACTCCTTGGAAACGTCGATGTCGAAGATGGCGGCGGGGGAGTGGCTGCACCGTTCGTTGAGGTCGTCGAGCCGTTCGGTGAAGTAGTCGGCGGCGGCGGTGAGCCTTTCGCAGAGCTTCACTTCATCGTGGTACAATGTTTCTATCTGTCTTTCAAACCGTTCGCCGATGGTTGCCAGCTCTTGGATTTCCTTCTGCAGCTCCTTTGCATGCTCGATGCCTTCAGGATTGAAAACATCCGTATATTTTTTTATAAGACTTTGCAAATGAGATATTTGTCCGTTTGCAAAATGAAAATCGAAGACACTTTGTAGCAGTTGTACGTCGTATTGTTCCTTTGCCTGCACCAGCTCGCTGCTGAGTTGTGCCGTGGAGGGACGGTTGTTTGAGTAGGCCACCACGGAGGGGTCGGTGACAAGGCTGTCGCGGCGGATGGGGGAGGTGAGGACGATGCCTTCCAGACTGCGGCAGCGGCTAAGTGCCACATACACCTGCCCCGACGAGAAGGCGAGGGCGGCGTCAATCACCGTCTTGTCGAACGTGAGGCCTTGGCTCTTGTGGATGGTGATGGCCCACGCGAGCCGCAGCGGGAACTGGATGTAACAGCCTAGTTCGTTCTCCTCAATCTGGCCCGTCTCACGGTTCACACCGTAGCGGATGTTCTCCCAGATTTCGTTGGAAACGGCAATTTCCTCCTCGTCATAGTCGCAGTGGACGAAGATGTGGCTTTCGTCAAGGTGCGTCACCGTGCCGATACGCCCGTTGAAGTAGCGGCGTGGAAAACCATTGTCGTTGGCGATGAACATCACCTTGGCACCCTCCTTCAGTTCAAGAACGGGGTCATTGGGGTAGTTTTTTTCCGGAAATTCGCCCTGGATTGTTGCCTCGTAGCGGAAAACCTCGCCCGGCAGCTTGTCCATCTCCTCCTTGTTGATGCGGTTGGCCGTCGCGTTGTGCGTGGTCAGGAAGATGAAATCGGGGTGCTCCGAAAGTTTGAATCCGGGATTGAACCGGCTTTTTAGCATATTGAACCCTTTGTCGGTCAGACGGTTGTTGCGTACCTCGTTCAGCAGCTGCACGAAATCGGCGTTACTTTGACGGAAGATCTTGTCGAGTTCGATATAGACGGGCGGCTGCTGTTGTACGGCGTAGCTGTCGAAGAAGAACGGAGACTTGTAGAACTGTGAGATGAGTTCCCACTCCTCGGGCACGACCACGGGCGGCAGCTGGTAGAGGTCACCGATATAGATAACCTGTACGCCGCCAAAGGGCACGTCGTTGCGGTAGCGGAAGTGGCGCAGCACTGTATCCACCGCGTCAAGGAGGTCGGCCCGCACCATACTTATTTCGTCAATTACAAGGATTTCAAGTTGTTGCATTACCTTGCGCCGTACGTTCGTCATCCTGATCTTCTTGATCAGGTTCTTGCGGCCCGCCTCAGTGGGTACGAAGGGGGTGAAGGGAAGCTGGAAAAACGAGTGGATGGTGACACCGCCCGCGTTGATGGCCGCCACGCCTGTGGGCGCAACTACGGCAATCTGCTTGTGGGTGTGTCGCCTCAGCTTCTTCAGGAAGGTGGTTTTTCCCGTACCCGCCTTGCCCGTCAAGAACAGCGAACGTGATGTGTTCTCGCTGAACTCCTTGGCAATGTCGTATATGGGGGTAAGAGATTCCATCAGATGTGAAGTTAACGGGTGCAAAGGTACAAAAATGTATTCTTTCAAAAATACAATAGCGTAAGCTATTTTGTGGTATAGAGAGGCGGAGTGTTGTCATTTTAATTCGTTATCCAACCTCATCACTTTCACCGGCTTGTCGTTGCCGTGTTGCAGGCGGCTGCAGTAGTTGATCTCGCCGGTGTCGCGGAAGCCGCACTTCTCCATTACACGGCCGGAAGCAGGGTTGTCCACGAAGAAGTCGCTCCAGATGGTATGGAAGCCTTTTATGTTAAAGCAGTAGTCGATCAGCAGTTGCAGCGCCTCGGTGCAGATGCCGCGGTTCCAGTAAGGCTTGGCAACCCAGTAGCCCGACTCGACGTCGTTCTCGCCGATATCGATGTTGCTTTCACCGTGGGCGTAGTAGCCGATGCAGCCGATGGCTTCGTTGGTCTCCTTCAGTTCGATAGCCCAGATGTGGTCGCTATGGAAGACGGTTCGTATAATTTCTAAACTCTCCTCCACACTTTTGTGGGGCGGCCAGCCCGCGCGGGGACCCACATCGGGGTCGGAAGCGTACCGGAAGAGGGCTTCAGCATCGTCGTCGCGCCAAGGGCGCAGGATAATTCGGTCGGTTTGTAGCATATTGTAGTGTTTTATCATAGTTCTTTTACATCACTTTTTCTGCGAGTATCAGCGAGTTCTGCGGGAAAAATCTCGAGCTCTGCGGGAGAATTTAAACCTCCTCGTCCGCCGGCAGTACGCCTCGTATTCTTCACCGAAGTCGCGGCGGAGGCGGCGTTCCTCGCTGATGACCTGCGTCATCATGATGGAGAAGAAGAGGACCCACACGAGAGCGGCCTGCCAGGTCCACAGCCACACGACGGCGCCGGCGAGGTAGGTGAGCGTGCCGGTGAGCATAGGGTTGCGGTTGAGGCGGTAGGGACCGTCGGTCATCAGGTGCTGCGTGCGGGGCGCCACCTCATGCCCGAAAGCGTCCATCGGGTTGCCCTTGCCGCGTCGCTTCATATAGACGATGGTCCATACGCTCAGCGACAGTCCGCCCAGCATCAGTACGCCGGTGATGGAGGCCCTCACGGCGCCGATGTGCTCCAGCTCCGGCATTCCGGATGCCAGCCACATCACGGTCGGCATCAACGCCACAAAGAGCACGCCGCCCAACACATAACCGATAATTTCACGCAATAGTTTCATGGTTCAAAAAATGATTTAGTTCCGCTGACTGCGCAGAAAAACGCAGAGTTTTTTTTCTGCGAGTATCAGCGAGATCTGCGGGAAAACATTCAAGCCGCAAAAATAGGGAAAAATGTCGTACTTTTGCGGAGTTAATCAAACCACATTATGTCAATAGCAAGATATTTCAAATTGGTCATGATTCTGATGGCCTCCGTCATGATGACCTCCTGCATCGCCTACCGTCCGCAGGTGGCGGAGATGCCGCTCATTCACGAGAAGGGAGAACTTCAGCTGAACGGAAGCGTCGGGCTCTCAGCACCCCTCGGTGATGCGTATATCGGTACGACAGCTTCCTACGGTGCCACCGACTGGCTGGCGGTGCAGGCCCACGTCAACTGGAACGGCTACAAAGGCGGTTACGGACACGCGGCGGTCGGTGCTTTCAAGGCATGGGACCACGCTGTTTTGGAGGGATATATCGGTTACGGCTTCGGCGGCAACAAATGGAAAAACGAGAATACGGGCCGCGAGTTCACCTCCCGCTACCATCTGCCGTTCGCACAGCTCGAATTCGGATGGGCCGGCATCGCCAACGGCCATATCGACATCGGCTTGGGCGTGAAAGGCGGCTGCCTGTTCCCGAACCTCGTTGACCGCAAACCCGCCACCGAAAACCACCCCGAGAGCATCGTGCGCTCCACCGTCCCCGTGGCCCTGCTGGAGCCGCAGTTCTTCTTCCGCGCCGGCGGCAAGCACCTGAAGTGGACTTTCAATTTCGGCTACAGCCAGCTGTGGGGCACCGGACCCGACAGGGAAGCCTTTGCCGGCACCAACGCCATCTATATGCCCTTCACCATCAACATGGGCATCACTTACGACTTCAACGTTTTTGCCAAGAAAGGGGAGAGGTAGCATCCGTTCCGCTGACTGCGCAGAAAAACACAGACCTTTTTTCTGCGAGTATCAGCGAGTTCTGCGGGAAAAGTTTGCGGGAGAAATCACTATTTCTGGTTACTCTTTCTTTTTGGTATCACGCCATTTAATGGATTCGTTCCGCCATTCAAGCCACTCTGGATACCACTTTGGGGCAATCGTTCGTAGCAATTGCTGGAATTTTTCTGGATTTTTTTCCTCCACAGATACTCCTACAGTCCACACTGCGTCTGCAATCCACCCATCACACCAATTGAACCATTCCACATAACGTTCCATCATATCCAAAGAGTCGGCTATCGCATATTTCCATACAGATTCAAATATGTTTTTCTCCGACATCCACACATCAGTCCCTTTTTTTTCACAAGCATACTCTTCCAAAATAGCAAAAGTCAAAAATTCATCCCTGTTCTGTGGCATAAGGCTTTGTAAATGGTTCACAGAAATATCTTGTCCAGCCATCAAACTGTCTTGTATTGCAAGAATTTGCAGAAAATAATCAGGATTCGCATAGATTCTTTCCCGATCAGAATCAGAAAGGGCACCAATGGGTTCCCGTATTGCAGGCTGCGCCAGGCTTACTATAGAAGCAAGCAGCAAAGAACTAACCATGAACCACTTTCTCATATTGTTGACAATAAACCAATTAAGACAGCAAACCGATGATTTTTGGCAAAAAGATGATGACCCCGACGATGGCGGCGATGATGGCGCACACCAGCACGGCCGCGGCCCCGAGGTCCTTGATGTCGCGTTTGCGGTCGTCGCGCTCCGCCTTCACAAAGTCGGCCGTCCGCTCCAGCGACGAGTTGAGGATTTCAGCGGCAAACACCATCCCGATCACAATCAGCACGGCAACCCACTCCATCGGCGAGATGCGGAAGATAAATCCGGCGGCCACGACCAGAACCGTGGCGACTGCGTGTATCCACGAATTGTGCTCCTCGCGGAAAAGCACCTTCAGTCCCGCAAAGGCGTAAGCGAAACTCTTTATCCGCTTTTTGATGGAAAAATTCTCGTTATTCATTGCTCTTCGTTTTTTGTGACCGCCGACTGCACAGAAACTCACAGAACCTTTTTCTGCGAGTTTCCGCGAGTTCTGCGGGAAAACATCTGCGGGAAAAATTACAGCTTCGCCATGAACTTTGCGCTCTCCACCACGAACCGCTCGTGGATGCCCTCGCCGATGAGGGTGTCGCCCTCGAAGCACTTCACGGCGAATACCAGACGGCGGCGGTCCACCTCCACCAGTTCGGCCTCGCACTGGATGGTAGCACCCACGGGACTGGCTTTCAAGTGCTTGATGTTGACGGCGATGCCGACGGTGGTGTTGCCCTCATTGACCTTGTCGCACACGGCCATCAGGCAGGTCTTCTCCATCAGGGCAATCATGGCGGGAGTGGCAAACACCTCCAGTGCTCCGGACCCATAGACCGCGGCGGTGTCCTTGTGCTCCACCACCAGCTGCTCGCTGTGACGGAGTCCTTTCAAAGTGTCGTATTCCATTGTTTTTGATCGTTAATATGCAAAATTATTCCTCGGATTTATCCTGTTTGGACGATTTCTTAATCTGTTCAGTCCCTTGGTCAAAGAACCAAAATATAACCGTAAATAACACACCGCTCACCAGTCCGCCAATGATGGAGCGGCGCAAACTGAGTCCCGAACACAACCAATTCACCAGAAAGAAGGCAATTGTAACAGCGACAAACTCAATGAGATAAAACTTCCAATTTCTTTTCTTTAAAATATTCATATTCGTTGTTTTTTGGGGGTTGGCAAAAGTACTATGATTCTGGGTTTTGAATTACACTAACTATGGACGTGGGCCGACCGTTGAGCCGCCGGTGCAGGGACAATTGATAACAGGATGACAATCGTCAGAAACTGTCCCGTACGTGAGTGTGCTGCCACCACTGAGTTCCACTTCCAAACTGGAACAGCAGGTGACATCGGCAAAGCTGCCGCCGCTCATACCGCCAAATATCATCGGAGCGTTAAGGTCGACGGCATTCAGATGGCTGGCACCGCTAAGGTCAATCTCCATAAAAGTGTGACCGATACCATTCGTTGTGATGGTGGAAGCCCCAGAAAGATTGGTGAAAATCTTATAAGCATCCATTGATCCTGTGTATGTGGATGCACCGGAAAGATTAAGATGAACTTTTTCGGCGGAGATATTGCCGCTGTAGATAGAGGCTCCAGAAAGGTTAATGTCAAGTTGATCACCCTCGAGATTCCCGGTGAACGAAGACGCTCCACTTAGATTGAGTTCTAAAATCTTGTTTGCAGGGATGACGGCCGTTGCTGGATCATCGTACCCCGTGTTCGGTTTGAATCCGATGTGCAGCTTGCCGTTCTTCACCTCAACCAAAACTCTTTCGTGGGCACGTTCGTTCACCGTAACAACCACATTATTCACTTGGTCGCTCATTGTCACTTGGAAAGCGTCGCTGACATCAAGGCCATTGTATATGCCGTCGATGGGATAGTCGCGGGTCGTAGGGCGCCCCCAGTCTTTCGTGCATCCAACGAATAAAATGCATATAAATAGCATGATAAATATTCGTTTCATATCTGTGTCGTCTTTTTTTTCGACTGCAAAAGTACTAAAAAATCATATATAAAATTATGATTTATAGTTATTTATAAAAATAACTTTTTAAAAAAGTTTAACAAGGTTTAACAAAAAAAGTTTGGTCAGTCAATTTTTTCGGTATACCTTTGCAGTTGAAAGTTATTAAAAATCAAATTATTAAACTATTAAAAATTAAAGTTATGAAAGATTTAAAAGAATTATTGTCTTGTTTGAATGCAGAATCAGATGTCAAGACAATCACGAAAACTTTTGAGGATATCGCAAATATCCTTTTGTTTAAAAGTTATATCAAAACAGATTATGGCAATTATAGAATTTTGGAAATAGAATTCTACTTTTGGAATAATAATCATAAAGATAATCTGACCATAAAGCGGACTGAAGACGAAGACGAAGGAATGTGGTGGTTACATGAATGGGGAGTAGACTTGTCTTTTAAAAGTAGTTTATCTAATAGTAGTAAGTGTAAACAATTTTATGGAGGAGTCCTTATTAGAAGTATGATAAAAATCAATGATAATCAATCAGATAAACACGAAGCCATATATGGACCAAGAAACTGTTGTGAGTATTTATTTTATTCCTCCGCATTAAAATCAAATAATGCACCGCAAATTGTTGTAAATGATGAAAGAGAGCAACATATTGGGCAACTCGATAGTGATAAACGCTACTTTTCTGGTGACCCGAAAGACACAGATGGCGAATATCGAGATAGCACATATAGATTTTATGTAAATGGTATAAAGTTAGCAATCCCGTCAAGTTACAAAAAAGCATCACCTTGGAAATGAACAATATCATGCTAACCAACAACCTCACCAACACCGTTTTCTTCTCCGACTGGCTTTCAACGGAATGTCCTAAACTGTATCAGAGTCTTACGAAGACACTTCAGGACAATGCCGTGGATTATCGGATTTTGGGCAACACCAACGACATCTGGTGCCGCGACTACATGCCCGTACAAACGGATGAAAAACGTTTTGTTTCTTACAAATACTATCCCAACTATCTGGTAGAAAAACATCAAGAGCAATATATCACAAATGTCAGGGATGTGGGAAATGTGGATTTTCTTCGTCAGGCAGAAGTGGTGCCTTTGGACTTGGTGCTCGACGGCGGCAACGTGGTGAAATGCGGCAACAAAATAGTGATGACGGAGAAAGTTTTTGTGGAAAACAAAGAGATGTCGCACAACGAGGTGCAACGACTTCTGGAAGAGGCATTCCGGTGCGAAATTGTTTTCCTTCCGTGGGACAGAAACGAAAAGTGCGGTCACAGCGACGGTATAGTCCACTATATCGGCGACAATCGCGTGCTGCTGACTAACTACGGGGACCTATCGCCCTATTTTCACCGCCGCTTCCGCAAAGCATTGGAAAACCACTTCGAGGTGATTACTTTGAAATACAAAGTAAAACAGAAGCATAAACGCAGCTGGGCTTATATCAACTATCTGCAGGTAGGCAACCTTGTGCTTGTCCCGCAAATGGACATCCCCGAGGACGAGCAGGCTTTGGAACAAATCTGCAAAGTCCTGCCCAATTGTAAAGTCGTTGGCATACCAGCTTTGGAAGCCGTGCGCAAAGGCGGTGCATTGAATTGCATATCATGGAATATTAAATTGTAGAAGGATGGAAAGCAAAAAAACAAAGAACAACCTCTATTCGAAAATGACCATTAAAGAATTGAAAGTGCTGGCCGAACAAGGCGATGCAGAGGCACAATTCAAGCTTGGAAATCGTTATAAACAAGGTAAAGGTGTAGGAAAAAACTTTAGGAAAGCCGTGGAATGGCTCACTAAGGCAGCTGAGCAAGGACATTCAGGGGCTCAAAATAACCTTGGGGGATGCTATTTGTGCGGAAAGGGAGTGAAAAAGGACTATGCTAAAGCTGTTGAATGGTACACCCAATCAGCGGAACAGGGTGAAATGTATGCCCAATTCAATTTGGCTGCTTGTTATTATAAAGGAACAGGAGTTGAGCAAGACTATAAAAAGGCCCTGGAGTGGTATTTCAAAGCGGCTGAACAAGGCGATTCGTGGTCGCAAAACGATATCGGAATGTTTTATTTGAATGGATATGGAGTTGAAAAAGACCTCCGGAAAGGCATTGAATGGCTCACCTTGTCTGCTAAACAAGGGTTTCCCACTGCACAATTCAACCTGGCTATTTGTTACAAGAACGGTGATGGCGTGGAGCAAGATATGAAGAAAGCAGTGGAATTATATAAAAAAGCAGCGAAGCAAGGGAATATGTGGGCCCAACACAATTTAGGGTATTGCTACGAATATGGGGAAGGCGTTAGAAAAAACCACAAAAGGGCGGTGGAATGGCTCACGAAAGCAGCGGAACAAGGAAGCAAAAAGGCGAAAAGGATGCTTAAGGACTTTTACAAATAATTTACCACCCCGAACACACAGTGGCACACCGTGAAGCCGGCGGCTGACACCACGGCCGGCAGGTTCTTGCGGTCGATGGCAAAAAGGATGAATGCCAAACAGGGCGGGAGGGTCAGCAAAAGAATCACCCACGGAGCGGTGATGCCGGCATAGTACGATGCCCATCCGATGTAATACGCTGCTAAACAGGCAACAGTTGCAACCACCAACGGGGAGAAACGGAATTTGCTCCGCTCTTTGTGGATGACGAAGCAGAGGCACGCCACGGTCAGCACCTGAAAAACGGAGCCGAGGATGTCCACCGCCGGCGTGACGGACTCTGTCCGCAGGATGTCATCCGGCGCGGGGAAGGCAAACCAGATGAAATTCGGGAGCATCACCAGCAGGAAGAGTAGAAGATTCCAAATGTCGAAGCCGAAACGATAGCGAGAATTTTGTATGATATTCATTTTCAAATAAATATCTGAGAAAACGATGCAAAATCCAGAAAATTATGCTAATAGAATTATTTTAGTAGCATAATTTTGTAAAAGGGCAGTGATTCTGAGTGACTATTTCCAGTAGCGGGTTTCAAGATATTCCATCAGTTCTTTGTAGTCATCGTTTCCTTTCAAGGGGGAAAGCAGGTCTTGGGGGTCAATAGTTTTGAACTTGGAAGGATCCTTAAGCGTTGGGATATAATTGCCTTCAATTGCAGTTCTTAATTCCGAGTGCTCATTGGGGATGACCATGATATGAAAATAATCATCCGCCTCAATTCCGCATTCTTTATGACGGATGATTTGTTCCACCAATAATGTTTGGCGCATCAGTTCATAGTACGGATCTGCTTTGTACAAATCATAAACGTCTTTGAGATTGCAGTTCACCAGACGAATCAAATCAGGATAGCGTTTCCAACTTGAAGGATAGGCTTCTGTTCCATCATATGTCTCTGTGTACTTCCACTCTATGGGAATAAGAAATTTCCTGTTATCATCCAATTGAGCATATACCAATGCATCAATAGAAGTGCATTTAGCCCCTCGAGTCTCATAATTCTCATGATATTTACCGGAATTATCGCGCATCAACGACATGTTCTTATAGACGAATTCAAAAGCGATATAGCCATCCTCATCTATTGGCGATGGTAGAATGCTCTTTATCGGCAAAAGAGTTGCCTTCTGCAATATGAGTTTCAGTGCCTCCGGCTTATCACGAAAAGCAAAAAGATGGTTGAGGCAGTTGATTTGTGATGATACCATGTGACCTGTAGGTTCATATGGTTTATTGAGGCATTGCCACCAAACAATACCGTATTTTTTGAAATACTCAATCGCTTCTTTACGAATGCCTTTGTATAAATTTTTGGCGCTGTCCTGTGTTATGATGAGATAGTTAAACCACTCGTCATTTTTTTTAGAATAACCTATATCTTTTGCATTGTCAAAAAGAGAAGCTCGATACTCTTTGAGAATAGCAGCCTGTTCTCTTTTCTTTTCTTCTAAGAAATTTGCAGTTATTATTGCAAGATTTTGGCGTAGTCTATAATTATCAATATAACTATTAATATTCGTCTCAATTTTAACGCGAATCATAGAATCATACTTTTCAAATGCTTCTGAAATAGTTCTATTAGTAATAGTAATTAAGGGATGGTATTTCCGAGCAATTATGCGGCCAATTATCTCTTTGCAATTTCTAGAGTCATACAAGGCTTTTATCTTATCGAAAGAGCGATATTGGCTGCTCGATAAGAAATTTATCCTATGAGACATGACGTCATGCATTACATTCACATAAAACATCAACTCTGATATAGCTCCAACTTTTCTATTATTGTCTAACTTCAATTCAAACACATAGGCCGTACTACCTTTAATAGCCCACGCGTCAATGAATCCTCCCGTTGTAATTGCTGATTCTTCACTTATCTCATCATCAAATATACGAACAGGCAATTGATGATCTAAGCAGTCAAAAAACGATTTATTATCTTCACAAAAATATCTTTCCATCGCTGCTTCCCCCTTTGCCGCTCCTTTTTGGGCGTCTTTGTCTGGTACGTTCATTACCATGTTTTTGTGAGCCTTTTTGAAGATAGCTATCTCATTTTCAAAATCATCAGTATATGCCCATTCAAATATCTCCACAAACTTGCTTATACGATATAAAAAGCGATTATAATGTTCTTCCTCGTTCTTTAGGAAATCCTTAGGTTTCTCCCCATCAATACGAACTTTTACATGCACGCCTACTTTCTCAAAAGCGGCTTTCACCACAATAGCCCACCCCTCGAATGCAGCATAATCGTACTGCATATTGTCAATCAAACCTCTCCTACAAAGTTTTATGATAACTAAATTACCTGTCTTCTCTACCTCAACATAACTAGAGAAAGATACTCTTGATGTCTCTTTTCCTCCTAAACGACGCAGAAATTTCTCAATTTGCTTCTTATTCATGTTTTTCTGAATCAATTCCATATGCTATTTATTTAAGTTTAAGGCAACCTCTAATTTTTACTGATTTTCCTTTCATTGCAGGTTTACCAACTGAGGTTGCATTAGAGCTATCCAAACCACAACAAAAGTATTGTTTTTCAAATCGCAAAGTTAAACAAACTTTTAATACGAATCTTCCTTTTTTCTATACATTAATGTTATAGAGATGTTCTTTTAATGTTTTAATAATTCAACTTCTTCACTTCTTAACTCCTTAACTTCTCCACCGCTTTTTCCGCATCCTTCTCCGAGATTCCCACAATCGGATTAATGCGGATGAAGTGGCTCTTCCGCTTCAAGCAACATCTCTTCTTCCAAAAAAACGGTCATGTCCGTATCGAAGGCAATCTCCTCCAGTAGGGAAGGCATCCTCCGGAAAATCTTGCTGCTTCCGGAAAAAATCTCCTCATTGTTCAGAAAATTCTGCAATCTTTTCATAAGGTGAAACTTGTTTTCCTCCACAAGCTCCAATACCGCATCACTCAAAAAGTCGTGAAGCTCGTTTTTCAATTGTATCTTCTGTACCTCGCTGAATGCCACATTGTTTGTTTCCAAATACGTTTCCCACTGGGGCAAGTCATAACACAATTCAACCATTCCTTTCATGCTGCTGATGTTTTCTGGATTTTCGGCGGCAAAGATATAGCAAGACTATGCCAATGTGTGACATAGTGAGTTTTTTTCGATTATTTTTTATCCTTTAAGGTAGGTGAATTGTCCTCTGCAGCCGTTCCAAAAAACGGGCCGCGTCGCCGCCATCCATCTGCACGTGGTGAAACTGGAACGACACGGGCAGCGTGGCCTTGAACCAGCGCTTGCGGTACTTGCCCCACATCACCATCGGGTTGAGAAACTTGTCGGTGTATTGGTTCACCACGCAGTCGAGCTCGGTCTGAATCATGGCGGAGGTGCCGACAATCATGTAGCCGTCGAGGAAGCTGCTCTGGCACTCCTCCGCCACCCGGGTGGTCAGTTCCAGATAGTCGCGGTTGAACTGCTGGAGGTCGGCGGAGAAGGGGATGTCGCACGAGTTGATGCCGCCTTTGCGGTTGCGCACCACCACGTTGATGGCGATCTGGTCGTAGCGGAACAGATTGCCGTCCTCGGGTAGCAGGTAGAGCTCCTCGGTTTCGGTGGCCGCCTTGCCGATGCACCAGCACATCAGCGTGTTGAACTTGATGTGCTGCTTCTTGCTGAGCCTTAGCAAGCGGCTGACATTCATCGTTTTCACCAATGTCACCATCGGCATCGGCGCATTCAGCCACATCTCGAAGGCGAACGCCCGATTGGTCTCTTGCGGGTTGATTTGTTGTTTCATTGTAATGCGAAGTTTCTTATTGTATTTTTCATTTTGGGAGGACAGTCATTTTTATTTTTACCCGCCGACGGCGCAGAGACTCGCAGACTATTGGCTCGTCAACTCAATATGCGAATCGTTTTGGCTTTGGTCGTAGCAGTAAGATAGATCGCTTAGGCGATAAAAAGAAACGAGATGGCGTACGCTGTCGGTGTCGTTGGGCATATAATCCATCTCCTCCTTAATCAAATCAAGTGGCTCGTATATGGTGTAATCAATTTTTCGTACCCGATTCAGATCTCCAGTGTTAAACAGATATGCTCTCATATCTCCAATGATGCCCAGTCGGTCATCCACTATGCCTTTTCGTTCGTAAAAATCAAATATTGTTGGAATGCAGAAACCGCCATTTATATCGTCATTTACTTTGTATCCATAAATTACGTACTTTTCGTTTTCCCAAATCTTATGGTCGGCCTTGAGTGCAGCAAATATGAAAAAGGCCACACAAATCGTCACAGTCACACAACAATTAATCATATTGCGGATTCTCATAAGTGTCTTCTGCTCGTCCTTGTTGTATTGAACCGTGAGTACGATAATATACACAATGGTGAGAATTGAGGAAGAAGCCATTGCCCAATTTTGTAGTTGCCACGCGAGCCTGTCACCATCTGGCAGGACAATCCACGGTACGAAGGTGACAGCCCAGCACACCAGCGCGATGATACCGATGATTCTTCGAAAGACTGTTGTTTTATTCATGAAGAGAAACTTTTTGCAAAAATCGCAATTTTCTCTTTTATGGAAGAGGGTATGGGGAAAATAATTTTCTTCAATCACTATTAAGGAAGAGTATTTCCTCGAAGACAGATGTTTTTGAGAGCGCGTGCCTCTGGCACGCCATTGTCTGTACGCACTGTTTCCATCCCACATTGCATGTGGGGTTATTGAAAATGGCTCCCTCTGGAAGCTGCTTTATCTTTTATGTAAGATAAAATTTAAAATATTTTTCACAATTGATGTTGTTTACGAAATTTATTTGTACTTTTGCAAATGTTTTTGTGGTATCGCCTGCTGCCCGCGCAAAGGTTTTATCAGTCCACACTTGATTTTTAGTTTTTAACCAAAATGTCATAGTTTCGTCATTTTAGGTACGGGCTTTTTTGATGAAAACAATGACACTTAAAAAATTGACGATATGTACATAGAACTTGACGAACATCAAAAAATGATTGCCATTAAAGACCATCAAAAAAGCGGATTAGGGTTTGCTCTTGAAGAAACTGTGGAATGCCTGCATTGCGGGGAACACTATCAATATAAAAATGTCAAAGCTATCCGTACCAAACCGCAATTCCGCAGTGACAATGACTTTGACAAAATTGTTTGCAAGAATTTTCCAAAATGCAACGGAAGCATTATTGATTTGATACCATTTAAAGAAATTCATGATTAAGAAATAGATACGCTCCCGAAGGGAGCTACTCTCAGTAACCCCACATGCAATGTGGGGTGTAACGTCGTCGCGCATATCAAAGCGTGCTGGAAGCACGCGCTCTCATCGCAAAAACTATTATAACACCTAATACATCATATTGTTATGAGCTATATACAATCCATTTACCATATCGTGTTCCGCACTTATCGTAGTGAAAAGACAATTGATGCCGAACATGAGCGCGAACTCTACGCCATCATTATGAAACAGACAGAGAATCTCAAAGCCAAACTCATTCGTATTGGAGGAATGCCAGACCATATTCATCTGCTCGTTTCATTACCACCCGATCTTTCTCCAGCCAAGTATGTCCAAGCCATAAAGACCTTTACAAGCAAATGGCTTCGTGAGAGTCCTGTTTTTCCTAATTGGAATGGGTGGGGTAAAGAATACGCAGCCATTTCATACAATGGACGAGATAAGGATACGATAGTGAATTATATAAGAAATCAAAAAGAACATCACAAGATTGTTAGTTTTGAGGAAGAGTATCGTGCATTTTTGATAGAGAATGGTATCATAATTAATGAGGAGTATTTTCTAAAAGATTGATGCTTTTTGAGAGCGCGTGCCTCTGGCACGCCATTGTCTGTACGCCCAGCTTCCACCCCACATTGCATGTGGGGTTATTGAAAATGGCTCCCTTTGGGAGCATTATTCATGGGATATATTTTACCACCGTTTTTTCGCTTCCAAAACAATCTGTATTTTTGAGCCGTCAGTGCGGGTGATTTCTATGGTCTGGTTGGGCACGTCGTCAAGGGCCTCCTCTTCGTCCCAAGAATAGTCCGTAACGCTTTTCCCGTTTACTGCCGTAATGATATCCCCTAACGCCATTCCCGCATTGACGGCATCTCCGTCTCTCTCAAGCCATGAGACGATCCAGCCTTTGCCAATGTCCGTCCGATTTCGGAAACCGTAGTCGTAGGTTGGTACCGGAGAGTAGTCGCCTTTGATACGATTAAGGTAGAGGACCCCTTTGGGGGCATCAATAACAATATTGTACTTCGACCAGATGGCATTGCCAATAACTCCGAGATATTCCATTTCTCCAAAAGTGCCAACCCCTTCGGGAATATAAGAGATCGGTTCGCCGAGAAGGGTGTCGTCCCCAAGGATGATTTTGTCGGACAGCATATCCACGCACCACTCTTGCTCTTTATCGCCAATGCCAAATTGCAGGATATCAGCAATACGTCTTTTCCCAGAGATGGCGTCCATCTGATATTGTTCCACGGTTTGTGCAGTAAAATCAATGGAGCTTCCGCTGCCTGTATCCATTAGATACCATCCGTGGATGGTCTTGCCCCCGATGATGGCGGATACCTGCAGCATCACACGGTTGTTCTTGTGCCGGATGGGCATCTTGAAATATCCGTCAGTGCTGGGAAAGCCAGTCTTGTATTGTTTTATGTACTGTTGTTCGAAATTGATTTCAAGGGGATAGTCCAACAGATCCTTGATGCCCAATATGCCATCAACATGGCAGCCCAAGATATCACGGAGTTCAAAAATCGGCACCATTTGATAATGCCCCGAAAGGCTCCCTATTTTCACCGTGGTGGGTTCGAAAATTATCTGGACTTTGGTCATGCCTGCGCCGCCGGGAGCATAGGCAAAACCGCGGTTTGTGGGATTCCATGTGGAATGGTCCAGGTACACGCTGTCAACGCCGAACAGATTCGCAGCCCCCGTATCAAACAGGATGTTACAGTCCAGCGTGTCGTTGACGACTCCTTCAAAAAACAGGTGGCCCCGATAAAGAAACGGGATGCTGTCATTGGTTTGTGCGAACGCATTTGTGAATGTGACGAAAAAGGTGATGACCGCCCAAAGGAAATTTGCTTTAGGGGACAGATGGGATTGGGAAGTTGACTTGTTCATATTTTTTGGTATGAAAGGAAAAATTCCGGGAATATTGATTTACCGAGGACTGCGCAGAGACTCGCAGAGTGTTATTCGACTACACCCCAGAATTTCGCCGACTTTCGTAGAAGCTCCAATTTGTGTTGCTTATATCGGAAGCAGGGTGCGTTATCTTTCAATTTCATTGATTTTATCTTTTATAAAAGAAACATTCTGCAAAAATCTTCTTAACGGGCTTATTTAATGCACCTAGACCATCACCATTTTATTGAAATGAGTATCACGGCAATGAGGGCAATGGCAAGTCCTAGGTAGTTTTTCCACGTCAGCCTTTCCTTGAAAACAAGCCAGCCAATCAAAGCGGTGAGGCTGACCACCCCGATGTTGTAGATGGGAAACAGTATCACATTGTCGAAACAGCGCATGGCTTGGAAGATGCAGTAAGTGGAAAAGAAATTGATGACCCCCAATGCAACACCGCCGATAATGCTCTTGTTCTGCCATTTTGATTTGCCGCGAATGAGCTCGTAGGATACAAGGATTATACCGAACAACATGGAAATCAGGTAGATGAAGGCAATCATAAAACTCATGTCGTCGGCGTGGTTGCGCTGCTCGTTGAGTTTCATCAAAATGTCGCCCGTGCCGGTGCCGAAGAAGATCAGGATAGGAAGCACCCATCGGGTTCCTTTGTTGTTTTCGACAGATTGGTTTCCTCCGCCCACCACCAGCACCAACGCCACCAACGCCAAGATGATGCCTATGGCGACCTGCCATCCCAATGTTTCCTGAAAGAGAAGGATCCCCGCCATCGCGGGCAGCACCACCGACAGCTTGCTAGAGAGCGAGGTGACCGTGACCCCCGACGACTGCGTAGAGGCCGTCATCAGCAAGTACGTGAAGATAAACCAGAACCCCGTCAGCAGTGACAAGCCGAACCACGCTTCGCCGACCAATACGGGAACGGTGTCCACCCGTCCGCACATAAGGAAACCCGTTACCGTGGCAAAGACGTAGTTCCACATCAATGCCTGGTGATTGTCCAACCCGAAGCGTTTGAAAAAACGCATGGTGACAAAAACACCGGCAGAAAATACGATGGCAAGTACAAGATAAATCATTGGGCGGCAAAATCTGATTTATAAATTACTGATTTTTAACTCTCAATTTTCAGTTTTAATTGTACCTTTCCACGAACTCCCGCACCAACCGGAAGATCGGCTCGTACGTGTCAAACAAGGCGTTTTCGTAGGTGTCGTGAACCGTGTGGTAGTACTTGAAAGCGTCGCCCTCCTCGTTCTCGAAGAAGATGCACGGCACATGGCGGACGGCGAACGGATAGTGGTCGCTGTTGCCGGCCAACTCGCCACGGTTCAGTGACTTGAAATGGTGCTGTTCGTCGTTTATTTTTTCAAACAAAGCAAAACCGCGCATCCCTTCGTCGCTCACCTCGCAGTATTGCACGGGATTGTTATCGCCGATCATGTCAATATTGAACAGATACTTGATCTGCGCCAGCGGCACGACGGGGTGCTCAGCGTACCACTCCGAGCCACGCAGGTTGGCATCTTCGCCCGAGAAAGCGATGAAGTACATGTCGTATTCGGGACGGTTTTTGGCATAATAGGCAGCTAACGTCACAATTGCCGCAGTGCCTGAGGCGTTGTCGTTGGCTCCGGCATAAAACACGTCCTTGCCGAGATTGCCGAGGTGGTCGTAGTGCGCCGTGAAAACATAGCAGCTGTCGTGCCGGCGGCCTTCCACCTTGGCGATGACGTTGAAACACTCGTAGTCTTTCAAGAACTTGTTCTCGATGTTGACCGTGACGGTTTTGGCATCCTTCGGGAAACGTTCCGGCACCCAGATGATAGGCTTGTCCACCACGAACTCACCGTATGCTTTGTAGAACTTGAGCGGTTCCTCCCACGTGAAGATCAAGCCCGCATTCGTGCAACTGTCCTTGATTTGCAACTTGCGAAAATCTTTTCCGTGCTTATAACTGAACCAGAAGTCGCACACCACGAAAACATCCTTGTTTTCGGGTTTGGCCAGATCTTTGAAGATTTTTTCAGCGTCATAATTCGCTGTGTCAATGAAGTAGAGGGGGAATGTCCCTTTGACACCTGGCGAGAATTCACGCATGGTGAAGTCCACACCGGGAACCTGCTTCTTGCCGTCCACGGACATTTCCATTTTGCCAGGAAAAGTATTGATGCTCAGTTTAAAAGGTTGCGTGGTCACCTCATCGGCACCTGTTTTCTCAAACTCTTTTTGCAGATACTTTCCAGCTTTGTTGGCACCATCGTACGCGTAGCCGCGCCCTTGGTATTTTTCGGAGCTTAACTCCTTGACAATCTGTTTGTAAAGATTTAAATCTTGTGCATACAGCTGCACGGCGGCGAAAACCAAGAGGAAAATCAATATCTTTTTCATAACCAAGTGTATTTAATTGTTCAAGAAATGAATTTTCCCATTAGACGGGTGGCGGCGGGAAAAACTACAAAATTACTTTTTCTCTACCGAAAACCCGAACTTGCCGATGATTTTGCCGAGTTGGTAGTAGTGTCCGTTGGAGTAGCTCACGAGGTTGGCGCGCTCCAAGTGCAGGGCTCCCGTTTTTTTGTCGAATAATGACTCTGAAGCGTGTACTGCTACGATCTCGGCAAGAAACATATCATGTGAACCGAGCGGAATCATCTGTTTTACAACACATTCGAGGTTGACGGGCGACTCGTATATCATAGGTGCTTTTACAGTGCTGCTGCGGACGGGCGTGAGGTCAGTTTCGAAGAATTTGTTGTACTTGTTGCCCGAGCGCACGCCACACCAGTCAGTGCGTTCTGCCAACTCATTGGAGACAAGATTGATGACAAACTCCTGATTTTTCTTGATGATAGGGTAGGAGTGGCGATTGGGGCGGACGGAGATGTAGCACATCGGCGGGTCGCTGCACACGGTGCCGCACCATGCGATGGTGATGATATTGTATTCATCAGGGGTTTCGCCGCAGCTCACCATCACCACGGGGGTGGGGTTGAGCATGTTGCCAGCTTTCATCTGTCGTTTCGGCAACTTCCTGATGGACGGTTGCGGTTTTGGGGTAGCTTTCTTATTCATTGTTGGAGAAATTTCGTTTGTCAAGCCCCCATAGCAGTTTCTCGCGGATTACGGAGTAGAAGCCGGCATTGGGGAGGCGGATGGTCTGGATGGTGTATGGGGCGCGGCTCACGGTGAGCGTTACGTTATCATTTATGGCCAACCGATGCGAATCCACTGAAAGGATGAACCGGTGAGAGCGGCTCTCCACCTTGATTTTGAGTTCGTTGTCGGTGGGTAGGACGATGGGGCGGACGGTGAGGCTGTGGGAGGCGATGGGGGTGAGCACCATCACGTTGGCGGAGGGTACGAGGATGGGGCCGCCACAGCTGAGCGAGTAGGCAGTGGAGCCAGTGGGGGTAGCCACAATCAGTCCGTCACCCCAGTAGGTATTCAGCTGCTCGCCGTTGGCCAGCACTTTTACGGCATTGATCGACTCTCCGTGAGGATGGATGGAGATATCGTTCAATGCAAATGTGGCGGGAAGTGGTTCTCCGCTGTCGCTTTTGATTTGCAAAAGACTTCTTTTTTCTATTTGATATTCAGATTTTTGCAAAAAATCGAAAGCCTCTTTAAAGTTGTTGCGGTTTACGTTGGTAAGGAAGCCGATACGACCGGTGTTGATACCCAGGATGGGGATGCCGCTGTCTCCCACGAGGTTAGCGGCATCGATAAAGGTGCCGTCGCCACCGATGGAGAAGAGAAAGTCGGGCTGGAAGGCTGAAAGCTCCTGCGGGTTCGTGGTGCTTTCCGACAATTCGTGGGTGGTTACGCCTTTGTCTTTCAGAAAATGGACCACCTCGGCGATGAACGCTTTTCCGTCGGTAGAGGGTAACTTGCTATAGAGGGCGATTTTCATTGATCCAATGGTTTTATTAAAAAAAGGAGAATGGGCTTTGTCAGCACCATTCTCCCATATTATAGTATAGGTTGGCTTATTCGTAGTCCTTCACCTCCACGCTGCCGTCGAGGATCATGCGGGCGTTCATGGCCATGGATGCCATCTCGTCTTCGCCGGGATAGACGGCGACGGGCGCGATCCATTCCACGTGGCGCTTGATGTGGCCGACGATGGGCTTGCCGTAAGCGATTCCGCCAGTGAGCAGGATGGCATCAACTTTTCCTTCAAGGACGGCGGCGTTGCCGGCAATCTGCTTGCCTATCTGGTAGGCCATGGCGCGCTCGATAAGGTCGGCGTACTTGTCGCCGGCGAGGGCGCGTTTCTCCACTTCGTAGGCGTCGTTGGTGCCGAGGTAGGAGACGAGGCCGCCTTTGCCCACGATGACCTTGCGCATCTCTTCGTAGGTGTATTTGCCGCTGTAGCAGGCCTTGATGACCTGGTCCATCGGGAGGGTTCCGGAGCGTTCGGGGGAGAACGGGCCTTCTCCTTCAAGTGCTTGGTTCACATCAATGACGCGACCCTTGCGGTGTGCGCCGACACTGATACCGCCGCCCATGTGGGCCACGATCAGGTTCAGGTCTTCGTATTTCTTGCCGATGGATTTGGCGTAGATGCGGGCGATAGCCTTCTGGTTCAGTGCATGGAAGATGGAGAGTCGTTCAAAATCCTTGTGCCCGGAGATGCGGGCGATGTCTTCCATCTCATCGACGATGACGGGGTCGGCGATGTAGGCTTCCTTCAGTCCTATCATTTTTGCGACACTGTCTGCGATAAGGCCGCCGAGGTTGCAGGCATGTACGCCATTATAGCCTTCTAACAGGTGTTTTTTCATCAGGTCGTTCACACGGTAAACACCGGAGGTGAGAGGTTTGATGAGGCCGCCACGGCCCATCACGATGGCGATTTCGTCCAGGTTGATGTTCTGATTCTTCAGCTCCTCCAGAACAAAATTCTTACGATAGTCGTACTGGTCGGCGAGGATGGCGAATTTTGACAGTTCCTCGGTGGAGTGCTTGATGTTGGTGGTGAAAATGTTCTGTTCGCCTTCAAAAACGGCAATTTTTGTTGAGGTTGCCCCCGGATTGATGGCAAGGATGTACTTTCTCATAAATAAGTTATGTTAGGGTTAATGATTATTCTGTAGGTTCGACGGTCTCGGGGAAATGGGTGCTCACCATTTTCGTTTCGCTATAGCCCGTGCCGGCATTGGTGCAAACGTAGGCGCGTACGAAATAGACGGTGTCGATCATCACGCTGGTGTAGGTGAGGTCAAAAGTGGGGGTCTCGATATTCTCCTCCACGGCAACGGTGGTCACATCCTCGGCTTTGTACACAGGATCAGGAGTGAGGCTAAAAAGGAAGCCCATTTCGTTGAAATACTTGCAGCCGCCGTTGTTGGTGACGGTACCCTTGCAGTCGAGCCACATGGTTTCGCTGTTTACAGGCATAGGAGTGACACTCAGGTCAATGGTGGCAGGTTCGAACTTGGCACATCCGCTGAGGCAGATCACCACAACACTCAAAATGATGATTGAGAAATACTTTTTCATTATAAAATTGATTAAGATTGTCCAAAAAAATACGAGCGCAAAAGTAATAAAATTTTTTCTATTGGCGAGTTGTTTTGTGCTTATTTTAAATTTAAAATAATTCTGCTAAAAGTGGTTGCCTGTTGTATATTGTTTTGTATCTTTGCCGCTGTTTTTCAAAACAGGCATAATATGGGCTTTTTATCTATTTTTTCTAAGGAGAAAAAGGAAGATTTGAACAAGGGGCTTGAAAAGTCGAAGCAAAGTTTTTTTGCGAAACTGGCCAAGACCGTGATGGGAAAATCGAAAGTGGACGACGAAGTTCTTGACAATTTGGAAGAGGTTTTGGTTACTTCCGATGTCGGTGTGGAAACAACCTTGAAGATCATCAGTCGAATCGAGAGTAGGGTCTCCCGTGACAAGTACCTAGGTACAGGACAGCTGAATATGATTCTCCGTGAGGAGATTGGCGGCCTGCTGATGGAAAACAACACGCAGGATCTTGCCGATTTCGAGATACCCAAGCTTGACCGACCGTATGTGATGATGGTGGTCGGAGTAAACGGCGCCGGCAAGACTACCACCATTGGCAAGTTGGCCTACCAATTCAAACAGAAAGGCTACTCTGTGATGCTGGGTGCCGCCGATACCTTCCGTGCCGCCGCCATTGAGCAGTTGGAGGCGTGGGCTGAACGTGCCGGAGTGCCCATCGTGACCCAGAAGATGGGTGCGGATCCTGCCTCCGTCGCTTACGATACCGTCAAGTCGGCCATAGCCCAGAAGAGCGATGTAGTCATCATTGACACCGCCGGACGTTTGCACAACAAGGCCAACCTGATGCGCGAACTTACCAAGATACGCAACGTCACGAGCAAGTTGCTTCCGGACACGCCCGATGAGGTGCTGCTGGTGCTCGACGGATCCACCGGCCAGAATGCCGTGGAACAGGCCCGTCAGTTCACTGCCGCCACGCAGGTTACGGCCATGGCCATCACCAAGCTCGACGGCACGGCCAAAGGCGGCGTGGTCATCGGCATTTCCGACCAGTTTAAGATTCCGGTCAAATACATTGGAGTAGGGGAGAAGATTGACCAACTGCAGGTCTTCAACCGGCAGGAGTTTGTGGACTCCTTCTTCCCGGAGACAGAAGAATAATAGTCCTATTTTTCCGTAGTCGCCGTCCGCATGGCGAACTCGCAGCCACAGTACAGCTGGTTGTAGAAGCCGTTCTCTTTGAGGAGGGCGTTTCGTCGTTCCTGCAGGCCGCCCTTGCGCCAGTTGTTGTCCCAGAAGCGCAATCCGGGATATGCAGCGGCGGCCTCCAAACCTGCTGCATTGATTTGTTCAAGATTCTTCCACCGTGAGGAGGCGAGGGTGGTGGCGAAGACCGTGAAGCCGAGTTCGTGCGCTTTCCTTGCCGCCGCCGCCATGCGGATGCGGAAGCACTGGAGGCAGCGTTTACCACGCTCAGGCTCGTCCTCCAAGCCTGCAATCCCTTGCAGCCACGCCGCATGGTCGTAGTCTCCGTCAATAATGGGGACGCCCAACTTAGCGGCATACTTGGTGCACTCGTTTTTGCGGATGACATACTCTTCTTCAGGAAAGATGTTGGGGTTGAAGTAGTAAAGGGTCGGCTGCCAGCCGTTGGCTAACAGCCATTCGAGGATGGCCGCCGAGCAAGGGGCGCAGCAGCAGTGCAGAAGGACGGTGCGTTTTTCTTCCATTGCCATTATAAAAGAAAAGAGGTGACGGCTTTTGCCCGCCACCTCAGACTATTTCATATTAAAAAATGACTATTTTGTGAATTCGTAGTCAGTGGTGATGGTCTCAGTATGGGTAGTGGTGGTATTCCCCAAATTGAGAGCCCATGTCATATTTTCGGTCATCTGGGTCGGAACCTTGCCGTCCACTTGATAGGTATAGGTGTAGTTGTAGTCGGGCAGGTTCGGTCTGGTTATGACACAAGAGGAGACAGCATTCTTGGAGATGAAGTTGTCAACATTAATATCAAGCAGGCCGTAGAAAGGATTCAGGTATTCGGTATAGGTGTATGTATAGGTGTATTTTTCGTCACCATTGTTGACCACTTTTTCGATCACGTTTTTGCCGTCGTAGGTCAGGGTAACCGTATATTTTTCTTTGCCTTTAAGGTTGCTGGTGGCAATTTGGACATATTCATCTGCTCCTTCGGAAGCGATTTCAGGAGCCAGGAAGCGGAATACATTTTCGACAAGACGAGCGCTGTTTCTGTTGAAAAGCCCACCTTCATATTCAATGGTATAACCAGTGAGAAGGTGCTTGTCACCATGTTCGAAAGTGTAGGTTGCACGGAGTTCATTATCAGAATAAACTTTGAAATTATCAATGTATTTGCCTTTTTCATCGTAGTTCACCTCAATGCGGCTGTCCATGCCTTCAATGGACGAGAGTTGCTTTTTGGTGTATAAGAATTTGGCGAATTCGCCATCCCCGTAATCAATCATAGAGAGCAGCTTGCCATTCCAAGTCCATGTCTCTTTGAGCTCTTTTGTGGGATTGGGATCTGTTTGTACAGTTTCATAGATTTTGGAGATTTTCTTCTTTGGTTTGTAAATACCATCTTTCGTGCAAGAAGCGAACACGATGGTCATTGCAATCACCAGAAGGGTGATGATGGACAAATTGATTTTCTTCATAATGCTTTAATTTTAAGGTTAATAAATTATTGGTATTCCTATTATAAAACGGGTGCAAATATAGTTAGAATTTGTTTGAAAAAATCCTAAAAAAATTTTTTCACCTATTAATATTTGATGTACCTTTGCACTCTCAAATTTTTTAAGAAAATGAGTGATAGACTTCTTCACGTTGCAGGCTCTCCACACGTACATGGTGACGAGTCTGTGAAAAAAATCATGTGGTCGGTGGTTATCGCACTTATGCCGGCCTTTTTCGTGGCCGTTTTTTATTTCGGCCTTCCCGTAATCATCCTTACTGCCGTCTCAGTTTTGAGCTGTGTGCTCTTCGAGTGGCTGATCCAGCGTTTTTTGCTGAAGGGGAAATGTTCCATCGGTGATGGCTCCGCTGTCATCACGGGACTTCTGCTCGCCTTTTGTGTTCCGCTGAACCTTCCGATTCCGCTCATCATCTTGGGCGCGTTGGTCGCCATCGGCATTGCCAAGATGGCCTTCGGCGGACTGGGTAAGAACCTCTTCAATCCGGCGCTTACGGCGCGTGTGTTCTTGCTGATTTCCTTCCCCGTGCAGATGACCTCATGGCCGAAAGCCACCCCGCTGTGGAGCTTCGGCGCCGACGTGGTTACAGGGCCTACGCCGCTGGGTATCATTAAGGAAGGTGTGAAGAATGGCGGCACCGTCGAGTCGCTGATGGGCTCGCCCGACATGCCGAACAACATCCAGATGCTGCTCGGCCAGATGGGCGGCAGTTTCGGTGAAGTGAGCGCCATCGCCATTCTCATCGGCGCTATCTTCCTGCTGATACGCCGCGTCATCAGCTGGCATATCCCCGTTTCCTTCCTGCTGACTGCTTTCGTGTTCGCCGGCATCTTCTGGCTGGTGGACCCGACACAATACGCCAATCCGTTCTTCCATATCATCACCGGCGGTATGCTGCTCGGCGCCTGCTTCATGGCTACCGATATGGTCACGTCGCCCACCTCGCCGTGGGGCATGATCGTCTTCGGTGTGGGCTGCGGCCTCCTCACGATGATTATTCGTATGTTCGGTGCATACCCTGAAGGCGTATCCTTCGCCATCCTGATCATGAACTCCGTCGTCCCGCTTATTGACAAGGCGTTCAAACCCAAAACTTTCGCAGGTAAATAGTCTTAAAATCGAGTCGAAATGAGTAAGAAAGAATCTACATTAACCAATATGATTGTGTCGCTGGCACTGATTGCAGTGCTGGCTGCTGCTGCCCTTGCCGGTGTCTATCTGCTGACGAAGGACTCCATCGACAATGTGCAGGCACAAAAGAAACAGAGTGCGTTGAATGCCGTATTGCCGGGCTTTGACGGTTCCATTGTCCCCGTACCTACCACTGTTCCTGGAGACAAGGATCCCGTGACGGTGAATGTGGCGGTGACGAAAGACAACACACTGTTCGGTGCGGCAGTGGAGACTTACACCAACAAGGCATTCGGCGGCACCTTCACCCTGATGGTGGGCTTTGATGTCAATGGCAACATCCTCGGCACCGAGGTGATCAAGGCATCGGAAACCCCTGGACTTGGTGACAAGATCAATAAAAACAAGAGCAACTTTGCAGAGCAGTTCGTCAATATGAACCCTTCCGCTTCTAATTTCGATCTGAAGGTGAAGAAGGACGGTGGTGAGGTGGACGCCATCACTGCGGCCACTATCTCTTCCCGCGCTTACTGCGATGCCGTGAACCGCGCCGCAATGGCTTTTCAAGGGGTAAAGGAAATCGCCCTTCCAAAAGTGTTGCCTAATCTTAAGATAGAATCGAACAACGCCCCGGTAGAAATCGAAGCCGAGGAGAAAGGAGCTGACAATGAATAAATTGAAAATACTCTTTAATGGAATACTGAAAGAGAACCCGACCTTCGTGCTGGTTTTGGGTATGTGCCCCACGCTGGGTGTCACCACCTCCGCCTTCAACGGGTTTGGCATGGGCGTTGCCACCACTTTCGTGTTGCTGATGTCCAATGCACTGATTTCTCTTCTTAAGAACTTCATCCCCGACAAGGTGCGTATCCCTGCCTTCATTGTGGTCATCGCCACCTTCGTCTCTATCGTTGACCTGCTGATACAGGGTTTTGTGCCGGCATTGGGCGAAAGCTTGGGCCTGTTCATCCCGTTGATTGTGGTCAACTGCATCGTGTTGGGCCGCGCCGAGGCATTTGCCTCCAAGAACACCGTGTTCGACAGTATGCTCGACGGTATCGGAATGGGGCTGGGTTTCACTCTCAGCTTGACGGTCATCGGTGCCATCCGTGAGATTTTGAGCAGCGGTTCCATCTTCGGATACACTTTCCTGCCGGCTTCGGCCAACATCCTGGTCTTCGTCCTCGCCCCGGGCGCCTTCTTCGTCCTCGGCTTCGTGATGGCCTTCATCCGTCATCTTCAAAAAAGTAACGAACATTAAAACGACTGAGCTATGGAATATGTTTTGATGATTATTGCCTGCGTTTTTGTAAACAATATTGTTTTATCGCAGTTCCTGGGTATATGCCCCTTCTTGGGTGTTTCCAATAAGTTAAGCACCGCTCTCGGTATGGGTGTAGCCGTCATCTTTGTCATGACGTTGGCTACGCTCGTCACCTCGCTCATCCATGTGTATGTGCTGGTTCCGACGGGCCTTCAGTTTTTGCAGACAATCGCTTTCATCCTGATTATCGCCGCCCTCGTGCAGATGGTGGAAATCATCCTGAAGAAGATGAGCCCGCCGCTCTATCAGGCGTTGGGTATTTTCCTCCCGCTGATCACGACTAACTGCGCCGTCTTGGGTGTCGCCATCTCCGTGACGCAGAAGTTTGACATTGCCGCTGGAAGCTATATGCTTGACAGCCTTGTCTATACTGTCGCTTCCGCTCTCGGTTTTGCCGTTGCTATCCTCATTTTTGCCGGTATGCGCGAGCAGCTGGAGCTTTCGAGAGTTCCGAAGGCAATGCAGGGTGTTCCGATTGCCCTCGTTACGGCAGGCATTCTTGCTATGGCCTTTATGGGCTTCGCCAATCTTGTATAATATAATGTATCTGATACGATGAGAAAGAAGTGGATGCTCCTCTGCTTTGTCGCAGTCTCGTTTTTTTCCGTCGCTGCGCAAAAGTCTGTGGTAAAACTGCCGGTTGATTCAACCTACGTCTTTGGTAGTGACTATTTTATTTACGCGCTTCCGCAAACCGCCTTCCAAATTGATGTGGTCGTGATGCAGAATCGCGAAGTCAAGGGTATCTATGCTGACTATGCCTCCAAACTGCTCGGATTGAACAACATCGTCACACAGAACAGGACCACTTACACACTGAAGAGCGTTACTGTAACGCCCGTCACACTCCCTGATGAGGACTATGTCTATGCAGTGGAGCTTTCATCGGCGCAGAAAAAAAACCATTTTCTGAACAAACTTTACGAAAATCAGATTGTTGCAGTAAAGGATGCCGAATACCCCACACATGATTTCAGCACCCAGCCCATTCCCGATTTCTTCCGTTACTACAGTGATCTTGCTTATATGGAGCAAGAAAACAGCTATGTGGAGACGCAGATTGTGGATGGTGTGGTGCGTCAGGTGCCCGCCAGCCGGGTGCAGAAGGTGACCAAGACCAGCGAGCAGAAGGCGCAGGAGGCTGCCGACATGATTGACAAAATCAGGAAAGACCGATATGCCCTCCTTGCAGGGGAGCAGGAAGTAGCTTACCAGCCGGAAGCTTTCAATAAAATGATTGAGGAACTTAATGAACTGGAAAAGAACTATATCGGTCTGTTTGCGGGTTTTACGATTAGCGATGAAGTTCACTATCAGGTCGTGGTGATTTCCGGACAAGCGAACATCACTCCTGCATTTTCTTTCACATCAAATGATGGCTTTTCTGCCGATGGCGGTGCAACTGCCGACACCTATTATCTGACGGTATCGCCACAGTATAGTATCGAGCCTGTCAGCGTATTCGCAAGTAAACAGAAAAGCGGAAAAAAATACACAGAGCCCAACGGATACCGAATCCGTCGGCCAGTGCCGTGCGATGTCAATCTTAACCATGGACACGATGTGGTCTATTCCATGGGATTATGTCCTGTTTATCAGTTCGGCAAGATTGAAACATTGCCCGCAGGAAATGACGATTTTGACGTTACAAAATTTGCTGTGATTTATTAGAAATGAAGAGAGTATCCTTCCTTTTGATATTTTTTGCCGGATGTATTCTGTTGCTTTCTTCGTGTCATAATGCAGAAAAAAGTGACGCAATGGAACAGTTTACGGATCTGACGCGCCAGTATGTGACGGATGAACTGCAGATAGAGGGGCTTGATTCTGTCCGTGTCGTGAAGGTTGATACGGTGGACAACTATGAATATGCCCAGATTATGGTGGACCTGCTTCATCAGATGGATGCGGAGATGTTATACGAGTACCAAGCTGCGGTGCTGTCGGGCGACACGGTGGCAGCAAGGGATTTGGAAATCCAAATAGATGAGATTGCAGCCGCGGGCGAACAGTGGGACCGTGAAGTGGAGGCAACCGAACATGCGCCAAAGACGGTTCGTTTCTATTTGCTGACAGCCAACTACTATGCGGGCAGTGATATTGATCAATTCTATTTTTTCGTAACCACTGATTTTAAGGTACATATTCCAGATCCTTTCTCCGAATTGTAATTTTTCTGCCAAAAACTGCATTTTTTTGCATTTTTTTGAACAAACCCTCTTGACAAACGGTTTGTGATGTTGTATTTTTGCCGCCCCAAAATCAGGAGGAATTTAGCGTATGAAATTATCCCAATTTAAGTATTTTTTACCACAGGAATTGATCGCTCTGCACCCGACACAGGAACGCGATGAAGCCCGTCTGATGGTGATTGACAGAAAAAAGCAGACCATTGAGCACAAGGTTTTTAAGGATATTTTAAACTATTTTGACGAAGGTGATGTTTTTGTAATGAACAACACTAAAGTCTTCCCATCTTTGCTTTATGGGGAGAAGGAAAAGACGGGGGCAAAGATCCGTGTCACCCTTCTCCGTGAGTTGGACGAGGAAAGTCGCCTTTGGGATGTGTTGGTGGATCCTGCCCGCAAGATCCGTATCGGCAACAAGTTATACTTTGGCGAAAATAGTGACCTCGTGGCCGAAGTGATTGACAACACCACTTCCCGTGGCCGCACGCTCCGTTTCCTTTTTGATGATGACCATGATGCTTTCAAGCTGAAACTTCGTCAGCTTGGGGCGACGCCGATCCCTGAGGATATCCAGCGGTTGCGCGAGATCGTTCCGGAGGACGAGGAAGATTACCAGACCATCTATGCCAAGGAGGAAGGTGCCGTCGCCGCTCCGAGTGCCGGTTTCCATTTCAGCAAGATCCTGATGAAACGTCTGGAACTGAAAGGAGTGGAGTTCGCTGAACTGACCCTTCATGCTGGATTGGGTAATTTCCGTGACATTGACGTGGAAGACCTCACTAAGCACAAGACTGATTCCGAGTCCATGATTATCACCGAAGAGTGCGCCAAAACTATTAATGATGCTAAGGACGCCGGACACAAGATTGTCTCCATAGGCACCACCACTACGAAGGCATTAGAATCCTCCACCTATACCAATGGACATGTGAAGCCGTATGAAGGATGGACAAACAAGTTTATCTTCCCACCTTATAACTTTGTGGTTCCTGACGCGATGGTGACAAATTTCCACGCTCCGCAGAGTCCGATGCTGATGATGGTGGCAGCGTACGGTGGCTACGACCTCATTATGAATGCTTACAAGGTTGCCGTGGAGGAGAAATACCGCTTCCTTACCTTCGGTGACGCAATGCTGATAATTTGAAAATTGAAAATTGACAACTGAAAACTGAAAATTCAATAGTTTTCTAGAAAAGTTCCATATAATTAGATACTTATGAGAAAAGTTTTTATTGCCTTGGTGGGGTTGCTGGCTTTTTTGCCGATGGCCTTTGCTGCTTATTTTACCAATGTGCCGCAAGTGAAAGTGCAGCCTAACGGAGATACGCTCAGGTGTTTCGCCACCGGTGACGAGTATTTCCACCGTTTACATGATGCTGACGGATACACGATCGTGCTGGATCCGTCCACAGGATATTATGTCTATGCTGACAAGGTCGGTGACGCGCTCGTGCCCACTAATTACATCGCGGGCCGCACGAACCCCGCCGAAGTGGGAATTGTACCAAACTTGAGCATTTCGGCCGAACAGTGGCGCGCACGCCGTGAACGGTGGGAGGAACCGGCACGTTCCCGTGCTGGAATGAGAGACGGTTATAACCATGGTCATATCAACAATATTGTCATCTTCATACGCTTCGCAGATGACACTCCCTTCACAAACCAGTTTGACGATGTGGAGAGAATGTTTAATGATGCTACCCCGGGTTATTCTTCCATGTATAACTTTTTCAAGGCGGCAAGTTACGACCAACTCACTATCACCTCTTCCTTCTTTCCGACACAGTCGGGTTCGACAATTTTGTCCTATCAGGATTCGTATAGTAGAAGCTATTTCGAACCTTACAGTTACGCTAATCCGAACGGCTATGCTACGGATGATAACGACGCTGACCGCACCTATCGTGAGCACATGCTCCTGTCCCGTGCTGTGAATGCTGTCGCTGACATGGTGCCTGCTGATCTCGATATTGATTATGATAACAACGGTTTCGTTGATAATGTGGTCTTTGTGATCCGCGGAAATGTGGGTGACTGGAATGACCTTCTGTGGCCACACCGTTGGTCATTGTGGACTTCTGATGCATACTCTTTTATTAATGGGAAGCAAGTGTGGGATTTCAATCTCCAACTGGCTGATGCCACTTCCTATTTCAACACTTCCGTTCTTTGTCATGAAATGAACCATTCTCTCGGTGCCCCGGATTTGTATCATTATTATAATGGAACGGATATGGAGGCGGTTTCTACCTGGGATTTGATGCACCAGAATACAAATCCGCCACAGCATATGGGCGCTTACATGAAGTACAAGTACGGACATTGGATAGAATCCATACCGGAAATTACAGAATGTGGTACATATTCGCTTCATTCGCTCGGCTCATCTGCGACCAATAACTGCTATAAAATTGCGTCACCCAACCCTGATGAATATTTTGTTCTGGAATATAGGAACAAGAACGATTTATTTGAAAGCACACTTCCCACTTCGGGACTACTGGTTTATCGTATCAACACCAATTTCGACGGTAATGCCATGTGGGATGGCGTGAATGTTTTTGATGAGGTCTATATTTTCCGTCCGAACGGGACCCCGACGTCAAATGGGAGTATTTGGAATGCTGCTTTTGCTGCTAATTTAGGGCGTACGATGATGAATGAGACTACAAATCCCCAGCCTTTCCTGACAGACGGAACAGTGCTCAGTGTTGGAGATTTCACTATCCGTAATATTTCCGAAGCCGGTGGGGATTCAATGACCTTTACATTCTGCGATATCAATTATCTGCAAATAACCCCCGCTTCATTGGTCTTGGATGCAGAGGCTTCGTCATCCTCGTCTGTACATGTGGCCTCAGATATGGGCTGGGAAGTTACTGGTGACTGTGACTGGCTCACCTTCTCGCCTGTCAGTGGAAACGGAGAAGGCAACATAATGTTCACCACAGTGACTGAAAATAACGACTTTACATCCCGTAGTTGCACTATTACAGTAACGGCCTCAAATAACACGCAACAGACCATCACAGTTATCCAACGTGGACAGCAGCCTTATCTTGAAGCGGAGGTGACAGACCCTGTATCAGGTACGACTGGCATTCTCGACCATGCGAACTCGACTTGCAATATAGACATCCGGTCAAATGTCGCATGGACAGTTGAGGCAAATGTCTCGTGGGTCGGATTTTCACAGGTAAGCGGAGAAGGAAATGCGTCACTAACGGTTACTGCACTCAGTGAAAATACGACATGTTTGCCTCGTTATGCCACTATTACCATCAACAGCCAATATGGGCAGAGTGTCATATTGCGTGTGATGCAGAATAGTTTCAGTGAAGGATCCCTTGTGATCACCCCCGCCACTCTTACAATAGAAAATAGTGTGAATGCCACAGCTCAGCTTACGGTTTCTGCTACGGATGAATGGGATGTTTTGAGTTCTCCATCGTGGCTCTCTGTTTCACCGAACGAAGGAGGCGTAAATGACCATTCTATCACATTGTCGGTAACTAGTACCAATAGCAATTCATCATCGCGTACAGGTGTTATTGTGGTTTCCGATATTTGTGGCAGAACTGATAGTGAAGTTCATATCACCGTTACACAGCCAGAAGGATACATAAGATTGTCGGAATCCCAGGTGATACTAGGCTCGCAGCAGGGTAGCTCTGCCACCGCTGAGCTGGAGTGTAGTGGTAACTGGTATGTGGCTGGGACAAGTGTTCCTGAATGGCTCTCCGTAGCCCCGACCACTGGGAGTGGTAATCAGGACATTACATTCTCGGCGTTGTCGAATAATACAGAAGATGATTCACGTGTAGCCGTTGTGCGCTTTATCTATACTTTGTCTCTTCGGGTTGAATTGTTGGTCAAACAAGACGCAGCGACAGGCATCGTGGATGTAGCCGAAATTATGACGAACCTTTATCCGAATCCTGTCACAGACCTGCTGACATTCGATATGGAAGGCAGTTTCCTCTATACTGTATATGATGCTTCAGGCCGCACTGTGATGCGCGGTCATTTGTCTGCAAACGACAATACCCTTTCTGTCTCCAACCTTGAATCGGGCATTTATTATGTCCGTTTTAATGAGGAGAAGACGGGCAAAACGACCGTGGCCAAGTTTGTAAAACGCTAACTCCGATTATTATTCCTCCGATTCCATGCATTTTGTATGGATGAAGGAGTTGAACTGATTGAGCTCTTCTTCCGTGATGAATTCCCGTTCCACCATACGACGGGCCACGAAGAGGAGCTCTTCTTGTTTGCTGTCTGTTACATTGCCATAATTATCCAAGGTGCTGCGGTAATGCTTGGGTGCACGAATGAGGGACGCGAGGTACAGACATTCGCCAAGGGTGAGCTCCTGCGGCTTCTTTCCAAAATAGAATTCGGAAGCCTCACCAATGCCGCAGATATCAGGACCCCATTCAGCGATGTTGACGTAAATTTCGAACATCCGCTCCTTGCTGATGAGCTGGTAGTCTTCGATAAGCCACACAAGCACCATCTCCTCGAATTTTCTGGAAAAGACTTTGTTGCGGTTAAGGAACAGATTCTTGACGAGTTGCATGGTCATGGTGCTGCCGCCGCGCCGCAGCTTTCCGGCCTTGATGTCGGCGATGAGGGCTTCCCGTATGGAGGACTTGATGAATCCGCGGTGCCGGAAGAAACCGGCGTCCTCGGTGGCGAGGATGGATTTGGTGAGGTAGGGCGGAATCCGCTCAAACGGGCAGAAATACGGGTTGGCAGGTCCAATGGCGACACTCCGGATGGTGTCGTTGTTTATGAAGAACGCATAGTCGAAGGGGGCGTTAAAACGTGTGATTTGCCCTATATCGCCGCTGATGGAATGGTCGCGGCTGCCGATGGAAAAGTCGAAATCAAGAGAATCCACCTCGTTGAAGTCGCAGTCGAAAAACAGGCTGAAATCCATCCGTCCACAAAGCTGTAGGTCGGGAAGAACCTGGAGAAGACCGTCAGGAACGGAAGCGAGAAGCTGCTGCGCATCACGATGCTCCTCATTGATTTTAAGGGTGATATGTGGTTTCGTGCCGCCTGCTTTTTCGTAAGCGAAAAAGGGGTGGAGGTCAGCATTGTTGAGTTTCAGTACCGATGACGAGTCGATGGTGATGCGGGTGGGGGAGATGGTGAGGTGGAGGTGTGCGGCGGAAGAATCAATGGTGACCTTGTGGGTGGCGAGGTAGCGGTGACTTAGCAGGAGGCTGTCGGCTTCGACCTCCAGAGTGTAAAAGTTGGTATGGTCATCGGCTCCAGTGACGGAAAGATGTCCTGTCAGCTTATTGAAACCGAAAGTGGCTCCGTGCCACCCGTTGAGGATAGCGAATCCGTTATTCCCGTCTAAATCAGTAATGGATAGGAGATAGTTTCCTGCTGCAGGGGCTAACTCGCCATCCAGAGACCATCTGTGAAGCCCGTCTTCAGATTTTTCAGTTAACATTCCGTGTAGCCGCCCTCTTTTAATGATAAAGTCGGGTAAGGTATAAGCGAAGTGTCGTCCGTTGAAATCGGTGGTTACGGACAGCAGCCCAATTGTCATTGTATTGGGTAGTAAATTGTTGATTTTGTGTATGATACGCTGTGATAGCTTCTTGTAGTCTTTGGAAATATCCGGCTTCTCGTTGTTGGAAGAATTTGCCAATAAGGAATCGTAATTCTTGTATGAGTGGTTGTGAATGAGATGGATGGACGCGGTGTCGCAGATGAGATCGGTCAGATCTTGAGTGAGATGAAAGCCTTTCAAAACCCGGATGGTGGCGTTCATCTGAGAGAGGTACACCAGTGTGTCAGTGGCGCCTTGTTTGCGAAGTTGGGCATTCTTGAATGAAATATGAATATTTCCGTGAATGTCGGGAAAGCCAATGTGGAGTCCATCGATGGTTAACTCTGCATTTCGTTCTGTCGCAAAATGGTGCGCTTTATTCCGGATGATTGATTTTGCAATGACAGGAGTAAGAAGGTAGAAAGTGACGAGGAGTAAGAGTATGCCGGTCGGAATTATCCAAAAGAGGTGTTTTTTGTTCATTTTCCAGTGATTTGCGCGGCAAAAATAGGAATTATCTGGTGAAAATTATCCGTCTGTTGTGTCCGTTTGTATGACTATGTCTGAGTATTCTATATAAAAAGCAGATATTCAATAATTTACATGAAAAAATAAATTTTTGGAATATCTATTGTGAAATGGAAAAATTTTCTATTTTTGCAGCCTCAAAAAGCGGCGGGGTAGCTCAGTTGGTTAGAGCGTCGGATTCATAACCCGGAGGTCTCGAGTTCAACTCTCGATCCCGCCACAGAAAGCAGCCGGAACCCCGATGAATCAAGGGTTCCGGCTCTTTTGTCCGAACTTGCTGCGCCAAATTTGCGCCAAAACGAATTCAATAACAATCCCTCCTGGACGATTGAAAAAAATCAGAAAGGAGAAAAAAAAATGCCCAAAATGTTCGTTAACTTCCGTCCTGCGGAAGTGTTCCACAACAAGAAGGAAACCTACATCTATTACTATGTCATCAACCCGATGACCAACAAGATGGAACGGAAGCGAAACCGCTTCAACCATATCAAAGGACAGCAGGAGCGTCTGAAGTATGCACGGATGGTGTGCGCTGCCATCAACCAGAAACTATACGAGGGATGGAATCCGTTTTACGATGAAATTGCGTCTGAAGCGAATATGACCTTGGGGGCAGCCCTTGATAAGTTCCTTGCTGAAAAGAAAAAGGATGTTCGTCCCGACACTATGCGCGTATATACGTCCATCGTTGGTATCTTCCGAAAATGGTTGGAGGATAGGGGAGTGGTGGACAGTCCCTGCTTCACCTTCAATAAAAAAATGGCCGAAAGGTACTTGCGGCATCTGGCCGACAATCCGAAGATGGGGAATAGAAGCTACAACAATTATCTTCGCTGCCTGAAGACCGTATTTCTCTATATGCAGAAGAGAGAATACATAAAAGACAATCCATTTGCCGACTTTGAACTCAAACGATGCGATAAGAAGCTAAGAACCATCATCCCACGGGAAGATCGTGAAAGAATAAAAAAGTATGTTCAGGAAAACAACCCTGTTTTCTATTATGTGATGCTAATGTGCTACCAATTGTTTGTCCGTCCCAAAGAGATCTTGATGCTGAAGGTGGGGATGTATAACCCAGTCGATAATCTGTTGACAATACCTCCCGAGATCTCAAAAAACCACAATGCGCGCGTGCTTGCGTTGCCAGATGAACTGAAGGAGTATTTTTTGACTTTGCAAGACTATCCGGGGAGCTGGTATATATTCTCAGACGAGGATACATTCAAACCGGGGAAAGTGTTGCTTAATTCAAAAAGGATTGGCCGTATATGGGGGTATATCCGCGACGAACTGAAACTGCCCGTAGCCTACCAGTTTTATTCGCTTAAGGACACAGGTATAACGGAAATGCTGGAGGCCGGTGTACCGGCGAAATTCGTGAAAGAATTGGCCGATCATCACTCTTTGGAGATGACCGAGCGTTACACCCACAAAAGCGAGGCAAAGAAGATCCTGGAGTGGAACAAGCTGGAGTTTTGAATCCCTGTTTCGTGTCCTGGTGGGATTCAAACCTTGGACACGAACCTATACCACAGGCTTTGCACATTCTATTTCGGTAAGTATCTGGTCTTTGCCTTCCACGATTTCAAAGGTCATCCGGATGGGGAGCACACGCACATTCTCCACGAAGATCCAGCGCACCTGGTTCTCCGGGGCGGCATCCTGCGGACGGAACAGCCGGATGACCTCCAGCAACTTGGCGGGCGGCAGCATGAATCGGTAGGTGATTTTCTCGTAGTTGCTCAGAAGCTGAAGCCACGGCTTCACATACACCTCGCCAATGGAGTGCTCGCCAGTGGCGGTAAGGTCGTTGCCGGGAACACGGGCATTGTCGTTGCCGTAACAGACAGGGGAAAAGTGGTGGTAATAGTGCGGCCCATTGTCCCAATCCTCTACTGCCAGTGTTCTGCGTAACAAGGAAATACTTCCTAAATTTGGATGATATTCCATGTGAGGAGGAAGCTTTTCATCGCCAAGATAGCGTAGAAGTATGAGTGCGAACCCCTCTTTATTGTCATTCAGGAACGAAATAGCCTTGCCGCTGATGACAGGATAGTGCAGCTGTTCCTCAAAAGAATTGATGGCAGGAATGTATGGAATACCGTAAGGATGATCGGCATCGCAGATGTATTCCGTATTTTTATCCGGGATGAAAAAGGTGAAATGTTTTGATGGTATCTGCGCCCCTACGGTAATTTTTGTGTCCTCTTCACCGATGTTGGATTCACCGACGGGAAGAGTGTGGGTATTGCCAGAAAACCTTTCCCATATATACGACCAAATTGTTACAGCATCCTCCACCCGCACGGCAGCAAATATCTCATTGAGAGAACGGATGTAGGTCTTTTTTCCTACATTGTCGGCTGCAACGGGAAGAGTGTTCATATATTCGTTATCCTCAAGAAGGTCATCATCGGCTACTTCGTTGCTCTCTATCGGAGGAAGTTCGTAAACATAACGGCGTACCTCCCAACCACTGATGGATGTTTCGTCATTCATCACGTATCGGGTCAGGTCAATATGCTTAGCACGCAGGGTGTCTTTAATGAACGATATTTCAATCTCTTTGGATTGAGAATCTATAAAGAATGCCAGCCCGTACAGATTTTGCAGACTGTTAAGCAGTTCAGAATTAGTTTTATCCGGCACATGGTCTTTGAATGTGAGATAGCGCGTATAAATGTTTGTTTTCAATGAACGAGCTTCATATTTATAAGATAGATCAATTTGGCAGGCAGGCCCAACTGTTGTATTGTTGTTGCCGTAAGATTCTGTAATATATAGTTTTGTGGCAGCAACAAAAGAAAGACCTTCTGTCAAAGTCAATGCAGCATCTTGTAACACAAACTCATAGATTTCACCAACATTATCCATTTGAAATGTATGGGAAAAAGAAATATTTAGCTCGTAGGTATCAACACCTACCGACATACCAATATAGCGGAATTTGTTGGAATATGTGTTTGTCATTCCTTCTGCTCCGACTGGTGCATCAAAAATAAAATTTTCATCAACCTCACATTCATATTGCCCGTTTTCGTCAATAGAAACCACGTTCCCTGTATTGACACCCCTCTTTGCAATACAGAATCGGAGACATGTTCCGTAGGTACTTGCATCGGTCACAAAATATGAATCAACATTTTTTCGGAACTTTATTTTTAATGAAAATTGGTAAGTTCCCTCAATGGGTACGATAAAGCAATGGCTATCATTGTCAAATGAACCAAAATCAACATCTTGGTCGCTCATTACTATAGGAACTACCCTATTTCCCGTATAATCAGCGATGGGCATTTCTCCAGAACTACCAGATGCAGTGATGTGAGGAGATGGGTAATACTCATTCAATGTCCCGTCCATTGAATGTAGAGATTGATAGAATATGCTGTCAAATTCGCTGCTTCCGATAAAATTTCCTTTTAGAGAATATCCTGCGTTGGTAATGACCTGTTCCAACAGCCAAGCAAGTTTGATGGCAGGTGCGAAAGATAGCTGGTTATACTCCACAATATTATTGCCTAATAGCAGCAGTTTGTTGAACACCCTCCAACCTTGATGGACGCTGCTGAATCGACCGACACTGGTTTCTGGTTCAGCCTCCACGGTCGGCACACCGGAAACCATACAATAAGCAAGTCGGTTTACGAACTTGCAGATGGCAACACCGTTGTTCGCTTTTTCGCCAATCGGGTCGTTTGCTTGTCCTTTCCAATACCCGAAATCCTCATTATCATCGTAGTACTCTTCATCAAGGAAGAGCGGGAACTTGATGATGCTGTCGGCGGAGAGGGTGCTTTGGAGGAAGGCGAGCCAGTTCTGCCGGTGGTCGGCGTAATTGTCGCTGATGATGATGTCATCGCCGTAGTCGTTGTCGCGCAGTTTGCGGTCGCGCCAGCCATCCGGAAAGGCGTTCACGGCCAGTTCACAGCTGTAGGTGTCTTTTGTTGCCTTGGTGACATAGAGGTTGCCGTTGCCGATGGGTGTGCCCGCCAGTAGGATGGCACAGGCGTACTTGCGCCGACGCTGCACATATACAAACCGCGCCGACTCGAAAATCAGGTCGTTGGGGGCGGCTGGCACGTCGAAACTGTAAGCCACGTCGCCCTCAATGCCGTCGGTTGAGAAGATGCTGCTGTTGAACTCCACCTGTATGGAGGTGCCGCGCTCGATGGCGATGCGCTGTCCGTTCACGATGATGTCAAGCATGGCGACAGATTAAGATGCAACAACCACTTCTGAAGTAACCATGCCTGCCCAAACTGCACGGACGCTGTATTCCTCTTCTGCATTGAAATTTACGGTTACTTTCACTTTCACCGTACCTTCCGATACCCCGCCCGATGTTATGTTTTTTTCAGCAGCAAATACGCGAACGTCAGGATCGGATTCAAATCCTTCGGTGCTGACTTCCACAGCCAACTGCTCCATTGGCCAGTTGCCATTATTGACATATTTGACGGCAACATCTATCTTTTTACTTTCGCCAAAGTCAGCGTCAACCGACGAAAACACAGGTTTTGCGGTGTACTCACCTGAAAGCACGTTTACCGTGGCGATTACTTCATTGAGCTTTTCTCTTGTTGCGCTCCATTGTTCGTTGTTTTGTATCAGGTCGATCATACTTATTAGTTTAATATGCTTTCAAAATAAATGTTGTCTTCGGTGCGCTCGCTGTCCTCAAATGCCTGGATGACGGCTTTTTCTTCAATCTTTCTTTGTATGGGATTGCCAAGTGTCACTTGCACCTTCGCGCTTTGCAGATCCTCGCCTTCGTCGGTTACGGTAAGTTCGCCGGGGATGAAGTTAATGCGGTAGGCCAGCGTGCCGTCAAGCAGGTAGTTGTCGGGGTTCGTGAACGCGTCGGCCAGCAGGCGCATTTCCTCCTTCGGGTGGTAGCCGGTACGGAGAGTGAGCCGTGTGCTGTGCTGCGAGAGTTCCACCGCCCGCTCACCGTTGATGACGACTTCGTTGCCGGATGTTTCCCGACTGAAAACGATGTGGTCGATGACGAAGGTCTCGGCAACGCCGAGGTGGTTCTGTAAAAGCAGCACACGCCCGAAATATGGCTTCGCTTCCAATTCCACCTGTAGTGTGGCCAATGGGCCGTGGGTTCCTTTGAGATCAACAGTATAGCGAAAATCATTGGCGATGTCAAGGGTGGACGGCAGCGCATCTGTGCCTACAGGAATACGCACAATGGTATTGGCCGGTACTTTTAGATTGTCGGCGTGGGTTGAACCGCCGCCGGTTTCAATGGAGACGTATAGCGTGCGTGTGGCTGCGGTGAAGTTGGCCACATACATATAGTACTCGCAGCCGTGGAACAGGCGCACGCGGGCGTGTCGGGGAGTGCCCCAGTTGATAAGGCGGTTGGCCGATGAAATCTGGAAGTCGGCGGGGTCGGTGGTCCAGTCGGGGGCGTTCCTTACAAACTCTTCGCGCCGGATGATGCCGTTAAGCAGGATATGTTCGCCGGTGGTGTGCTGTAGGGGAGTATCCCCGTCGTACTGGTCACCCATCCGCAAACGGTAACGGAGCATATTGAAATGGAGCGGGTACGCACCGAGCGTTTCACCGTAGGTTGGCAGATCCATCCGATGGAAGTACGATTGCAGAAGCCGGGTGTCGATGACGGCAGTGCCGCCATTCTCCCAAATGGTGAACGACGGGGTTTCAAGCCGCTCGTCAGACGGATTTTCGGCAAGGTAGTCGCCGCGTTGGTCGGCTTTCCGTGTGATGAGGAAGCGACCTGTTACGCGGTAGTTGTCACGGGGAACTCCAGTACGTCCGTTGGTGACTCTCCATTGCTGGAGTACTGACTGCCCTCCAATTTGCCAAATGGCGGTGCCGTCCTGTTGGTATGCAAGGTTTGGGTAGCCGATTGAATTTTCCCTGCTTGTAAATCGCAGAAAGCAGCAAGGCAAATTGTTCGCCCCCGTTCCCGTCCACACTTCCACACTGTAAGCGTTGGTGAGCGCGGGATCGTTGCAGAGGCGTTCAATCAGGCGGTCGGCCATAGTGTCGGGGTCGGAAGTGGCTCGGATGTGCAGCGGGCTGGTTGTGGCAGTGGTAGAGGAGAGGATGCGGCGGGTGAACGCGCCGAAAGGGGTGCCAATTGCCAGCGTGTTGACAACACCAGCCACGTATGGAATCTGATAGACGGCATACGTCACCGAGTCGTTGACGGCAGATACGGCGTAGGGCTGTGTCTTGATGCCGAAGCGCGGGCGGTTGCCTGCAAAGTCTATCCGGAATGGTTTGGAACGGAAACTGATCATAATCTTGCCGCTTGTTTGATGAAATCCCTGTTTTTCTGTGCCTCGGTCTGAATCTTGTAGCTGATGTATGCCTGCCGGTTCTTCGGATCCGCAAGGAACTGGTTCATCTGTTTTACCTCCTTCAGCAGTTCGTCGGTGCCGGCACTCTGGTAGTAGTGGTGTTCGACCGGGGTTCTGTTGGAGGCAAAGGTAGAGGAAATCTGCGAGGCGGACTGGGACAAGTTTTTCCACGCCGGCTGTGTGGGTGCCACGAGGCGCAGAGCGTTGCGGTTGCCGCGCTGGTATTCCTCCAAGGCGGCGATGACGGGTGCGGTCTCTTCGTCTTCCAACAGGGAGTTGGATGCCACCCATTCCTGACCTTCCTCACCCACGAGAGCCAACTGTTTCTTGCGGATGTAGCCACCCTTGGCGTAAGGGTTCACCTGCGAGGCAATGAGTGCCACCTGCGCTGCGGTTTCGGCGGTGGTGAATGCGCCCACAATAAGACCGCCCGGCCAGCCCCATTCGGCAAAGCCGCGTGCCACGGCCAGACCGCCCTGTATCAGTGCCTGCACAATGGCCGACTTCCGTTCGCGCTCGAACTGTTCGTGCTTCATCTTCTTTTCGCGCTGCTCCTTTTCCGCCTCCATCTTTTCCATCTGCGCGTCGTAGTACTTTTGGGAGATGAGACCGTCATCCAGCTGCTGCCGAAGTTTGCGGGCTTTGGCATCCTGCGCGTCGTTGAAACGTTCCATATCCAGTTCCGCCGACTGCTGCTGTGCATCGGCAATCTGCTGGTAGATGTCGGCGGCGCGATTGGCGAAGTCCTGCATAACGTCGAGAACGGCGCGGAAACGTTCCTGCGGATTGGTGAGTGCGCCGGTCATCAGGTCAATAAGGGCGTTGCCGGTCTTTTTCGTGCCGTTGGTGCCGGCATCTACGGTGGCCTCCACGTTGTTGCGCAGCTCCTTCAGCATTTCAATCATCTTTTCGATGTTCTCAATGCCTTCCGCGTCTTTGTTGGCTTCCGCAGCTTTAAGGGCGGCTTCCATCAACTTGATTTCCACATCGTACTCTTCCCGCAGATCGTCAATCTTCCACTGGCGTTGGAGGGCGGCTTTCTGTTCCTCGGTGATGCCCTGCCTGTTGAGCGCAATCTGTCGCTGCTGTTCCTTTTCACGCTGTTTCAAGCCCTTCATCTCTTCCTCCACAAACTTCTTGGTAATGGCGGCACGGGCTTCCACCTGCTTAAGTTGGGCAGCATCAATCTGGTCTTGTACAGCAGCAAGCTGTGTGGCGAAATCGTTCCACAGAGGGTCGTTTTCGTCCATATCGCTGAGAATCTTTTCAAGGGCTTTTGCGTTCTCTTCCGCTTTAGCGATGGCTTTCTCCCACTCTTTGTCGCTCCCGGCAATGGCGGCAACGAGTCGGCTCTGTGGCTCGCCGTTATCGCCCTGCGTGTCGGCCAGCATTTGGTCGAGTTCGGTGGCAAACTTGGTGACGAAATCTTTCGTCTTTTCGAGGTACTTCTGTCCGGCAGCGGCGATGGCGTTGGCTTCGCTGGTTTGTATCCGCTTGATGTATATGTTGTTCTTTCCGAACAACTCTATGGATTCGTCAATAAGTTCCTGATGTTTCGCCTTGATCTGAGCTTTTATCTTTTCCCACTCGTTCAGAGCCTCCTCGCTGTCCTTGCGCTCCTGTTCTGCAAGTTTCTTCAGGAAGGATTGTCGTTTTCTCAACTTTTCTTTGGATTCCTCTTCGGTTTCGGTGGTGTGAGAGTCGGTGGCGGTGGAATCCTGCTTCGGTTTTTTGTATTTGTCTTTCAGAGCTTCCATCTTTTTGTCAATCTCCTTTGATTTGTTCTGAATTTCAGTAAATTGTTCATCAATCAAGGTGTTCATATGGTGCAGCTCATCGCTTGCAGCACTTTTGAAACTCTCGTTTCGTATGTGAGTAGCCTGCCAAAAAGAAGCGTATATTTTCTGAACGAAGTTCCCTTGCACTTTCCATTCCATCATTTTCCAATCTTTCGATTGGAATTCTTTGATCTTTTCCTCATTATCCTTAAAAAAATCATCCCTTTCCTTTTTTAGTGCGTTAAGTCCTTCCTGTAATGCTTTTTTTTGATTGGCGAGGTCACTGATTTCAGTGAAAGCAGTAATCGCGTCAACATTTTCATATATCAAATCTCCAGTTTCGGACAAAAGGGCATTGTAGCCGGGTATGATTTCTTTCAGTTTGTTGATGGCTTCTGCTTTTTCGTTATATCCTGCATTTTCATCGTGAATCAAATCCACAAGTTCCTCTACAAGATTGCGTTGTTTTTGTGTGTATTCATCGGCATGTTCCATAAAGTTCCGATAAGCAGCATCCATCTCATCAGTGTGATTTCGTGCGTGCTGTAGCTTTTGAGAATACTCAACTGCTGCTTCTGCTGCTTTGTAAAGACCGTATGCGAGGCCTATGGCTATAAGCCCTTTCGTCGCTATACTGAGGGCGCGAATCGCGCGTGTAGCTTCTGGAACCTTTCGTGCCAATACAGTAAAAGCAGCTGTGGCTCTTCCTGTGTTTTTGTGAGCAAGTGCTTGTGCGGCAGCCAGGGCATAAACAGCAACTGTGTGTGCTTTTGTGGCGATGGTGGCGAGTTTTTGTACTGCGGTCAATGCTATTGTTTTCAATCTTGCAGTAACGATAGTAGTGATATATAAACCGACGATACTTATGATAGTTCCAAGTACAACTTTATGTTTTAGGAACCACTCGGTAAGCGATGATACACCTCCTGCGGCTTTACTTAAAACATTATAAAGAGTTGTCAATATGGGAATAAGCTGTTGCCCCATCTCTTCCCGTGCCTCCTGCATCCTCTTTTTCGCTTTCTCCAGTTTCGCGGCGGCATTTTCATTTACTACGGAATATTCCTTGTCAAGGGAGATGGCCTCGGAAAAGGCGGTGTTGGAGGTGTTCAGAATCTCAGTGAAGCGTTCCGTGCTTGTACTCATTGCGCCAATGATTTTGTTCACACCATCGGCGTTCAGTTTCAAATCTTTGAGTACAGCACCCACTTCTGTGGCCTCCATCCCTTTGAGCGACGCGGCGAACTCCACAAAGAATTGTGCGGGATTTGTGTTGATGAGATTTTGGATCTCTTCCGCCGGACGGCGCATTACAGTGGCAAAGGCCTTTACATTGGTGGAGGCTTTCATCATTACGATGCCAAAGGCACGACTGGCCACTTCCGCATCAATGGAACTTTCTTCAAAGGCAGCCCCAAGTGCCACGGCCTGTTGAACTGTGGGACGGAACACTTCGGGCATACTTCCCACCCTTTGTACAAAGGCGGCAATATTGCCTTCAGTGGCGTTGGCTGAAGCTCCCACCTCATTGAGCGCGGAGCCTATCTGGGTGAGCGATTTTCCAATGTCCTGATCGCGGGTTTCTTTGTAGGCAAGACTGATTTTGCCAAGAATGGAGGAAATCTCTTCAGCACCACCTTGGAACGAATCACCCAAGGCGACATTGGCTTTATTGACTGCCTCGGTGAAACCTTGAATCTGGTCTTTGGCCAACCCCATACGGCCTCCGATTTCGGCAATTTTCAGCAGTTCATTGGTGGAAGTGCGGGTGTCAATGCTTTTCAACGACTTATGCAACCCTTCCACCTCTTCACGGGTCATTCCCGTGGTCTTCTGCACAGCACTCATCGCGTCATCCAGCGTGGCGTAGGCCTCCACATACTCTTGCGTGGACGCAACGAAACGTTGTAATAAGGAGGAAGCACCTTGCAAAGCAGCAGACAAGCCACCATACATTATGATATTATTTCGTGTCCTTTCTGAGTTTTTTTCGAGTTCATCTCCAGTCATTCTAAGGGACTTACAATGCTCATCATAAATTCCCTTTAGTTTGCGCAAATCTTCTGATGTCTTAATATATTCAGCCGAACCGATTTCCATTTTGTTCAGCTGGTTCGTCAAATGAAGCATCGCAGACCGAATGGATTTAATGTTATTTTCGACTTCTTTTCCGTTTACCCATACGTTTATCCGCTTATTGATTTCCTTTGCCATATTTTTTTTTCAAAAATTGATTTTTGTAATATATTTTTTATAACTTTGCACCGTAAAAAAATAAAAGACAATGTTAGAAATAATTGGAACCCTTCTCGTTTTTTACATCGGACTTAAACTGGTCGAAAAGATTCCTGGTAATTCATCGGGTCTTCCAAAATAGTTTGTGATTGTAATGCAAAGATACACCAACGGTACGAAACCGTTTGGGACAAAGAAAACCGGCCTCAGTCGAGGCCGGTTTTCTTTGAAATAATCAACCAATAAGTTTATTTTTATTGTTTTTTCTCCTGCACCACCCCTTGATGGCTCGCTGTATTGGCTGTGTTGGTCTCCAACCTCTTGAACTCCACCAGCACCTTGTCGCCGTAGTAGTCGGCTACGAGGTCGCCGAGGGCTTCCACGTTGCGTTCCAGCGGTGCGTGGAACCAGTCGCTCATGCTGCGCCGGATGTAGGTATGCCCCGATGCCGCTTTGCCGCTTTTGGTGGCTATGCCGTGTCGCGGCTGCCCATTGCCCACGCCATACTCGCGGAAAATGCCGTGTACGGGCATCTTGAAACTCACCGCCTCCAAGTCGCCGTACCGTTTGCGCAGCGTGTAGGTGGTCTTGTCTTTCAGTTTGCCTTCGGCCTGGCCAGCATACCGCCCGGTCTTGTAGGTGTGGGTGGCTTTCTGCTTGCCCTTGGGAAAACCGGCGGCTGCGGCTTTCGCCTGGCGGCGCACTGTGTCGGCCCATTGTTTGGCACGCTGGAAAAATTCCGCATCGGTCATAATGTGTTCGTCCATAATCAATGGCGTTTGCGATTGTCGATAATCAGCTGGTTCAGGCGGTTCAGCACGGTATGCACGTTCAGGTGCAGGTATTTATCTTCATCCTGGATGTTGTCGCCGAGCAAGTTCCGGTGCACGCCCGTCCAACTGAAGTTTCCGGATGGGGTGTCGGCGGCTTCCGGATCTTCGTCGGTGAAGTCGGCCTCGTGGGTGTCATCGGGTTCGGATCCGTGTTGCGGGAAGAGCTGCGGGTAGGCCTCTTCGAGGGAGGCGCGGCGCATGGCCACATAGTTGAGCAGGATGGCAGTCTGGAGTGCGGGGTCGGGTTCTCCCAGCAGCTCGTAGCGGTTGGCGGTGCCGAAGGTGGTGAACGGGATGCGGCGGTCGGTTTCTCCGTTGTAGCCGTCGCGCTCCGGACGGAACAGTGCGGCCACCATCGGACGGTGCAGTCCGTTGAGGAAGCACTGGTCCACATACACGAACTCCTCCCATGTGATGTTGGCGAAGTTGCTCATCGGACCGTACCACGTGGTGCCGTTCACGGTGATGGTGGGTATCTTCCACTCACGGAAGTTGAGGGCTTCGCGGTCGGCATCGTGCAGGAAGGTGAACATCTCCCGGAGACTGTAGAGTTGGAACGGGCTGAAAAGCTCCAACGTTTCGGTGGGCACGCCCGTAAGCACGGCAAGGTCGGACAGAGGGATGTCCTCACCGGAAAGCATATTGCGGACGGCGGCAACAAGCTGTTCGCCGTTCATTTCGGCCAATGTGGATGGAAACTCCAGCTCGGTGCGCTGCCCGTCGATTTCGTAGGCGATGGTGTTCATTGGCAGGTCGTTTTATTGCCACACGTCTGGGTTGGGGTCGGTGTCGAAGGGCGATTTCACAGTGATGGTGTAGCGGATGCCGGCGTACAGGTGCTGTTCGTTGAGCACCGGCACCGCGCTCATCGGAATGATGGCGGCGCACAGTGTGCCGTTGGCGGCATCCTCCATCAGCCGGCGCAGGAACTCATCGCCAATGCGCTCGCACAGGTCGAAGGCGGTGTGGATATTGTCCCAGTTCTTGCTTTCCTTGTAGTTGGCGGCGATGATGAAGGAGGTTTCGCGCTGCTTGAACTCCGCATCTTCATCCCACGAAAGCTCGAAACTTTCGGCGATGACGGCGGGGAACTTCACGCGGTTGCGCAGATCCATATAGAACTCTTCCAGCTCGCCACGGAAGAAATGTTTGTCGCGGTCGGTGTGGGCCACCAGTTTGTGCGTGCGGGCGAGGTGCTCGATGTGGTTGTAGTAGGATGATGATGTCATAATGATTTCAATAGGTTAATCAATTCGGGTTGTGGGTGTACGGCGGGACCGTTGATGCAGAAGGAAGCGTCGGTGTAGATGCCGGGCGTGCCTTCGGTGGTGCGTTCGGGGCAGAGCTGCCACGTGTGCTTGCCGTAAGGGTTGGTGATACGGAACTTGTGGCACAGGTCGAGTAGGAGACGTTCGAGGGCGGCGAGCTGTGCGGTGCTGTAACGCTCATAGTAGATGAAGCCGCGCCACCGGTTCTGCTGGCAGTACTCGTAGAAGTAAGTAACGGCGGCACGCAGTATATCGGGGGCGAAGCCGCTGCCGGTGTTGCGCACCGGGTAGAACTTGCCATCGGCGGCGGGTAGGAGAGGGATGCCCCCGTCGAGGATGATGTCACAGCGTTCGCCTTCGGCAGGTCGTCCGAGGGTGATGATGTGGCCGTCGCGCTGCACGATATAGTTCGGGAGCGCGGCGTAGTGTGCGTGCCGGAGTATGATCATCGAATCCATTATTCCTCGAATTTGAAGTCTGCCAATCGGTTGAGCCACCCGTTCAGGAACTTCCGCTGTGTCGGGTCCGCCTTGCAGATGTTCTCAAAGTGAACTTTGCGTCGTGCCCATATCCGGTTGAACAGTTCCCGCTGGTTTGGGTAGTTGTTGATGGCGGCGATGGTTTTGGGACCGACTACTCCGTCGGCGGCCACACCAAGGAGCTGCTGCGGGTAGATGATGCCGTATTTGCCGGATCCCCAAACCCAGTCCACAAGGATGTTGGCGATGCTCTGTTTTTTTATTTCATCGGCACTCCATCGTTCCCAGTAGATGCGGAGCACACGCAACGCATCATCACGGGTGAGCAGCTTCAGATCATCGGCATCAATGTCGCCGTCGCCGTCTTTGTCGTATCCTACCTTCTTCCAAGTGGCCACGGTCACGCCCATGTTTGTGGCGCCGCCGTGGTCGTCTTTGTCGTTTGCCCATCCGCCTTCCCATTTTAAGATGATGGGAGCAAGTTTTTTAATGTCCGCCATCTACTCCTCCTTTCTGTTTTTGAATAACATATCAGAATAATACCAGTACACTTTGTCCCCTGCGAAATCGTCATCGTGGAACCAGAACTGCTTTGCGGCCTTTAAGATGTCGGACTCCGACAAACCCGAATTGGCAAGGTCGTGCGCAAATCCGTTCGCACCAACATAGGCATCCCACTGGCACTTCTTCGCATCTTCACCTTCCATACCTGCCAATAACTGCACTGCCTCGTCAAGATACACCATTTCGCCTTTAATCACCTCTCCGTTGTCAGTGCGGTGGTACATTTCCGAAACAAGGCTTTTCGCTGCCGCCTCGTTCAGATGCTTCCCGTTCAGTGCCTCGTATTCCTCTTTCAGAAAACGTGCGACCTCTTCTGTGTGACGCTCTTTCAAGTGTTCAAGGAAGCCGTTGATGCGGTCAACACTCTTCCACATTTCATTTTCGTCATCGTGCAGTGACGATTTCACAATTTCTTTGTAGTCCATTTCTTATTCGATTACAGTGTATTTTTCATCTGCCGTTGCAGGCAGGTTCTTATCCAACAGCTTTTTCAGCTTCTCAAAGTCCGACTTCTCCAGCTCTATCGTGTTGAACAAAGTTACTTTGCCGTTCTTCTTCGCCTCTGCAAGCATAGCGTCAACCAGCTTCGCCGCGTACTCTGGGATCTGCTCATCCGACACTCCAAGTTTCGCAATACCGTTTATCACCATAGGTTCAATGATGATTTCAGTTGCAGGGACAGCGAGAAAGGCGATGTCGTTCACGATGGAGTAGTTCCCTGCAACTGGGAAATACTTCTTCACCCACTCGCTCGCTGCTGTGATAGGCGGTAAAGCACCGATACGAGCCACCAGCACTTGGTCAACAAGCGGCTTCGCCCAATTCGCTATTACTGCGGCTAAAATCTGTGAATTGCTGTGCATAGCTCAGTGTTTTATGGGCGTGCCGATTCTCACAGCACGCCCGATTGGTTTAGTTGCCGCTGTTCGTGGTTGTCGTTGACGTGCCTGCGGTGGTCGGCACTGGGTCAATGGAGGTGATGGGTACGACAAACTTCGTGATGTCGCCAAGCATCTTCTGCATGGTTGCGATGTTGTTCTGCTGCACAGCGTTCCACGTCTGCTGCATCGCAATCTGTGACTGGATGCCAGCCGCTGCGCGGTCGGTGTACATGTTTGCTTTCAAAAGCGCAATCTCGTTGTCCTTCGCGATGCTCTCACGGATGAGACCCATCTCGTAGCGGGTGACGGGCTTTTCATCCTCGCTCATTTGGCGGTTCCCTCTTCCGTTGCCGAGGATGCCAGTACCGAATCCGAGGGCTGCTGCTGTGCCAACTGCGCCCAATACCGTGTTCAAGGTGCCTTGACCTTGACTTGTGACGTTCATTTCGCCGTCTGCTGTTTTGATTTTCATAATGCTTAATATTTAGTGTTGCGGTCAACATTGACCGTATGCAAATATACTACTGATGATGCACTGTTTTCAAGTTTTTCGCGCCCAATTTACGCTCAATATTATTTGAGTGCATTTTCATTATCTTGTTGCTATTATTACGCTGTGAGAAATTGTTGATGTGCTGACGAACAGCTGTCTTTGAAAGACCTGTCTTCGCCTCTATCTGACTGCGTGTGAGACCGCTCTTGTACAGGAAATGGATGAGAATGCTGCGTGCATCTGTGCAGTCTTCTTTCTTGCTCATTATCCAGCCATCTGGAAGCTCTATCTCTTCCATTACCGCGTCATACACGCTCTTGTAGATTTCATCAACTATTCTCATAATGTTTAGGTTTTAAGGTTATTGTTATTGTTTTGGGTGGATGATCACCAACTCTTCCATGAAATTGTGTCGTTAGTCCAAGGAATTGTTTGAATTGCTGCGCGAGAAGGCACTATTGTTTGTTCAATAACAACATGACTTTCGTCTGATACCAATACCTGTACCCAATGATGTGCTGCATAGAATCCAAACAACAAGAAAACAAGAAAAAGACACATTATGATTATGCTTTTTAATTTTGTTGCATTAGTTGTAACAGTTATTTTTGTAGTATTCATATCACTTTTGTAGCTTGATATAATTCTTGGATATCCGTTCTTGCTTCGTTGAAAATCATGAACTTTCTGATATATCCGTTCATGTGGTTTGACGTAATATAATTGGAACCGAGACCGATGTCTGCAATATATGTGTTTTTTACATTGGAAGTGAGGTTATGGTCTTGCTTTAAAACACCGTTTACATATGTCTTTGTGTTGGTTCCGTCGCACACTTGTATTACATTATACCACGTGTTGTTCCCAATTGAATCGTACCAGCTTCCATAAGCGCCATAGCCGGGCAAACCATATCCTATCATTAGACGATCTCTTCCAGTAATGCTCGCAGCACCTTCTTCTCTTGCGGTGTCTCTTACATGTTGTGTGTTAAGCCAGAAAATCTTTCCATGACCGGATGTGCTTGTTCTTGCAATATTAAGTACTATTGTAAGCGGATAAAGATTTTTCTCAAAATAGTAGATATATGTATTGCCACTTGAAGACATTTTGCAACAGCTAACATTCTGGAAGGTGGCACTTGACAAATTTGTACCTGTTTGATGTAAGGCAGAACCGCATATGTCTGCAATGCCGCTACTTGTGTTATCCAATTCCAGATAAAACACTAACGACTCCTGCTTTTTAATAAAATGTCCTCTTTTAGGCATAACTCATTTAATTGTATAAAAACTCTCCCGCACCCGCATTGGTGTAAAAGTCGCTGTTTATGATGTCAAGGAGTCCAGGTCTGCCGATGAAAGCTGGCTTATAGAGTCTCAAAAGGTTTCCTTGCTGGTCTGCGTACATTTCAAGGTGCATGAGTCTGTATTTTCCGAATCTGCCTCCCGTTGCGCTGTGGAAGATGTGTATATTGTTGTTGTCTGATCCCAAGGACAGAGTGGATATGGTTTTATTTGGTCCTCCTGTATAGGAGGCGACTCCGTTCATGAGGACACATGTGTTTACATTGGTGTTCCTTGGCCAAGACCTGTACACATCTGACCCTCTATACCGAAGGTATGTGCCATAGTTTGAATAATTGGCCAATGTGAAGTTGTCAAGGGTAGAGGATATTATCGGTGGATAGCCAGATTGTAATGTGGGGCTTTGATAGATTAGCTTAATGCCAAAGCATTCGGTTGCTTTGACCAACGTGTCTATATATTGGGTGCCTGTGGATTCAATATAATCAAGGAATGTCACAGAAGATATGTTAATGTGTTCGCGTATCGGCATCCTATTTATTTATTTATGTTTGTATAGTTGCAGGTTTCTTATGTATCCATCAAATTGTCTTCCCGACCATGCAGAGTCACTGCCTATTTGGAGGTATGGTCTTGATAACTGTGATGCGGATAGAGTTGGTGTGATGTCTGTCGCAGAAAATGCTTGGGATGTAGATGTATCTATAACTGAAACTTCAATAGCATTCAAATAATTTTCTATTATACAGTGATATTTTCTATTGTATTGTATATTTGATTTATTTATAGCAAGTCCTCGAACACAATCGTTATATTTCGCAGAACCATATCCTAAACCAAAACCTATTTCGGTACCCCATGAACTTCCGACTTTGATGCCTTTGTATTTTGAACCATCATCAAATCCATCAATGAGCATCCAATAATTTCTTGTCGCTATCTGATAAAAATCAAATTCCAGTTTAAAAGAATTGACATAATCGTCTTGTTGCGGATTTTGTAAACGAATTATGGCGTTTCTTGCATCGAGCCAAACTTCATTATCTATTGTTGTGTAAATTGGATTACCCGAAATCAGACTGCAATGATGTTCATACCCACTTACATCAATCAATGAATTATTGAATGGGCAGTCAACAATTAAATCCCAATCCGATTCTTGCATACTATATTCCCTTCTACTCATGACACTATCCCTCCATTTTGATACAAAGTTAAAATTTCTGATTCGCTCAATTCGTCAAAGCAGCTGAAGTGCTTATAATATCCTGTTAGTGTATCAACAAAATGCCCGAAAGCAAAATAGCAGTCTTGCAGTTTTAGCCATGTGTTGTCTGTCAATGTTTTCTCTGTAACAAACACACCATTTTTGTAGAATTTGAATGTATAGGAGTTGTTCCCATTGTATATGATTGTAAAACTTATATAAACCCATGTGTTGGTTGCATGTGGTCTTGGTATTGATGATGCAATAGGACACAGATAAAGCCATTCGCATATAAGCCAGTAATTTTGATATGTTGCATATTGGCATCCCGCATATCTTCTGTTGTCCTTCGTCGCTGCACCAAAAGCATAAGATGTTACATTGTTGTTAATAAATTTGAACCAGCAATTGAACGTGATATTGGTGTTATTGGGTACAGTACAGTTCCACATCAATCCACTGTATCTTCCGTTCACATATACGCCATCGTTTGTCATTGTTGAACCTGTGCTTTTATATACAGTATAGTCTCCATTATGAGAGATTGACGGGACGAAATCATTCGTAAGCGGTGCATAAAAGTAACAAGTTTTCTTTCCTTGCGCAATATTGGTGTGATCTCTCTTCGGCATAATCAAAAAACGTTAGAGATATTGATATACAACCTATCTTCCCCCTCACAATACTTCATGGCGTCATCAAGGTTGCTGAATACGGTGACGACATCATCGTAATGGTCATCGCTGCACATCACGATATACACCACACTTTTCTTCTCCTTGTATCCTTGTATTTCGCAGTTCGCGCAATTATCGTTGTGTCTTATATCCATGTTACAGATTATTAATTGCTTGTTGGTAAATGGTATCAATCGCCTCTATCGTCTGCGCTGACTCCATCTGCGGCTTGTAAGTGTCCAGCACTTGCATAGCGTGCTTGGATTGACTACGGAAATCATCGCGAACTTGTATTGCCTTAGTTAGATTATAATAGCAGGCTGTTGATGCCGGATTTTCAATCTTGTCAATCGCCATTGCAAATTCAAGCGATGTGACACTTATAGAGCCATAACACGCATCTTTCAGTTCCTTCGCCTTCTGCGCTGCATACTCTGCAACATCAGGCGTAGGAGGCACATAAGGCGGTGTAATCTCGCAATTCCATATTTCAATGACAGAAGCAGTTGGATGCTCCAAGTAAAAGGCTTTCTGTTCCTCCGTCATTTGTTTGAAATTCAGCATAATTTTATCATCAATATATACTGCGGACTCCTTTATTCCATAAGGCACAATCTCTGTAATACTTGGTCTCCTTACCCGGAAATAATAATATATCACACCCTTTGCCATGTTACAATATCCTTGATGTTATGCGTGCTTTGCTGTTAGTTACATATATGCCGATTTCAAGTGTTTCCCCGGCCTCAATGCTCGGTATTGATGCAGTCCCCTTTATGTCGTTGATTGCCGTGGATCCGAACAATATGCTGCTGAAAGTCACATCCAACGCCGTTGTGGAATGTGTGTTAGTAATCCAGATATAATTGTCAGACCTGTTGTTGCAAACAAGTGCAATGGCAAGGTCAGCATTAGTTGACAGTTCAACGCAATTTCGCTGACCTGCTACAAATGTAATCGTAGTCGCGCCGCCAGAGATAGTCGGTGCTGTTAACTCTGTGAAGTCAACATCCGCATCTTGCCCGTCAGCTCCGTCCGCACCTGGTGCGCCATCTTGCCCATCCTGTCCGTTCTGACCGTCCACACCGTTCAGTACGGTAAAGGTATGCGGTCCGTTGGCATCGGTGATGGTGACCTGCGTGCCGCCCGTCACAGCGGAAGTAGTCACGGTAGGGGAAACACCGTCTGCACCATCCTGACCTTCTGCTCCATCTTGACCGTCGGCTCCGTCGGCACCCGGTGCGCCATCTTGCCCATCCTGACCGTTCTGCCCGTCCACGCCGTTCAGCACGGTGAAAGTGTGCGGGCCGTTGGCATCGGTGATGGTGACCTGCGTGCCGCCCGTAACGGCGGTGGTGGTCACAGTGGGAGAAACACC
>JAGCXN010000043.1 GCA_017961265.1 Bacteroidales bacterium | reverse complement strand
GGCGATGGCGTCGGCTTGGAAATAGTCGCCGCACGACCAGTTGCCGCGCATCTCGAACCTGGTGAGATGGTAAGTGTCCTTCCCGACTTCCTCCCAGTCATTGTGTTTTCCGGAAACGCGGAGGCATTTCTGGGAGTCGGCGGCGCGGGGGAACTTTCTGGGCACATTGCCCAGAAAGATGTCCTTGAACTGGTTCATCCCTGCGTTGGTGAACATCAGGGTGGGGTCGTTCTTGATGACCATCGGCGCCGACGGCACAATGGTATGCTCTTTTGATGCGAAGAAATCCAAAAATGCTTTGCGTATCTCGTTGCTGTTCATGATTTTATAATTCAAATTTTTATAGCAAAATTTTAAAATGAATGCTAATTAGTGGCTCGTCAAGACGTAGTCGCCTGTGCTGAAATCAACGCGGACCGTTCTGTCGTTGCAATCTGCTTTGGAGACGATGATATCCAGAATGCCGGACTCGAAGGAGGCTTGCGTTTCCACTTTATGGTGGAGGGGCTTGGTGACGGTGTAGCGCATCGTGATGGGGCTGCGGGTATAGTTGCCGTCAACGGAGGTGCCGTCGAGCATATAGATGCCGCTGCCGCTGAACGTGTACGGAACATCACTGAGGCTCACCGGGGTTTCGGTGCCGGGCACGGAAATCGTCCAGTCGGAGGTGCTGCCGTCGCAGCTGGCACTGTCGAGGCTCACGTTCCATTCGTTGATGCCCGTGTTGTGGATTTCCAGACGGGTGTGCTTGCCGCTGTAGCAGAATATCGGGGCGGTTCCGTCGTAATCGCTGCCGCTTTGGTAGTTTGTGATCAGCCAGTTGGCATCGGCTTCGTCAATCGCTTTTCCGCCCGTGTTGATGAGGAGAAGTAGTGTCGTGCCGTTGTAAATGCCGTATTCGTTGTCCCCTTCGTGGCGGATGCGCTGGTAGGGGAGGTACTCGTCCTCGATGGCGCGGCGCACGCTGTCGTCACCATTAATCCACGCATTGCTGATGAAGGCGAGTTCCACATAATTGGTGAGAACGTTGCGTGTAGCGTAATCCCACGAACTGAAGATGCCATACTGGGGCATTACAAAACCTTCTGTTTTCCAGCAGCCACAACAGACGGCCGCCACTATGCTGAGAATGATTGCTATTTTTTTCATTTCTTCTTAAATTATTGATTATAAAAATAATAGAAGATTATTCGCTTTTCTTCTCTTTGTTTTGGAATTTGTAGCCGAAGCCGGCTTTGACAAATCCTTGTGCGCCGAACCCGACCTCGGTGAAGCCGTACCATTTCTTGCCGACTTGCACGCCGACGGCCGTCAGCTGGCCCGTAAAGTTTGCCCATGTCTGCTGCCGAACTGCCCGTTCTTCCGGCAAATACTTGCTGCCGGTGACCACCATACAACCGGCCGACAAGCCGGAGTAGAGGGTGACGTACTTCTTGTTAAGCCACGAAAAACGCACGGACGGCATAATGCTGATAAAATACAGATGGTCGGTGAATTCGTAGCCAGGCTCCATTTTGCTCCATTTGTTGATGATGGGGGTGAAGGAGGTGGCGGCGCCGAACCAGAACCATTTGGCAAAACGGTAGCGGTATTCGAGATTGATGGTGGGTGCGGCGAACGTGAGGGTGTTCACATAGTCTTCGAACCAGCTGTCGGCGTTCTGCTGAAGGGGGTAGTAGTCGCACCCGATGCAGATGTCCGTATTGTTCAGGAAAAGGAGGGCCGGGTCGCCGATACCGAACTGGATGTCGTGCCGCGGAAGTGTCTGTTTCCAAGAGGGTTCCTCTTGCGCCTTAAGGCTAAAAGCCAGTCCCATCGCCAAGACGATGAGAAGAAAATTTTTCCAGTTTTTCATATTATAATAATGTATGGTTTTCCATTCAAGTAATAGAAAGAAACGTTTTGCGCCCGCGATTATTGCACACGCTGAAAAAGGCTGCAAAGGTACAAATTTTGTTTGGAAAGTTCATCGGAAGGGCAGCGTTGGTGAATTTGAAATTTTTCAATTTTCAGCTCTCAATTTTCAATTTATTCGTACCTTTGCACCTCAATTTTTTGAAGATGAGCATTTTTGAGAAGAAGAAAATACAACAAGTTGTTGATATATTGAAAGATGTGCGTAAAATCGCCATCGTCTCGCATTTCAACCCCGACGGGGATGCCGTCGGATCCTCGCTGGCCCTGTACCACTACTTTAAAAATGCCGGTTACGAAGTGACCTCCATCTTGCCGAATCCGTTCCCGGGTTTCCTCGCGTGGATGCCCCTCAGCAGCGAGATTATCGTGGCGGAGAAGGCCAAGAAAAAAGCCCGTGAGGCATTGAAAGCCGCCGACCTTATCTTCGTCGTCGATATGAACGCCCCCCACCGCTGCGGCAACATCCTCGAAGATGTGCTTGCCAAGTCTTCGGCTCATAAAGTGTTGATTGACCACCATATCATGCCGGATCTGGAGTGCGACGTGATGTTCTCCACTCCGAAAACCACCTCCACCTGCGAGCTGGTTTACCAGTTTTTGGACAAGCTGTCGGGAAAAGAGGACAAGATCACGCATGAAATTGCATCCTGCATCTATGTCGGCATGATTACCGACACGGGCTCTCTCAGCTACGCCTGCAATTATTCGCTTACTTACAACATTATCAGTAAGTTAATGAAGAAGGGTATTGACGGCGAGCAGATCCATCGGAACGTTTACGACAACTACGAAGAGAGTCGTTTCAAACTGCTGGGACTTTGCCTTAACCAGCGCCTCACCCTGATGCGGAACCTTTCAACTTCATATATGTATCTCGATTTGAAAGATTTGAAGAATAACGATTACAAGGCGGGCGATACGGAAGGTTTCGTCAATTACGGACTTTCGTTGCATGGAATTCAGTTTACGGCTTTTTTCGTCGAACGTGAGGATCGCATCCGTGTTTCGTTCCGTTCCAAGGGTAATTTCGATGTGAGCCACTTCGCCCGCACCCACTTCAACGGTGGCGGTCACAAGAACGCTTCTGCCGCCTTCTTCTACGGGACGCTCGAAGAGGCTATCGAACACTTCGAAAAGGTGGTGAAACAGTATGCCGATGTTTTGAATCCTGAAAATTTCAAATAGTTGAAAAAGAATACTTTATTGTTAGCGATTTCTCTGTGTGTGCTGCTTTTTTCGTGTGGGAATAAGGAGACGGGCATCGTGCATGTCCAGCAGTCGGACAAGCAGGAGAAGGAGGATCCATACCTCAAGTGGAACCAGGTGAATGTGGAGCGCGAGGATGAGGATATCGACTTTTTCCTCCGGCGTTACGGCTGGGAGATGCAGAAAACCGGCACCGGTCTCCGTTATCAGTGCGTGAAGGAAGGACAAGGGAACCGTCCGTTGCCCGAACAGACCGTAACGGTCAAATATACAACAGTTTTGCTTACGGGCGATACGGTTTATTCGTCGGACAGGGACGGACTGAAACGGTTCAAGGTGGATAAGTCGGATGAGATGGCTGGTCTGAACGAGGCAGTGAAGATGATGCGGAAAGGGGAGCGGGCGCGCCTCGTGATCCCGTCGTTTTTGGCGTACGGCGTGGCCGGCGACGGCGACCGTATCCGTGGCAAAGTAACCCTTGCAATGTATGTTGAACTTATTGATATTCAATAGTGTAATATGAAAATTAGCAAATTTTTTGTGCTATTTGTAGTGGCTGCTCTGACAGCCTCATTTTTTGTCAGTTGTGATAACCCCGAGTACGCCAGTCCGAAGCCCAAGGGCTACTTCCGTATCGATCTGCCCGAACACAGCTATCGAAAATTAGATACCGCGCGCCTTCCCTTCACGTGCGATTATGCGACCATTGCTGAATATTCTGCCAAAGACACGGCTGGCAGCATCTGGATTCACATCACCTATCCGCAGCAGCACGCCGCTTTGGAGATGACCTATCTGCCTGTCCGTAACAACCTTCGCCAGCTGATGCTCAACGATGAGAAGTTCGTGGAATTCCATTTCCAGAAGGCCGATGACGTGGAGGATTCCTATATATATGATAAGGATGCGGAATTGTACGGCAAGATTTTCGACATCAAGGGCAAGGAGGTCGCCTGTCCGCTCCAGTTCTGGCTTACGGACAGCACCGAACACTACCTTCGTGCCTCCCTCTACTTTAACTTCGCCCCGAATAACGACTCCCTCCAGCCTGTTATCGACTACATCCGCGAGGATGTGATGCGGATGATCGAAACCTTTGAATGGAAAAACAAGAAGCCCGTTCAAGATTCCGTTGAAGTGGTCCAGAGTTGCGATGAGTGAAAGAATCAATGAATGGAATTAATGTGTTTATAAATGAACCTTTCTAAAAAATCGAAAACACTGATATATAGTGTAATAGCTTTTTTCGTTGCAGCTATTGCGTTTTTCTTTGTGTTCCGTCACCATCACAGGATCGACGACGGCAACTCCCGCAAAACGGAGGTGGAGGATGACCGTCAGGTGCGCAAGGAGGTGAATGCCATCGCTGACACACTGGAGGTGAAGGTCTTACGTTACGACCAGGATCTTTTTGCGATGGACCGTAAGCAGATTCCGGCGGAACTGAAACGCCTCACGGCAAAATACCCCCGCTTTATCGACTCCACGGCTTGGAGAAATGAGATGTACGTCCGTCAAATAACTGATTTCCTGAATGATCCTTATATCCAAGAGATTCATAAGGATGTGGACAAGGCCTTCCCGACGCTGGATTCGGTGGAGGAGCAGATGAAAAAAGCCCTCAGTATTTACAAGTACTATTTTCCCGATGCACAAATTCCTGTCTTTTATGGTGTTGTTGCCGGTATTGACCCTTCTGCGCCGTTTGTGCTTTATGTCGATAATGAAATTATTATCAATTTAGACTGGTATCTCGGGAGGGATTACAAATATTATAAAGATTATCGTATTCCCCAGTATATCAGAGCACAATGCGACCGCAAGTATATCGCACTGGACTGTTTCCGTCGCGCATTGGCGTATCGCCATTTGCCGCCGAAAACGCCCGTCACCCTTCTTGACTATATGATTGAAGAAGGTAAGATCGTCTATTTCACAGAGTTAATGTTCCCAGATACGCCTGTTGCCGATGTAATTGGCTACAGCGATGAACATTTTGCGTGGGCACAAAAGTATCAGGCGGATGTTTGGAATTATCTGATTGAAAACGATTTGTTATTTTCTAAAGATGAAGACCCCATCCGACGCTTGGTACAGGAGGCTCCGTTCTCCAATCCGTTCAAGAATTCGCCAGGCCGCATTGGCGCATTCATCGGCTGGCGTATCATTGTGCAATATATGGAGAAACACCCTGAAATCTCCCTAAATCAGCTGATGCAGGAGACCAACAGTCGGACGATTTTGGACAAATCCGGTTATAAACCTCTGAAATAGAGAAAGAAAAAAAGTTATCAACAACCCTTGAAATTTGCATATCAGTTATAGTATCTTTGCGCCATAGTCTTTATATAAAATTTAACCAATTAAAAATCCAAAGTTATGTCTGGAATTAACAAAGTAATCCTTATCGGGAACATGGGTAAAAATCCCGAAACGAAGACGTTTGAGAATGGCTCAAAGAAGGTCGGCTTCACATTGGCGACGACCGAGTTTTACAAAGACAAGGACGGCACCCGCAAGGAGCTGACCGAGTGGCACAATGTGGTCTGCTGGCGAGCGTTGGCCGATTTTGCGGAAAAGTACCTCGCCAAGGGCCGTAAGATCTATGTGGAGGGCAAACTGCACACCCGCACGTGGGACGATGACAAAGGTAAACATTATATGACAGAGGTTTATGCCAATACGATAACCCTGTTGGACAAAATGGAAAACAAGCCTACGGAGCAGAAAGTGGAGTCGGCAGCACAAGAACCTTACGCGGAAACCGCCGTGGATGACGGCCCCTTCCCCTTCTAAGCAAGGGTATGGCGTAATGCCATCTCCATATCCCGCAATGTGTCGCGGAGGATGGCCAGCGTGGCTGTGCTTAGCGACGTGATGTCGTCAGCAGCTTGGATTTCTGGCAGTGCCTTTTCGAGGCCGTTGTCGGCTTCTTTGGCACATCTCGCATCCGTTAAAAATAACATCAGATTTTCACGCAGGGACTGAATGTCGGGAATAGGTTCCGCCTTCTGTTTCTGCTTGAGGAATTGAAGAATCCGAAGTCCGTCGGCCTTCTCGTGGAAGGCTCTGCGGAACTGGTTCGAGTCCTTCACGTTGTTACGGATTGTGCTCCACAGGTCGCTCTGGTTGAACTGTTGCTGCAGGAAATCCAAGAACTCGGAGTGGAGGTCGTGGTGGTATAGCTCGTCCGTCAGGCTGTAGGTCGCTGCTACCTTCGTAAAAAGCGAATGGTGGTAGATGGGGTAGCTGCTGAGGTCACCCGATGCCGTTTTGCTCATCGCGGGACCTGTGCCGAAGAAGACACGGTCGGAGAAGCGCGCCGCCGGATAGACACTTTCGGGATTCCAGCTGCCGACGGGCCCCATCTTCGTGAGCTTCTGCACGAGGTAGAAGTCTTCACCGCTCTTGACGGGCGTGATGCCGCCGATTTTGCGGAGTGATTCCGCACGTACGACAATGGCGCTGCCGATGGCGGTGAAGGAGTACGGGCTGCCGATACGCAGCATGTTGATGGCGTAGTTGCGCATGTAGATCTCATAGTGCAGGATGGCGCGGTCGGTGCCGTCATCGCCGGTGAGCCGGTGGTAGTAGGGCGCCGACAACGCCACCCACTCCGGGTGTGCGGCGAAGTTGTCGAGCAGGCTTTGCAGGTAGTCTTTTCCGAACTGTGTGTCGGCATCCATGCTGACGATGAGGTCGTCGGGCGCGGCGACGGAAAGGATGTTGTCGAACAGCACCTTCCTTGCCCAGCCGACACCGAAGTTCTTGCCCGTCCAGCCGCTCCCTTTGGAGGAACGGTCAATGACCACAAAAGGGCAGCTAGGACGGCACTCTTCCAGAACGCGCAGCAATGCGGCGTTACTTTCACAGATTCTACGGTGTTCCGCCGTATCGTTCCACCAATCGTCGGGCTGGTTGACACAGATGTAAACCGTGTAAGGCCGCTCGGACGAACTCTTACCGGAAAATACAGAAGCTTCTATGGACTGTAGGGTTTGTGGAAGGTACTCCAGCTCGTCCATCGCGGGGATGGCAATGTGTAAAGTATCCATCTATTTTCCGGAGCGTTTGAGTACAATGAGAACTGTGTAAATCAGGATTTTGATGTCCATCTGGAGGGACATGTTCTCAATGTACAGGATATCCCACTTGAGCCGTTCCACCATCTGGTCCACATTTTCGGCGTAGCCGTATTTGACCTGGCCCCACGACGTGATACCGGGTCGGATGCGGAACAAAAGACGGTAGTGCGGTGCTTTCTTCACAATCTGGTCGATATAATACTGGCGTTCCGGACGCGGGCCCACAAGCGACATGTCACCCAAGAGGACATTGATGAACTGCGGGGTTTCGTCGAGGCGGGTCTTGCGGAGGAATTTTCCGAAGCGGGTGATGCGGGGGTCGTCGGCACTCGACAGCTGCGGACATCCAGTCTCCGCATCCTGCACCATCGAGCGGAACTTGATGATCTGGAAAGGCTTCCCCTTGTAGCCAATCCGCTCCTGCGTATAAAAGACGGGGCCTTTTGAGGATGCTTTCACCCCGATGGCGAGGAAAAGATAGACGGGGAGTAGGAGGATAATGGCAATCAGGGAGAAGAAGATGTCACAAAACCGCTTCAGATGCTTCTGCCAGTCGGGCAAAGCATCAGGCGAGATGGAAATCAGCGGCTCGTTGAGGATGGACGACACGCGGACATTCCCCATCAGGTAATCCTGCATCTGCGGAATGATCTTTAGGTCGATCTCCATATCCATAATCGTAGTGATGATGGTCTCGACGTACTTGCGACTGCCGTTCTGTAAGGCGATGATCAGTTCGGAAACCTCATTCGTCTTGACGACCTCCAGCAAGTTGTCGAGGGTGCCCAAACAGGTGAGTTCGCCACCAAGGAAGTCCTCATCGTCATCCTTCATCTTGATGTAGCCGATGATGAGGTTGCCAGTGGTCGGCGTATGGGTGGAGAGGCCGCGGTATGTGTCACGTGCAAGCTCCCCGCAACCGATAATCAGGGTGTTGAAGCCAATCTCACCCTTGCGGATCCGGTTGATGGTGGAGGTGGTGATGCACACCTTCGGCAGGTAGGTCAGCGCGAACTGCAACCCGAACAGTACCGCATAATACAGCAGGTAGTCGTTGTAGTCGTTGATGACATCATCAAGGATGAAGGCGAAGAAGAACAGTAACGTGCCGATGAAGGTGATAAGCAGGGTGGTTCCCAGTTCCTTCAGTCGTGACTTGTGATAGACGCGGTTGTAGGTGCCGGACACTGCGTGCAGGAATACCCAGTAGAGCGGACTGGATACAATCCCGACGTAAAATTTATAGTCGTTGAAAATGGTTCCCTGAAGGTTTCCGAGAACACTATGGTCAACATTGTACTTTCGGAAGACAAAGAAACAGCACCAAGTGATGATGGCGGCAATGACATCGAAGGTTATATATAGTGCGCTGATTCTCTTCTTGTTGTTCATGGAGGACTATCGGTATATGACCTTAATATTGTCGAAGTAATAGTGCAGGGGACGACTATCGCTACGGCCACCAGATAGATAGACACGGTAGCCGACGGCATCACTAGTGTGGTTGCGAAGAACAGATTGTGTAAGATTGATATAGATTTTCTTCCATTCGGTAGAGGCATTTACTACCACAAGAGGCTCGTCGGTCGCAATGGAGCTTGTTGGCTTGTTAATAAGGACGCCAGCATAAATCTGTGCATTTTCCACATCGCAACGGTAATCCATCTCCAAGAATACATATTCGACATTGCTGAACTTCATCGTAGAGGAAATGACATTGAAGTCGTTGACTTCCCCCTCAAGAGAGATTTTCCCGACACGATTTTGGGGATTCTGGTCATCGTAGATATGCTCAAAATTCACACCATTGGTGTCTTCCGCCGTAAAATAACCGTTATAGTCACGCTCAAAATTCTCAATAATTTTGAATGCAGTGGTGGAATAGTACTTGAAAGGGATGGAGGTTATAGTGGTTATCTCATTGTGTCTAAGGTTGATGGTCTGTCTATTGGCATCAGCAAAGGGATAACGTGGACGGCTCGTGGAAACACCATTCAATTTTACCCCCGGAAAAATCTGAACGGAGACAGCATCTTCAGCCAGAACAGGAATCTTGCAGGGCAACTCCCATGTTCCCAAATCTTTGCCGTTAACCATAACCCATGCATCAGGGAAATTATGTGAAGCGATGCAGTTAAGCTCTCCTTGGTCGTAACCCGTTGAGAACTCCTCGTTGAAGTTGGTCATATCAACATAAAAGGCAGAGGTGTCGATATACAGATAGGATGCTGTGAGATCCGTTTTTTTGCAACTGCCCATCAACAGGCACAATAGGAGAATATAGAAAACGGCGGCTGATTTTTTCATATCAGAAGTAACGTTCAATTTATGACTTTATTTTGTGTGAGGGCAATACTATCTGTTGCAAGTGTATCGATAACTGTAGTGGTTGTATCAGGAAGTGTGCGTAGGATAAGTGTGACGATTTTCCCGTCGGCTTTATAAGCCTTAAGAATATCCTCCCTTCCTTCCCATAGGCTCCTTATCTGCCGTGATGGTACATCGTCAATGTATGAGAGGTAGTAGTCCCAATGCAGTCCCGTGTCAGCCAATGACCCCTCCACTATCGCAATCCGCCCTGTATCACCACGGAAGAAGAAACGGGTGGCGTCAATATCCATTGTGGCTACCTGCAACTTGGGCAGCGTGTCCACAAGGTAGCGTTCATCGTTCTTGTGGATGTATGAAAGCAGCCATTTGGAAGCTTTATGGTTGTATTTGTGCCCTTCATCTGTCGGATACTTTCCAAAAGTGCTGTGGACTCCACCTGCAAGTTCGTTGTAGTAAATGCCCACTCCTGGCTGGTTGAGTAAGACATGCCGCAGGGGCAGTAACGATAGCAGGAAGATGCCACCCACAATGACAGCATTGGTGTAACGGTCATCCACTCGTCGTAAGAAGCCATCGTATCCTGCGGCTGCGAACAGAACCACAAGAGGATATAGCATGGTGTAATAGAACCAGCCGTCGCCTATACTCGCACCCGTTCTGTGAAGTGACCATAGCGGAAAAAATAGGCTGAAGTACAACAACAATGACGGAAAAATATGCGCCTCTTTTATCACCGTGCGTACGAATAATAGGTGCACCAGACAGCCAATGATAATGACCAAAGGCAAAGTAACCTGCATCCTCGTCAAAAGAAACCGTGTGCCGAGTGAAGTGGTCGATACACTCTTCCCTCCCCAAAGAAATTCCGTAACAGGAAGATTCACAGTGGACTTGACTACAGCATTGGAAAGCCCCGAATTGGAAAATCTCAGAAAATGAAGCGGATTCAGCAGGTCTGCCAAATAGACCACCGTTACAGTCCCAAAAACGATAATGACGAGTTTCAGGAAATTGCGCCCATAAGAACGTGTGAATATCTTTCGGATGGGATTCTCTACAAAGAAAATTAGAAAAGCGACAAGTATAAAATAGTGCAGAAGAACGAATCCGGCACAGCTGATATAAATAGCGGCAATGGTGGCAAGAGCAAGTAGAACCAGCCGCTTCCATTTGACCACAGGGAACTCAGTGATGAATAAATAAATTTCGTAAATGCCTAATAAATAAAAAAATGCAAAAGATATATCCGCTACATTTCCGAAAGATTGTGCCATAAAGTGAGGAGAGATGAAAAGCAGGAATGTTCCGAAAAAAGCAGCCCGCCATGTAAAGAGTTTCATCAGAAATCCTCCAGCGAGGAGAATGATTCCCCATGCAAATAGGGCCCCTATGACATGCCGAAATTGGTATATAGCACTAATTCCAAGCCATTTGCAAAAACAGCAACAGAGAAAATCCACAAAATGAGGATGGTTTTGGGCATAGGTATCCCCGTCCACATCAGTCTTATCAGAAGTGAAGTGACTGTAAAAAAGTTCAGCTTGTTGATGATCTGCAATCTCGGTCTGAGAGACGCCAACCTCTGCCGATAATATCGGAAGTGCCACCAGCAGCAACAGTATCAATATGTAAAAAAGATATTTGAAAATATCGTCCTTTGTCTTGATGGCAAAAGAGAAGAAATCTTTCCTGAACTTCCTCAGAACATGGGTGCGGATGCGCTCCTCAGACATTCGGATATCAAGAATTTCCCGCTCAAACAGATTGGGAGAATATTTTATCTTGAACAGCAGGTCGTTGTAATACTCCTTAAGTCGTTTTGATAAATCCACGGCATCAAAATTAGGGGGCGCAAATTTACATTAAAATGGCCAATTGGGGACGTTATTTTGAAAGAAAAAGCCGCAACGTCCAGACGTTGCGGCTTTTATATGGTGCAGAAGTGCTTATTCAGCGGCTTGGGCAGCAGCCTCGGCGCGCTCCTTGTCCTCTTTGACCAATTGCTCGTCAATAAAGATACGTCCGCAAGCTTCGCACACGATGATCTTCTTGTGCAGACGGATGTCCAACTGGCGCTGGGGCGGGATGGTGCTGAAGCAACCACCACATGCGTCACGGCTGATTTGCACGATAGCCAGACCATTGCGGGCATTTTTGCGGATTCTTTCAAAGGCAGTGAGCAGACGAGGCTCCACTTTTTCCTTGAACGTTTCAGCCTTCGCCATCAGCTCTTTTTCCTTCTCTTCGTGTTCAGCAATGAGACCGTCTAATTCGCCCTTCTTCTGCGTAAGGATTTCTCCTTTTTCCTTCAACTCAGTCTCCAAATTCTTGATTTCCTCCGTCTTGATTTCCATATTGGCCTGAACTTTGGAAATCTTCTTTTCGGAATTTTGGATTTCAACAGTTTGATATTCAATTTCTTTTGACAAAGAATCGTATTCACGGTTGTTGCGTACATTATTCTGTTGCTCCTCGTAACGGGCAATCAGCGCCTGCGCCTCTTGAATTTTGTTCTTTTCTGTGGAAATTTTTTCGTTCATTTCCTTGATTTCCTCCTGGAACTTGCTGATACGGGTCTTTTTACCTTCAATATCGTCTTCCAGATTACGGACCTCATTCGGCAGTTCACCGCGCTCAATACGAATCTTGTCGATCTCGGAACAGATGCATTGGAGGTGGTAGAGGGACAACAATTTGTATGCGATGCTGTTCTCCTCCGGAGCGGGCACCAGATTAGCGGCAGTTGCCTCGGTGGCGGTAGCCACTGCCTGATTTTCGGATAAAACAGCCTCTTCTTTTACTTTTTTCTTTGCCATATTGATATTTGTAAATTCTTGATTTTAAATATTATATGATGCTAATTTGCAGTTTTTCAACTTCCGATAACGAAACGGCAAAAGTATTAAAATTTTCTTTTAGTTCGTTATAAATAATTTCTTTTATAAAATGTTCGCTTTCAAAGTGCCCGATGTCGGCAATAAGCATTTGGCGTTCGGCAGAATGAAAGTCGTGGTATTTGACATCTCCCGTGACGTAAACATCGGCACCCGCAGCCAGTGCCTGCCCGATGAAGGAGCTGCCACCCCCGCCCAGAACCGCCACACGACGGACAAGGCTGTCAATGTTGCCGTAATAGCGAACCATCTGCAACCCAAGCGCTTCTTTTAATCTCAGCAGGAAAACTTTGGCGGGAATCGCTTCCGGCAGTTCGCCGATACGGCCCAAACCTACGTTGGACTCTCCTTCGATGGGGGAGAGGACGCTCACGTTTTCCAAACCGAGCTTGTCGGCAAATGTGTCGTTCACTCCACCCACGGCACTATCCAGATTGGTGTGCATGGAATAGAGCACCATCTTGTTCTCCAGTGCTTTACAGATGACTTTTCCCACCCGTCCGACGGGCTCGATTTTGAAAATGCCCTTCCGTAAGATGAGCGGATGGTGCGAAATGACCAAGTTGGCGTTGAGACGGATGGCTTCGTCAATCGTCTCCTCCGACATTTCGAAGCAGACCAGCACGCCCGTGATTTCCCGTTCCTTGTCGCCGCACTGGATGCCACAGTTGTCGAAATCCTCCTGATAGGAGAGAGGGTATTTTTTTTCTAAAAAGGATAATACTTCACTGATTTTCATAATGATAAAGATATTTTTCCAGATGGGAAACGGTTAGTGGAGGCAGCCGTAAGTGATGGCGAAAATACCGATGATGGCGCAATAGACGGCGAACCACACCAGCTTGCCTCTCTTCACGATGTTGATCATCCAGCGGCAAGCGAGGCAGCCGGTGACAAAGGCGGCGATGAAGCCCAGACCGAGAGCGAGCGGCGAGATACCGTTCATTGCGGTGGCAAAACCGACCTCCGCGATGTCTTTAACGTCCAACAGCGCTTCGCCGAGGATCGGAGGGATGACCATCAGGAACGAGAATTGGGCCAGCTTTTCCTTTTTGTTGCCGAGCAGAAGTCCTGTGGCGATGGTGGTTCCGGAGCGGGAAAGTCCCGGAAGCACGGCCACGGCCTGCCCGATACCGATGATGAAGGCGTGCCAGCCGCTGATTTCCTCCCGCTGGCGCGGTTTCGCAAAGTAGGAGAAGGTGAGTAACGAGGCAGTCACCAGCAGCATGATGCCCACGATGAGCATCCCCGAACCGAAAATTGCCTCCACCGTGTCTTTGAAGAAAAAGCCGACGATGGCGACGGGAATCATCGAAATCAGGATGTTGATGGCAAAGTGCGTGCCGTCGTTCAAGCCGCTGTACGACTTCCACGACTGCTTGGCAAACAGGTCTTTAAAGATCCAGACGACCTCTTTCCAGAGGATGACGAGCGTGCTGCACACGGTGGCGATATGGACCACCACGGTGAAGGTCAGATTCTCTTCGCCCGACAGTCCGAAAAGGGTGGACGCGATGGTGAGATGGCCGCTGCTGCTGACGGGCAGGAACTCGGTCAGCCCTTGCAGGATGCCCAAGATGATAGCCTGAAACCACTCCATAGGTTATTCCGCTTTCGTTTCGGGGGTGGCTTCGGCGGCCTCCTTGTTGCGCGGATGCCACATGATGGCGACAATCTCGGTGACGAGGCCGAGGAGGATCAGGATGGGCGCGACGACGAGACGGCGGGTGTCAAAGATGGCTTCGCTGAATTTCGCAGGGTCGTCGGAGGCACCGCCGGAAAGGGCGATGTAGCCGATGAAGAGGATGACCGCACCGACACCCATCAGGATGTAGTTCAGTTTCCGGAAGAGCGGGGGACGTTTCGGAGTGGCCGGCTTTCTGCCGTATTGGGGCGTTTTGTTTTCGGTTTTAGTAGAAATTACTTGTGCCATAATTATTTACAGATATAAACGGTCGGAATTGATTTTGATGTACTTGTTCACGAAAAGGAAGGCGGCCAGCATGGTGAACAGGATGCTGAAAAGAAAGAGGCCGCCGAGGAGGATGCTGATTTCGCGGGTGTAGGAGAGGTCAAAAATCTCCGGAAGTGCGACGTAGCCGCCCCACAAGGCCGCGGCCACCAGAATCACGGCGATGAAACCTGCCCAAGCGCCTTGTGCCAAACCTTTCAGGATGAAGGGCTTGCGGACGAACCGGCGGGTGGCGCCAATCAGCAACATGCTGCGGATATTGAAACGTTGGGCATAAATGTTCAGTCGCAACGAATTGGCAATCAACAGTAACGAAATGAACATAAAGACGGCGCAGAAGCCGAGGGTGATCCATTGGATCTTATTGAAATTGCCTTGGATGAGGTCCACGATGTATTCGGGGTATTCCACGTCCTGTACGATCTTGTTCTCCTTGATGGCCTTGACCACATTATTGAGCGAATCGGGGTTCTGGGTGTATTCCTCCTTGAGTGTCAGGATGATGGAGGCGTTGATGGGGTTCGGAATCACCTCTTCGAAGTTGTTGCCGATGACCCGTTTGGCTTCGGCCACATTGTCGGCCTGCGACGACACGCGGGAGGTGGCGATGTACGGCTGGAGTTTGAGGTTTTGTTCGAAAGCGATGATGTCCGCCTCCTTCACGCCCGACTCCTGCGAGTAGAAGAGGACCTCCATCTCCATTTTGCTGGAGAGGTTGCGGATGAACTTGGTGGAGAAGAAGGCGAGGAAGACGAGAACGCCGACGAAAAACATCGTGAGGGCGATGCTCAGCACCGACCCGACAGCGGAAGCGGCAAGCCGTGCCCGCGTGATTCGGTCAATGGATTCAGGATACCTGCTCATTTACAATACGTTTAGTTTACAAAAATCAGGTTGCAAAGGTACAAATAAATTGAGAATTGAAAGGTGGAAAATGAAAATTATTTGCGAGGACGGGGAATGCGATTTGTTTGTTCATATTCTTCGCTTGCGCCCAAAGAGATTCCCCTTCTATGTAGAAGGGGTGGCCGTAGGCCGGGGTAGTAGAATCCACTGGTACCTAGTTAACACAAGGTACTCATTATTCCTATACAACTACCCTGCACTTCGTGCACCCCTTCTTGCGAAGAAGGGGAATTATTCCGTGCCGCGTTTCGGAGCCACGCGACTGATACCACCGCAGGTAGCGCGGACGCGAAAAACAGGGGTGGGGGAGGCTACAGGTCGTCCATGGCGGCGTTGGTGGTACCAGTTTACATAATTTTCATTTTCAAAGGAATAGCATCCATAGATCTATAGTTTCTAGTTGTTTATAGAAGCTTCTTCTTCAACTCTTCTATAATCTTTTGTTGAGAGTTATAGGCTTTAATGGCCCGTTGCTTCAAGTCTTCGTAGGCTGCTTTCCATTTGGCGGCCTCTTCTTGGGCGGCGGCCAGCTGTTGCTGAAGCAGCGGCACGGTTTGCTCCAATTGTATTCGGCGGTTGTCTTGTTGCTTGCGGAATTCGGTGCGCGCTTTATGCATTCGCTCTTTCACCCCACCTTCTTTGATAAAGGTCTCTTCTAATGTTTTCAGGTATCTGTTCATCATAACATCTACTTGGTAGCATAGGGTGAGGCCGACGTTGGCCATCTCTTCGGCACTCCAGCGCTGAAAGAAAGGTTCGTAATCGCTGAGGACGTTATGTGTTTTGGTGAAGTTCTGCATGGGGCTGAAACGTTCATCGGCAGGAGTCCATATTGCCAGATGACGGGATTTGAGATAATCTCCGAAATCCTGACGCAGCTCGCCGATGCTCGCACGGGCGACGTTAAACAATTTGAGTTCCATCTCATTAGACATTTTCCCGTCCTCGGCGCCCTCCACGATGTTCTGTTTGCCGGAGCGTGCCGCCTGAATCATCTGATCTACGGTGCGATCTCCGTATTTGGGCAGAAAACGTTCACAAAACACGTAGGTGAGTTGATACAAGACCTCCGTTTTCTGATAAAATCGCAATTCCTTCCAGTTGGTCACTTGGCGAAAGAAGCCTGGCATCTCGATTGCATCCTCTTGTTGTTCTCCCTGTCTCATTGCTTATTTATTTCTTAAAAATAACACAACGATATAATATCAAGTTTTAGTATATATTTATTTTCTATTTTTTAACATATTATATAACAAAATTTGGCATAGTTTTTGCATCTAACCAGTCTAAAGTATTTTTACGGAACAAAGAACCAACAATTATTAAATGATGAATCGCAATACCGAATTTGAATTATTTACCCGACGTGTTTATCAAAAGCTTGTGAATAATGATGTTCTCAAGCCTACCAAAGTGGAGCATAATGTGAAGCTGCAAGGAAAATCTGGCGATAAGCATCAAATTGATGTGTATTGGGAATACGAAATTGCCGGTAATAAACACCGTGTTGCCATTGAATGTAAGAACTACAGTTCATTGGTTCCTGTAGGGAAAGTGCGAGATTTTCAGGGAGTTTTAACTGATCTGAACAACGTGATTGGAATTATGGTTACCAGTAGGGGATTCCAAAAGGGTGCGATAAACTATGCGGAAGAATATGGCATTTCTCTGAAAGAGTTGCGAATACCTGAATCAGATGATATTGCTGGAGAGATTACTACAAAATTTCATATCAATCGTATCAGCTGTCTATATCAGATTGATGAAGATTGCGCCAAGCATAAGGGAATCAATTTGCAGCACTTACGTGAATTCTATGCTTCTTTTGACTATAAAAAAGCTGACAAATGGAATAAAGCCACACATTTTCCGCTCGAAATAACAAGCAGGGAGATACGAGATTCCACAGGAAAGAAGATTTCCTCCCTTGATGAACTCGAAGTACAACATCCCAAAAATCCGGAACCGAATTCATCTCAAGTGTTCAAATTTGAAGACGCTTGGATTGAAACCCGTTACTGGGGGACAGTGAAAATCCGAGAAGTAAAGTATGAGTTTGAGAGCGAAAATTTGGAAAGAACAATCCAGCTTGCCGCAGAACTGTTTGTGGACGCCATTTTGAAAGACGCTATTAATGGTGAAATTCAATATGTTCCCAGATAATGACTGATCAATTTTTTATGATGCAAAGCCATCAGAAATAGGAACCATACACAAAATAGGCAACAGGAAATCGTCTTTCTCTTCCATCGACAAGATCATTTGAATTTGTGGCGTAAATTGAAAGTAGAAGGATGCATTCTTGTCTTTCGATTTAAATTTTTCTACATATTCTGTTTCAAAAAATTTAATGTCACTTAGGTCATGCAATAAATCTTTCATTATCGCAAAGAACTTGTCTACTTCACTGAAATACACACATTTTTCAAAAATTCCTTCCTTTTTAAGTACAATCCCATATTGACCTGTTCTTAACTCGAGCTGGAATTCTAATTTATTGAAATATCCCAAATAATGATTCTCAAGCTTTGTCCATTTTACATAGATGTCATTTTCATTGTATTTTTCAGGAATGTGTTGGCTTGACAAGACTTCTTTAATGGGCTCTTCAATCATTATCTCTCCGCGCACTTCGTCTTTCAAATATTGTAGTAATTGTTCCTTGCGAATGATTCTTGTGTTGTTGCCTAAATGGGAATATACTGCCTCTGCTTTACTTCTCATTTTGGCATCAGCTGTAACCAAAACATCGCAGTAACTGCCATAATAAGCATGGTCCGCATCGGCAAGGATATTCATCAAATCTCTCTTGTCTGAATGGAATCGCATGAAGTCAAGTCCTATATATAGACTTTCAAAAATCAACTTCTCGTCATCTTGGTTGTTGTTTTGTAGATTTTTCTTGATAATTTCCATAAATCCATCTTTACACCCGTGTTCGTAAAGATAAGCATTTATGGTTTCTATGATTTTGTCTGGTGAATAGCCATTAAATTTTGTTATCTCTTTGTCTGTCAGGTTATTGGTGATTGTTGCACGAAAATCCTTGACAAATACTTTATCTGTCAATATTTTTTCAAAAAAAGCAAAACCACAATTTAGTAACTCAAGGCCATTGGAAAAACTGCCCAGAAACGGCAATTCTATTGTCTTTTCAAAAGAAATGGATTTCAACCTATTACAGAAGAGATTGTACAGATCCACCCCATCATCTAGAGTCAACGCATTCTTAAAGAAATCAGGATTGAAGACATCTTTAATAGCAGGAGAAACTTTCCCTTCTTTTTCCAGAAATTCCGTCGGGGGACACTTGTAGATATGCATTATTTTGTCAGAATAGTACATCAGATGAGTTTCGCAAATGTCCTCAAGTCGTTTTAAGTCCTTTTCGAAACATTCATTGCTCCCGTTTTCTTTGTAACTTTTCATCAAATCAGAAAAGTGTGCGGGAGAATACACAAAAACAAAATGAGATTGATACTGACGGATAAAGTTATATAATTCAGGATCTTCCTCTAGATGATTAATGATATTCCAATCCAAATAGATTTTCTTCATCTCTTTGTTTCAGATTACACTATACAATGCACACTCCGGGTCATCTTTATCCCAGCACCCCAAACAACTCCTCCACCTTCGCCACTATCCGCTTCTGCTCGGAAAGCGGAGGAAGAGGGCATAAACTATTTAATACGTCTTCTCTCGAAATACCAGGAATAATACTATGGGCTTTCTTCTCTAATTCAGGAACAATAAACTCCATAAAGTATTTCATATATGGCATATACATACCAAAGGATGAAATGGCCATTATTTGTCTAGCAATATGAATATCGCCAATTGTATTATATGCCATTGCACCCACTGTCCCTTTACATGTAATAAGCAAATCATCCTTATGGGATACAGAGGTTGGACTATTTGTCCATCTATTTACGACCAACTGTCCTTTGTTGAAGCAACTTGCTCCAGTTATATATGGAATTCCTATTGGGTTAGAAGAATACCTTTGAGGAACTAAATCCTGACCCGACAAAAGACAAATTACTTCTTTAATTCTCACCCACTCCCAACTCTCCGGAATCTCAAACGGAATCTCATCTTCTTCAATCGGCTTGCTCTCCAAGTCCTTTTTCTTGAGTTTGCCTTCCTTCACGAGGCGTTCCTTCTCCTTGCGGATGCGTTTCAGCAATTCCGATGCCGATTCCTCCTTCGGGTCTTGAGGCACAAGGCGGCCTTGAATGGCTTCCTGCAGGATACTTTGCCGCAGGCGCGCGGGCAGACTCTCGTTCAGCTGGTCCAAGGCCTGCTGCGCCTTGCCGTAACGCTCCACCAAAGGCATCAACTCCTCTATCTTCGACACAATGCGACGCTGCTCGGCGAGAGGGGGTATAGGAATCAAACGAGGCATCATGTTTTCCATTGACACATGTATCATAGTACTCCCCGTTGTTGCCGTTCCCACTCTTTCTTTGTCATAGAGGAAGAAATAGTATAGGTATTCTCTGAACAAACAATCTCTATTGTATTTTAAATTCCAAATGTGATAATGGAAAATTGTCTTTCCTCCATGCCATATCTTAGGTCCAAAGGAGGCAGACCATGCGTATAGCAAATCATCATCATTACAATACTTTTCTTCTGGCAATTCCAAATCAGAATAATACCATGATTGATTCGTGAAAAAATTACCAACTCTTAGGACTTTGTATTTACCTTTTTCTAATAATTCATCCTTTTTATATGCACGCCCATTTACAAACTCAATAATGCTACCTAATCTACACCATTCCCAACTCTTTGGAATCTCAAACGGGATCTCGTCCTCTTCAATCGGCTTGCTCTCCAGGTCCTTTTTCTTCAGTTTGCCTTCCTTCACGAGGCGTTCCTTCTCCTTGCGGATGCGCTGGAGCAGCACCGAGGCGGGTTCGTCGGCGGGGTCTTGCGGAACTAACTTGCCTTGGATGGCTTGTTGCAGGATGCTGTTTTTAAGTTGTTGCGCGTTCATAGTTTAATCATCTGCTGCTTTAACCCTATATGAAAAATATTGCGGATCCATAACGAGTTCAGTTTTCATTTTTCTCGCATCAGAAGAAAAGGAAAACATATTTATGATTGCACTTTGGATTCCGTTTAAACTAGTTTTGCTCTTTATCCAATTCTGTGGTATGAATGTGCGGTTATCCGATTTACATTTTGCATCTTCCGTTTCAAGAGCATTATTAAGACAACTTACCGCCATAGAAATAATAGTGTCAATGTATCCATCATGCAGATTGGCAATTTCCAAACATTGCGATGGTGATGGCACATTATCCTGGTTGTTGCTTTTTGCAAATATGGCCGATATTGCGTACAAAATATGATATGGGGCATACGCTTTCATTGTTAGAATGGTATCGTTAATGCCGTAAGGATTATGTTCATTCCATGCTTCCATAATTTTGTTATACCAAAATTTTAGAGCATAAATATCTTCTGGCAAATATTCTACTTTAAAAAGTGTGGAAAAATATTTGTCGAAGATTTTTGTCTCACCATAGGATAGGTTAGGCCGTTGCATATACCATGCCGTAGCTTGTTTACCGAGCAAAGACAACTCAACAGCATAATTTTTATCTTTATCAGCAGGGATTGTTTCGCCTCTCTTTGTCGCAAAGAATCCTGTCGGATATTTTTGTTCGTATGCTTTTTTCAGTTTCAACACTTGCTTGCTGTTGCTGCGTAAATCGCGTGCTTTGACAGCACTCTGTGTGTTGGTGTTAATGCTTATTGAATCCGCGCGATCTCGTTGCGGTATTTCATAGAAGCGTATCAATACATAAGCATCATCCCTCTTCTTTACCGTTTCACTGCAAGAGATAATCGTATTTAATGATTGGCAACCGTTTACCACATTAAGGCCGTAAAACTTGAACTGACCATCGGCAACAACTTCCATCTTGTTGCAAATAGCCGTGATGCCATTATGAAAGAAGAAAAAATCACGACATTTTGCAGGGTCACTTAGTGTCTTTTTTATTTTTTTGTTTACAGTATTGTTAATGCCCAAACTTTGTCGTACATTTTTCTGAAATAAAGAACCGTCTTTAATACCGGGCATCTTAATACATTCCTTCAAAGATACTGCAGCAAGAAGAACTTTTGTGTTGCTCAAATCTGTCATTAAATACTTTCCTCTTTCTAAAACAACCGTGTGGTTTAAGGAAGGGTTGACTTGTTCAAGTACCATATTATATTTGTCTTCAATGCCTTGTTTGTCAACAACCTCAAATTGTGCATTGAAACAATCATCGTCAGTTTCTGCCAATTTTGATTGAAAAGCTTCAATGTCTCTATTGGCATCTTCTGAAAAAGTAGATGTGGTTATTAATTCAAAACACAAACAATATGTTTCGTCTTCAAGAGCAGTTGAAATCTCACAAATTTTCTTTTTGAGTTTCTCATTAGCATTGTCCTGCAATTTATCCAAGTGATCAAACTGACTCCAAGCAGAAATAACCTCCCTAATAGGTTCAGCATTCACAGTGTCTCCAGTATAGAATTTTCCTTGGATGATATGAATCTTTTGTTCATCTTCATCTATGTACACCGCATCAATTTGTTTGTCGTTTGCTCCATCAGTAATTGCATCTTTTGCTTGTAATTGATCCAATAAATATATGTTGCGTAAATACCATGCGACAAATCTTTGCCCATCATTAGGGAAGTTCTGTTTGTAATAATCTTGAGTGATTTCACTCTGAATTTTTTCTACGATGTTAGTCATGCTCAATCTTGTTTTAATTCAATTCCTAATATTTTCTGTATTTCAGCCAGTGTGTCGTCAATCTGTTTGTCCAGGGCTTCGCGACGCTTGTGGTAGTCGGCCAACAGCTCGGCGGGCGGAAGCACCTCCTCGTCTGCTTTGGGGAACTTGCACTGGTCGAAGTTGCAGGCTTTGGCCATCAACTCTTCCACCTTGAAGCAACGAGACTTTTCGTCCACCACATTGCCGTCATCGTCAGTGGTAACCATCTCCTTTCTATCCGTCCACCAGTCACCAATAGGCTGGCAGTGTTCCACGCGCATGGGTTTGGTCTTGCTGAAGTGCTTGTAACCTTCGGGCATGTCCAAACGAAAGAACCAAGTCTCCTTGGTAGAAAAGCCTTCGGGAGCATCTTCTACTTTCTCGTTGTTGAAAAAGATGATATTGGTGTTGATGCTCGTGTAAGGAGAGAAAATGGAGCCGGGCAGACGGATAATGGTGTGCACGTTGAACTCGCGCAACAATTTCTCCTTGATAGCCATCTTGGCATTGTCGGTACCAAAGAGGAAACCGTCTGGCAGGATAACGGCGGCGCGTCCGTTTTCCTTGAGGCGGTGCATAATGAGCACCATAAAGAGGTCGGCGGTCTCGCTGGAACTCAGATCTGACGGGAAGTGCTTCTTTATATCGTTCTTTTCGCTGCCGCCGTAAGGGGGATTCATCAGCACCACGTCAAACTTGTCGTCGTCGGTGTAGTTCAACACATCTTTCGCTAATGAATTGTCGTGCATGATTTTCGGTGAATCAATGTCATGCAGCAGCATGTTTGTCACGCAAAGCATGTAGGGGAACTGCTTCTTCTCTATACCAAAAACCGATTCAGCATATTGCTCCCTATCTTCTGCTGTTTTCACCTTCTTATCGAGGGCATTCAGCCAACTGGTAATGAAGCCGCCCGTTCCGCAAGCGAAATCGGCCATTTTCTCACCCACCTTGGGCTGAATGATTTCAGCCATAAAATCAGTAAGGGCGCGAGGGGTGTAGAACTCGCCTGCCGAGCCTGCACTCTGCATCTCTTTCAGAATGGCCTCATAAATCTCACCAAAAGCGTGGCTCTCTTCATAATCACCAAGATCAAGTTGGTCAATAACGTTGATCACCTGACGGAGCAGCACGCCGTCTTTCATATATTGGTTGGCATCCTGAAAAGTGGTCTGCACAATGGCGCTACGCATGGGCGTAGTGGGCGTTACCTCCAGCTTCTTCAACGTCGGGAAAAGCGTATTGTTGACGAAATCGAGCAAAGCATCGGCCGTCATCGCTTTGCCTGTACCGTCATCTTTAGCCCAATTGCGCCAGCGACAGTCCTCTGGGATGAAAGAGACATAATTGTCCTCGTTGAACTCCCAGTCGTTTTCTTTTTCGTCATATACTTTGAGAAACAACATCCATGCGATTTGCTCGATACGCTGGGCATCGCCATTGATACCGGCATCGTTTCGCATGATGTTGCGGATACTCTTTACAAAATTAGTCAGTGCCATTATTATGCTATGTTATAAATGTAGTTTTCCAGTTCTTTCACAGCGTCAAAATACTGCTGGTTGCCACCAAAAAATCTGGCGATATTGGCGGGGGAGCCCATTTGACGGAATGGATCAAGACGAAGAACACTCCGGCTTTCCAATTGGGAAATGCCGTCATCGGCATACTTGTCTAACAGGGCTTCCAAAACTTTCCGGGCTTGCTCGCCATATTTGTTGAAAATATCCCGTTTTTTCACATTCTCAGCTCGTTCACGCCGCGTTAAAGGCTTTTTCCCGTATGCGATGTGGCAGATAAAGTCGAAATCATCCACATCTTCCATATTCCTGTCTTGTTTTAAAGCCTGCAAATCAATACCTTGCTCTCGCAACAAATCCGTAATTTCAGCTTTCCTTTCAGAGGCATTCCAATGATTGATAAAATCGTCAAGGTTGGCGTAGGTGTCGTTGATGTTCTTGCGCGTATAGTCGGTTATGCTTTCCGTGCGAAGGAGTTTTCCGTTGGAATCATAAACGGAAACAACCTTGTTGATGACACGCACCGTGCAGCCATCTTTGTCAACGATAGGCTTCCTGTATGGCTCACGAGGTTCGTTTGCTTCTGTTATATTATCTTCACAAGGCGCATAAATCACCGACAGGTCTTTCCCGTAGTTCTCGTCCACTTCTATCGGTCCGTCCCATTCCGGATCGGCAAACAAACGGGTGATGTTACGGAAATCCATAATGGTGAAATGTGTCTTGCCCTCTTTTTCGCGGATACGCGTACCACGACCTACAATCTGCTTAAACTCCGTCATGGAGTTGATGCGCTGGTCAAGCACGATTACTTTCACCATTTTGCAATCAACGCCCGTAGAGAGCAGTTTACTCGTCGTGGCGATGACTGGATACTTGGAGGAAACAGAAATGAAATAATCCAGTTTGGATTGCCCGTATGCATCGCTTCCCGTAATACGCACCACATAATCCGGATTTTTCTTGCACATATCTGAATTCTCATTCACAAGGGCCGTGCGCATCCTGTCTGCATGGTCTTCATCGGCGCAGAAAACAATGGTTTTGGCCATACGGTCTGTGCTTTTCAGATAGTTGGTTATTTCGTGCGCCACCTCGCGGATGCGGTCTTCGATGATGATGTTGTAATCGTAATCGGAGTTGTTATAAATTCTATCCTCAATGAGATTTCCAAAAATATCTCTTTGTCCCTTGAGTGGACGCCATTCGTCCCCAATATTTGTGGTAATATTCACCACTTTGAAAGGGGCTAAGAAGCCGTCTTCAATACCTTCCTTCAGGCTGTAGGTGTATATGGGTTCGTTAAAGTAACTGATGCTCGACTGGTATCGGGTCTCTTTCGGGGTGGCCGTCATACCCAATTGAATGGCATCGCTGAAATACTCCAATATTTCACGCCAATTGCTATCATCCTTGGCACTGCCTCTATGACACTCATCCACAATCACCATATCGAAGAATTCGGGTTTGAACAGCTCCTTGTAATTCTGTTTGCCTCCTTGGCCAATTAACTGCTGATAGAGGGCAAAATAGACTTCGTATGCGGTAATACCGCTGCCCAAATCCTGCTGATAGTTGACCTTGTGAATGGTTTTGTTCAATGGCTTGAAATCTTGCTGTATAGATTGGTCAATAAGCACATTGCGGTCAGCCAAATAAAGCACTTTCTTTATCACTTCTGCTTTCAACAAACGATATACAATTTGGAAAGCCGTATATGTTTTTCCTGTTCCGGTCGCCATCACCAAAAGGAGTCGCTTTTCGCCATTGGCGATAGCATTTACCGTTCTGTTGACAGCATTCCGCTGATAATATCTGGGAGGAAATATATCTTGACCCGTGCAGAACGGTTGCTCCATCACTTTCATCTCTGTTTCATTCAAACCCTTACCCTCATGGCTTTCAGACAAATACCTGGCACACAATTCCTCTTTTGAAGGAAATTCATCCATAGGAAAGCTTCGCTCTTTCCCTGTCAGGAAGTCATATTCCTGAAAACCAAAGCCATTGGAACTGAAAGCAAAAGGTATATCCATCATGTGAGCGTACTCTTTTGCTTGCTGCATACCGAAACTAACCGAATGAGTTGCATCCTTTGCCTCAACGATGGCAATTGGGGTTGAACGGTTGAAATACAACACATAGTCAGCATATTTGGCTTTCCCGCGTGAAAACAGATTCCCTTTCAAGTTAATCTTCCCATCCGTCAACTTCACCTTGGTCTCCATCGTTATATCCTCAACAGACCATCCTTTCTGGAGGATGGCCGGCGTTATGTAACGTAACTTGATGTCTTCTTCTGACAACTGGAGAATTTCTGCATCCATCATATTAGTGGTGATTTGTATTATCGGAAGTTATTGCGATTTTCCGCGGCAAAAGTAGCACTTTTTCTGCAAAAAATGGCAGAAAAGTGAGCGTTTTGGGCAAATTGAAAACTGAGAATTGAAAACGGAAAATTATTTGGTTGCAGTCCCCCACCGCCCGGTTTTGTTGCTGCCCACACGGACAATCCAGCCCGCCTTTTTCAGGTCAGCGAGGCGGCGCTTGATGGTGGCTTCCGAAACCCCTAATAGTGCTGCATAACCACTGTAATTCAGACTATCGTTTTGCAATATAGCCTGATACAAGCGCTCCGTTATCGGGTCAGTGAAAATATTTATCGGGTCAGCAACGGGATTTATCGGGTCAGACATTTGCGATTTTTTGTATTCCGCAATCTCTTTGCTGAGGTTGCGTATGTGCTCCTCCAACATAAAGTTGCGGAACGGATCCACAGATTCCTGTTCGCGGGCATCTACCAGCGCCTGAATGTATTCGGCTCGGTCCTCCTTTACGATTTTCACAGGTACCAGTCCGAACTCAAATTGCAGCTGGTTCATCACCAAACGCGACATCCGTCCATTGCCATCCACCCACGGATGAATGGTAACCAGCTGATAGTGTGCATCAAAACTTAGGTTGTAGGCTGTGATAATATCTTCCTTTTGGAGTTTGTACCGTTCCGCATTGAGCCACTCACAAAAATCCTGTAGCTTCTGAGGGACTTTCTGATAATTCATATACGAACGTCCGCCAATGCCCGCCGAAACTCCTAACAAACGAAGGTCGCCTTTGGCTGCATCAAACGAACCTTGTGCCGTATTATATTGCCCGCCAGTGTTTTTCATCACCAAAGCAGACAGACTTTTCAGTAAATCAATGGAAAAATCAGTGTGCTGTCCGGCCAAGCGCATCGAATGCTCGTATGCTGCTTTCAGGTCAAGGTTCATCATCTGCTCCTGCAACGTGCGGCCCTTGGCAGTAATTCCCTCATCAAAAAGCAGTTGGTTCTCAATCTCCGTCACGGTACTTCCTTCAATAGCCGTAGAATGGGTGATCAACGAGTAAAGATAGAACTTCTGATAGTCTATCTGCTCGCTAATACCCAAAGTATGGTATTCTTCCAGTACATTCAACAATCGATCTGCCAGTTTCATGCTTCTTTTCGTTTGAATCCGCCTTCCGCCCTTCTGGGCTTAGGAACGAACAACGGCCGCAAAAATACGAATAAATTGAAAACTGAGAATTGAAAATTGAAAACTATTTGCGGGGGTGCGATGAAGAGATGAAGAGATTAAGAGAGGAAAGGATTATGTCGGCTTTAAAAAATTCACTTTTCCGTGTTCATATTTGAAAAAAATGTTGTATTTTTGCCCGCTTTTTTGTAATAAAGTAAAATAGTAATAATCAAATAATTAAACAAACAATGAAAGTTTATCAGACGCAAGACATCAGAAACATTGCCCTCATCGGCGGTAACCGCACCGGCAAAACCACTTTGGCCGAAACGATGGCATTCCACGGTGGCGTGATCAGCAGACGCGGCTCCGTGGAGGACAAGAACACCCTCTCCGACTATCGTGAGGTGGAACTGGAAAGACAACAGTCCATCCAGTCCTCCGTCATCTACAGCGAGTTCGAAAACACCAAGATCAACATGATCGACTGCCCCGGCTTCGACGATTTCGTAGGCGAGGTGATTGGTGCACTGAGAGTGGCCGATACCGCTGTCATGGTCATCAACGCCCAGAACGGCGTGGATGTCGGCGCTGAAACCCAGTGGCGCTGGACCAAGAAGATGCACACCCCCGTCGTCTTCGCCGTCAACCAGCTCGACCACGAAAAAGCCAACTTCGACGAGACCCTCCGCGAACTGAAGCACAACTTCGGCGGCAGCGTCCTCCCGTTGCAGTACCCCGTCAACGCCGGCGTCGGCTTCGACTCCGTCATTGACCTCCTCCAGAAGAAACTCCTCAAGTTCCCCGTCGGTGGCGGAAAAATGATCGTGGAAGAGATCCCCGCCTCCGAAGCCGACAAGGCCGAAGAGATGCACGCCGCCCTCATTGAGGCCGCCGCTGAAAACGACGAGACACTCATGGACAAGTACTTCGAGGAAGGCACCCTCTCCGAAGAGGAGATGATGCGCGGCCTCAAACTCGGTGTCATCAACCGCGGTACCTTCCCGGTTGTGTGCATCGCCGCCAAGACCGACCAGGGCGTTGACCGCCTCATGCAGATCATCAAGGGCAACTGCCCCACTCCCGCTGAAGTAGCCCCCGTCAAGGCCACCAACGGCGAGGAAATCAAGTGCGACGCCGCCGGCAACACCGTCGCTTACGTCTGGAAGACCGCCGTCGAGCAACACCTCGGCGATGTGGCTTATATGAAGATCTACTCCGGTGAAATCACCGAAGCTATGGACCTCCTCAACACCAACACCAACACCAAAGAACGCGTCTCCCAGCTGATCTGCTTCGCCGGTCAGAAACGTGAGAACGTGGAGAAGGCCGTCGCCGGTGACATCATCGCCACCATCAAGCTGAAAGGCACGGGCGCTGCCCAGACCCTCGTCAAGAGCGGTGACCTTCAGGTTGAAAAGACCGTCTATCCGGATCCGAAGTTCCGTACCGCCGTCCGCGCCAAGAACAGCTCCGACGAAGAGAAGCTCGGCGCTATCCTCAACACGCTCCGTCGTACCGACCTCACCTTCCTCATGGAACAGTCGAAGGAACTCAAGCAGACCATCATCTCCGGTCAGGGCGAGCAGCACCTCAACATCATCAAATGGATGATCGAGAAGCTGAACAAGATCGAAATCGAGTACTACGCTCCCAAGATCCCGTATCGTGAAACCATCACTAAGTCGGCAGAGGCTATGTACCGCCACAAGAAACAGTCCGGCGGTTCCGGCCAGTTCGGTGAAGTCCACATGCTCATTGAGCCCTACTACGACGGCATGCCCACCCAGCAGAAGTATCCCATCCGTGCCACGGAAAGCTACGACCTCCCGTGGGGCGGTAAGCTCATCTATAACAACTGTATCGTC
>JAGCXN010000042.1 GCA_017961265.1 Bacteroidales bacterium | reverse complement strand
GGTGATAGGTAATAGGTAATAGGTAATAGGTAAAAGGTGATAGGTAAAAGGTATGAAGAGGGGTAGTGTGTTGGCAACCTACTACTTATTACCTACTACTTATTACGTTATGGATTTCAAATTTCAATTTTCAATTTATTGATGATCTCGTCGCTGCTGACGCGGTACTGTTGCATGCTGTCGCGTTCGCGGATGGTGACGGTGCCGTCCTCCATCGTCTGGTTGTCGATGGTGATGCAGTAGGGCGTGCCGATGGCGTCCTGACGGCGGTAGCGGCGGCCGATGGCGTCCTTTTCGTCATACTGGCAGAGGTAGTGTGGTTTCAGCATATCCATGATCTCGCGGGCCTTTTCGGGCATGCCGTCCTTCTTGACGAGCGGGAGTACCGCCACTTTGACGGGCGCGAGCTTGGCGGGCAGGCGCAGCACCACGCGGGTGGAGCCGTCCTCCAGCGTCTCTTCGCAGTAGGCGTTGCTGAACACGGCGAGGAACATACGGTCCACACCGATGGAGGTCTCGACCACGTACGGCACGTAGCTCTCGTTGGTCTCGTGGTCGAAGTAGCGTAGCTTCTTGCCGGAGAACTCCTCGTGGCGGCTGAGGTCGTAGTTGGTGCGGGAGTGGATACCTTCCAGTTCTTTGAAACCGAAGGGGAACTTGAACTCAATGTCGGTGGCGGCGTTGGCGTAGTGGGCCAGCTTCTCGTGGTCGTGGAAGCGGTAGTTCTCCGGCGCGATGCCGAGGGCCTTGTGCCATTCGATACGTTCTTTCTTCCAGTATTCGAACCATTTCAGCTCCTCACCCGGGCGGACGAAGAACTGCATCTCCATCTGCTCGAACTCGCGCATACGGAAGATGAACTGGCGGGCCACGATTTCGTTACGGAAGGCCTTGCCGATCTGGGCGATACCGAAGGGGATCTTCATACGTCCGGTTTTTTGGACGTTCAAGAAGTTGACGAAAATGCCCTGTGCCGTTTCGGGACGGAGGTAGATGGTGTCGGCGCCCTCGGCTACGGAGCCCATCTGCGTGGAGAACATCAGGTTAAACTGGCGCACGTCGGTCCAGTTGCGGGTTCCCGAGATGGGGCACGCGATTTCGAGGTCGATGATCAGCTGCTTCAAGCCGGCGAGGTCGTTGTTCTGCATCAGCTCCGCATATTTGGCGGTGATGTCGTCGATTTTCTTCTGGTGCTCCACCACTCGGGCGTTGGTCTGGCGGAAGAGCGCTTCGTCGAAGTTCTCGAAGCGTTTTTTCGCCTTTTCCACCTCCTTGTTGATCTTGTCCTCGATTTTCTGGATATGATCTTCGATAAGTACGTCGGCACGGTAGCGTTTCTTGGAGTCCTTGTTGTCAATCAGCGGATCGTTGAAGGCGTCCACGTGGCCGGAAGCCTTCCAGATGGTGGGGTGCATGAAGATGGCGCTGTCGATGCCCACGATGTTCTCGTGATACTGCACCATCGCCTTCCACCAGTACTGTTTGATATTGTTCTTCAGCTCCACGCCGTACTGACCGTAGTCGTAAACCGCGCTGAGACCGTCGTAAATTTCGCTGGAGGGGAAAATGAAACCATACTCTTTGGCATGGGAAATAATCGCTTTGAAAAGTTCTTCGTTGTTTGCCATATCTATTTAAAGTTCAATAAATTATACAAATGTTAGAAACGGGTGCAAATTTACAACTTTTTCGTGTTAAATTTTTGAAAATCACTTCTTTTTATGATTTTTCCGTTCTTTTTTGGCTTTCCGTTCGGCATTACGCTTTTCGTAGCGTTCGTGCGCCTTTTCGATGGTCTCGTCGTCGAACTTGATTTTGCCGAGTTTGTGGGTAAGGGAACTGATTTGTCCTGCTCGTCTGTTGAGGTAGGCGGTGGGCTTGGCGGGGTTCCGTTTCAGCGGATTCGGGTAGCAGGCGGTGATAAGGGCCGACTGCTGTAGCGTCAGTTTTTTGGCGGAGGTGTGGAAGTAGTGCTGGGCGGCAGCTTCGGCGCCGTAAACCCCTTCGCCCATCTCAATCACATTTAGATATACCTCCATGATGCGCTCCTTGTTCCAAATATTTTCGATGAGGAAGGTGAAATAGACTTCGCAGCCCTTGCGCACCCATGAGGACTTGGGCCACAGGAACACGTTCTTGGCGGTCTGTTGGGAGATGGTGCTCGCCCCGCGCCTGCGTCGGCCGGACTCACGTTCTTCGATGGCACGATCGATGGCAATCCAATCGAAGCCGTTGTGTCCTAGGAAGTTGTTGTCTTCGGAGGCGACAGCGCACTTCACCATGTTGGGTGAAATCTCGTCGAGGTCTTTCCACTCCTTTTCGATGGGGGCGCCGATGGTCACTTTGCGGATCACCATCAACGGGGTGACGGGCGGGTTTACCCAGCGGTACAGGATGGTCAGCAGGATGCTGGCGATAAAAAGAAAAAGCAACGCTTTTCCGATGAAAACGAACAGTTTCCCGAAAAAACCGCGTTGCTTTTTCGACTTTGTGGCAGTTTTGCCTTTCGATTTTCCCTTTGCCATACTAATAACCACGTTTTTTCCGTGGGTTCAGACGAAGAATAAACGAGGAAACCCTGCCAATATTGCTGCCTTGCGGCGATTATTTGTTCTTGAGGAGGTCTCTGATTTCGGTGAGGAGGATTTCTTCCTTGGTCGGTTCCGGTTCCGGAGCGGGAGCTGCGGCTTCCTCTTCGGCTTTCTTCTTGGAGGTCATCTCTTTCATCTTGTTGATTCCTCTGATTACGAAGAAGATGGAGAGGGCGATGATAAGGAAGTCGAACAGCACTTGGATAAAGTTGCCGTAGTTGAGGGTGAGGGCTGGGGTGATGACCTCGCCGTTTTCCATCACGGCCTCTTTCAGCACGACGTTCCATTCGGTGAAGTTGACACCGCCGACCAGCAGCCCGATGGGGGGCATGATGATGTCGCTCACGAGGGATGTGACGATTTTTCCGAAAGCGCCGCCGATGATGATACCGACAGCCATGTCAATCATGTTGCCTTTCACGGCAAAATCTCTGAATTCTTGTAAAAATTTTGACATATTAGTAAGTTTTAAAATTAAGTTGCAAAAATAGTCAAATATTCAATATCCCACTTTGGGATTTTTTAGTTTTTTTATGCGTAATGGCCGTTGCGTTTTATTATCTGTATTCAGTCATTGAATGCGCCTTGTGGAAAGATAAGCAATAAGCCGTTTTCGAAAAAGTGGGTTCCAATTGTTTCGTACACACATTCTTTTGCGACAGTTTGAATATTGTTTTTACAATTTCTTCAACATCAGTTCTGGCAGTAGCACGGCGGTTTCCTCCGATTCTTCTTTGCCCTTCCAAGCTACAATGAAATTAATCTTGGCTGATTGCACGAAATAGCCTTTTTCAAACCAATGTTGAAGCTCGTTGCGCATTTTGTTCGAGATAATGGACACACTTTCTCCTGACGGTAATCGCAAACAACCATTGTCAAAATATAAGGTTTGACCACTTCGTAATTGCAAGATTTGTCTTTTTTTATCTTTAAAATAATCCAAAAACACATCCCGCATGGTCAAGGGTACTGTGATTTCTTCAGGGAGAGGATAGGAATTTATATCTTCTTTATAGTCAATATTTTTGTTTGATAAAGAAGCAAATGTTGTAGTGTTGCAGTGGATGAAGAGTCGTTGTTTGGCACGAGTCATACCTACGTATAGCTTGCGGAATTGTTCGTCGGTGTCCATTTGCTCACCAGCCAAAAGCATATACACGGTGTCGAACTCCCTTCCTTTAGACTTGTGGATAGTAGAAACCATGATGGTTTGTCGGTCTTCTTCGCAGAAATCTTCCAAATTTGATTCACAAACAAACTCCATCAGGTCGCTGCGGTATTTGGTATGATTGATATTCTCGAATTTTTGGAAAAAGACCTTCAAGTAGTTAATACACGTGCTGGTTTCATACTTCGTGAGTGTCTGCTGCTTGGCTTTTTCCCAAGTATCATCGCTGATAACAGGTGTATCAGGATGTTGATTGACGCATTTGAGGAAATAGCGTACTTCGGCCATATTGGAGAAACGGAACCCTTCGGTGGATTGAATGAGTTTGGCTCGGATGCCATGTTTGGTAAGCAGTCCTACAATCCTTGCAGCTTCCTCGTTACGGTAGGTTAGCACACAAGCTCGCTCATTATTATAAGTTGCTAATATACTTTGCACTAACGGTATCTCCAAGTGTTCAGATTCATATTGGGTGATTTGTACCATTCCTGACTCTTGGGTAACAGCTACACCAGGTAAGGATTTCATTCTGTGGCGGATGCGTTGTGCAAATTGGTTGGCAAAGGTCACAATGTTTCTGGCACTGCGGTAATTTTCGGTCATCTCGTATTTTGTAGCCTGCATCTCATCAATGAACGCCTGCATATAGCGGCTGTCGGAACCACGGAACTGATAGATATTCTGGTCATCATCGCCCACGGCAATAACTCGCATCTCCTCATTGTTGTTTATCAGTGCCCGCACGAGGGCGAATTCGTCCTTGTCCATGTCCTGAGCTTCGTCAATAACGAGCACTGTCTTGTTGATGCGACCTTGTTCAGCCTCGCCCTTTTCAATCATCTCGGCAGCGCGTCTCACCACATCTTCTGCCTCATCAAGATTGCCAATTTTGCCCAAAAGATCAAAACTGAACGCATGAAAAGTCTTGATTTCCACAAAATTTGCAGCATTCCCGATGAGCTCCATCAATCGTTGCTTAAACTCTGTGGCTGCCGCCCGTGAGAAGGTGAGCATCAGTAGCTGCTCATGCTTCACATCCTCCATCAATAACAAAGAGGCTAACTTGTGCACCAATACCCGTGTCTTTCCGCTACCTGGACCAGCGGCCACCACTATGTACTTCGACTGTTTGTCATCAATGATGCTGCGTTGTTTCTCTGATAATGTGCCGAATAGTTTACGATACTTATCAGGAGTGATATTGCGTTCGATTTCCCCCAACCGTTCTCCTTTGAAGTACTTGGAAATGAACTTTTTATAATCCATTTGAAAATAGTCTTGCACGTACTGTAAAGCGGCATCATAATCGCGCACCATCATGTTGGCATATTCGCCTACGATATGAATCTGATGGCGTTTCTGCTTGTAGAACTCGTCAAGCATACTATAATCCTCTAGCTTGTAGCGATATTTCATTTCTTTCAGACGGTGCACTTCCATTGCATTGTAAATCACCATAAAACCGCCTTCCAACCGCAAGGCTCCGATAGTGGAAAGATACAACAACGCATCTTCAATTTCTTCAAGTTGGCATTTTTCCTGAGTCTGGAACAGGTCGCTACTTTGGTTTGCATTCAGTTTTTTTAACAAGGTGACGACCGAAAACTGAACCATGCTTCCTTTATTGTCGGCTGAAAGAGGTTCTGCTAGAGCCGTAGCATAGAGTTGGCCAATGATAAAACGGCAAATATTATGTCGCCGCTGGCATTTCCGCAAAGTCATCTCCACATCTTGGCACAAAACGGCATGAGCCATCCCATTATAAGCATTTTCCTTTTTTTTGATGTAAGATTTCACTGCTAGATAATAAAGCAGTGTCTTGATATACTTTATAGAAGATGCGATATTTGCTTCGTTCGCCCTCTCATTAAGTTCTTTGAGAAAGAAATCAGTTTTATCCTTTGCCAAAGTGTTGAGAAAGAACAATTCCAATTTTGCAAATTGCTCAAAAAGCAATTTGGCCTTGTTCTCCGAATGCTCAATATAGGCCGACATATCGTTTGTATCGGCCAGTATGCCATCCTGCCGCATCTGATTGACAGTGCTGATGACCGTCTCTTTAGTCATCCCCAAGCGATCAGCCAGGTAGTCCACACGTGATTCTGCATCATCATCGAGTGCAATGGAGCGACTCTTGCTGGAAATGAGCGATTTGATGATGCGTATGGCATTCTGCTTCTCCTGATCATCAAGAAATAACCGTGAGCTGTTAATGCGCCTGTGCGCCTCCTCCATATTTTTCACCATAATACCCGTGGCAAACACATGGGGCACATTGTTGCCGCGGCTCACATATCCTGCCTCCTCAAGTGCCGAGATGGCAGTACGTACACGATTCTCGATATCGCTCACGTCATCGTTCCATCCCGCCTGACGAGCAATTTCCAAAGCCGAGCAAGAAATCTGCTTTCTGCTTTTGGTGAAAGTCTTGATGGCCGACCACACCTGCTGTATCTCGCTGATACTTATCTTGGTCTGGTTCAGTAGGATAAAATGCTTGTCTAGGTCATGGTCGTTGTAGAGCACATAGCATTTGGCGGCGGTTTTTGGGTCACGACCTGCGCGGCCTGCCTCCTGCACATAGTTCTCCAATGAGTCGGAGATGTCATAATGTATCACCATCCCGACATCTTTTTTGTCAACGCCCATGCCGAACGCCGATGTGGCTACCATGGCCTGCACTCTATTGGAAATAAAGGCGTTTTGGTTGGCAATTTTATCATTAGCATCCATCTTCCCATTGAAAGGCAAGGCATCGATGCCGTCGGAGGAGAGCTTCAAAGCCAATTCCTTGGTCTTCCTTGTCCGCGAAACATAAATGATGGTAGGACAGGGATTGCCCATCATCAAGCTACGTAAAGTATTGTATTTTGCTTCCTCTGTTTCTGCATAAATGACAGAATAATGAAGGTTCTTACGTGTTGAAGATGAAGCGAATATTTTCAGGTCCAAATCTAATTTCCTCTTGAAATAGTCGCAAATGTCTGTTATAACCTTCTGCTTGGCTGTGGCCGTAAAGCAGGAAATAGGGATAGGATGGGGCAGCTTCTTTTTCTCTTGCAACTTACGGATAAAATCTCCGATGTATAGGTAATCGACCCTGAAATCTTGCCCCCATGAGGAAAAACAGTGCGCTTCATCTATGACGAACCTCACTACATTGCGTGACATTAGTAGCTTCTCTATTGTTTTTGAACGCAGCATTTCAGGTGCGATGTATAGCAAAGTGGCACTGCCGTTGGCCACCCTGTCAAAAGCATTGGCACGACTAACTGGATCCAGCAGCCCATTGATGGTGACCGCTTCTGTGATGCCCTGTTCGGCCAGTTTATCCACTTGGTCTTTCATCAGTGACTGCAACGGTGAGATGACAACGGTGAGGCCATGTACTGCCCTTCCCGAAAGGATAGCAGGCAGCTGGAATGTGAGAGACTTGCCGCCGCCCGTTGGGAAAATAGCTAATAGAGACTTGCCGTTTATTGCGGCCTGTACACTCTTCTCCTGTAAAGGCTCTCCATCATAGGTGCGAAACGATTCAAAACCAAACACATCCTTCAAACCCTTGTATATGTTCAATTTGTTTTCGCAATGTGTACAATGGCTGTCGTGGCAAGGCGTACTACAAAGCAACTGCAATACATTCTCTATGTTAGGGAAATGATGCAATAACCATGGTGGAGTAATGGAATAATAGTCGCCAGTAGAAACCAATGCCAAAGCGTATGCCAGCTCAATAGGATGCTCTTTCACCATCAAATTGATGGGGCTATGTTGACAAATCTTCCCTTCAAAAGTACTTGATATTAGTGAATCAATAGAAACATTAGTGGATTGGAATTGCAAATATTCAAAAAATGCAGAGAATTCGTTCACTTGGTGTAACAGCCCAAAATAGATGTTCTGTAATTCTGGCGATAAGGCACGGAAAGCATTCACTTCATCATAAAACAAGTCACGAGCTTTCAGACAGTCATTCAGCGGATTGTTCATCTCCTCGGTTTGTAACTTATCGTCTTTCAGCAGTTTGTGGTAAGGCCTTTTAGGAAACAATAGGGGAGAAAGGAATAGCGAATCGATGGGCTTTTTATCTGCAATACACTTAATATCAGACAGATATTTTAAATCATGTTGGATAATATTGTGTCCACACACAAACCTGGAATCTGCAATAAAACGTGAAAAATCTTGGCGGGAAGCGGTATGAATCTCCTTTCCAGAGTCCTTTACTGCCCCAAAATCGTGGGATCTTTTATCCTGCAATCCCACCTCAACATCTATGAAAACAATGCCCGACAATTGTTTCTGACTTTGAAACAGCCCTTTGCGAATGTTGTTGAAAAAATTGTTGAGTTCTGCCATTTTTTAGCCATTCCATAATAGGCGCGCAAAAATAAGCAATTATCTGCTACTTTTTGCTGAAAAATGGTCGTTTTTTTAAGTTCTGCCAATTGTCAATCATCTGCACCCGCATACAAATAAAAAAGTTGTATTTTGGCCCATTGATATTTCGCATTATTTTTTCTCCAAAACTCAAATATACAGAACAAACAAGTTGATATTATAACATACTATAACATAACGCATTTTCGCGAAATCAGAAGAGATAGGCACTATGAATAACCACTACACAATGTCAGGCTTGATGTCTGACAATGGGTTTCCTGCACCGGGCGAAGCAGAATTGCGAAATATTTTCGCCGCTTCGTGTGTGGAGTCTGCGGCGGCAGTTGAAGGAGTGAGTGCGGCTGAAATGTTTGAGCGTATGGCCGCTGTGAATCTTTTCGCAGAACTGATTTATCCGTGTTACGACACCCTGCACACCCAAAGCCGTCGCATTGTCACGGAGGATGTTTTGGAGGCACTGCACCGGCGCGAAGAAATGAAAGGGGGTGCAAAATGAAAGTATATCATGGCGGAACGGAAAAGATTGAATTCCCTGATGTGAGTAAGGGGCGCCCAGGGACAAATTTTTGAAATTTATAGAAAAATATCAATTATAAAATGCTGAGTCCTTTACTATTATGGAATAAAATTGGCCGAGTGGTAACGTTGATTGCGACCGATATGGACATCAGTCCTGAAAAGGCGCTAGCGCTCTTCTACCGTTCCCGCACAAACGCTCTGATGCGGAACCCCTCCACAATGTTATACACATTTGGCGACCGCTACCTTGCTGACGAAGTGATGCGGGAGTATAAAGTTTGATTGCTATCTTGCAATTAAAATCTCGCCTTTTCTCACTTCCACCCCTACTTCTTCTCCCGCAGCGACACGGCGAAGCCGCCGCACGGGGCCATCCGCAACTTCAGCACGCTCTTGGCCGTCACGTTCTTCTTTGTAATAGTGTAGGCCTTCGGGTTGTAGGCCGGCGCAGAATGGGCATCCGGCATGGTGGATTGGTCCGGGGTGGTGAAATTCACCAGTCCGCAGGCATCCTTCGCATCCGCATAAATCGTGGCCTCGTAGGTGACACCCGGTTTCAGGAAATCCAATTTTACCGTCACCTCACGGGCGTTTTCGTCAGTAATGCCGCCGATGTACCAGACATCGTGGGGATTTTGTAGAGACGCGCTGTAGCACGTCTCTACGGTTTCGGGGATATTGTACACGAATCGGGTGGCACCGGAAATTACGCCTTTCTTTCCATCGGACAGGTCGCCGACACCATCGGCGGCTTTGTTCAGGGTGGACAGTTTCGGATGGCGAGCCGTCACGATGTACGCGCCGGGCTCAGCCTCAAGGTACAAGGTTGTATCCCAATCCACCGCCACATCCTTGATGAACTGGAAGGCATCCATGTAGGGCTCGTAGTGCTCGGGGAAGTCGGCAGCCATCTGCAGCGGCGAGTAGAAGGTGACGTAAAGTCCCAGCTGGTTGCAGATGGTGTGGCGCATCAGGTCTCCCTTGTTCCACGGGGCGTTTTTCTCCATGTCGGTCTCGAAGATGCCAGGGGTGTAGTCCATCGGGCCGCCCTGCAACCGCGTGAACGGCAGGATGGTGGCGTGGCCCGGACGGATGCGGCCGCGGAACTCGGTGCCCATCGCACTCTCATTGCCGATCATGTTGGGCCACGTGCGGCACAACCCCGTCGGACGGACGGCTTCGTGGGCATTCACCATAATGTGGTGCTTGGCCGCCTCAGTGATGCAGTAGTGGTAATGGTTGATGAGAGGCTGGCTGTAATGCCCTTCGCCGTGCGGCAGAATCTTGCCAACGTAGCCGCTCTTCACCGCATCGTAGCCGTACTGGTTCATCAGCGTGTAAGCCTGTTCCAGCCAGTGCTCATAATTGATGGTGGATGAGGAACTTTCATGGTGCATTATCAGCCGGATGCCCTTCTCGTGGGCGTAGCGGTTCAGGGCGGGCAGGTCGAAGTCGGGATAGGGGGTAAGGAAGTCGAAAACGTAGTCCTTTTCCTTGCCGTACCAATCCTCCCAGCCGATGTTCCATCCTTCAATGAGCAGCGCATCGAAGCCGTGGGCGGCGGCAAAGTCGATGTAGCGACGCACGTTCGCATTGTTGGCGGCGTGACGGCCGTGCGGGGTGGAATGTTCATAGTCGGTAATACCTAACTTTACGGAGGGGAAGTCGTTGGTGTAGCTCCAGCAGCTCTTGTCGGAAATCATTTCCCACCATACGCCCATATACTTCACGGGGTGGATCCACGACACATCTTCCAGCACGCACGGGTCGTTGAGGTTGAGGATGAGGCGCGAAGCGAGCACATCGGTGGCGCTCGCGCACACCATTACCGTGCGCCACGGGGTGTGGCAGGGCGTTTGCAGCCGTCCCTTGTAGCCGGTGGCGTCGGGCGAGAGGTGGGTGCTGAACACAAACTTCTGGTCATCTAAATCGAGATTGGTGGTGGGGTAGTCTAATACGGCGGCCTCGTGGATGTTGATATACAGACCGTCAGCGGATTTCATCTGCAAGGCGGTTTGTACGCCGGTGGGCGAGAAATTCTTCCACGGCCAACCGCAGCCCTTGTGGGCATCCTCGTACAGACCGCGAATTTCCGACAGCTTCGACTCGTGGTAGGGATACTCCTGTGTGTCGTAATCGCCCGGAATCCACCATGCGGTATGGTCGCCCGTCATCGCAAACTCCGTCAACTCTTCTTTTATCCAAAAATAGACAAGCGCATTAAATTTTCCATTTTCAATTTCCATCGGGAATTCGTAGCGGAAGCCGAGGCCGTCGTCGTAAAGCCGGAAGCGGATTTGCATCACGGTGGCTTTCGTCTTGGTGGAGCCGTCCATGCTTTCCACGCTGCCAGCGGGCTGTTCGAGGGTCACGAGCAGTTCGTTGTAGTGGTTGCGGATGTGCGCCTCCTCGCCCCAGACGGGTTCCCATGTCTCGTCGAAGGTGCTGTATTGTTTGTCTTTAAGGACGAAGGCGTGGGCGAGGTCGTCGCGCCATTCGAGGGTGAAGCCCATCTTGGATGGCAGCACCACGGGGTTGTTGGTGCGGTCGAGGGAGTAGTACGGCACGCCGCCGCGCAGCTCGAAACTCAGCTGCATCTGTCCGTCAGGACTTTTGAGGGTGACAGGTTGTGCGGCGACATTCAGCCACAGAGCCGCCAGCAGGAAAAAGAGGGAAAGGAGGGTGTTTTTCATAGGGTGAAATGTTTTTGTTGAAAAGATAGAAACGGGACGAAACCTCATCTTCGGATTCGTCCCGTTTTCTATTTACAGTTCCATCTGTCGGCTTACCAAGCGAACAGCGGACGGTTCTGCATCATCTCGTTCACCTGACCGCGGGTCTTTGCGATGAGGCTTTCGTTGGTCGGATCGCAGAGGACGGCGTCAATCATATCGACGATGACACCCATCTCGTTCTCTTTGAGACCACGGGTGGTGATGGCAGGCGTACCGATACGCAAACCGCTGGTCTTGAAGGCGCTGCGGCTGTCGAACGGAACCATGTTCTTGTTGACGGTGATGTCGGCGGCCACGAGGGCGTTCTCGGCTTCCTTACCGGTGAGTTCGGGGAACTTGGTGCGGAGGTCGATGAGCATCAGGTGGTTGTCGGTGCCGTTGCTGATGACCTTGTAACCCTTGTCGATGAAGGCCTGGCACATGGTCTTGGCGTTCTTCATCACCTGCTGGATGTACTGGTCGTAGCTGTCGGTGAGGGCTTCGCCGAGGGCGACGGCCTTCGCGGCGATGACGTGTTCCAGAGGACCGCCCTGTACGCCCGGGAAGACGGCGCTGTCGAGCAGGGCGCTCATCTTCTTGATCTCACCTTTCGGGGTGGTCTTGCCCCACGGGTTGTCAAAATCCTCGCCCATCAGGATGAGGCCTCCACGGGGTCCGCGGAGAGTCTTGTGGGTGGTCGTGGTCACAATGTGACAATATTTGACGGCATTGTTCAGGTAACCCTTGGCAATCAGGCCGCTGGGGTGGCTGATGTCACCCATCAGGATGGCACCGACCTTGTCGGCAATCTGGCGCATGCGGGCCCAATCCCAGTCACGGCTGTAGGCAGAGGCACCGCCGATGATGAGCTTCGGGTGCGTCTCAAGGTCGCGGGCTTCCATCTTGTCGTAGTTGATGGTGCCGGTTTCCTCTTCCACGCTGTAGTCCACCACGTTGAACATGATGCCGGAGAAGTTGACGGCGCTACCGTGGCTGAGGTGACCGCCGTGGTTGAGGTTCATACCCATGAAGGTGTCGCCAGCGTTGAGGCAGGCCATGAAGACGGCCATGTTGGCCTGTGCGCCGCTGTGGGGCTGCACGTTGGCCCAGCAAGCACCATAAAGCTGCTTGGCGCGCTCGATAGCGATGGTCTCGCTCTGGTCAACCACTTGGCAACCACCATAATAGCGCTTTCCAGGATAACCTTCAGCATATTTGTTGGTCATCACGCTGCCCATAGCTTCCATCACCTGGTCGCTGACAAAGTTTTCAGAAGCAATCAGCTCAATACCCTTGGTCTGGCGATTGCGTTCCTGTTGGATCAAATCAAAAATTTTGTTGTCTCTTTCCATTGAATAGGATGTTTTAATTAGTTATTATATTAAAATTCAATTTGTTATACAAACACAAAAAGGACTGCAAACTTACAAGTTTTTTTGATGTGACAAAAAAGATTTACAGTCTTTCGTAGGCCGGTGAGAAGGTGTCTCCTTGCTTGATGTCGCCAGTTTGGATGCCCTTTTTCAGCCAGCGGGAGCGTTGTTCGGAAGTGCCGTGGTTGAAGCTTTCAGGAACGGTATAACCCTTCGCCCGCTTTTGCAGGTAGTCGTCGCCGATGCGGGAGGCGATGGCGAGACCTTCCTCTATGTCGCCGTCCTCCAAGGAGTTGAACATCTTGTTGTCCTGATGTGCCCACACGCCAGCATAAAAGTCGGCCTGCAGTTCCAGACGGACACTGATCTTGTTGCTTTCCGTCTCACTCAGACGGCTCATTTGGTTGTGCGCCCTTTGCAGTGTTCCCAACAGGTACTGGACGTGGTGACCCACCTCGTGTGCAATGACGTAGGCGTAGGCGAAGTCTCCGGCACTGCCGAACTGTTTCTGCATGTTGCTGAAAAAGGAGAGGTCGATATAGACACTCTGGTCGGCGGAGCAGTAGAACGGCCCGGTGGAGGAGCTTGCGCCCCCGCAGCCCGACTGCACGGCGTCGGTGAAGAGTACCAGTTTCGGAGGAACGTAGGTTTTACCCATCTTCTTGAACTCGGCGGTCCATACGTCTTCGGTGCCCGCCAGAATCTGCTTGGCGAAAGTGGCCAGTTCTTCCTCTTCCGCCGTGGGCGTGTAGGTGGTCTCTGTGCCGCCGCCACCGAGGTTGATGTTTTGAAGGGCTGATGACGGATCCTTTCCCATCATAAATGCGATAATGGCTATAATGATGGCACCGCCGATACCGATACCGACACCGGCTTTTTTGCCGCGACGGTCGTCCACGTTGGAACTGATTCTTCTTCCTTTAAGATTCATAATAGATTGGTTTTTAGATCAATTACTTGTCTTGTGGGGGCCACACATTGCGCCAGCCATAGAAAAAGCCGAGATGATAGCGGGCGGCAAAGTAATAGACCAGATGTTTCAGTTTGCCAAACGGCATATAAAGGAACAGGAGGGTGGCACTGATATAATAGATGTAAGGCACGGAGCAGCAACAGCCGGCAAATGCCAAATAGCAGGCCGTGGCAAGGTGCAGCAGCGTGGTGAACAGGTTCGACAGGTAGTCATCTGGATTGGCCAAACTGTGCAGGTTCTTATTGACAAACCGCTTGATCAGCAAAACGATGCCACATATTCCCGAAACGAGCAGGCAGGCTGCCAACAATAGGTTCAGCCACTGCGGATAGTAGGTGTTCAGGTTGAACAGCGACAGCACGAATAGCAGCAGCGACAGGAACGTTCCCAGATGGTAGAGGATTCCCGCCGTGTAGGTCGGCAGGTGCATATATGCTGACTCCTTGTTGGCGGGCATCATGGCCGCGGTGTTGGCGTAAGCCACGCCCTTCGCCACACTTCCACTGGGTACGGAGAAATCCTTTGGCTTCCCCAAACGGATAATCCGCACAAAATGCCCCAGCATCATCACAAAGCAGAAAGCAAGGGCGATTAATGATACTATTTGTAAAACGCTCATTTTATTGAAGTTACTGATTTTGTAAGTTGCAAGTAGAAGGTATGAAGTATGAAGGAATTAGGAATTAGGAGTTAGGAGTTAGGAGTTAGGAGTTAGGAAGGATTGTGGGTGGAAACCTTCTACTTTTTACCTGTTACTTGTTACTGTTACACACATCCTTCGGGTTTCGGCAGACCGGCGACGCGGCAAGCTCCACGGGCGGGACCCAGCGGGAAGAGTTCGTAAATCTGTTTCAGTTTCAGGCCGGTTTCCTTGCAGATGACGCGCACCATCGGGGCAAGACCTTTTTCTTCATAGTTTTGGCGGATGATGCGAATCACTTTCCAGTGATCCTCCGTCAAATTTTCGATGTCGTCGGCTTTGGCGATGACCGCCGCCACTTCATCGTTCCACAATTCGGGCTGCAGCATGAAGCCGTCGCCGTCCATTTCAATTTTCTGATTGTTTACTACAATGTCCATTCTTTTATTATTTTATTGGTAATTAGCAAAATAATGAAATCGTTTGTTCTGAATTTTCAGGGCGCAAAGGTACACAAAAATCAGCAGTCCGACAAATCAACCATCAACAAAAAAAAGGAAGCCCTCTCGGACTCCCTTTTTCGGTCTTATGAAGATGAAGTATGGTTATTCTTTCACAATTTTTTGGATGCCGATGACATTGTTCCCGTTGCGGACGGCGGCGAAATAGATGCCGCTCTGCAAGTTCCGGACAGAAAGTGTGGTCTGACTTTCGCTGATTTTCTGTGATAGAACGATTTGGCCGGTCATGTTGTACAGCACGACTTCGTCAGCCTTCACGTTTTCGTCCATGACGATGGTGACTTGGTCGTTGGCGGGGTTCGGGTAGAGCTTGAAACTGTGGAGGAATCGTTCCGAGATGCTTTCCACGTAGTTGATGGTCACCGTGTAGGTCTTGGTAAGTTCGCCGCACGTTACGGCAACGGTTCCCACGTATTGCATACTCTCCAAAACCTCCTCTTCCTCAGATTGCGAGATGGATAGCGTGGCGTATTCAGAGGCAGCGGTGGCGGATAACACGGGGATGGAGTGGTCCAAGATGTCCGTCAATGTGTATTCCGTTACTGCAGGGTCAAATCCGTTGATGGTGCCGCCGTCCAGACGAAGGTCGCTGAGGTCGGCGTTGGCTTCGGCAAGGGTAATGTTGACGGTGTAGGTACGGCTGCTGTCGCGGTCGGTGACGGCGACGGTGGCGACGGGGTTGTCAGCGGTGGGCTGGGTGATTTCGACGTTGGCGTCCGGATTACGCGGGGTGGCCGTCACGGTCGGGACTTCGGTGCCGAAAATGACCACACTGTATTCGGTGACGATGGGGTTGAAGCCTTCCACGGTTTCGCCGTTGAGCTGGAGGTCGCTGAGGGCAGCGTCCATTTCCGAGGCAAAGGTATAGTGGATGATGTAGGTCTTGGTCTGGTCACCGTGAGTGACGACCACTGTGGCGGTCGGGTTCTCCGCCGTGGCCTGCGTCACCGTGGCGGTGGCGTTGGGCGACTGTGTGGTGTAGCCGACTTCGGGAATTTCCGCACCATTTGCCAATTCAATGTTGTATTCTAATACGTTAGCTGCAAAACCGGGTACGGTAACACCTCCGCTCGTCAGATCGCTGAGTTCGGCGTGGTATATCATGGTGATGTCGTCAATCCACACGTAGTCGTTAGCCGAACCTTCTCCAGCTGTCTTGTTGGTGGTGAAGGTGAGGAGAATGTACGCCGGTGTAGTGGCAGTGTGGTTGTAATTGAAGGGCACCCGGAATTCCACCCATCCGTTGGTCTGCAGGTACTCCTTGACGGCTTCACCCACAATGTGGTTCTCCTGCTCCGTTGTGGTGAACGGGTCGTGCATGTCATAGTCATCGTGTATGATGCAGCTCATGCGGGCGTATTGGCTTGAGCTGGGACAACTGAACTTCGTCCAGAAGCTGATACTGTCAGGTTTTGCGTTGAAAGGCTGGTTCAACCCGCTGGTGCTGCGCTTGGTAAAGTTATAGTTGCTACTTGCATCGCCTGCTGTGGTGCTGCCAATATTGATCTGGCCTGTTGTAATGTTTCCGTTTGCAGTGACGGATGTGAAAATAAGGTTGACCACAGTGGCGTAAATCTTGCAACTGTAACTACCTGTGCTGCCGGGACGGACATCCGTTGACCGCTCGTGGCGTGTCTGCTGGGCGGTGCTGCATCCGATGGAAACCGTGCAGTTTGAGGACGGGAATCCGTTCCAGTTGGTGGGTTCGTCGTCACTGCCGTTGCCATCCCAGTTTTCAAAACCGGGGTTGGGAAGTTGATATACCGGCGTCTGTGCGTTCAATGCCAGCGGCAAAATCAGCAAAATAATAGTTAAAGCGTTGATTAATTTCTTCATTTTTAATAAATTAGGTTATTGGTTGTCTTTTTTTTTAGCGGCGGCAAAAGTACACCTTTTTTACAACCTCAATAGCTGATTTTTAGAAATTATTTATAATATACTAAAAATCAATAAAATAAAAATGTTAATAAAAGTTAATCAAAGGTATAGAAGTTCTCCGTGCACGTTTTGGAAGCCCATTTCTTGAAGTAATTTTACATATTCTTGAACTTGTGAAAGGTACTTTTTCTTGGCACTTTCAGTGGGCTCGCCTGTCTTGAAGTCGATGACCACAGTTTCCCCGTCAAGCTGCACCACGCGGTCGGGGCGGCGGTGCTCACCTGTCTCTGTCAGGATGTTGACCTCCTTCAGAACGTTAAGCCCGTCAGCGAAATAGGGGAGGAGGTCTGCTTGTCGGGTGAGTGATTTCAGTGCGGCGCGGATCTCTTCCTGATAGGGTTGATCCTCATCGAAAGTCCATTTTTCGGCTTCCTCTTCCGTTTTTGGGAAGTGGTCAGACTTTTCAAAATAGCTATGGACGGCGATGCCGATTTCCTGCTGCTCCGTTATGTTTTCAGCGGGAACGAGCCCCTCAAGGGAGAAGCCAGAAATGGGAATGCGTGGGGTAGTGATGTCTGCAGTTTCCGGTGCGGGTGACGTTTTTGACATCGTGTGGGCGGCATCACCGAACCAAAACCAACCGTCCTGCTCTGTGAAATCCGCTTCGTTTTTTAAAATAAAATCTTCTAATAAAAGACTGTAATTGAATATATTGTCGCTTCCGTCGGATGGTTTTTCGCTGTCGCGCTTTTTGTCGGCGATGAGGTAGAGTGCCTCCTTCGGACGGGTCTGCCCCACATAAAGGACGTTGGCTTCGTCCAGTGCCGTCAGGGCACACTCTTCAGCATAGTCGTTGCCCCCGAAAGCATTGTCACATTCGTGGCTTTTGCGTAACAGCATCACGGGAAGTCCTTCTTCCTTTTCGTCAAGCTGCTGCCATTGCTTGGGCTTGGTGAGCCGCGACATGCTCTTGTTCATTACGGGCATAATGACCACAGGAAACTCTTTCCCTTTAGCTTTATGTATGGTCATAATACGTACAGCATCAATGTTTTCCGGCGAAGTTACGGCTTGCCCTACCCCTTTTTCTGACCACCATTTCAAAAAAGCATTGAGGACGTTGCCTTTGTTTTGGGTATAGTCGTTCACAAGATCCATCAGTCCAATGAGGTACGGGTCTGCTTTCCGAAGGTCTAATTGTGCCATCAGGGTGTGAACGAGGGTAAGCAAAGGCAGGTTCGCCCATTGATCCCTTTGAACAGAAATATTAAAATTCTTTTTTAATAAAATATTGAATTTTAATATGTTATTTTGAAAATCGCGTTTTTCCGTTTCTTTATTTTGGGAAAGGGCGTTGTTCCGTTCATCTTCTGTCATATCTTCGGTGATGGGAACCATTTTCCCTTGTTCTCCGGCAATGGTATCAATGAAGTTGGCCAATTCTCCGCTCCGCCCCTCCCGTTTCAGTAGGAGATGGATGAGGTAGAAACGGTTGAGTGCATCAGAGGGGCTGGCGATGTAGCTCATCAGGGAAATGAGGAGGTTCACGTTGTCGCTGCTGCCGAGCACCAACGAGTCGGAGGAAATGACGGGAATTCCGCTTTCTGCCAAAGCCTTGCCAATCAATGAGCCTGCCATGGTTGTGCGGGTGAGGACGGCGATGTCGCGCAGTCGGTAGCGGCGGTTGTCAGTGGCGTCACGGAGGGCTGACAGCGTAGCCTCTACCATGTAGTCATCCTTTGTGGTGTCATTATCGTTGGGACAGAAGCGGACGGAGACGAAACCGCCGTCACGCTTGGCCGCCTTTTGTTCTACAGTATTATAGAAGTCTCTGTAAAAGTTTTTGTCGGAATAGGTTGCAAGACGTTCAGGGAAAGATGGGAATTGGGGAAGCTGGGTGAAGAACTGGTTGTTGAAATCAATGATTTTTTTGCAGGTACGATGGTTCGTGTCCAATAGCTTTTCTTCGCATAGGGTCAGCTTTTCGAAGTGTCGGCGGCGGTCGCTACCTTCTTTCACAAGGTCTGCGAAAAGCTGCGGATTTCCGTTGCGAAAGCGATAGATGGCCTGTTTCACGTCTCCGAATAGGATGACCTTTCCGTTGGCGGCGACCGCTTCGTCCAACAGCGGTAGCAGGTTTTCCCACTGGGTATCGGAAGTGTCTTGGAATTCGTCGATGAAGTAGTTGCTGAAACGGCTCCCGACTTTACTATATATATATGGTACAGGGTTGCCTTTGACCTCTTTTTGGATCAGTTGTCCTGTTTCAGAAAGGAAGAACTTGTTGTCTTGGAGACGTAATTCTTCCATAATTTGTTGTAAATCAAAAAGAAGCTGAAAACGCCGTAAATTGTTTCGAATCAGTTGACAAGGCTGTAGCACCTTTTGGAATAGATGTTCGATTTCCTCTTTTTTCTCAATGATTGCCTGTCGTTCGGAGGTGGTCAGGTCCTGTTTTCCTTTTTTTGTGAAAGAAGCACCGGCAATGGCTTTGTCGGTGGTGCTGTAACTTTTTAGTCCGTAGGCGCTGGCTTGGTTGAACCAGTCGAGGATGCCGTATCGGGGGAAGTCCGCTTCAGGAATTCCGGAGTTATGAAGAATGTTTTTTCCTTCCGCAATGCGTATTTCAATTTGTTCCTTGTTAACATTCCAGATTTTATTCAGCGTTTCAGCCGCTTTTGAAAAATCAGTATCTTCTAATAAATCAATGTTCAGGGAAGCTTGTTCGTCGAAATAGACATCTTTCAGCAGGGTGAGGAGGTCATAGTCGATGCGCCATTTTCCGGAGTCCTCCATTTTTTGCTCCATCAGGTTGATGACACGGCGAGCGAGGCTTTTCCCCTCCTTGTTGCGGTCGGAAATGCGTTGGTAGAGGAGGTCAACAGTCTGTTGAAAGTAGTCGTCGAGGGTGACTTCGACGTTGAAGTCGGTATTCAGGCCGAGGTCGAAGGCGAAGGAGCGGACGATGCGTTGGAAGAAGCTGTCGATGGTGCTGACGGCGAAGTCGGGGTAGTGGGCGAGGATTTTCTCCAACAGAGCTTCCGAGCGGTCGCGGAGGGTTTGGCTGTCAAGACCGGACAGTTGCTGTGTGGTTTTGTGGATGAAGTAGGATCTGCCGAGCGTCTTGCGGATGGTTTCGGGCTGTTCCTCCCAGAAGTCCCACGTGGCGGGCTCTGTGAAGGCGAAGTCGTTGAGCGTGTGGAGAATGCGTTCTTTCATCTCCGCTGTGGCGTTGTTGGTAAAGGTGACAGCCAGCACATGGCGATAGTTGTCAGGGGCTTGCAGGCAGACTGTGAGGTACTCGGCCACAAGGTTGGTGGTCTTGCCGGAGCCGGCGGAGGCATTATAGGTCTTGAACATTCTTCGGTGCCGTTTGGGATTAGAAAAGCTCTCCTGCACGAATGCGGGAGAGCTTTAGATGTCGTTTTTTCGTTGCGGTTAGTTGCCGCGTTCTTTTTCTTTGACTTTGATAAGCTGTTTTTTGAGGGCTTCGACGGCGGTGTCGGTGGCTTCCTCGAAGGTCTTTGCCGTTTTTTCGGCCATCACGTCGTTGCCGCGGATTTTGATGCGGATTTCAGCAGATTTGTTTTCCGGTTTGTCGGTGTTCTCAAGTTTGAGTGTCACTTCGGCGCCGATAATGCCGTCGTGCATTTTTGCCAGTTTTTCAACCTTTTCGTTGATGAAGGCCTCCAGTTTTTGGTCGGTCTTGAAGTGCAGTGAAGAAATGTTGATGTTCATAAAACCTCCTTTTTTTATGCCCGAGGATGGGCTTGGTTATAAATGTTTTTCAATTTTTCAATCGAATTGTGCGTATAGACTTGGGTGGCAGAGAGGGAAGCGTGTCCGAGTATCTCCTTGATGGCGTTGATGTCGGCGCCGTGGTTGAGCATGTGAGTGGCGAAAGTGTGCCGTAAGACGTGCGGACTCCGTTTGTCAATCGTGGTGACCAAGTCCAAGTATTTGCGTACAATACGATAAACAGCTTTCGGGTAGATTTTGTTGCAATTTGGAGCGACAAAGATATAATAATTTTTCGGGATTTCCGGATATTTTTCATCAAAAAGTGAAAAGTATTTGAGAATCACCTCTTTTACTCTGGGACTGAACGGGATAATCCGTTCTTTATTGCGTTTGCCCAGCACTTTCACGGTGCATGTGTACAGGTCAAGGTCGTTGCGACGGATATTGGTGAGCTCCGAAAGACGCATTCCTGTCACGTAGAACAACTCGATGATGAGGCGGTCACGCCATCCTTCAAAAGTGTCCTCGAAAAGTTCCTCAGAAAAGAGGTTCCCCATATCCTCCTCCTCCACAAATTGAGGCAGCCGCTTCTTCACCTTGGGCGATGTTATGGCTTCCATCGGATTGATTCCCACGTTCTTGATCTTGACATGGTAGCGGAAAAAAGCCCGAAGCGCACTGGTCTTGCGGCATACAGAACGCGCCGATATCTCCTTCTCCAAGAGTTCCATCATCCATGCCCGCACCATCAGCGGCTCCGTCTTCAACACTGTCATCCCGCTGAAATTCTCCCGAAGGTATTGTTCAAACTGCAGCAAATCCCCCTCGTAGGCCGTCACCGTATGCTCCGACGACCGCTTCTCGTACTTCAGGTATTCCAGGAATTTTGCGATTGAGTCTTCCATTGCGAATGAAATAATTATTCTATTTTTGCAAATACAACCGTTTATTGAATTATACAAATTTAATTAGCAGAAATTAATAACCAATCTGTGGTAGTAATTTCTAACTCCTAATTCCTAATTCCTGACTCCTGTCTCCTCAAATCACTTCCGCACCGAGGTTCTCCAGCAGTTTCTCCAGATAGCTGTCCATCTTTTTCGCCAGCTCCACCACGCGTTCACGCCAGACATCAATCGTTACATCAAGGTTGTCGGACACGATCTTGAACGAGACATACGGGATGCCAAACCGTTCGGCCACACTGAATGACGCCGACGACTCCATGTCGAAGCACTGACCCTGCTGCTTCATCGAGGTAAGGTGACTTTCGGTATAGACTTCTGAAGTAACGAAACTGTCGGAAGAATAAAGGATAGCGTGTGGCACGTCGAGTTCTGGAGGAAGTTGAAAGTGCGTAGGCAGCATCCGGAAATCGTTGAAAAAGCTGCCGGCAGATACAATCTCATCAATGCTGAGAATAGTGCCGACGGGAAATGCGTGAGAGCCGACCGTCCCAACGTTGACGATGGTGTATTCCTCGCCTTGGTGACGGGTGACGAAATCAAGCATGCTTCGTGTGGCGTTCTCACGACCAATACCCGTGAAGTGGAAGCGTGGAGCCCAAGATCCGGCCTCTTCTGCTACTGCGGAAAAAAGTGCTATTTTCATTTTTTTGTTCTTTTAGTGAAAATGTCTGCAAAGATACTCCAAATTTCGGAGATTCGATCGGATTTTTTTGCAAAAAAAAAGCAGGTCAAAAACCTGCCTCTTCTTTTCTGATTGCGTTGTGAACCGATTAGTCCATGGCTGCATCACGCAGTTTCTGAACGTAGATGGCTTTCAGACGCTGTTCCCGGCGGATAACGCTCGGCTTCGTGAATTTCTGGCGGTTACGGAGTTCTTTCACCACACCAGTCTTCTCGAATTTTCTCTTCAATTTCTTTAAAGCTTTGTCGATGTTTTCGCCTTCTTTTACAGGAACAATAATCATAAAAAATACCTCTTTCTTTTAAAGTTAAACATTAAATTTTTGAGGCGGCAAAAGTACAACTTTTTTCCTTCGCTCCACCCGTTTTTGAAAATAAAATTTTGGCGTGTCTTCCTACGTGGTTTTTTGTAATTTTGCACCCTATTTTCAAACGAATGTCTATGCGGAAAATTTTTCTTTTAATAGCTGTTATATTGGTAGTTAGCAGCATTTCTGCCCAAGATACACTTAAGAGCTACTGGAGTAACAAGCAACTGAAATCCATCGGCCTGGCCAATGATTCCGTGGAAGAGGGCCATTGGAAGTACTTCCACAGCGACGGCACGCTGATGATGGAAGGCAGTTTCAAGAATGGTCAAAAAGTGGGAAAATGGAAGGCGTGGTATGACAATGGCAAGCTTTCGCAGGAGTATTTCGCCGACAATGGACCTTTCAAAAGCTGGTACTCTAACGGGAATGTTGAGTCGGAGGGACAGTTTGAAAACGGCTTGAAAAGCGGTCACTGGCGGTTCTATTATCCTGATGGGAAATTATACCGTGATTGCAGCTATTTGAACGACAGTCTTCACGGACTTGTTACTGAATATTTCGACGGTGACCAGAAACAGTTTGAAGGGGAATATGTGCACGGAAAGTTGAATGGTTACGCCCATTGGTGGCGTGCCGATGGAAAGCTCGAAATGGAGGGCAACTCCGTGGATGACCTTCAAGAAGGCACGTGGAAATTCTACAATCCAGATGGGTCGCTCGGTAGCCGCGGCGACTTCCGTAACGGCCTCCAAAACGGACAGTGGGAGTACTTCTTTGAGAATGGGAAAATATGGAAGCGCGGGCAGTTCCGCAATGGAATGCGTACCGGCCTCTGGACCGCTTGGTTTGAAACCGGCGAGAAACAGCGCGAAGGCAGTTTCGCCTTCAACAAAGAGGACGGCAAATGGGTGCAGTGGTTCGAATCGGGGCAAGTGAAAGACCAAGGATACTTTAAGGCCGGCCAAATGAGCGGCCTGTGGGAAGGTTTCTACGACAACGGCACGAAAAAGTATGAAAGCGAGTACGCCAACAACGAGCGTAACGGTGTCTATAAATATTGGAATCCAAACGGTTCCAAGAAATCTTCCGGCTTCTACAGCAAGGGAATGAAGCACGGAAAATGGACGGAATATGCGGACAATGGCCAGAAACTGGAGGAAGGAAAATATGTCAACGGACAGAAAAACGGACTTTGGACCTACTATAATGAGCGAGAAATTATCATGCGGCAGCAGAATTTTGTGGAGGATGTCGCTACAGGAAAATTCGTGGAGTATTATCCGACAGGCAAAAAGCAGATGGAAGGCAACTACCAGAACCGTATGAAAGAAGGCACTTGGTCGTATTGGGATGCCAACGGCAAACTGATGTACAGCGTCGAGTTCCATCAGGGCAAGAAAGTGAAAGTCTATACCGAACTCTCCAAAGAGTACGCCAAACCTTTTTAAATTTTGATGATTTTTCTATGGATACAGGATTGAAAATCAAGGTGTTCAACTTCAATATGATTCAAGTGAACACGCTGGTGCTATATGATGGTACAAAGGAGGCGGTGATTGTCGATCCCGGTATGGGCAGTCTGTACGAACAAGCGGCACTGACTGATTTTGTCAAGGATAATTCATTGACAATAAAATACATCATCAATACCCACCCGCATATTGACCATGTGTTGGGCAACGGCTATTGTGTCAGCACATTCAAGGCACCGCTGCTGATGCATGAAGCGGGATTGGGAATCTATACACGTTCGATGGCCTACGGGGCTGCCTTCGGACTAAGCTGCGAAAAATCGGATTTCCCCGACCCCGACCAGTACATCAAGGAGGGAGACGTCATTCAATTTGGCAATCAGGCGCTGCAGGTGCTCTACACTCCCGGTCACGCCGACGGCAGCGTCTGTCTCTACGTGCCCGCCTCGAACTGCGTCATCGTCGGCGATGTCCTTTTTGCTGACAGCATCGGACGCTCCGACCTCCCCACAGGCAATCACGCACTCCTCATCGAAAATATCCAAACCAAACTGATGACCCTCCCTGATACGACGGTGGTCTATCCCGGCCACGGACCTACTACCACCATCGGTAGCGAAAAGCGAGACAACCCGTTCTTGAGGATTTGAAAATTGAGAACTGAAAATTTTAGAGGATGCGATTATACGATTATACGATGAAGAGAGATGAAAGGATGAAAGATAGCGTATAAAGTAAAAGGTATGAAGTAGGAGGTGTCCAACGCACAACCCCTCTTTATACTTATTACCTTTTACCTTCTACCTATTACTTCTTAGCTTTAAACTTGTAACTTGATAAACCTGATAAACTTGTAACTATGATGGAAAAATCTTACGAAAAAAAGGAAATATACAACGAGAAAGAAATTGACGAACTTTCTGGCTATTATTCAAACCTGATTACAAATATCGGAGAGAATCCCGACCGTGAGGGATTGGTGAAGACGCCGGTGCGTGCGGCGAAGGCAATGAAGTTCCTGACGCACGGTTATTCGTTAGACCCGAAGTTGATTCTTGAAAGCGCCTTGTTTAAAGAAGATTACCGTCAGATTGTGGTGGTGAAGGATATCGAGATCTACTCTCTTTGTGAGCACCATCTGCTTCCGTTCTTCGGGAAGGCGCACGTCGGCTATATCCCGAATGGTACGATTGTAGGGCTGAGTAAGATCCCGCGTGTGGTGGAGGCCTACGCCCGCCGCCTGCAACTTCAGGAAAGACTGACCACGCAAATCAAAGACTGCATTGAGGAGGTTCTTCGTCCCCTCGGTGTTGCGGTCGTCATTGAGGCGCAGCACCTCTGCATGTCAATGCGGGGCATCCAGAAACAGAACTCCGTGACCACTACCTCCGAATTCACCGGTGCTTTCCTCAACCAGTGGAATACCCGTCAGGAGTTTATGCACCTTATTGGCGCGGATTTGCACTAATTTCCTAATTATTATTCTGAGAGTAGATACGGGGCGTGCCGCGTATCTACAGCGACACGACGATAATGTAACCTATAGTAGAGACGCCATATTATGAGGTCTCTACATTTTTTTGTAGGAACCAATTTGTATTGTATTTTTTTGTACTTTTGCATCCGTTGTTCGTACCGAAGTCCAGACGGGTGAAAGGCGGGCGACAAGACATATATAAAAGGCGTTGAGTCAGCGTCTTATCTGCGGCAAATCGAATCTCGCAAATTCTAATTCTCCCGCACGGTAAGGCAGTGTTCAATGTCCATGGTTCGTGTATTTTTGCCAAAATATACATACGGCGTGGGCTCGGCATTGCTTATCTTCGGGAGAAAGGCAATGCGAGAGCCTGATTTGCGGGATGAGCGATGAAACTTGTTCCCGCGCTTTTTTTATGTGTTCTTCTGTAAAAAAATATGAACGAAGAGAACATAAAAAAATAAAAATGAAAAAAATCCTAATCACCATTTCTTTGGTTATCAGTCTGTTTGTGACAGGCCAAGCCCAGTCTGATTTTGTGGTGGCCGGCAACAGTGGCTTCTCTGTGGGTCAGATTTTCGCCATTCCCGCCGAATCAGCGGATGGCGTCTCATCCTCACCTGGGGTGCAACAGGCCTACGTTGTCATCGTGGACTATGCAGACGTGCGGTATGAGGGCGAACCGTACAGCGGCTACGGCTTTTACGTGCCCGCCGACTTTCCCGATGTGGATACCATCCTCACCCACTACGACCCCGATGTGCGTGATTATTACGGCTACGACAGCATCACCAACCTGGCCCTTGACATCATCCTTATCGACTGCTCCATCTTTGCTCCCGCAACGGACGGCAGCGGCAACCAGTACGAGGTGGTGAAGCTCATCCACGACTGCTGGCTGAAAAGCAACCTGCGAACCCAGCTGTACGCCGACGGCACCGCCGTGCCCGATGTGCGCCAGTACCCGGGCACCGACCTCCTGACATACGGTTATCTTTATACCTACGATGCGGCCACCGGCCACTACGTGGCACGCGGCGACACCCTGCAGGGTGCCTGCCCCGACGGCTGGCACCTCCCCTCCTACGAAAAGGTGGTGGAACTGATGGCACACTACGAGGCTGAGGAGCTGATGGCAACGACCAACTGGATTACGCCCGGCAACGACATCAGCGGCTTCACCATGCAGCCCGGCGGCCTCTATAACCCTGCCGGCCATGTGCCCTACGAGCGGCTCCTTGTGAGCGCCTACATCTGGTCGTTCACCCCCGGCAGCACCATCCATTACGCCCTCGAGTTCGGTTCCGCGTGCGGCACTCTGGAACTGATACCCGTCTCCGGCGATCCGGGCTACAGCGTGCGCTGCCTCAAGGACAAACCTCTCTTTTAATATAATATAGTATAAAGTGGGCGGCAGGGCCTGCGGTTATTTTTAGGGCTTTTTTATTGTGGCTGTGGACCCCTGCCCCTTTTTTCAAATTGAGAATTGAAAATTGAAAAATCGATAGTAAAATTCCCCTTCTTGGAAAGAAGGGGTGCGCGCAGCGCGGGGTAATTATAGAAATTGAAAAAGTCCTTGTGAAAAATATATCTGGATTCAATAAAAAATCTACTACCTCGGCCTTCGGCCACCCCTTCTACATAGAAGGGGAAAACAAACGGAAACAAATTATCAAAATCATCAAATAACCAAAACCAACTAAAAAATGAAAAAACTGTTATTCTTTATCCTCTTGTTCTTTGTGGGGGTGACGGCTGCTTTTGCGCAGGCGCCCACCCACGAACAGCTGACCTACCAGACGGTGGTGCGCAACGCGCAGAACCAGCTGGTGTTCAACCAGGACAACGTCACGGTGAAGGTCTATGTGTGCAGCGACGCTGCCGGCACCAATGTGGTGTATAGCGAAACGCACACCGGGCTGAGCACCAATGCCAACGGCATGCTCTCCATGATGATCGGCAGCGTGGCGCCCGATGAGGGCACATGGGCCGGCATCGACTGGTCGACGGCCTACATCAAGACCACCATCAGCTACAACCCCGGGAGCGGAACGGTGACCATCACCCACGACCCCGCGCCCGTGACCGCCGTGCCCTACGCTCTGTCGGCCGGCAACACAAGCAACATCACCAACCTTATCGGCGATGCCATCCACGACAGCATCGTGAACAACATCAGTGAGCAGATTCACGACAGCATCGTGGATGCACTGGGCGACTACGAGATCCAGAACTGCGACGACGTGAACGACAGCGTGGCCACGGCCATCGCCGACGGCAACTCCAACATCAACCATGCCATTGACACGGTGGTGCTCAACACCATCGGTGACGCCATCCACGACAGCATCGTTAACAACATTGAGAACAACATTCGCGAGCAGATCCACGACAGCATCGTGAACAACATCAGTGAGCAGATTCACGACTCCATCGCGAACAATGTCACCACCACCAATATCT
>JAGCXN010000041.1 GCA_017961265.1 Bacteroidales bacterium | reverse complement strand
TCTCCACCATCACCTCCAGCCGTTACATTGTCAATCTCACCATTCCGTAGCGCACGAAGTGCGCTACGGAACCTATACCCTTTCCCCTTTATGATACACCACCATTCCGCTGCGTGCCCCGCACGCAACGGAATCCCCTACCATTCGCGTGAATGGCGAAATATAATCCTCGGTTTCCCGAAGGCAAGGGTTTGCAGAGCCTCTAACCAGCGGGAAGTCGGGGATTTTTCTTTTAAACTGAAAAACGAAAATGGAAAATGGAAAAGTGGTGGGGGGCGTAACAAGTAATTAGGAATTAGGAGTTAGAAATTATGATTTGACCGCTACGGTGTACCAGTTTCTTCTGTACCTCCTTGTTCTCTTGTTGTTGCGGTATTTCCACAATCACCCGTGAAAGCTCCTTCAGTTTGGCGTAAGCCTCCACGATGGCAATAGTGGTCTGTACCGCCTGTGGACTCTTAAGAATGGTGGCTAGCGGAATCGTGAGACATAAAATCACAAAATATGCGGAGACGCGATGAATCGTGTCTCTACATAGGATGGCTCCTGTTATCTTGTAGGCAGCGTCACTTCGCCGCAGATGGATTCCTGCAATTTCTTGTTCACGACGCTGTTGTCGTCGTAGTTGCCCAATAGGTGCATCAGCTTGGTGACGGTGGCCTCCAGCGTCATGTCGTAGCCGCTTTGCACGCCTGCCTTCTGCAGGTTTAGGCTCGTCTCGTAGCGTCCCATCTCGATGGTGCCAATGTGGCACTGCGAGACATTGACGATGATGATGCCTCTGTCGGTGGCAGCTTTGAGCTGGCGGAACAGCCATTCGGCACGGGGTGCGTTGCCGGCGCCGAAGCTCTCCAACACCACGGCACGAAGCCCCGGCGTCTGCAAAATCGACTGAACCACCGTCTCCTTAATGCCCGGAAAGAGCGTCAGGATGGCGACGTTCGTGTCGAACTTTGTGTTGATTTCCAACGGCAAGCCGCTGTGGTCGTGGTGGATATAGAGCGTGCGGTACTTGATGTGCACGCCGGCCTTGGCCAACGCCGGATAGTTGTATGACTCGAAGGCGTTGAAATACTCGGTGCTCTGCTTGGTGGTGCGGTTGCCGCGCATCAGCGAATCCTCGAAGTAGATGCTGACCTCCGGCACAATCGGCTCGTCGTCCTCGTAGGCAGCGGCCACCTCGATGGCGCTCATCAGGTTCTCCTTGGCATCACTGCGCAAAACGCCCAACGGCAACTGCGCCCCCGTGAATACCACTGGCTTGGTGAGGTTCTGGAGCATAAAGCTGACAGCAGAGGCGGAGTAGGCCATCGTGTCTGTCCCATGCAGGATCACGAAACCGTCGTAATTGTCGTAATTCTCCTGAATGGTGCGTGAAATCTTGATCCAGAACTCCGGGTCAACATCCGAGGAGTCAATCATCGGATCGAAGAAATAGGAGGAGATGCTGACGGGCAGCATCTCCAATTCGGGTATCAGTTTTTGGATGGCCTCCATATCCAGCGGAGCCAACGAACCGTTGTCGGGCGATTCGCCCATGCTGATGGTGCCGCCGGTAAAGATCAGGAGGACTGAACGTTTCGTATCCATTGTTATGGGATTATCTGCCCCAGCGTTTCAGGACGGCAGGACCGGCAAAGATGGCGCTGTTGCCAAGTTCTTCCTCGATACGGAGCAGTTGGTTGTACTTGCAGATACGGTCGGTACGGCTGGCGGAACCGGTCTTGATCATGCCAGTGTTCAAAGCGACCACGAGGTCGGCGATGGTGGTGTCTTCCGTCTCGCCCGAACGGTGCGAAATGATGGCGGTGTAGGAATTTTTGTGAGCCAAAGTCACCGCTTCGATAGTCTCGGTAAGGGTACCAATCTGATTGACCTTCACGAGGATGGAGTTGGCTACCTTCTTTTCCAGACCCATTTTCAGACGTTCCACGTTGGTGACGAAAAGGTCGTCGCCGACCAGCTGGACGGTCTTGCCGATTTTGTCAGTGAGGAGCTTCCAGCCGTCCCAGTCGTCTTCGGCCATACCATCCTCGATGGAGAGGATCGGATACTTGGCGCACCATTCGGCCCAGTAGTCGGCCATCTCGGCGGGGGTGTATTCCTTGCCGGTGGACCATTTCAGCTTATAGATGTTCTTGTCGGCATCGTAATATTCGGAAGCGGCGGCATCAAGGGCGATGAAGACGTCCTTGCCGGGTTCGTAACCGGCCTTCTTGATAGCTTCGAGCACCACTTCGATGGCTTCCTCGTTGGAGCCGAGGTTCGGGGCGAAACCGCCTTCGTCACCCACATTGGTGGAATAACCTTTGGCCTTCAGCACCTTCTTGAGGTTGTGGAAAACTTCAGCACCCATACGGAGGGCTTCCGCAAAAGTGGGAGCGCTCACGGGCATGATCATAAATTCCTGGAAGTCGATATTGTTGTCGGCGTGCGAGCCACCGTTGAGGATGTTCATCATCGGGACGGGCAGGATATGACCATTGCAGCCGCCAATGTAGCGGTAGAGTTCCTGACCGGTTTCCTGTGCGGCGGCTTTGGCGCAAGCGAGGGAAACGCCGAGGATGGCGTTGGCACCGAAATTGCCCTTGTTGGGGGTGCCGTCCAGCTCAATCATGCGGGCATCGATGGCGGCTTGGTCGGTAACTTCCATTCCCACAATCTCTTCAGCGATATCTTTGTTGACATGGTTCACAGCCTTCAGAACACCTTTGCCGAGAAATACAGACTCGTCACCGTCGCGGAGCTCCACAGCTTCGTGAACGCCGGTGGAAGCGCCAGAGGGGACAGCAGCGCGGCCCATTGCGCCAGTCTGGGTATAAACATCAACTTCGACAGTGGGATTCCCTCTTGAATCGAGGATCTGACGACCAAAAATTCCAATAATCTTACTCATAATCAATTAATTTATGTTGGTTTATAAAAATATCATCCCTTTGGTTTCGGGGGTGCAAAGATACAACATTTCATTCAGAAAGTTCATCCCGTTCATAAAGTTTAATGTAGAGACGCACGGTCGTGCGTCTGTCTAATTATAAATACGGTTATACGTCTAATTATCAATGTTGGGCCACACTGCGTGCGTCCGAAATAATTAACGAGGCCTAACATTTTTAAAAGTGGCTGCGATTTGCAATGAAAATTGTAGTATTTTTGCCGCCCGAAAAAAGCGAGGGGATGTAGCTCAGCTGGTAGAGCACTTGGTTCGCAATCAAGGGGTCGCGGGTTCGAATCCCGTCTTCTCCACAAAAACAGCCTTAATTGTTGGTTTTCAATGATAAAGGCTGTTTTTTTATACGCCCATGCCTAACAAGATAGCTGCTGTGAGGAAGACGGTGAGTACCACCTCTTTGGTAATGGTGAGTCGTCGGCTTGGGGCATAGGCAGCCAGATAGATGGAGAGAGGGACTGCCAGATAAGTGGCTGATATAGGAAACGGGAGGTTGGTCAGCAGGAGCACCCCGATGAGGAACACAAACAGGATGTGGGTGTTGACAAAACGTTTGCGGACAACAATGAGTTTGTAGTCAAAACGAATTTTCAGTTTTACCAGTATGTATATGAGGAGTAGGGCTCCTGTGCCTGCACTGATTAAGCTTACCACTGATAGATGCGTGACTGTGAAAATAGGGAAGTTGAAGTGTATGTGAGTGAAGGAGTCAAAGAGCAGGGGCGTACTGTCTGCAAAAAAGAAATAGGCGAGACAATATATATATGGTATAACCATCCCGATGAGTGTCACGAAAATGTCACTGAAGGTATTGAAACGGTTGGTGAGCAGGATGAACAATAAAGCTAATGGAATGATAAGGAGTGCCAGATCAAAAAAAGTGGCGAACCCCATGAGAATACCCGCTAGGAGCACTTTGCTCTTCTGGTGCCTGTGGTCGGAGTCATCGCTCAAAAGCAGCAGGCTGGTGAGAATGACATTGGCGATGAGGACGGGTGAACAGAGGGCTGCCGTACCACCTGCGATAGTGAAAACCATCATCGCGGCACAAGGAAGAAGTGAGGTCTGCTCATCAAACTTGCTCCTTTTAAAATGGAAGAACAGCAATACCTGTTGCAGGGCGACCAGCAGCAGAACTCCGATTTTTGCCGCAGTGGGATTGCAGGAGACCCACTGCCCGAGTGACTGTGTGTAGGGTAGGAAGGAATCAGGTGAACAGAAAGCAATGGGCAATGCGAACAGCTGGTAGCAAAACAGTCCTGTCAGCACGACCATAATGAATATCTGAAACCGTAAATTCTTCTGTAACAGGTAGAACATAGTGTAAAATCAAGCGGCAAACTTACGCAAAATATTTTTTATAAAATGCAAGGAAAGATACTTCACCTAATCGTATTTTTTAGTATTTTTGCCCGCTTTTTCGTGAAATACCGAATTCATTGTTATTAGGACAAATAAGTTTCAAAATATGAAAAGAAAAGTTTTAGTAAGCACACTTTTAATCGTCATCGCTTTGATTTTCGTCTTCCTGACGACCAAATCTATTCTCCGTCCCAAGAAATTCGCTGATGTTTACAATGCGAGAAAAGAATTGAATATCAATCGCTTGACCGCCATCGCTGAATTGCAAAAACTCTATAAGAAGGAGAATGGCGAATATGCTGCCAAGATTGAGGATTTGGAAGAGTTCTACACCAACGGCTTCTTCACTGTGACCTCCACCCGCCGCACCAGCGACACTATTCCGGAAGGCCTTTCCATGGAAGAAGCGGAAAAACAGGGTTACTATGAAACCGTCGAAATCAAGGTTCCCATTAAGGAAAAAATGGAGGAAACCCTCGGTGAACTCAACAAGAAACGTGAATACAACGACTATGTAAGGATGGAGAACTTCCAGTATATCCCCTATACCGACAACCAGAAGTACAAAATCGAGATATGCACCACCGACTCTACTGTGCAGAAGTTCGCTATCTATGTCCCCGTTGACGTGATCTTGACGGATCTCCAGAAATCTACTATTCCAGAGGAAAAGAACGCTATCAGCCGTGGCATAAGTAAGATTTTCTACAATGGTTTGGAGAACGACATGCGTGAGAGAAGAAACTGTGTCGGCGTACAACTTGGCGATACGGTAAAGCCCTCCATCGAAGTTATCGAGTATGGAAAGACCAAAGAATAATAGCAGCTACAAGGTCGTCTGCCTGCGCACATCGGGCTTCTCGCTGCTGAAGGCATTGCCGGACGGCACTTTCCTTTACTCCAATCATAAGAATGCCTCATTCACCACACTTCTGCGTGAATGTGGCATTTTCTTTGACGTAGAGCCGATGGATGTCCGTGTGGTGGTCAATACCACACCGCCCGTCCTTGTTCCTAACGAACTTTTTGAGGAACCCGCCTCGCAATTTTTGAAAATTCACATGGAACTTTCAGATGCCGAAATGGTTATAAAGGACGAATGGCCCGACTATACTGCTGTTTATCCTGTCCACGCAGGAAAGGCTGACCAGCTTCGCCAAGCCAGGATCACCCCCTTCTTCCAACATAGTTCCACTGTCCTTTCCCGTTACCTCCAGCTTAACGGGAACGATACGCCACACCGCCTGTTGCTGTTTTTCCATGGAAATAGAGCAGAATCCATACTGTTTTGTTACAATCGTTTGGTTCTGGTTAGCGATTTTAACTTCTCAATCGGAGAAGAGGTGGTTTATCATGTTGCCAACCTTTTGCACCAGCACGAAATTGAGGCCGATGAGTGCCATCTGCTCTTTGGAGGCGAGCTTCCAGAGGGCAAGAAGACCTTTGAATTTGTGAACCAATACTTCCCGGATATGGACTGGGCCGGCGACCGTCTGCCTGTCATCGCCCGAACTCCCGAAGGAAAGGATGTCCCGCTCCACACCATTCTGAACCTTTTACCCTTTTAATGAAAGTTGCCCATGAGAATCATCTGTGGTCGAAATAAGGGACGTCACATCAAGGCACCAGACAACCTGCCTGTGCGCCCCACTACCGACATGGCCAAGGAGAGCCTGTTCAACATTCTGAATAACTATTTCTATTTTGAAGCGGTAACTGTCATCGACCTCTTTGCAGGAACGGGTAACATCAGTTTGGAGTTTGCCTCCCGGGATGCTGTCTCAGTACTTGCGGTGGATATCCACCAGCCGTGCGTGAATTTCATCAAGAAGATGGCAGGTGAACTAAAATACTTGAATCTCACAGCGATAAAGGCTGACGCTTTTCAATTTCTGGAACACCAGAAGCTGCCAGTGGACATTATTTTTGCTGATCCGCCCTATGATATGGAAGGTATCGAAAAAATCCCGCAGTTAGTGTTCGAGCGCAATCTGCTGAAACCAGACGGCTGGCTGATTATTGAACACAAAAAGGAAATTGATTTTTCCAGCCATCCGAAGTTCTACCAGCATAGGCATTACGGACGGGTGAATTTCAGTTTCTTGGTCAATATGTCGGAGACGGGTGAAACGGAGCAGTAACCGACGGCTTAAATTTCCTGTACGCTTGTTTTAATATCCTTGACGTTCAACTGTATGGAGGTCACGTTGTTCCATGTGTTCTCCTCCACGTGGTAGAGCATGTCGAACTCTCGCCCAGAGGAGATCTTGTCGAAGTTTTCCTTCTGGTTGAAAGCGATGGCGTCGATGGGGCGGCAGTTTCGGTCTCGGTAGCACACTCTCATTTTGATGTGCTTTTCACCGACAATCTTGCCGTTTCCTTCCTCCACAAGGGAGCGGGTGAGAAAAATAGGAGCCATGTTACCCGGGCCGAACGGTGCGAATCGCTTGAGGTTCTCCATAAAGCTGTTGGTGATGTCGGTGAGATCGAGCTCCATATCCACGTCAATTTCAGGGATGAAGGCGCTTTCGTCCTGGACATTGTCGGCGACGTATTTTTCGAACTTGTCGATGAAGGCCTGCAGGTTTTCTTCCTTGAGGGAGAGGCCGGCGGCGTAGGTGTGTCCGCCGAAGTGTTCCAGCAAGTCGGCACAGTGGTCGATGCCGTTGTAGATGTTAAACTCTTTGATGGAGCGGGCGGAACCGGTAATTAGTCCGTCGGTGGATTTGGTGAGGATGATGGTGGGACGGTAGAACTCTTCCACAATGCGGGAGGCGACGATCCCGATGATGCCCTTGTTCCAGCCGGGGTTGTAGAGCACGATGCTTTTGCGGTGGCGGAAATCGTCGTTGGAAAGAATTTCGTTGATGGCTTCTCCGGTGGCTTTCTTGTCAAGCTCGCGCCGCATGTCGTTGTGGCTGTTGATGTTCTTGCCGATGTCCATCGACTTGTCTTCATCGTCGCAGATAAGCAGCTTGACGGACTCCCGGCCGGTGTTGATACGTCCGGCGGCGTTGATACGCGGGCCCACGTTGAAGACGAGGTCGGTGACGGAAATTTCGCGGTTGAAGATGGTGTTGCCTGTCGGGGGATAGTGAATCTTGATGCCCGACTGCTCGATGATGGACTTGATGCCGACGCGGGGCCAGCGGTTGATGATGATGAGTCCGAAGTGGGCGAGGATACGGTTTTCACCAGTGATGGCCACGATGTCGGAGGCAATGCTGATGGCGACGAGGTCGAGCTGCTGCAGCCAGAGCTGGTCTGGCAGGTCAAACTTCTTGCAATAACCTTGTATGAGCTTGAAGCCGACGCCGCAGCCGGATAGTTCTTTGTAAGGGTAGGGGCATCCGCTACGTTTCGGGTCGAGGACGGCATAAGCGTCAGGAATCTCGTCGCCTTCAAGGTGGTGGTCGCAGATGATGACGTCAATGCCATAGCTGTTGGCAAAGGCCACTTTGTCGTTGGCCTTGATGCCGCAGTCAAGCGAAATCAGCAGGGTGAAGTCGTTGGCGTGGCAGTATTCGATGCCCTGGTCTGAAATTCCGTAGCCTTCCAAGTAACGATCAGGAATGTAGTATTCAATATAATTCTTGTAGTCGGAACCGATGATGTCGCGTAGGAAAGAATAGACTAATGCGACGGCCGAAGTGCCATCCACGTCATAGTCGCCATAAATCAGAATTTTTTCGTTGTCGATGACGGCTTTGGAAAGACGTTCCACCGCCTTGTCCATGTCCTTCATCAGAAAGGGGTCGTGGAGCTTCGATATGTCGGGGTTGAAAAAAAGTTCTGCATCTTCCATCGTCCGAATGCCACGATTAATGAGCAGTGCGGCAAGCGGTTCCTCGATGGATAAAAGTTTGCTAAACTCCTCAACTTCCCCTTTATCCGGAGCAGGATTGAGTATCCAACGTTTTTCCATATTACTTAATTTTACAAGGCCGCAAAGATACTACAATCTTTTTTTTGTTTTAATATCCGAAACGATTTTTTTCAATTTTTTTCAGCCTCTTTTTCAATTTTTTCAACCTCTCTTTAAACTGCCAAAAAAAGTTTCAAAAAGCGCAATCCGATTAGAATTTTCTTGTACATTTGCACCTTGTTACGAACTATCGTATAAGATTTGTAAATTATTAATAAATAGTGTTTTATAAAACATTTTAGTATGAAAAAAATCACCAACAATGTAGGACTTGGCAAACTGACCATGCTTTTGGACGCTGTCATTGCCGTCTGTATCATCATCTCTGTCGTACTCCTCATCCGTTTTGACAAGGTGAACGTGCAGCTTCAGAACACGAAACCGATGTACGATGCCTACGTGCAGGATTCTCTCCGTCTGGAGCAGGTCATTGGCGACTGTCAGAAAAAAATGGACAATGCCGAGGCTCAGCAGGAAATCTTGTTAGTCAAGATTGATTCAATGAAAGAAAGTTACAAAGCCATCGAAAAAGACCGCACGGTTGAAAAGAAGGTGAAGGACGATCTCCAGAACGCCATCAAGTTTGATGAAGACCAGTACAACAGCTTCGTGACTGCCTATACGGAGGACTCCACCACGCAAGTGCTTGCGGGTGATACCCTCAAGCTTAGCCGCGCTGCCAATGCCCCGCTCATCGACAGCTATACCCAACTGGAACAGGGTTCCAAATCTCCCCGTATGGCTTATAATATAATGATTATCATCACAATCCTCCTTTTTATCTGTAAGGTGGTCTTCTTCGCACTCTGGTCGTTCAGAAATATGAAGAACGTGCACGCCGTCTCCCCGTGGATGGAAAAGAGCACCAAGCCGATGTGGGCAATCCTCGGTTGGTTTATCCCCGTCTATAACCTGATGAAACCCTGCTCCGTTTTCTCCGAAATCTGGGACGAGACCAAGTACATCATGAAGGATAAAGGCCTCGCTTCCGATGACGACGACGAGAACCAGATGGAGTTTATCGGCCTCTGGTGGGGGCTCCACCTCTTCGCCAAGTGCATTCTTCCGCTTGTGGTCGGTGGCCTGATGGTATGTTTTAACTACTGGCTGCTCCCGCTCGCCTGCACTGACTTCCTCGATATGGGCGTCTTCTTCGGCATCAAGGGATTCTTCCTTAACCTCAACCACACCTTCGTCGCCATCCTCGTCATCCTTGCATGGCTGCTCTATATGGGGTATGAAATCTACATGGTCAACTCCTACAACAAGATGAATCAGATGCTGGCCGATAACGAAAGCAAACTGTAATTGAATATTTGTCCCCATCAAATACCAAAAAGGCGCATCGTAAAACGGTGCGCCTTTTGTTTATAAATCCGTATTCTGCGTTTACATCGGATTGTCGCGGTTGTCCTCGCTATCCTTGGACTTCAGTTTTTCGATGATATAGAGAATCAGTATGATGAACAGGGTGCCGCCGCCTGCTTCCGCCATCACTAGCCCGCCGGGCCATTTCTTATACGTGAAAAGAAGTCCGAGTATCAGCACGGTGATAGAGAAGGAGAGCAATTTCCTCATGAAGGCTTTGTATCCTTTTGATTTGAACAATTGGTCGAGATCTGACATCTGTTTGGTTTTAATATTAAAAATAATGTAGAGACGTCATACTATGGCGTCTCTACAAAATAGATGAGACAAATCGTTTTTAGTTTTTGCCGGTGGCGATGTTGAAGGTGTCGGTGGCGATGACCAGTTCCTCGTTGGTGGCCACGACCACGAGTTTCACCTTGGAGTCGGGGGTGGAGATGATGGCGTCGTCGCCGATGACGGTCTTGTTTTTCTCCTTATCGAGCTTGGCACCGAGGAATTCCAATCCTTCGCAGATGGGCTCTCTCTGGAAGAAGGCGTTCTCGCCGATGCCGCCGGTGAACAGGATGACATCCACGCCGCCCATTGCCGCTGCGTAGGCACCGATGTATTTCTTCACTCTGTAGGAGAACATGTCGAAAGCGTAAGTGGAGCGCAAGTCGCCTGCCTCCTTGCCGGCACGGATGTCGCGCATGTCAACGCCTTTGCCGGAAACACCTTTCAGACCGCATTCCTTGTTGATGAAGGTGGTGATCTGTTTGAAGTTCATGTTTTCTTTTTCGGCGATGTGGAGCATGACGCCGAGATCGAGGTCGCCGCAGCGGGTGCCCATCACGAGGCCTTCCACGGGAGTGAATCCCATGGAGGTGTCCACCGACTTGCCGTCCTTGATGGCGCAGATGGAGGCGCCGCTTCCGAGGTGGCAGCTGATGATCTTGGAGTGGTTGTAGTCCACGCCAGCGATTTCAGCGGCACGCGGGCCGACGAACTTGTGGCTGGTGCCGTGGAAGCCGTAACGGCGGATGCGGTCTTCCTCATAGTATTTGTAAGGAATGGCGTACAGGTAGGCGTGAGGCGGCATGGTCTGATGGAAGGAAGTGTCGAAGACGGCCACGTGGGGCACGTTGGGCAGCAGCTTCTTCATCGAGTTGATGCCGACGAGGCTGGCGGGGTTGTGAAGCGGAGCAATCTTGCAGAGTTTTTCGATCTCGGCGATGGCCTTGTCGTCAATCAGGCAGCTTTGGGTGAAATACTCGCCGCCATGGGCGACACGGTGCCCGACAGCACCGATTTCATCAAGGGAGGAGATGACGCCCATCTTCGGGTCGGTCAGCGCGTCAAGCACTAACTTAATGCCGGCAGCGTGATCCGGAATGGGGGTCTGGGTGTAATATTTGTCCTTTCCGACTGGCTTGTGGGTGAATTCGCCCATCTCAAGGCCGATGCGTTCCACCAAACCTTTGGCTTTCAGCTCGGCATTGTTGGCCATGTCGATAAGTTGGTACTTGAGGGAAGAACTTCCGCAGTTGATGACTAAAACTTTCATAATGGAATAATTAGTTTTTAATTTTTTTATGATGAATTTATTTTTGCTTTTCAGAAAAACGGGGCAAAGATAACACTTTTTTCCTTTACTTTTGCAGCCGTTTCAAATTAAAGGAAAATGAAAACTAAGCGCGTGTTTATCGGGATTTTCGGTCGGAGAAACCAAGGGAAAAGTTCGTTGGTCAATGCACTTGCGGGGCAGGATGTAGCGATTGTGTCGGACATTGCCGGCACGACGACGGATCCTGTGCGGAAAAGCATCGAGATTTTCGGTATCGGCCCCGCCGTTCTGGTCGATACTGCTGGCATCGACGATGACGGTGAACTGGGGGCGCAGCGCGTCCGCAAGAGCTACGAAGCTCTCAAGACGGTCGATGTGGCTGTTCTCGTGATTTCCCACAACACCTTCGGTGATCCCGAACGCGCTGCCATCGGCAAGTTCCGGGAGTTCGACGTCCCCTTCGTCATCGTCCACAACAAGTCCGATGAGCAGTCGTTGTCGGCCTCGCTCTTCAGCGAACTGGAACAGTTGGAAGTACCGGTGATGGAGGTCGCCGCCCGCACCGGCAGCGGTGTGGAAGAACTGGTTTCCGCCATCGTCCGCATCACGCCGCCCTCCGCTTATATGGCTGACACGCTCGTCGGTGACCTCGTAGGGGAGGGGGACGTAGTGGTACTGGTGATGCCGCAGGATTCGGAAGCGCCCGAAGGCCGCCTTATCCTGCCGCAGGTGCAGGTCATCCGCGACTTGCTCGACAATCACGCAGTGGCGGCGTGCCTACAGCCCGAAGAACTACCGTCGTATCTGGCTGCACAACGTCCGAAATTAGTGATTGTTGACAGCCAAGTCTTCGCCAAAGTGTCGCAAATGGTGCCGCCTGACATCCCGCTCACCAGTTTCAGCATCATCTTGTCGCGGGCGAAGGGCAACTTTGACCTCTTCTTGACGGGGACTCCCCAACTTGCTAAGCTGGCCGACGGCGACCGCGTGCTGATGATGGAGTCGTGCACGCACATCACCTCCTGCGAGGACATCGGGCGGCACAAAATTCCCACTTTGTTGCGCAAGGTGACAGGCAAGCAGCTTCAGTTCGATTTCGTGGCGGCGTTGGAGCCGCTTCCTGATGACCTCGGCAAGTACGCCATCGCCATCCAGTGCGGCGGTTGTATGGTGACAAAGAAGCAGTTGCGGAACCGTGTGGCGCAAGTTTCGGCGGCGGGCGTACCTGTCACCAACTATGGGATGGCCATCGCGTGGCTCACTGGAATTTTCGGGCGTGTGACGGAGATTTTCTACAAAAAATAGGAGGATTTCCGCAGAAAAAATTTTTTCAGAAATTCGTTTGAAACACCCCCATTTTTAATTTTTTAATGGTACCTTTGCACCCCTTCTGTAAAGATGTGCCATGGCGCGTCTCTACAATAGGATTAATCGCGTTTCAACGCCATAACACGTTTTATATCATTGCATTATAATGAACGGAAATAACATATTGTCCCAGTTGAATGATTCGCAGCGTGCCGCCGTGCAGGAGGTTGCCGGTCCTGTGATGGTGATTGCCGGCGCAGGTTCCGGAAAAACGCGGGTGTTGACGTATCGTATCGCCTACATGCTGGAGCAGGGTATTGTGCCATGGCGCATCCTCGCCCTCACCTTCACCAACAAGGCGGCCCGCGAGATGACCGAGCGTATCCAGAAACTCATCGGGGACGGGCGTGCCAAGTCGGTGCAGATGGGCACGTTCCACTCCGTGTTTCTCCGTATTCTGCGGACAGAAGCCGAAAAGATCGGATTCTCCCGATCCCTTACTGTCTATGACACGGATGACAGCAAATCTTTAATACGGAGCATTATCAAGGAGATGAACCTTGACCCCAAGATTTATGTCGTCAATTTCATTCTCAACCGCATCTCCGCCGCCAAGTCGAACCTTCTTTCCGACGAAGACTATGCCCGCAATACTGAGGCGCGACAGTACGACAAGGAGTATGGCAAACCACTGGTCTCGGAAATTTTCACCCGTTATAACCAGCGCATGCACAATGCCAATGCAATGGACTTCGATGACATATTATATTATATGAATGCGCTGCTTCGAGATCATCCCGATATGCTGTTCAAGTACCAGAACAGGTTCCAGTATGTGCTGGTGGACGAGTATCAGGATACGAACTTCGCACAGTATATGATTATCAAAAAGATAGCGGCATCACACCACAATATATGCGTGGTGGGCGATGATGCCCAGAGCATCTATGGGTTCCGCGGTGCCGACATTAACAACATCCTTAATTTCAAACGCGATTATCCCGAGGCGAAACTTGTCAAGTTGGAACAGAACTACCGTTCCACCCAGAATATTGTCAATGCAGCCAATGCCGTCATCAAGAACAATAACAAGCAGATTCCCAAGAAGGTATGGACGGAGAATGAGGAAGGAACGCCGATTTCTGTGTTTCAAACCGGTACGGAGAACGACGAGGCGGCTCTCGTTTGTGACTCCATCTTTGAGGTGGAGCAGACCTATCATGTTGATTATAACGATATTGCTATACTCTACCGTACCAATATGCAGTCACGTGCATTGGAGGAAATGCTGATGAAGCGTCATATACCATATCGTATTTATGGTGGTGTCTCGTTCTACGCCCGCAAGGAGATTAAGGACGTACTGGCCTACTGCCGCCTGGCAGTCAACCATTACGATGAGGAATCGCTGCGGCGTGTCATCAATTACCCGTTACGGGGTATCGGCGACACGACGGTGGAGCGTGTGGTGACGTGTGCTTCTGAGAACAACGCCCGTATCTGGGATGTGATTGAAAATCCGGTCTTTTTTGAACTTCCTGTCAATGGCCCGACGAAGGAGAAGCTGATGGATTTTGCTAACAAAATCAAGAGTTTCACCGCTTTGCTTGCCACAAAGGATGCCTATGAGATGGGAAAGCATATCGTTTTCGGCTCGGGCATCGCTGCTGCGCTCAAAGCCGACCCCTCTGACAAGGACCGTATGGACAATGTGGAGGAGTTGTTGGACGCAATGAAGGATTTTTCCGAAAATGCGGAGGAGACCACTTTCAACGATGACACCGGAGAGGTAATTGAGAACTTCACCCCAACATTGGATCGTTTCTTGGAGAGTGTGGCACTGCTGACCGATGCTGACGTGAAGGACAACGAGGAGGACCACAAGGTGAAGCTGATGACCATCCATGCAGCCAAAGGGCTGGAGTTCGACTACGTCTATATCACGGGTTTGGAGGAGAACTTGTTTCCGTCGGCGATGTCTGTCGGTTCCCGTCGCGAGCTGGAGGAGGAGCGTAGGCTCTTCTACGTGGCTATCACCCGGGCGAAGAAGGTGCTGACCATTACGCACGCGCAGACACGTTACCGTTTCGGCAGTATGCAATTCTGTGAGCCAAGCCGTTTTCTGGACGAGATTCCAATGTCGTGCCAGAAAACTCTCCGTAAGGCCTCTTCGGGGAAGGGACTGTTCTCTGGAAAAGGTAGGGCAGACGAAGTGTATGCCGGTAAGACCTTCGTGCCGAAGTCGAAACTGCCGGACAAGCCCAAGCCCGATTTCAGCGCCAACGCCGTCGGGCGGATCGCCACTCCTCCCGAAATCGTGCCGGGGCTGCGTATCTATCACCTCAAGTTCGGTTACGGAACGGTGTCGCAAGTCGATGGCACCGGCGATGACCGGAAAGCGGTTGTCAATTTCGAAACTCTCGGCCAAAAAGTGCTGCTACTGAAGTTTGCCAAGCTGATTATTCCAAAGGATAACGGCAAAAAATAAATTTTTTGAAACAAAAAAGGAAAAAGGACGTATAATGTCAAGATTTGCAAGTATCTTTGCAGCCCTTTTTTCAGAATAAACCAAAACAAGAATATGGGACTATCCTCTTTATTTACAAAGGAAATAGCAATTGACCTGGGTACGGCCAACACTGTTATTCTGCACAATGACAAAATTGTGGTGAATGAGCCGTCCATCATTGCCATAGAAAAGAGTACGCGCCAGCTGAAGGCGGTGGGCAAGCTGGCCCTGATGATGCAGGGCAAGACCCACGAAGATTTGCAGACCATCCGTCCGTTGAAGGATGGTGTGATTGCGGACTTCCAGCATACCGAGATGATGCTCAAGGAATTCATCAAGATGGCGGGCACGCGGGGATTCATTATTCCCCCGGCTCTCAAAATGGTGATCTGTATTCCCTCCGGTATCACCGAAGTGGAGGAACGTGCTGTGCGTGACTCTGCAGAACAGGCCGGCGCCAAGGACGTGCGCATGATTTACGAGCCGATGGCTGCCGCTATCGGTATCGGTCTGGATATCATGAGCCCGGACGGAAACATGGTGATTGACATCGGCGGCGGTACCAGCGAGGTGGCTGTGCTGGCTCTTGGTGGTGTTGTGACCCGCAAATCGAGCAAAACCGCTGGTGACGAGTTCAATGACAACATCATTGACTATATGCGCCGCAAGCACAATATCGCTATCGGCGAAACGACAGCTGAGCGTATCAAAATCAACGTCGGTTCCGCTATTGAGGATCTGGAAAATCCGCCCGAAGACTATGAAGTCAAGGGACGTGACTTGGTGCAGGGCGTGCCGATGGCAGTGAAGGTGAACTACCGTGAAATTGCCGCCGCCCTTGACCACTCGATCTCCGAAATTGAGCAGAGTGTTATCAGCGCGTTGGAGTGCACGCCTCCGGAATCCTCCGCCGATATCTACAACAACGGCATCTATCTGGCCGGTGGCGGCGCGTTGTTGCGCGGCCTCGACAAGCGCATCTCGAAATTGACGGGTCTGCAGGTGCACGTGGCCGACAACCCGCTGATGGCGGTGGCGCGTGGCACGGGCATCGCCCTCAAGAATTTCGACAAGTTCCCCTTCCTGATTAAATAGGCGATAGGGAATGTATAATATAATTGTAGAGACGCAAAATTTTGTGTCTCTACTTTTTTTGTAATTTTGCGGCTTCAAATTCAGAAAGTATGGACAATGAAAAACGTGCTGGCTTTACCAGCAGTTTCGGCGCAGTGGCCGCAGCTGCAGGCTCTGCTATCGGACTGGGAAACATCTGGCGTTTTCCCTACACCGTCGGACAAAATGGCGGTGGAGCCTTCCTCCTAATTTACATTATCTTTGTGTTTATGTTGGGTGTCCCCTTGATTATGAGTGAGTTCATTATGGGACGCCGCTCCGGACACAATGTGCTGGGCGCCTTCCGCACGCTTGCCCCGCAACGGAAGGGCTGGCTGTCGGTGGGGTGGCTTGCCATTCTCTCGTCGTTCATGATCTACTCCTTCTATAGCGTGGTCGCCGGCTGGACCTTCAACTACATCGTCCTTGCGGGTGCGGGAAAGTTTGAGGGACAATCATCGGAAGCGATTGCAAAGATTTTTGAAAACTTCACAACCCATGCATGGCACCCGATTTTCTTTTTGGGACTGTTTATCTTTTTCACCGCCGCTGTTGTGGTCAAAGGGGTTCAGAAAGGGATTGAGAAGACCTGCAAGGTGCTGATGCCCGTACTTCTATTACTGATGATCCTGCTGTGTGTCCGCTCCGTCACCCTTGATGGAGCCGGCAAAGGGCTGGAATTCCTGTTCGAGCCCGACTTCAGTGCGTTGACCGCTGGCAGCGTCCTTTCAGCACTGGGGCAGGCCCTGTTCTCCCTCAGCTTGGGGATGGGCTGTCTGGTGACATACGGTTCCTATATCCGCAAAGAGGACAATCTGCTGAAAACCAGTGTCAGCATCGCCGCCGCCGACACTCTCATTGCCGTTTTGGCCGGTGTGGCGATTTTCCCGGCGGTATTCGCTTTCGGGATGAGCCCCGCCAGTGGTCCGAGCCTCGTCTATGAAGTGCTGCCGAACGTATTCAACGCCATGCCGTTAGGAATCGTATTTGCCACGCTTTTCTTCGTGCTGCTCACCATCGCAGCCCTCACCTCCACCATCTCCTTGCTGGAAATTCTGGTTGCGTGGGCAGTGGAGGAGTTGCACATGAAACGTATCGTTGCCACCATCTTCTGTTCGGTGATCGTCTTCGCGATCGGTGTGCTGTGCTCACTCTCCTTCGGACCGCTTAGCGATTTCACCATTGGCGGGCAGACCATATTCGGCCTGTTCGACAAGCTCACCGCCACTTACTTCATGCCTATCGGTGCGTTGGCACTCACGCTGTTCGTGGGATGGCAGCTGCCTGAGGCTGACTCGTTCGACGAACTCTCCAACGGCGGTACGCTCAAATGCACCTACTATAAAGTTTGGCGGTTTATGGTGCGCTATCTTGCCCCGATAGCCCTCGCCATCATCTTGATTGCTGGGTCGTTAGGTGCGGAGATATAATAGGATGAATCATTTGTGAGATGCACGGCCGCGCGTCTCTAGCAATTTGACTTTTTTGATATTGTCGTATGTTCCAAACAGATCTCATCGAACTCTTTAATGCTGCTGAATCCGACCTGCGCCGGATGGATCCACTGAACGACTTTTATGAAAATGCTACGAACGGGCGGCTCCGTGTCACTGGATTGAGCGGGTCGTCGCTGTCAATAGCGTTGGCTCCTCTTTTTTCGGAACTGAAACAGAATCAATTGTTTGTATTTCCTGATAAGGAATCATCGGCATTCTTTTATCATGATATTGAAAAGATGCTGGATGATGCCAACCGCCCGATCGAGCAGAAGAAAGTACACTATTTTCCCGCCTCGTACCGCCGTCCCTACGAGCCGCAGGAGACGGACAATGCCAACATCAAGCTGCGTTCGGAAATCATCAACAAGCTGCTGTACGCCGAAGGAAAGAGTGTGATTGTGACCTACCCGGAGGCAATAGCGGAAAAGCTGACCTCCACCAAAATCCTGAAAAAGAACTCGTTCACCATCAAGAAAGGGGAGGCGCTTTCCATCGATGATTTCGTCAATTTCCTGTATGAGGCGCAGTACCGGCAGGACGATTTCGTCTTCGAACCGGGACAGTTCGCGTGGCGCGGCGCCATCTTTGATGTCTTCTCCTTTTCGGAAGAATATCCTTACCGAATAGAATTGGCCGGGGATGAGGTTGAATCCATCCGCCTTTTTGATACGAATACGCAACTTTCTATCAAAGAGGTGAGTACGCTGCATATTATGCCGCTTTCCTCCGATTTGGAGGTGAAGGAACGGGTCAGCTTTTTCGATTTTCTCGCCCCGGACGACATCTTCTGGTTGAAAAAGACTAACGACATCCGTACCACCCTCCACCGCAATTTCAAAAAAGTGGTTGAGGAGTTCGAGAAGATTAATTCCCCCATCAGCCATCTTCTGCCTGAAGACCTCTATATTGATTCCGATTTCTTTTTGCAAAATATTGAAAATCATAAGATTGTAGAAATAGACTCGGATTATTTCAAGGAATATGCCGCCGTCTGCGATTTTGAAATCGCCCCGCAGAATGCGTTCAGCAAGAATGTGGATATGCTTCTTGCAGAATGGATTGACAACCGCGAGCACGGCTATACGACGGTATTTCTGACCGAAAATGAGCAGCAACGCACTCGTATGGAACACATTATCGGGGATTTGCTGCATGTGTATAACGCCAAGCACGAGACCAATTATGCCCCCGCCGACCTCTATGCCCCGATGGGCTTTGTGCTGCATGAGGGCTTTCGCGACGAGGACGGCAAGTTGTGCGTTTATACCGACCATCAGATCTTTGAACGCTACCATCGGTTCGTCATCCGCGACCGTTACAAACGGAGCGAAGCCTTCACCCTGAAGGAAGTTTACGACCTGCAACCTGGTGATTATGTGGTACATATCGATCATGGTATCGGTGTCTATCAGGGATTAGCAAAGATGGACGTGAACGGCGTGGAGCAGGAGGTCATCAAGCTGGTGTATAAGGATGGCGACGTGCTGTATATCAGCATCCATTCGCTGCACAAGATTACGAAATATGTGGGGAAGGAGGGTACGCCGCCCACGCTGCACCGCTTGGGTTCAGGCACGTGGGAGAAGATGAAGGAGCGTACCAAACGGCGCGTGAAGGAATTGGCGGTCGATCTCATCAAGCTGTACGCCAAACGGAAGTCAATGAAGGGGTTTGCCTACTCCGCCGACACTTACCTGCAGACCGAGCTGGAGGCGTCGTTCATGTACGAGGACACCCCCGACCAAGTGAAGGCGATGCACGATATCAAGGAGGATATGGAATCCGACTGCCCGATGGACCGCCTGCTGTGCGGCGACGTGGGCTTCGGCAAGACCGAGGTCGCCATCCGGGCCGCGTTCAAGGCCGTTTGCGACAGCAAGCAGGTAGCCGTCCTCGTCCCGACGACCGTGCTGGCATTGCAGCACTTCACCACCTTCTCCGAGCGACTCAAGGGAATGCCCTGCAAAGTGGGTTTTATCAACCGTTTTCGCTCCGCCAAGCAAATCAAGGATACGCTGGCGCAGCTCAAGGAGGGCAAAATTGACATCTTAATCGGTACGCACCGTATTTTAGGCAAAGATGTGGTTTTCAAAGATTTGGGATTGCTGATTATCGACGAGGAGCAGAAGTTCGGGGTAGGGGCGAAGGAGAAACTGCGCGAACTGAAGGTGACGGTCGATACACTTACAATGTCGGCGACCCCGATTCCGCGCACGCTGCAGTTCTCAATGATGGGTGCCCGCGACATCTCCGTCATCGCCACCCCGCCGCTCAACCGATACCCCATCCAAACAGAAGTGCATACCTTCGATGAGGACATCCTGCGGGATGCGGTGAATTTTGAGATCCAGCGTGGCGGACAGGTCTTCGTGGTACACAATAAGGTACAGAATATTATGGAAGTGGCGGGTATGGTGAAACGTTTGGTGCCGGATGCCCGCGTCGCTGTCGGCCATGGCCAGATGGACGGCAAGGAGCTGGAAAAGGTGATGATGGACTTCATCGACGGCCGTTACGACGTGCTAGTCGCCACCACCATTGTGGAGTCAGGGCTTGACATCACCAACGCCAACACGATGGTCATCAACGATGCCCAGAATTTTGCCCTGAACGTGCTGCACCAGTTGCGCGGGCGCGTGGGACGTAACAACAAGAAGGCCTTCTGCTACATGCTTACCAAGCCGTTCGACACGCTCAACGAGCAGGCACGCAAGCGGTTGAAGGCCATCGAGGACTATTCCGAAATCGGCAGCGGCTTCCAGATTGCCATGCGTGACATGGATATCCGTGGTGCCGGCGACGTGCTCGGTGCGGAGCAGAGCGGCTTCATCTCTGATATCGGTTTCGAGATGTACCAGAAGATTCTCAACGAGGCCATTCAGGAGTTGCAGGACGAAGGTATGGACAATGAGGACGAAGCCTCCGCGAAGCTGGTACAGCGGGAGTGCATGCTCGAAACCGACCTCGGGCTGCTGTTCCCCAGCGACTATGTGTCCAGCCTCAGCGAGCGTATGAGCCTGTACAAGGAACTGGAGCAGATTCGGGCGGACGAGGAGCTGGCGAAATTCCGCAACAAGCTCACCGACATGTTCGGCGCGATTCCGCCCGCCACGGAAGAACTGTTGCAGACCATCCCGCTTCGACGCAAGGCCGCCAACCTCTTCTTCGACAAGATTGTACTGAAAAAGAGGACGTTCATCGGCTATTTTGTGGAAAATTCCAATGCCGCATTCTATCAGTCCACGCTGTTCGGGGAGATACTTTCATTCATGCAAAAGCATTATCCCACCGTGCAGATGAAGGAGGTGAACCAGAAACTGACGCTCCAAATCCGCGATGTCGATACCATCAACAATGCGTTGCGGTGGGTGGAAAAGATGGAGGAGGCTTGTCTGACAAAGGAGTAGGAATCCTATGCGTTCCAGGTGATGCTGTAGCCGCCGCCGTCCTTCGGCCGCGGCTGTTTCTTGCTCTTTGGCTTTGACGGCGTAGTCGTGTAGCTGACGGCCATCTTCACCGGTTCTGTCGGGGCGAGCTTGAATTTGATATTCACCTTGCAGTTGGATTTGAGTCGTACGCCGCGGTTATGGGCTTTGCCGTACTTCAGCAGCTTCACCAGACGAATGGCCTCCGCGTCACACGAAGGGCATAATCCTTTGATGATGGTAGGATTCTCCACTTCCCCTTCATCCGTCACCTGGTAAGCTACCGATACAATACCCTCAATACGCTGTTCCATAGCGTCTTCAGGATATTGCAGATGACTGTTGATGAACTCACGGAGCGCTTTCGTCCCGCCCGGATATTGCGGCTTTTCCAAAAATTGTTTCGGTTTCTTCTTGTTTTCCATTTCGTTCAGTTTTCTTGGTTGAAGAAGGCATCGTTGAAATTGATGAGATAGACTTGCTCTGTGGCGCGGGTCAGGGCCGTATAGAGCCAGCGGAAGTAGGATTTGGTGAGGATTCCGTCCTGAATCAGGCCTTGGTCGAGAAGCACTACGCGCCACTGACCGCCCTGCGTCTTGTGGCAGGTGAGGGCGTACGAAAATTTGGCCTGCACCGCGTTGAGGTACGGGTCCTCCCGCAACTTCTGGTATCGCTCCTTTTTGGTCGGTATGTCGGCATAGTCCTGACTGACAGCTTCGTACAGACGGTTGCTCTCCTCGCGACTGAGTGCCGGTCCCTCGCAGTCCAGACTGTCAAGGATGACTTTGATGTCGATGCTGTCGTGGTCGGGGTAGTCGCAGAGGCGGGCGGTGACGTCGGCGAAGCGGAAACTATATAGGTCCTGTATCTTGTTGATGGACAGGATTTCCATATTGTCCCCGTTGGCGATGAAGCCGACCTCATCGTCATCCTTTACCCAGAAGTAGTTGTTCTTGACGGCGATTACGAAGTCGCCCGCTGATAGTTGATCCTCGCGGTATAGGATGCGGTGCCGTATTTCCTGATTATAGACGTAAGCCCGTTTGTTCGAGTAAGTTATGGTGACAATCTCGTCCGGTTCGTAACGCCCGTACAGCGTATTCAGCAGGTCTTCGAGGTCTTCTCCGTTCACCCGCTGGCAGTCGGGGAAGACGGGTGCGGCAAAGATGGGGAAAGAGAAGTCTTCGTCCATCATCTTGTTGCGTAGGAGGGAGGCATTATGGAGGATGCCGGAGTCCTGCGTCTGGCGTGTGACATCCGTCAAGGTGGCGCTGTTGGCTGTCAGGTTGAAATTGCGCCGGATGTAGTCGATGTCCAATGCCGGGCTTTCGTCGAAATTGACGGGCGGCAGCTGCGCATCGTCGCCGACCAGAAGCAGCTGGCAGTCCTGTCCTTCGAAGACGAAGGAGAAGAGGTCGTCCATCAGGCTGCGATTACCGAACAGTGGGGACTCGCCGGCACCGTCACCGATCATAGAAGCCTCATCCACAATGAAAACTGTGTGACTGTTCTTATTGGGGCGGCGGGTGAATTCCCGTATTCCGTCCCGCTCCTTGGCCCAGTAGAGGCACTTGTGGATGGTATAAGCCTTCTGTCCGGAATAGACCGAAAACACTTTTGCCGACCGCCCCGTCGGTGCAAGCAGCGCACACTTTTTTCGCACCATTTTAAGGGTCTTCACCAAAGCACTCACCAATGTCGTTTTGCCCGTTCCTGCATAACCCTTCAGTATAAACACTTGGTTTTCTGATGGATTGCAGATAAAGTTGGTCAAAGCCCGCCCTGCCGTCCGCTGGCTCTCCGTCAACTCGAATGGAATCTGTTCCCGAAACAATCGTGCAAAATCCAACGGCGTCATTACTATAGTTAAAAGTTTAAAGTTAAGAGTTAAAAGGTTTGAAGGTAAAAAGTAATAGGTGATAAGTATAAAGAGGGTATGTGCGAAGTCTACCTCCTACTTTATACCTCCTACTTTATACCTTCTACTTTATACTTCATATTTTTCAATTTTCAGTTCTCATTTTTCAACTGATTAGAATGCGTGTCCGATACCGAAGGTGAAGTTGATGGGTTTGTTGAGCCATGACATTCCGTTGGTGGTTTTTTTGACACCGATCCAGCGACGGTCTGGGGCTTGGCTGGGGTCGTAAATCGGGAGGGCGGCATCGAGGCGGAGTATG
>JAGCXN010000040.1 GCA_017961265.1 Bacteroidales bacterium | reverse complement strand
CTTCCCCGAAGAGTGCGTGTTCGGTCAGGCATTGTGCAAAGTTTACAACACCCCGAAGCCGCAGCCCGAAGTGGTGGAACAGCCCGAAATCGACGTGGCCCGCATCCGCCGCACCATCGACAAATGCGGCGACGGCTATATGGAAATTGCTGACTATAACGAACTTCTCGATGCTGCCGGCATCAGTCGCAAGAAATCCGTGGAGGTCTCCAAGAAGGAGGACGCCCTCGCCTTCGCCAAGGAGGTCGGCTGCAGCAAGGATGTGCCGCTCGTGATGAAAGTCGTGGGCCCGCTGCACAAATCCGATGTAGGCGGTGTGACGCTGAATGTCAAGGATTTGGATACCGTCAGCAAGGAGTTTGACCGCCTGATGGCTATCAAAGACACCTATGCAGTGGAGATGTACCCGATGTTGGACGGCACCGATGTATATATCGGCGCTATCCGCGACGACAAGTTCGGCCATCAGGTATTCTTCGGCTTAGGCGGCATCTTCATCGAGGTGCTGAAAGACGTGCAGAGTGCGTTGGCACCCATCACGGCTGCGGAGGCCAAGGAGATGCTGACGAAGCTTCGTGGCTACAAGATTTTGCAGGGCGTGCGCGGACAGGAACCCGTCAACATCGACCTGTATGCCGACCAGATCGCCCGTGTGAGCGCACTGGTGCAGGCCGCTCCCGAAATTGCGGAGATGGACCTCAACCCGCTGCTCGGCAATCCGCGCTACGTTACCGCCGTGGATGCGAGAATCCGGTTACAGAAATAATAACAACGTATTTCCACCTATCAACAAAAACGCCCGTAATTACGGGCGTTTTTGTTTTATCTGGATTGTATCACTTTGTCCAGCCATTCTGTCACTGCCTCCAGCACCCGCGGTGACATCGTCTGCTCGATGGTGCCGTATTCCTCCACGGTGCCCGTTTCGCACTCCTGCATCAGGTGGTTCAGTTCCGGCAGGGTATGGCACGTCACCGACGGGCTTTTCAGCAGCCCCGCCTTGATGCCGGCCAAGTTCGCCGCCGCCTCCACCTGCAAGTCACGGTCGCCATTCAATGCCAACACCGGACATTGCACTTGATTCAGGTAGTCGGCCGGACGAGTATGGAACAGTGTAAACAGCCACTGCGAGGTGGCCTGTGAGCAGATGCCCGCAATTTCCACATCCGTAAGATGCAACGCCATACGCTGTTCCGGGCTCATTTTTCTCGTGTATTTCTTGAAAAAAACATCCAGTTTTTTGACAGCGTCCTCCGGCGTTTTTGACTTCTCCACAATTCCATATACCGAACGGTTCAGTTGGTCGTTGCTGCGAATCTGTGCATCGGAAAGGCCGGATGCCACGCCCAGCACGTGAGTCTGGTAGAGCAGGATTTCCGAGATGGGCGTACCGACCCCTGCCAACGAAATGACGAAGGCCGTCTTGGGCTGCGCGGCGGCGGCAATCCACGCCACCATCCCACCCTCGCTGTGACCGAGGAAACCGACGGGAACACCCGCCAACTCGGGACGGGCAGACAGCGTGTCGAAGACCACCTGTGCCTGCCGTGCAAAGTCGAAAGTGGTCTGCTTGGCGAAGGTGCTGTACGGCGGGTCGTCGTAGCGGAAGACCGCAAAGCCACGACGGGTGAGGTAGTCGGCAATCACCTTGAACGGCTTATGCCGGAAGATGGTCTCGTCGCGGTCCTGACGGCCGGAGCCGGTGAGCAGGACAGCCACTGCCTTAGGTTTTCCCTCCGTCGGCAGCGTCAGCGTGCCGTTGATGGGCGGCAGGCCGGCTTCGTACGGAAACGACAGTTCCACCTCACGATACGGATAAGGCGGCTGCGGCTCCTGCGGGCGCAGGAAGAGCTTCCGCTCCGAGGCGGGTGACAGGTTGAGTTTCATCTTCCGGCCGTACTGCGTGAACCGACCGCGAATCCGATCCCCGTCGTAACGGCCCGTGTAGGATGCTCCGAGGCTGCGAACAGAAAACCGAAGCGTGTCATTCACGAAAGTGCAGCGGTCCACTGCTATGTCCGTCACGTACTGGTCAGGACTGTCGAGGACGACACGGAGGGTGTCGCCGCTGCGTTCAACCACCATCACCAAACTGAGGGAGTCGGCGCCGACCGCCATCTTCCCCTGCCAGATTCCCATTAAATTTTCCAATTGGGAAAACGCGGAAAACGGCAATAAAAGCCACAGAAGAAGAATACCAAAACGTACTTTTTTCATAACGGAAAACAAAAAAACCACACTCCCCGACGATGTCAGGAGTATGGTTCCATCATTATTACAACATTAAAATTACGTGTCCTTCGCTTAGTTGAGAACCTTGATCTCCACATCCACGCCGCTGGGGAGTTCCATACGCATCAAAGCGTCGATGGTCTTGGCGGTGGTGCCGTAGATGTCGATGAGTCTCTTGTAAGTAGAAAGTTCAAATTGCTCTCTGGATTTCTTGTTCACAAAGGTGGAACGGTTGACAGTGAAGATTTTCTTGTGGGTCGGAAGCGGAACGGGTCCAACGAGAACGACCTTGTCATCCTTCACGGCATTGACAGTCTTGACGATTTTTTCAGCGGATTTGTCCACCAGATTGTGGTCAAACGATTTCAATTTGATTCTAATTCTTTCGCTCATTTTTTTGATTTTTACTATTTAAACTATTATTGTTGATTCGATAAATTTCTACAAAAGTGAATAACGGCCAACATTCATAATATAGTCTTGGATGTCGGCGGGAACAGGTTCATATTTAAGCAGTTCCATGCTAAATGTGGCGTGACCGGAGGTGATGGAACGCAGCGTGGTGACATAGCCGAACATTTCGGCGAGCGGCACCTGCGCCTTAATGATCTGGAGACCGATCTGCGCGTCAATCTGCTCGACGACAGCACGTTTGCGGTTCAGGTCACTGGTCACATTGCCGATATATTCGTCGGGGGTTTCCACCTCCACCTTCATAATCGGCTCAAGGATGATGGACGACACTTTGCGGCAAGCCTCGCGGAATCCGATTTTGGCGCAAATCTCAAAGGAAAGTGCATCGGAATCGACACTATGGAAACTGCCGTCATAGACGGTGACTTTCAGGTTCTCAAGCGGGAATCCGGCCATTACGCCGTTCTGCATTGCCTGACGGAAACCCTTTTCGATGGCGGGGATGAAATCCTTGGGAATGTTGCCACCGGAAACCTTGCTCTCGAAGACGAGGCCGTGCTGGTCCATCGGAAGCGGTTCCAGTTCGAACTCGATTTCAGCGAAGGATCCTTTGCCACCGGTCTGTTTCTTATAGACCTCGCGGTGACGGACAGAAGAGGTAATTTCCTCCTTGTAGGCCACACGCGGCTTGCCGTGGTTGCACTCCACGTTGAACTCGCGTTTCAGACGGTCAAGCAGGATGTCAAGGTGAAGTTCGCCCATGCCGCTGATGACGGTCTGTCCCGACTCTTCGTCCACGCGGACGGTGAAGGTCGGATCCTCCTCGGCGAGGCGTGCAAGGGCGTTCATCAGTTTATCTTCATCGTCCTTGGTTTTCGGCTCCACGGCGACGGTGATGACCGGCTCCGGGAACTCGATGTTTTCCAAGGAGATAGGATGACGCTCGTCGGTGAGGCTGTCGCCGGTGTGGATTTCCTTCATCCCGACGAGGGCGACGATGTTGCCAGCCTCCACGGTGTCGAGGGGCTGCTGCTTGTTGGAGTGCATCAGCAGGATCTTGGCCACGCGCTCGCGTTTGCCAGTGGCCACGTTCCAGACGGTCGTACCGGTCTTCAACGTACCGGAATAGACCTTGATGAACGTGAGGCGGCCGACGAAGGGGTCAGTGGCGATTTTGAAGGCGAGGGCTGCGAACGGAGCGTTCGGATCGGTTTCGCGGGTCTCCTCCTTTTCCGTCTTCGGGTTGATGCCCGTGATGGCGGGCAGATCCAGCGGCGACGGCAGGTACATGACGATGGCGTCGATGAGTTTCTGCACCCCCTTGTTCTTGAAGGAAGAGCCGCAAAGCACAGGCTGTATATCGCGGCTGATGGTTGCCTTGCGGACGAGGGCGATGATCTCTTCGGCGGTGATGCTGTCGGAATCCTCGAGGTACTTCTCGGCGAAATTGTCGTCGAACTCCGACAGTTTGTCAAGCAGCTTTTCGCGGTATTCGGCGGCTTCATCCTGCATATCTTCCGGAATGTCGAGGGCTTCGTAGGTTACACCCTGATCTTCCTCGCTCCAAACGTAGGCCTTCATTTCCACGAGATCGATGACGCCGGAGAAGGTATCTTCGGCTCCGATGGGGAGCGAAAGCACGACGGGGGCGGCATGGAGTTTCTCACGGATTTGAGAGACTACAGAATAGAAATCCGCACCTTGCCTATCCATCTTGTTAACATAGCAGATGCGGGGAACGTGGTAGCGGTCGGCCTGGCGCCAGACGGTCTCGGACTGCGGTTGGACGCCTCCGACAGCGCAGAAGATAGCAACGGCCCCGTCGAGGATGCGGAGGGATCGTTCCACCTCTACGGTGAAGTCCACATGGCCGGGGGTGTCGATGATGTTGATCTTATAGTCCTCGTTAAGGTGCTTCCAGAAAACAGTAGTGGCGGCACTGGTGATGGTGATCCCGCGTTCCTGCTCCTGGACCATCCAATCCATTACCGCCGTACCTTCATCGACTTCGCCGATGCGATAGCTCTTACCCGTATAAAAAAGGATACGTTCGGTTGTAGTTGTCTTACCGGCATCGATGTGGGCCATGATACCAATATTACGAATATTAGACAAATTTTCCGACATATAAAGATCCTTTTTACCTATTAAGAATAGGTGGGTAGTTGCGTTGTTCTCTTATGATTAAAATCTGAAGTGTGAGAATGCCTTATTAGCTTCGGCCATTCTGTGGGTATCCTCCTTACGCTTGAAAGCAGCACCTTCTTCGTTTTTAGCTGCCATAATTTCTGCTGCCAGCTTCGCGGCCATGGATTTTTCGTGGCGTTTGCGGGCGAAGTTGATCAGGTTCTTCATGCCGACGGATTGTTTACGGGCAGGACGGAGTTCGGTAGGAATTTGGAAGGTAGCACCACCAATTCTTCTACTCTTAACTTCCAAAGAAGGGGTGACGTTGGCGAGAGCCTGTTTCCAGACCTCGAGGCCGTTTTCCTTGGTTTTCTCCTCAACGATTTCGAGGGCTTCGTAGAATATTTGGAAAGCGGTCTGCTTCTTGCCGGCCAACATGATGTTGTTGGCGAACTTGGTGACCATCACGTCATTGAATTTCGGATCCGGGAGGATGATTCTGCTTTTCGGTTTTGCTTTTCTCATAGTTTTGTAGCTTCAATAAATTTTTGATTATTTACTCTTGAGGTCGCCCATTTTAGCGCTCAATTTACATACTATATTATAATATAGTAGAATTATTATTTTTTCTTGGGGCGTTTTGCACCATATTTGGAACGGCCCTGCAGACGGCCTTCGACACCGGCGGAGTCGAGAGCGCCGCGCACGATGTGGTAACGCACACCGGGGAGGTCCTTCACACGACCGCCACGGACGAGCACGATACTGTGTTCCTGAAGGTTGTGACCTTCACCAGGGATGTAGGCATTAACTTCTTTCTGGTTCTGGAGGCGCACACGGGCCACTTTACGCATGGCGGAGTTAGGTTTTTTAGGGGTGGTGGTGTAAACTCTCAGGCAGACACCGCGCTTTTGAGGACAAGCGTCCAAAGCTTTTGACTTGCTCTGCGAAGTCATCTTCTTTCTTCCTTTTCTTACTAATTGCTGAATTGTCGGCATACTTTTTAATGATTAAATCTACTATATTTCAGTTATTAACGTTTTCAAAAATCGGGCTGCAAAAATACAACATTTTTTCATACGAAAACAACTTGCAAAAATTTATTTTTTATAATTTTCAAACGTGATTTAATTTCAGTTCGGGTTGCAAAAGTTTCGGGATTTTAACGTACCTTTGCCGCCAAATTTTGTATTATGAAAAAATTGTACCTTTTCTGCCTGATACTGCTTCCTCTGATGATGGTTTCCTGCAAGGATGACTCTGGAGAATTCATTGAGCAGTACTATACTGACGCGCAGTTAACCAGCGCCCTCCGTACCTGCCTCACCGCATCCAAGGACACCGCCCTCAATAAACTTTGCATTCCCGACGGCTTCAACGGCAGCGAGACTTATCGCATCACCCTGCCCGACAACGCCGACTTCCGTGCCCTCACAGACACCCTCACTGCCCAAAACAAAGACTACCTCATCGACACACTCACCGCACGTCTCAACCGTGCCTGCGAACTCTCCGGAAATAACCTCTCCTCTTCCTTCAACAGCACCATCTCCTCCATAACCTTCCCCGACCCCACCTCCATCGTCTATAGCACCAACTCCGATGCCGCAACCACCTACTTCCGCACCAACTACGGCGCTGACATGCTCTCCTCTGCCACCTCCACCCTCTCCGAACAATTGCAAACCACCGGTGCAAGCAGCACCTGGACCGAAATACAATCAGCATACTACAACGCCACCTCCACCTTCTTCAATTACAATATCACCGGGCTTGCCGCCTCCTCGCTGCTCAACGCCGTCTATACCGAAATGGCCAAAGAGGAGGCTCTTATCCGCACCGACTCATACCACGCAAGAGCAGGAAATCTGTCCGCTTTTAGGAAATAGGAGTTAGGAATTAGGAATTAGAAATTAGAAATATTGATAATATGATTCAAGACAAACTTTTTGCCGGCAAGACGCTGGCCATCCTGTCAGGCGGTGGCGACACTCCCGCCATCAACTCAAGTATCGAATGTGTGCGCAACCGCGCCTCCATGTTAGGATTCAAAGTTTACGGCATCCTCCGCGGATGGAAGGGCCTCCTCGGCGACGGCGACCTCGTCGATCTCACCAACATCCCCTACGACGGCATCTACGGCGGCACCGGCCTCCTCTCCAGCCGTACCAACCCCTTCCCGAGCAAGAAAAACCCCGAGGACCGCTCCCAGCAGATTCTCCGCAACATAGAACGTTATAAGATCGACGTGCTCGTCACTATCGGCGGCGATGACACCAACGGCGCAGCAAAGAAGATGTACGAAACCTACGGTATTCCCGTCATCGGCTTCCCGAAGACCATCGACAACGACCTGCGCACACGTACCATCCACCACTATCAGGGGAAAGACCACGAAACCGTGCTGTGCCCCGGCTTCGCATCGGCGGCCATGGCGGTCAAGAAGCTGACCAGCAAACTGCACACCACCAACGAGTCGCACCAGCGCATCATGGTGCTGGAGGTGATGGGGCGCGACGCGGGCTGGCTTACCGGCACCGCATCCTTCGGCGGCGCACAGATTTCGCTGATTCCGGAGGTCCCGATGACCCGCGAACGCAAAGACTTCTTCTTCGAGTTCGTGAAGGAGCAGTATCTCCGCTCCCCCAAACATTCGCTCATCATTGCCGTCTCCGAAGGCGTACGCTGGTGGAACGACGAAAAGGAGCAGTTGGAGATGGTATATGCCAGCTCCGACCTCGATGAGTACGGACATCCCCGCTTCGGCGGCATCAGCGGCGTGATTGCCTCCGAAATCTCCCGCCGCATCGGCATCGAGGCGCGCGGCCAGATCTCCGGCTATATCCCGCGTTCCGGCAAATGCTACGAATACGACCGCCGTCTCACCTCCACCCTCGCCGACAAGGTGACAGACCTCCTCCTCCGTCAGGACTATGGCAAGATGCCTGTCCTCAAGGATATTGTCCCCTACAACGAACTGGAAGAGTACCACACCACCGCCATCGACATGGGCAACATCGGCAACTTCCCGCTGCCCGCCGACTACTACGACGCCAACAACTTCAACTTCACTGATATCTACCGCGACTTCCTCACCAACATCATCGGCAGCCCCTATAGGATGGAGTTCAACCATATCTTTCCGACCGTCATTCCGGAAGATCTGAAATAGCATATATATAATATTGTCAAAATCCCCCTTCCCTATTATGCAAAAAATCTGCTTCCATTTCCATATCAGCCAGCCGTTCCGCCTGCGCACCTACCGTTTTTTTGACATCAATGTGCATCACGACTACTTTGACGAGTTCCAGAACAGTTATCTCGTCAACCGTCTGGCCGAACGCTGCTACCTGCCTGCCAACCGCCTGATGCTGGAGCTTATCCGGAAATACCCTGGCAAAGTTTCCGTAAGTTACAGCTTAGCAGGAAGTTCCATCAAACTTTTTCAGGAATATTGTCCTGAAGTGCTTGACAGTTTCAAGGAGCTGATTGCCACGGGACAAGTGGAGATTATGGGAAGCACCTTCACCCACAGCATCGCTGCCCTGCACGGGAAGAGCACATTTGTGGAACAGGTGCGTCTGCAGGAGGCTTTATTGGAAGAGGTTTTCGGCGTAAAACCGACCACCTTCTGCAATACAGAGCTGATCTATTCCGACGAAATCGGGGAATGGCTGTACGAACTGGGATACAAGACAGTACTGACAGAAGGGGCAAAACACATCCTTGCATGGAAGAACGCGGGATTCCTCTATTGCAATCCGTTCCAGACGGACCTGAAGCTGCTGCTTCGCAACTACTCCCTTTGTGACGACATCACCCTGCGGTTCAACGACCACGGCTGGGACCAGTACCCGCTGACCGCTGAAAAATACCTCGGCTTCCTCAAAGCCGTACCGCCGGAAGTGCCGCACATCAACCTCGCCTTCGACTACGAAACCATCGGTGAGTACTATACTAAGGAGACAGGCATTTTCGACTTCTTCAGATCCCTCTTATCGCAACTCGCAGAATCAAATACTTATCAGATGATTACACCGAAATCCGTAGAAGATTCGGAGGAGAAGCACACTACGCTGAATATCCCGTGGCCGATTTCCAGTTCCGGCGAAGAAAAAGATACGGCTGAATGGATCGGTAACGAACTGCAACAGGAGGCTTTCGACCAGTTGTTCAAATTGGAGGGGCTCTACCTTGAATCCGAAAATGAGACAGCGAAGCTCAACTGGCTGCGTCTTCAAGCCGCTGACCACTTCAACTTCATGAACAGCAAGTGGTTGCATGAAGTAGCCGTCCGACGCAATTTCGACGTTTACTCATCCCCCTACCAGGCTTTCATCAACTATATGAATGTGCTGAATGACGTCAAAATCCAACTCACAGAAAAGAAATAATTTAACTCGGAACAATTCCGTACCCTTTACGATGAAAAAAATCCTCCTTATAGCATTGTCCGCACTGATGTGCATCAGCGCAACAGCTCAAAAAGACACAACCAAAAACAAGCTGAAGGAAGCCGCCAAGATTGAGGTGGTACGCGACCGCTTAGTGTTCGACATTTATCACTCCTTCTGGATGGGCGTGCCTTCACAAGGCAACTTTATGAAATTCGACCCGGGCTTCAACATCTCCGCCCTCTGGGATTTCAAGCTCCCGCAATCGAAGCATATCTCCTTCGGATTGGGTGTGGGCGTAACATTCTACTCCCAGTATTCGAACTGTATGATAAAGTACGATAAGGATGCGGACATCACCAAGTATTACATTATCCCCGACAACATCAAGTACAAAATGAGCCGGATGTCGCACATCAACTGCAACATTCCGATTGAGATCCGCTACCGCCATTCCTGCGGTTTCAAGATTGACCTTGGAGTGCATGTGGGCGTAGTGGCGGGATTCGCCTACCGCTACAAAGGGCCGCACTACAACGGTGTGGAGGACGAGTACCTCAACTACAAGGACCGCAATTTCTACAACAAGGAGAAATTCAGTGCGGACGTCTTCCTCCGCATGGGCTGGAAGTCATTCGGCGTATATTACTCCTACCAGCTGACCAACATTTTCAAGGACGGCAAAGGCCCGAAGATGCATCCGATGTCATTGGGCATCAGCATCAGCTTTTTCTAACAATTAGGTAACAAGTGATAGGTGATAGGTAATAGGTAATAAGTAATAAGTAATAAGTAATAAGTAATAAGTAATACGTAATAAGTAATAAATATGAAGAGAGGTTGTGTGAATGCGACCTTTTACTTATTACTTTATACTTTCTACTAAAAGATAAATTAGTATCGCACGTCGTCGCGGTTGACGGGGCAGGTCATACAGCGGGCGCCGCCGCCGCCCCGGGGCAGTTCCGAACCCGCAAAGGTCACCACGCATTTTTCATAATCGAAGGGATTGGCATTGCCGTCCACCACCTCCTCCGCCGTGAGGACGGTGAAACCGGCCTTGTCCAGCGCCTCGATGGTGTTGCGGTTGCGACGGTAGCCGATCACATGGTCGGGACCGAGGGCGAAGAAGTTGGCACCGCTGTGCCACTGCTCCCGCAGCTGCGTCCATTCGTCGCTACCGCCACAGAAAACGGGCGTCAAATCCACCCCTTGCACACGGAGAGCTGACAAGATTTCGGGATATTCTTTCTTGGTGATCACACCATTTTCAATGGTATAGGCGACGGTGGCTTTGTTGACAAACAGTCCCGTCTTCTTAATCATCGGCTCGAAGGCCATGCAGGTGTGGGGACCGAGGAAGGTGAATACCATATCCAGATGGATGAAGGAGTCGGGCTCCAGCGGAAGCTCCTGTGCAATCACAGTGAAACGGGGCTTATGAGCGTGCGCCTTCAGCAGGTGCTCAATGCCTTTGGGGTTTGTGCGGATGCCGCAGCCGACACACAGTAGGTCGTCACGCACAATCTGCACGTCGCCGCCTTCCGTCCGGGCTGCCACATCCATATCTTCAGCACGGAACGTCTTCGCGCCAAAAAAGTTCTCAAAAATAGCCTTGTAAATGAACGCCTCCCGGGCTCGCACTTGGAACGACATCGTATTGATGAGCGCGCGGTCGAAAACGCAGGAGGAGGCATCCCTCGTAAAAAACAGATTATAAAGTGGTTGCAACACATACCGTCCCTCTTCAAAACGAGCCTCATCTTTTCCTTTCCGATAAGAGAATCCTTGAATCAGGGTGGTGGCGAGAACATCGGGGGTTTGGGCGAGCAGTTCGGGGATGAGGTATTCGCAGCCGTCAGAGAGGCAGCTGCGGCGGACAAGGTCTTCCGCCACGGAAGGATTTTCGAGAATTTCTGCAAGAAGGTCGCGCACCTGATAGGTCCGGGTACATTTTGCAAGCACACCGGAAAAAAGGCGGTACTCTTCATCCACAATATCTTTATTAAGAATATCCTGATAGAGGGCGTGGGCGGCATTCATCGGGGTCATCGCCTCGATTTCGGGTCCGGGTTTATGCAACAAAACGGCGTTCAGGCGGCCTATTTCGGAATAGAGTCGGACGGGTATTTTTTCTTGTTTCATACATCTGAAAAATGAGGTTGCAAAGGTACAAAAAAAGACAAAAAAGTCGTACCTTTGCCGCCTTAATTTCAAAGCAATGAAGAGAATTCTCCCTCTCCTTTTTAACATACTGATATTTTGTTTTTTAAGCAACAATACCTTTGCTCAGCATAGTGCCTTAAAAGGTTTTGTTTATGACAGAAGTAACGGCGAACCTGTCTCATACGCCGTCATACAGCTGGCGGGAACCTCTTACGGCTGCATGACCGAAAAGAACGGCGGCTATATGCTCACGAGGATCCCTTCTGGAGACTATACTATCCAGATTTCGTTCATCGGCTACGATTCCATTGTGGAGCAGATTTCCATCAGGAACGAAATGGGGACGATGAATTTCTATTTGGAACCGACCAAAACGACGTTGGAAAGTGTGAGTGTCAGTGCGGAACGGCAACGGGTGATGACGGAGACACGCACTTCCGTCATCTCGGTGACTGCCAAGGACATCAAGCAGATGCCGACCATCGGCGGTGTAGCCGATTTCGCACAGTACCTTCAGGTGTTGCCGGGCATCGTCTCCACCGGCGACCAAGGGGGACAGCTCTACATCCGTGGCGGCACACCCATCCAGAACATGTTGCTGCTTGACGGCATGCTGATCTACAACCCGTTCCATTCCATCGGTCTTTTCTCCGTTTTCGACAGCGACATCATTAGCTCCGCCGACGTCTATACCGGCGGGTTCGGCGCAGAGTTCGGCGGCCGCCTCTCCTCCGTGATGGACATCCGCACCCGCGACGGCAACAAGAAGCACATCTCCGGCAAGGTCGATGTCAACACGTTCGGAGCAAAGCTGCTGCTGGAAGGGCCCATCGTCAAGTTGCGTGAAGACCGCGGCGTCGCCCTCAGCTACATCCTTTCCGTGAAAGGTTCCTACCTAGAACAGTCTTCCAAAGTATTCTACCCCTACATCGAACGGGGACTTCCCTATAACTATCTTGACCTTTATGGAAAATTATCCCTTACTGGCAAAACCGGCACGAAGTTCAACCTGTTCGGCTTCCGTTTTGATGACAAGGTAAACTACTCGGACGTGGCCACCTACCATTGGAAGAATTGGGGTGCGGGCGCCAACTTCCTGATTATCCCCGGCAAGGCCCCGATGATGATCGAAGGTACTGTTGCCTACACCAACTACCGCACCTCCTTGGACGACAAGGCTTTCAAGCCCATCATTGACAAGGAGACCTCAGGCAAGGACACAAACGCCCGTCAAAGCACCCTATCCGGTTTCAACGTCAATTTAAACTTTTCGTATTACATCGGAAAGAGCCTGCTTTCAGTCGGTGCGGAGGTAGTCGGCTACACGGCACGATACATCTTTTTCGGAGACACCTCCTTTTCCAGCAGACGTGAGACAGTGGACTACACCACCGACCTTGGGCTTTTTGTCAAATACAAGTATAATTACCGCGACAAAATCCTGATTGAGCCGAGTTTCCGTCTGCAGTACTACGCCTCACTGAGTGTGGCATCGCCAGAGCCGCGCCTTTCGTTCAAGTGGAACATCACGCCGAAGATCCGGTTGAAGTTGGCCGGCGGGCTTTATTCACAGAACTTTGTTGCCGCCACTTCCGACCGCGACGTGGTCAATCTGTTTTCCGGATTTCTCTCTTCGCCCGGTGGACTGCCCGACACCACAGTGCTCGGCAAAGAGGTGCGGTCAAGCCTCCAGAAGTCACAGCACGTCATCCTTGGCTTGGAGTTGGACGTGATTCCCTATACTACCATCAATATTGAAGGATACTTCAAAAACTTCTCCGTTCTCACTTCGCTCAACCGCTACAAGATGTTCAACGAAGATCCTGACTACATGTTCGAATCCGGACAGGCGTACGGCGGGGACATCACCATTGACTTCAAGTATAAAGGACTGTTGATCAAGGGTGTCTATTCTCTCGGCTGGGTCAACCGCTATGATGGGAAAATCCACTATAAGCCCCATTATGACCGTCGTCACAACATCAACCTTTTGGTGTCATACGGTTTCGGCAAACGGCGTAGCTGGCAGATTGACCTCCGCTGGAATTTCGGCAGCGGTTTCCCCTATACACAGACCCAAAGCTATTACGGGAACCTCAATGCCAACTCCTTCAATGTGGATTATGTTTCTGCCAACGAAGGTCTGAACTTCATTCTTGCTGACTACAACGGCGGAAGGCTGCCCAACTACCACCGTCTGGACCTCAGCGCGAAGAAGGTCTTCCACATCGGCGAAAGACACACCATCGAGGTGAGTGCCGGTGTCACCAATGTTTACAATTACAAGAATATTTTCTATCAGGACCGCATCACCAACAAGACCATTTACCAGCTTCCTATCCTGTACAGTATCGGTCTGAGCTGGCATTTCTAAAAGCTACTGATTTTGAATAAGAAACATATTTATACCATCGCTGCCGTCGTCCTCGGTTGCGCCGCTTTGATTACGCTGCTCACTCTCGTATGCGTCCAGAGCCACGCATTGGCCAAGGAGAACGAGTCTTTGAAAGCGATGAACCATTACTGCAACGTCCTCGCGCCGCCACCGCTTCCCGACGAATTAGATTTCATGGGGGAAAAAGTCCCTTTGGACGACCATTCGGTACGCGAGTCCCTTGACCGTGAGCTGACAGCCATCTGCTATCAGCACTCCACCACCCTGCTGTGCCTGAAACGCTCCGGACGGTGGTTTCCTGTCATTGAAAAGATCCTGAAGGAGGAGGGGCTTCCCGATGACTTCAAATACCTGTGTGTCACCGAAAGCAGCTTGTCGAACGCCATTTCGCCGGCCAAAGCCGTGGGTTTCTGGCAGTTCGTGCAGAGCACGGCCCAAAGTTACGGGCTCGAAGTGCGGGAAGAGGTGGACGAACGGTACAATGTGGAAAAGGCCACCCGCGCCGCCTGCAAGTACCTGCGGGGGTCGAAGAACCGGCTCGGCTCGTGGGCTCTGGCCGCCGCCGCCTACAACATGGGCGAGAACGGCGTCGCCAACAGCATCGCCGCACAGTCGGTGCAGACCTACTGGGACACCTACTTCAACCCCGAAACCGCCCGTTACGTCTATCGCATCCTCGCCTACAAGCTGGTTTTTGAGAACCCTCACATCTATGGCGTACAAATCACCGAGCAGGAAAAATATCCGCCCATCGCCTATCGGACAGACACCATTACAGCTTCCGTCCCCGACTGGTACCAATATTGCAAGAATCAAGGAATCACCTATAAACAGTTCAAGGAGTTCAACCCGTGGTGCCGTGCCAAAAAACTGACCGTTTCCAACGGGAAGACCTACATCATCCAGATTCCCACCGAAAAATAGAGACTACGCAGCTGCAAAACTATGGCAGAAGACAAACTAATCATCACCGGAGCCAGAGAGAACAATCTGAAGAACGTGTCGGTGCAGATGCCACACCACAAGCTGATTGTGGTGACGGGACTGAGCGGCAGCGGCAAGTCTTCCCTCGCCTTCGACACCATCTATGCTGAGGGGCAGCGGCGCTACATGGAGACCTTCTCCGCCTACGCCCGCCAGTTCATCGGCAATTACGAGCACCCCGATGTAGATAAAATCACAGGACTAAACCCCGTCATTGCCATCGAGCAGAAGACCACCAACAAGAATCCGCGTTCCACTGTCGGTACGATTACAGAAACGTACGACTTCCTTCGCCTTCTGTTCGCCCGCGTCGCCGACGCCTACTCCTATGAAACCGGCGAGAAAATGATCCGTTATACCGAATCGGAACTGATAGACAAACTATTGGAACTGTATGACGGAAAAGATATCACCATCCTCGCACCGGCAGTAAAACGCCGCAAGGGACACTACCGCGAGCTCTTCGAGGACACCCGCAAAAAAGGTTTCTCCAAAGTCCGCGTGGACGGCGAAATCCGCCAGCTGACCCTGAATATGGCGGTGGACCGTTACAAAGTTCACGACATCGAAATCGTCATCGACAACATGATCGTCCGTGAGAGTTCCAAAATGCGTTTGATCAATAGTCTGCGACTGGCACTGAAACATGGAAAGGGAACCTTGTTGGTGTTGGACAACACAAACGGCATCACCAAGAATTTCAGCAAGTACCTGATGTGTCCCACCACTGGCATCTCCTACCCCGAACCGGAACCTAACACCTTCTCATTCAATTCACCTTACGGTGCGTGCGAGCGTTGCAACGGTCTCGGCTATGTGGCAGAAATTGACATGGACAAACTCATTCCCGATCCGTCCAAGTCGATTCGGAACGGCGGTATTGTTCCCATTGGAACCTATAAGAACAGTCAGATATTCAGACAGATAGAAGCGCTTGGAGAAAAATACCATTTCACCCTTGACGACCCTGTCGGTGAACTGCCCGATGGGGTGCTGAATATCATCCTATACGGCACGGAGGAGCCCATCAAGGTGAAAAGGGAACTGGCTGGATTGTCACCGGCCACCATGCACTACGAGGGCATCGTCAACTTCATCAAGAACTTCGATGCCGACAGCGCCCCTGCCTCCATTCGCAAATGGATTCAGGGCTTTATGAACGAGATGCCATGCCCCGAATGTAACGGAAACCGGCTGAAAAAGGAGTCGTTACATTTTCGCATTGGAGACAAAAACATCGCCGACCTCGCACGGATGGATATTGCCGACCTGATCCGCTGGGTGGACGAATGTCCCAAGCATTTGGATGAAAAGAAGAAAAAGATTGCCCATGAAGTGCTCCGTGAAATCCGGTTCCGACTTGGATTTTTAGAGGATGTGGGCATCCAGTACTTGTCACTGAACCTGCCATCGAAAGCACTTTCGGGTGGTGAGGCGCAGCGTATTCGTCTGGCCACGCAGATCAGTTCCCGCCTCGTCAATGTGCTGTACATTTTGGACGAGCCTAGCATCGGGCTGCACCAGCGCGACAACCACCAGCTGATTGAGGCGCTGAAGCACCTGCGCGACCTCGGCAATTCCGTCATTGTGGTGGAGCACGACCGTGACATGATGCGGGCGGCGGACTACATCGTCGATATCGGTCCGGCAGCAGGTATCCACGGCGGCGAAATCGTGGCGGCAGGCACCTATAAGGAGATTCTGAAATCCAAAACCCTGACGGCAAAATACCTCAGTGGCAAAAAAAAGATCGAGGTACCGAAAGTCCGGCGCGAAGGAAATGGTTTGGAGCTCACCATCATCGGCGCCACGGGCAATAACCTGAAGAACGTCACCGTCACCTTCCCGCTCGGCAAGTTCATCTGTGTCACGGGGGTGTCGGGCAGCGGAAAATCGACCCTTATCAATGAGACACTCTACCCGATATTGAACCGCCATTTCTACCGTGCAGAGAAGAAGCCCCTCCCCTACCTTGACATCGACGGGTTGGAGAACATTGACAAGGTAATCGAAATCAACCAGCAGCCGATCGGACGCACGCCGAGGTCGAACCCCGTGACCTACATCGGTGTTTTCGACCTCATCCGGCAGCTTTTCGCCGAACTTCCCGAATCGAAAATCCGAGGGTACAAGCCTGGACGCTTCTCCTTCAATGTGGTAGGCGGGCGCTGCGAGGAGTGCGGCGGCGGCGGACTCAAAGCCATCGAGATGAACTTCCTGCCTGACGTCTATGTCACGTGCGAGGCGTGCGGGGGCAAGCGGTACAACGACGAAACCTTGGAAGTGCGCTACAAGGGGAAGTCCATCAACGATGTTCTGGAGATGGATGTGGAAGAGGCCGTGGCGTTCTTCGCCAACATTCCAGCCATCGCCGACAAACTGCGCACTCTCCTTGACGTGGGGCTCGGCTACATCAAGTTAGGGCAGCCCTCCACCACCCTTTCCGGCGGCGAGGCGCAACGCATCAAGTTGGCCGCCGAACTCTCCAAAAAGGACACAGGCCGCACCTTCTACATATTGGACGAGCCGACCACAGGACTTCATTTCGAGGACATCTATATATTACTGAATGTACTGAACAGATTAGTAGAGCGAGGCAACACCATTCTCGTCATCGAGCACAATATGGACGTGATCAAGATGGCGGACTGGGTCATCGACATGGGTCCGGAAGGCGGACGTAACGGCGGCGAAATCATTGCTGAAGGAACCCCCGAGGCCATTGTCGCCGACGGCATCGGATACACGGCGAAGTTCCTCGCGGAAGAACTTAATGTGAAAGGTAATAAGTAAAAAGTAATAGGTGATAGGTAATAAGTTGAATGATGAATGATGAAAGATGAATGATGAAGGGTATGTGCGAGGGCGACCTCCTACTTCATACCTTATACTTTATACACAGATAAATCGCATAACCGCATAATCGCATAACCGCATAACCGCATAACCGCATAACCGCATAACCGCATAATCGTATAACCGCATAATCGAATACCAATGTTAGTCATAGGAATTGCCGGTGGTTCCGGGTCAGGTAAAACAACCGTGGTAAAGAAAATCATTGAGTCCATCCCGCAGGAGAGTGTGAGTGTGATCTCGCAGGATGCTTATTACAAGGACAATGGCGTGCTCACGCAGGAGGAGCGGGAGGCCATCAACTTCGACCATCCGTCCGCCATCGAGTGGCCGTTGCTGACGCACCACATCGAGGAGCTGAAGGCGGGTCGCAGCATCGAGATGCCCACATACTCGTACGTCACGTGCCGTCGCGGGAAGGAGACCATCCCCGTCATGCCGTCGGAGGTGATCATTGTGGAGGGCATCCTCATCTTCACCGACCCCGACCTTGCGAAAGTCCTTGACCTGAAGGTGTTTGTCGATACCAGCGCCGACGAGCGGCTCATCCGCATCATCCAGCGTGATGTGAACGAGCGCGGACGCGGCCTCGACAAGTCCATTCGCCACTACCAGACGTACGTCAAACCGATGCACGAAATCTTCATCGAACCGACCAAGCGCCTTGCGGACATCATCATCCCCGTCGGCGGCGACAACGAAAAAGGCATCGACATCCTGACCTCCAAAATCAAACAGACGCTGAAGTTGGTGTAGGCAGCCACAGGCCTAACGGACTGCCGCCGTGTGTATTGGGATGATCTCATTAATGCCGCACGTCGTTAGGTGTGCGGGCAAATCAGGGGATAGAAAATGCCCCCTATAGAGACGCGAAATTTTGCGTCTCTACAATCCATTCCACACATCGGCATACCACAGCATTCCGCAAAACGCGAATGCATTGAACGGAATCTCCACCTGCATCACCATCGTCAGCGGATTTCAAATTCTTTTTCTCCCCTTTTCCGCCACTTTTTCCTACAAATCCTGCCTTTCACGACTGGAATCGGCCGTTACGTCACTTTTATGAAAAAAGATGAATTCGGGCACCCTTCTTTTCAGAAATTTGGCGTACTTTTGCGCGTTGTTTAACCCCAAAAATCTGAATTGTTATTTATGGAAAATGCAAACGTTAATGCAGAGAAACTCAAAGTGTTGAATGCCACTCTTGAGAAGTTGGAAAAGAATTTCGGCAAAGGCTCCATCATGCGTTTAGGCGACAACGCCGTCGATAATATTGAGGTCATCTCCACCGGCTCCATCGGCTTGGATGCCGCTCTGGGGGTGGGCGGATATCCGAAAGGCCGTATCATTGAAATCTATGGACCCGAGTCGTCCGGTAAGACCACGCTGGCCATCCACGCCATCGCTGAGGCGCAGAAGCAGGGTGGCATCGCGGCCTTCATCGACGCGGAACACGCCTTTGACCGCTTCTATGCCGAAAAACTCGGTGTCAATACCGCAGACCTACTTGTCTCCCAGCCCGATAACGGCGAGCAGGCACTGGAAATCGCCGACAACCTCATCCGTTCCGGCGCCATCGACATCATCGTCATCGACTCCGTGGCCGCCCTCACCCCGAAGAGCGAAATCGAAGGTGACATGGGCGACTCCAAGGTGGGTCTCCAAGCCCGCTTGATGTCGCAGGCCATGCGCAAGCTCACCGCCACCATCAGCAAGACCAACTGCTGCTGCATCTTCATCAACCAGCTGCGTGAGAAGATCGGCGTGATGTTCGGCAACCCCGAAACCACCACTGGCGGTAACGCCCTCAAGTTCTATGCCTCCGTCCGTATCGACATCCGCCGTCAGTCGCAAATCAAGGACGGTGACCTCGCTGCCGGCAACCACGTGAAAGTCAAAGTGGTGAAGAACAAAGTGGCTCCGCCGTTCCGTTCCACCGAATTTGACATCATGTTCGGCGAAGGCATCTCCAAGATGGGTGAACTCGTGGACATCGGCGTGGAGAAGGGCATCATCAAGAAGTCCGGTGCATGGTTCTCCTACAACGACACCAAAATTGGCCAAGGCCGCGACAACGTGAAACAGCTTCTCGCTGACAATCCCGAACTGGCCGAGGAGATTGAAGCAAAAGTCCGTGAAAGTCTTAAAAACCAAGAATAGCATATTTTGAAAAAGTTAGTCATTGTTATGGCAGCGGCACTCATCTGCTGCTGCCTTTCCTGTAAAAAAAAGGTCATCGACCCTTCTGAACTCACCGGTGATCTTGCAAAGTTGACGGAAGCCATCGCTGCCGACAGCACCAATGCCGAATTGTACTACCTGCGGGCTCAGTACTATTACGACAACAAGCTTATCGAGAATGCCGAGAAAGACATCCTCCGCTGCGTCGCGCTCGACAACACGCAAGCCAAGTACTACGTCCTGATGTCGGACGTCTATTTCGCCAAAAAAGAGACAGACCTCACAGAAGAGAATCTTCAGAAAGCCATCCAATTGGACGGAAATATGAACGATGCCCGCCTCAAACTGGCCGAACTGTACTATTACGAACGGATGTACGACGAGTGTATGAAGACCATTGATGAAGCTTCTCAAAAGAATCCGCACAATCCCACAGCATACCTTATCAAAGCATTCTGCTATAAGGATTTGCAGGACACTGCCAACTATCTTAGAATGCTATATCTGGTCAAAGACCAAAATCCGAAGGAAATCAAAGCTCATTTGGAGCTCGGTTATTTCTACCAGCAGAAAAAAAGTCCGGAAGCCATCGCCCACTACCAGAATGCCTTGATTATTGACCCCAACAACGAGGAGATCAATTACAATCTGGCCTTGCTCTACACAGACCTCGGTGACATTGAAAAGTCAAAGGAACAATACAATATCTTATTGTCTGTCGCCAAAGAGGGGGATTATGCGAAAAACGCCCTCTACAACCTCGGCTTCATCAGTGCCAACATCGACGGGGACTACGAACAGGCCATTTCCTACTATACGAAGGCCATTGAGATGGACAACCTGTTCACCGGTGCCTACTATGGACGCGGCGAAGCTTACGAACAGCTTGGCAAATACGAGGAGGCTCGTGCCGACTACGAACGGTGCCTGAAGATCACCACCAACTACGAGCCCGCCATCGCCGGCCTCAACGCTTTGGACAAAAAGCAATAAAATATGAGGCTCCTCCATACCGCTGACCTGCACATCGGGCAAACGCTCTACCAGAATTATGGGCGCACCGATGAGCACGAGCATTTTTTCCGGCAATTGGAAGGATGGTGCCGCCAGTATCATCCTGACGTGCTCATTGTGAGCGGCGATGTCTTTGATATCCAACAGCCAGGTGCCGCCGTCAAGGAGTTTTTCAATCGCACTTTCGTAACCATCCGCAACAGCTGCCCTACTATGCACATTGTGGTAACGGCCGGCAACCACGACTCCGCCTCACGCCTCCAAGCTGACGCGGAAGTCTGGAAGTGCATCAACGTCCACATTGTCGGAATAGCACCGACAGCAGACATCACCACGGCGGATGACGGCTGGCAGGAACGGTTCATCGTCCGCCTTCCGTCGGGATATTTTGTCGCCTTCCCGTATATGACCGGCAGCCGAAGCGACATCATCCAATCGGTGTTGGACTATATCAGTCGCGAAAACAGTGACAGGAAGCCCGTGGTGATGATGGGACATCTTGCGCTCCGCAGTGCCGACACGACGGGACACAGTTCCGAAATCGGGCGGCTGGCCACACAGACGGTTGAGGAGATGGGCACCGGCTTCGACTATCTTGCTTTGGGGCACATCCATCGTCCGCAGACACTCGGCCACCCTATCGGTGACGAGAACAACGAGACAAGCACCTACCCTTCTGGAATTGCCCGTTATGCCGGCAGCGCCTTGCACGTCAGTTGCGACGAGAAATACCCTCATACCGTCAGTATGGTGGAGATTTCTTCGCATGGTGCGGAAGTCCGCGTGCAGCGCCTCCGCATCAACGAGTTGCGCCATTTTTACGAACTGCCAAAGAACGGGCAGCCTGCCGAATCGGCTGAGGAGGCGCTGCACGCTATCCATGAGTTTGCGGAAGAACGACGCAGCGGCTACTTCCGCTTGAGAATCCGCTACAGCGTCACTCTCCCCGTCGATTTCGACCAACATGTCTATCGGCTCCTCGAACCGTACAATGAAGAGATCCGGTACAATCCAAAGACCCTTTGGGTCGGCGAACCGGCGGAGACCGAAACGGAAAAGCCTGTTTTCGAGGTAGCGGAACTGCAAGCCATGGACGACCCGATGATTTTCATTGAAAAGACGGCAGAACAATACAGCGGCCTATCATTGGAAGAATTGCGCAATGCCTTCCAAGAAGTGAAGGAAGAAATTCATAAAATGGAGGAAGAGAAGCAAACAAAGCCATGAAAATAAAGGAATTACATATACGGAACATTGCCTCCATCGAAAGTGCAGACATCAACTTCGAGCAAGGACTGAATGATGCGGCCACAGGCCAGCCAGCCCCCATCTTCCTGATTTCCGGTGATACGGGCGCTGGCAAGTCCGTACTGCTGGACGGCATTGCTATGGCTTTGTACAAAACCACCCCACGCATCGAAGGGGTGTCCGCCAAAAAAAACAACGAATTCACCAACCGCAACGGCGAGGGCATCTCGGTTTTCAGCTTGGAACAATACACCCGCCTCGGCATCTCCGAAAAGGACGAGTGTTACAGTGAGCTCATTTTCGAGGGCAATGATGGAAACGACTACACGGCACGCATCACTCTCGGCATGAAGCGGGCCATCGAAAAAGACGCTGATGGCAACCGGCTCGTCCGACACCGCACCCCATCATGGGTCCTGCGATGCGGCCAAACGGAATGGGTAAAAGACAAAGACATCCGAGAGCAGGTGGAAGCCGCCATCGGACTCTCGTTCCAACAATTCAACAGGATGGCCTTGCTCGCACAAGGGCAGTTCGCCAACTTCTTGTGCGGCAGCAAGGACGAACGCACCTCCATTCTTGAACAATTGACAAATACCGAACATTTTTCACGCTATGGTGAGGCCATCCATCGACTTTTTACCAATGCCAAGAGTGAAAAGAATGCAGCGGAAGCATTGGTCAATGAAATCAAAAACAGCATCGGAGAAATTGACGAGATTACTCTGAACCAACAAGTTGAGGAGTGGGATAAAAAATACAATGCGCTCAAGAGCCAACTAGACCAAACCGATGCCATCCTCCAAAACATTCTGCAATTGGAGACTGCAAAAAAGGAAAAGAACATTGCCGAAACGAAATTGGCTGAGCTAAAAGCATACCAGCAATCGGAAGAGTACCGTGAGAAAGCTGCTTTCGTAAATTTCTGGAATGCATCTGAGGACATACGAAGAGAATACCATAATCTCCTGATCGAAAGAAAGAAAAAAGAAGAGCAAGCCAGCCGTTTTCACCAATATAAGGGACTTTTCCACGCATTGTCCAAACAACTCGTCGAACATATACATCAAAATGAGGTCACTGCCGAAGGTCTGGGAAAAGTGGAACGGTGGCTCACCGAACATGCCTGTCTTGACGAACTTTTCAACAATGCCGGCACAGTGGGCACAAAATTAGACTTCTTGCTGAGCATGCAGCAGCAAATCCAGCAAACCCAGAAAGCTATCCGTGAAGAGAACGAACAGGAACCGATACTACAGGAAGCGTTGGACAAAGCCAGCATTGAAGAAAAAGAGGTGAGCAACGCTATCATTCTCAAAGAGGGAGCCATCAACAAGGTGCAAGAGGAACGCGATGCGCTCAATCCCACCAAACTGAATCAGGATTTGGAGGAGATGGGGCAAGATCTGAAAAATCTTCAGAACTTACAGCACAATAACGATGATTATCAAAAATATCTTTCTGATTTAAAATCAAATACAGAAAAGAGAGCCGCTGTAAACGCCGATTTGGAACGGATGAAAACAGAAAATAGTCAGGCACAAATCCGTTATGAAGAGGCCAAGCAGAAAGAACTCGAGGCCGCTACCCGCTACTCCGTGATGTCAAGCAGCGTGGAGGACACCCTGACGGAACTACGGCACAAACTCCGCCACACTGACTGCTGTCCCTTGTGCGGACAAAGTCTTGAAAATCACACATTCGAAGAAGTGGATTTCAACCGTATGCTCACCCCTTTGGAACAAGAGCGACAACACGCTGAAACCATTCGGCAGGAGGCAGAAGCCCTCTTTAATACGGCACAAAAAAGACTCAGCGGTCAGGAAGCCAAGTTGAAGGAACTGGAACAACAACAGACTGAACTTCAAGGCCATATTAATAATAGTATCACCCTTTTACAAACTTCAGTCCAAGCGCTATCCCCCCTCACCTTCGACGAAAACCTTTCTGAACAAATCCGGAACCGCATACAGGAGATTCAAACAATCCAGAACAAACTGAGAGAAAAGCAGATACAGACTGAGAAGCTGCAAGAGGAAATCAATCGGCTACAGAAAGAGAGAACCGTTTTGAACGAGAGCAAGGCGCAGAAGATCCAAAAAGTGAATGAACGTAGCCTTTCCATCAGTAACCATGAAATAAGGCTTCAAAATCTTGAAAAGCAGCACCTTGATTTACAACAAAAAAGCAGCGAATCCCTCAAAGAGCTGGATACTCTTCTGTCCATTTTCAACCCCGACTGGAAAAATGATATTCTTTTCATTCGCAAAGAATTACAAGACAAGGCCAACGACTATCTGACCCGCAAAAAGCGCTATGACGAAGAGCTCAGGAAACTGCAAGAAGCCCAACAGCTCTGCAATGAAATAGCGGGTATCCAATCTGCCATCGTGAACCAGTTTCCAGATTGGGAGAGCAACGCAACAGACTTATCTTCTGTCGTCTACACCAATAATTTCAAGAACAGTTGGAACGATTTGAAATCAAAAGCCGACATACTTGGAAACGACATCGCTAACACAAAACAGAACCTTGAGTACAGCGAAAAGATTTTAAACGCATTTTACGGAGAAAAAGGTATTAGTGAAGCTGAATTCCAACAACTTATAATGAAAGGAGAAACGGTGGACGCCTTCCGCAACGATTTGAAAAGTGTGGAAACGGGCATCGCGACACAACAAAATATTATCAGCATCAATTCACAGAAAATCAACGAAATATTAGCTATCTCAAATCTTACAGAAGAGAATATTCCCAAAGTGGAAGAGCTGTCGATTGCGAAAAAGGAGACTGAAATGGCCAAAGAGGAGGCTTTGACCCAGTTGAACAACGCGACAAGCCACCTTCAGGAACTTTCGAAACAGCGGGAAAGATGCAAGGAATTGGAAAACAATCAGCAAAAAGCAATCGCGAGCTACAACCGTTGGTATCTTCTTGATAAATACTTCGGCGGTAACCGTTTCCGTACGCTCGTGCAAACCCATATTTTGAAGCCGCTGCTGAACAATGCCAACATCTATCTTTCCAAAATAACTGACCGTTATACACTTACTTGCAGCGAGGACAACGAACAACTCTCCATCCTCGTGTTAGACAAATACAACAAGAACGAGATGCGCAGCGCCACCGTCCTATCGGGCGGCGAACGCTTTATGATCTCACTGGCTCTTTCGTTAGCACTCTCCTCCCTCAACCGACCCGACCTAAACGTCAACATCCTGTTCATTGACGAAGGGTTCGGTACCTTGGACGAACACAATCTTGATAGCGTAATGCAGACCCTTGAACGGCTTCAGGACATTGCAGGCCAGCAGAAACGGCGCGTGGGCATCATCTCGCACCGCGAAGAGCTGATTGAACGCATTTCCACCCAGATACAGGTAAAAAAAAGGGGCGAAGGACGAAGCATCGTGACCGTGAAAAGCAACTAAATGACCTATCTTATTTTGACCTGACGGGAGATAGATATACTAAATTTCATTTTTTCAAGTTTCATATTTAGCCCATTTATTGAGATAACCAATCAAAAATACACTATTATGAAACGAATTAGCTTTTGCACCCTTTTCCTTTTGATGATTTTGGTCGGCGCAAACGCCCAAACCCGTATTTCCTCCACCGTGACGGATGCTACCATCTATCTCAACGGTGCGGCCCTCACCCACACCGCCAACGCCACCCTCAAAGCTGGCAGTCAGGAGATTCTCATTGACGGATTGAGCCCGTTTATCGAAATCAATAGTTTGAAAATCAACGCAAATGGAGTCTTAATCTCCGCAACGGAATTTTCGTACGACTTCATCACCACCCGCGAAGAGGGCGCCCGCATCACCCGCATCAAGGACTCATTGGAACAGTACAAGCAACTGCTGACACAGGCTACGGATGAGCAGACGGTTTATAGCCACCTACTGAAAATGCTCACCGACGGCACCCTCAACAATATGCAGGCGAAGGAAAACCAAGTATCGGTGGCCGACATCAACGCCAATATGGAACTTTACAAGTCGAAAGCGGGGGCTCTGCAAAAAAGCATCGACCAGTCAAAACGGAAAGTGGCAGAACTCCAGAAAATTGTGAACCGCCTTCAGAGCCAAGTCAACCAGGATGAGAACAAGGAGAAGCAGACCACCGGCCTCCTCCGTCTTTCCGTAAGTGTGCCGAAAGCCATCACGACCACCTTCACCATCACCTACTTCACTGACGCAGCCTCTTGGACACCCTGTTATGACTTGAACATCAAGGATATGGACGCAAAGGTTGTGCTGCATTCCAAGGCGCAGGTGCAACAAAGCACCGGCCTCGACTGGCAGAACGTGCACCTTACCCTGTCGAACGCCACCCCCAACCGAACCACCGTCGCCCCAGTATTTTCGCCGTGGTTCGTCAACTTCCGGAAAAACATCAGCTATCGGGCAAACAAAGCAGATATGCTCAGCAATACCATCACCTACGAAACTGCCGGCGTAGCCTCGACTGAGGGATATCTAACGGATGTCCGTGGAAGCAGGGCTACGGCTCCCCTCAAGATGGACGACTACGTGGAGGTGGACCAGCAGGAAGTGCATGTCAACTACGTCATTGCCGTACCCTACGACATTCCGGGAAACGGGAAGATGCAGCTGATTGACTTAAAGGACTATACCATCACCGCCGAGTACAAGTACTATAGTGCGCCGAAGCTGTCGGATGAGACATACCTCGTCGCCACGCTTTCGGACTACCAAAAGCACAACCTGCTTCCGGGCTATGTCACCGTCACCTTCAACAATACTTTCGTCGGCAAGAGCCTGCTGCAGCCGAACAACACCGACAGTCTCTTCACCCTCACCCTCGCCACCGACCCGCGCATTGCCGTGAAACGGGAAAAGAGGATGGACTTCTGCAGCACCAAGCATGTGGGCAACAGCACCACCGTCACGCAGTCGTACCTCATCACCGTGAAAAACAACCAGACCAAGGAGGTGAAGTTCACCCTCAAGGAGCAGTACCCCATCTCAGCCAACAAGGACATCGAGGTGAAACTGATCGAGAACACGCCTGCTGCCACCTACAACAAGACGGACCTCGGCGTGCTAACGTGGGATATGGATTTGAAGGCCGGCGAGACGCGCACCTTCATCGTCACCTACAGCATCAAATACCCGAAAGACAAGAATATCAACCTCTAAAGCGGATCATTGATTTTACCGTCCCGACCTTTTCAGGTAACTGCTCAGCTTCAGCTGATAATCGGAGTAGGCTTCGGTAAAACTATCGGCACTTTGCTGTAGCTGCGACTGCGCGTTAAGCAGGTCGGAAAGGGTGGCAGTACCCGCCTCATAGTAGTCGTTTTGCAGCCGCAGGTTCTCTTCGGCAAGGCGGACTGACTGTTGGGCAATCAGCAACTGCTGGTAGGCTTCGTAAAGTTCATTCCAAGTCTGTTCGGTTTGGATTTCAAGGAGTTGCATATTCTGTTCGCGTTCGTTGCGTGCCATCTGCTCGTTGATGCGGCACCTTTTGATGGCGTGTCCCCCACCCCACCAGTCGCTGATAGGCACGGTGACGGTGCCAAACACCATGCCGAAATGGTTGGAGGAGGTGTTGTATTCGTTGACATCCATCAGGTAGGCGGAGTAGCCAGCACCAACCGCAACCTGCGGAAGGTGCTTCCCGATTTCCATCTGTGTCTGTAGCTCGGCGGCTTTCACCTGCATATCCAGCAGCTGCGACTCCGTGCGGAGTCCGACCGCTGCCGTTGATTCCATGTAGTAGTTTTCGGGGCTGTCGGGCAGCAGGAGCGTGTCGTATTGGATGTCGAAGTCCCGTTCGGGGATGCGGGCGTACTGGCGCAGCATCATCTTGCAGACCCGGATGCCGTTCGCCACCTTGATGCGGCCGCTTTCCAGCTCCTGCCGTTTCAGTTCCACCTGCAGCTTGTCGCTAGGTTTGATGACCCCCGCGGCAACGGCCGCATCGGCATCCTCGGCAATGTGCGACAGCTGGTGGTCCAACGCCTCCAGCATTTTCTGTTTCTCCTTGAGGGTGACGATTTTCCAGAAGTAGGTTTCCACCTGAATGGCCACTTCGTCTTCCGACATTTTCAGTTGCAGCCTTGTGGCTTCATAGCCCAGCTTCGCCAACTGGTTGCCCCGCACGATACGGAGTCCCGCAAACAAGGGCTGCACCGCCGTCACACCGCCCATAATGCCGCCATTGATCATCTGCATCGGAATGGACGGGAGGTCTATGGAGATCATGATGGGCGAAAACATCGGGAGTTGCAGTTTCCCCAAATCGTAGTCCATGTCTATCATCGGGTTGGTGAGCCAGAAGCCCGCACCCATCGCCGAAACGGTCGGGAAGAACTTGGTGAAAACCTCCATTTTCTGCTGTCGTGCCGCTTCCACTGCCAACCGTTTGTTCTGAACTATAAGATTGTCGCGGCTGGCCATCGCCTTGCAACTGTCGAGGGTATAGACCGTCTGCGCCTTCGTTGAAAGCACTCCCGCCAAAAGGAGAGCCAGAAGCAGAATATACTTTTTCCTATACATCATTTTCCTGTTCTTTTAAAAGGATCATCCAACCTTTCCACTCCCGCCGTCTTCGCCAAATCGTTCGGGTTGGTGCCTGGAACGCCCTGCGGGACTTCCACTCCAAGGGAATCGAACAGATTCACCCAGTATTCCGGAATCGTGCCGTCGGGCGACTGGAAATTCATCGGCTGGGGGTTAAAAATCGGAGTGCCGTCCGAAGCGACATAACATTTTTCCACCAGCTCACTGCAATAGAACTTATCATTATCAGGCAGAAAGTAAAAGTCGTACGGACGCCCCATATAGCGTTTCGCATTTACAACCCACTCATTTCCATTGTTATATCCTTTCACACGATAATAATGCAATTCCCCGTTCTCTGCTCTAAATTCCCGAAGAGAATGGCGACTCACACCATATTTTGGTGTTGCATCAATCACGAATGCACCCTCTTTTGTACATTCAATAATACCGACATGGCTGTAATTCACAGCGTTATCATCAGCGGTCGCCTCCGAAATCGCGGCATCCATCCCCGTGGTGTCGGCACAAACGAAAACCAAGTCACCATTGTGCAACCCGTCACCGCAGGCGGTAAACAGAGTTGTCAGCACCATCGCCACAAACAGGGAAAGCAGGATTCGGAATGTGCGGTTACTTCTCATAAACTATTTATTCGTCAGATGATACAAAACCGGCAGAACCGTCACCACGAACAGCATCGAGATCCACGTGCCGAAGCAGATGACCACGCCCATCGGCGACCAAAGGGCGCTGTGGCTGATAATCATCGGAACCACCCCCATTGAGGCGGCGGCACTCGTCAAGAAGATCGGGCGCATACGGCGCTTGCCCGCCTCCAATGCCGCCTCGTAGGCACTCTTTCCCTCCTTGTGCCGCAGCATCTCCGCATAGTCGTACATGATGATGCCGTTGCGAACGATGATACCCATCAGTGCCACCAGCCCGAGGACGGAAGTCAGCGTGTATTCCATCCCCATGATCTGGATGCCCAACGCCGCGCCGAAAATCGAAAGCGTGGTGGCAGAAAGAATCAGCACCGCCAACTTGATGTTGCGGAAATGGAAGACCAAGATGACAAAAATGATCAGTACGGAAAACGCCAACCCTTTGAAAATCTGTGGCATAAGAATATCATCCTGCATACGGCTACCGCCCCAGTGCACGTTCACACCGTCGGGAATATCCAGCTTCGCCAACATCTTGTCAATATCCTTGGTGGTGCCGGTGATGTTCACATTCCGCTTCACATCGGCCTGAACCGTAACGGTATAGACGCCGTTCTTGTGGTAAATCTGCGACGGGGAGTAGTCGTCCTCCAAGGTAGCGAACTGTCGCAACGGGACGGACCTGCCGCTCATCGAGGAGATGTACTGGTCGGAGATATTGGAGAAATTACCCATCGAGTCGCGGTCGGAGCGGAGCACCACCTTCACGGGGTAGTCATGCTCCCAAATAGTGGTGACGGGCAAGCCGCTGCCGTACTCGAACGCAAGGTTGGTCATCACCATCGGCTTCGTCACACCCAGCCGGTTGGCTTCCAGATTATTGATATTCACCGATATTCCGGGACACATCTGGTCGTTGGTCGAAGTCACCATCAGCAGGTCGTTGCGCTTCCGGAGCTCATCTACCAGCTGCCGTTGCACCTTCGTCACCGCTGCACGGTCATCGCCCTTGAGGTCAATCTCTATCGGGTAGGCCGTCATCACATAGTCCAGCTGCTTGAAACGGACGTACGCTTCGGGGTACTTGTTGATGTAGTTGTCCTCATACTCATCGAGCAGCTTGTTCGTCATCTCCTCGGATGAGGTCGTAACGATCAGCTGGGCAATCTGTTTCGACGGGAACTTCGGTGCGTAGCACATGTGAAAGCGGGGCGCGGAGGTCCCGATGAACGAGGTGACGTTATGGATGCGCTTGTCGCTGCGGAGGATGTCGGCGACCTCATTGGCCACCATTTCAGTACGGGAAAGCGGCGAACCTGCCGGCAAGTATATCTCCACCACAAACTGGTTACGTTCCGTCACCGGCATCATCTTTTGCGGAAGATGGATGAACACCAAACAGCCCGTCGCCACGGCCAGCACTGCAATCAACACCGTCATCTTCGGGAAACGTAAAGCCAAGTGTATCAGCTTGTCGTAACCCACCTGAATCTTGTCCGAAATATTGAACTTCTTTTCTTCGCCCGCCTGATGGAAGCCTTTTTTGATAAAGCCATATTGCACAAACGGGATGAATAGCAGGGCAATCAGCAGGGAGGTGAACAGCGTGACGGTGATGGTGCCGGGAAAGCTTCCGAGGAACTCCCCGAACAGACCGGTGCAGGTGAACAGCAACGGATAGAAAGTAATCGTAATGGCCAGTGTAGCAGACAGTACCGACTTGAACAGCTCGGTGCCGCTCGACAACGTGGCCTCCATCCGGGGCACGCCGTGGTCAAGTTTTTCAACATAGTTGTCGATGACCACCACGGAGTCGTCCACGATGATGCCGAGCACGACCAGAAGGGCGGCCAATGTTACTGTATTTATCTCTATTTTAAGAAGATAAAGAATTCCCAACGAGATAAACATCGTGATGGGGATGGTCATGGCGGAGATGCTGGCGACGCGCATCGGCTGCATCAGCAAAATCACCAGAATAACGGTGATGATGGCGATGAGCATTTCGCGCAGGAACATATTGACCGAATGGGAGACCACTTCCGCTTGGTCGGCGACGCGGAACACCGTAACCTCCTCTGGAAGTGTCTCTTCAAACTTATCCAAAACCGCCTTCACCTCCTTGCCGTACTCCACGATGTTGTTGCCGTCGAGCATTTCGATGGAGAGCATCACGCACTTCTTGTCGCCGTTGGCGATGTAGCTGGAGGCCTCGGGATATTCGCGTACGATACGGGCGACATCCTTCAGGCGGATGATGCTTCCGGACGGATCGACGTAGATAATCTGCTCTGCCACATCATTTTCCGAAGCGTAGGTTTCTGAAACGTGGAAGGGAATTAGTCCGTCTTCATCCTCAAAACTGCCGCTCACGGTGGTGAAGTTCTGGGCGTACAAGGTGGCGTACAGCGAGGTCAGATCCACGCCGTACTCAATCAGCTTTTTCTTGTCGATATAGACGCTAATCTGTTCGTTCTGAACACCGTAGCGGCGCAGGTTGGAGACGGAAGGCACGGCGCGGAGACGGTTCTCCAAGTCGGAAAGGTAGCCTTCCAGCTCACGGTAGGTTTTCTCTTTGGATTCGATGGAAATCAGCAGGGCCGAGGTGCTTCCGAAGTCGTTGCTGGTGACGATGGCCGCCACGCCGCTCGGGACGGTGCTCTTGAACATCGTCAGGTCGTGCCGGAACTTCGACCAGAACTCGTCGTCCGACTTCACCACCTCCGCGTCCAGCTGCACATACACCACCACCATCCCGTCGGAAGTGACGGAGTACGTCATATCCTTTTTTACCTCCTTGTAGCTGAAAAGGAACTCTTCGAGGGGGACGGTCAGCTGCTCCTCCACCTGTTCGGAGGTGGCGCCGGGATATACTCCCACCACCAGTCCCTGACGGATGGAAAAGACGGGGAACTCCTGCTTCGGCATCTTAATAAGGGCGTAGATGCCGAACAGAACAAGGAAGGCCACAATCAGGATGATGATGGACTTGTTCTTGACGGAGAACTCGACGATCCTTCTAATCACGGACTTTTCCATAACCTATTGAACGACAACTTCCATACCGGTACTCACTTTCTGTTCGCCGCGGGTGATGACGGAGTCGCCGGCGCAGAGGCCCGAGACGACGATGATGCCCTTCTGGGCGAGGCCGCCGGTCACCACGGGGCGTTGGACGGCGCGGCCGTTGCGCACCACCCATACGTAATGTTCGCCGTCGGGTGCCACCTTCACCGTCTGGTTCGGCAGCACGATGTTGCGGGTACTGTCGGCGGAGGCGAGCTGCACGTTGCACACCATGCCGGGCATCAGGTCCTGCGTGCGGTTGACGACAGGGACGGTCACTTCGTAGTTGTGCGACAGCGGGTTGGCCACCACGCCCTTGCCCCCGACACGGCCTTCGCAAACGCGGTTGCCGAGGGCGGAGACGGAGATGCGGACGGGCTGCCCGATGCGGATGTCGGAAATCACGTTTTCCGGCACGGGGAAGCGTACCTCCACTTGGTCGATTTTCAGCAGGGTGAGGGCCGACATTCCGGGCAGGGTATTCATGCCGAGCGCGATGTCGGTTTTCCCAACCACGCCGGCGAACGGTGCGTATAACTTACAGTTTTCTAGATTTTTGCGGGCGAGCGCCTCCGACGATTTGGCCTGTTCCAGCTTGGTCTGGATCTCCACCCACTGCACCTCGGTGATGCTGCCTTTGTCGTGCAGCTGTTTCAGGCGGTCATAGCCGTCCTGTGCCTGGCGGAGGGTGGCCTGTGCGGCGGCGTAGCTGTCGTTGTAGGAGGTGGCGTCGATTTCGGCAAGGAGGGTGCCTTGCGCCACCTTCTGGCCGTTCTTGACATAGACGTTCGTCACGTTGCCGGGGACGACAAAGCTGAGGACGGAGGAGGAGACAGCCTCCACTGTTCCCACATAATTCTGTGACACAGACTCTTGCGTCTCTGAAATCACCGTGACGGTAACAGGTATTGGCTCAATCTTGTGTTTGGTCCGTTGCTGCCGGCTACACGACGCAAGCAGAACCGACACAACCGCAGCACACAAAAGGGTATATCTGGTAAAATGCATTCTACAATATTATAAAAAGACAATCGTATAACGTTTTATTGCGGAAATTGTTTCATGGGGGGAGGAAAGTTTGTCGGAAAAAAATGGTACTTTTGCAGCTTTTAATTCATGACTATGCCTAAAACAAATACCCAACCCAAACAAAAGCCCAGCAAAACGATGGAAGCGGCCCTGTGGGAGTCGGCCAACAAACTGCGTGGAGCCGTGGAGCCTGCCGAATACAAGCACGTTGTGCTGTCGCTCATCTTCCTCAAGTATGCCGGCGACCGCTTCGAACAGCGCAAACAGGAACTGATGGACCAGGGACTGAAAGAGTATGTCGATACGGTGGAGTTCTACACGGCGGAGAATGTGTTCTACCTGCCTGAGGAGTGCCGCTGGTCGTACATCATGGAAAACGCCAAACAACCCAACATCTTCCAGATCATTGACGATGCGCTTTCCAATATTGAGAAAAAAAACAAACAGCTGGCGGGTGCTTTGCCCAACAACTACTACTCCAACCTCGGACTCGACCGCACCAAATTCGCTTCGTTGCTTGACGAGATCAACAAACTCGACACGGTGGGAGATGCCGAAAACGACCTTATCGGACGGGTGTACGAGTATTTTCTGGGCAAGTTCGCCATCGCCGAAGGCAAGGGCAAGGGCGAATACTACACGCCGAAGTCGGTGGTGAACCTTATTGCCGAAATGATCGAGCCCTACGACGGCAAAATCTACGACCCCTGCTGCGGCTCGGGCGGCATGTTTGTGCAGTCGATGAAGTTCGTGAAAGCCCACCACGGCAACCAGAAAAACGTGAGCGTGTACGGACAGGAGAACACCAACACCACTTTCAAGCTGGCGCGCATGAACCTCGCCATCCGCGGCATATCCGCCGACATAAGGCAGGGCGACACCTTCCACAACGACCAGCACAAGGACCTGAAGGCCGACTATATCATGGCCAATCCGCCGTTCAACCAAAAGGCGTGGCGCGAGGAGAACGAGCTGGCCGACGATGTGCGCTGGCGCGGCTACGACACCCCGCCCACCAGCAACGCCAACTACGGCTGGATTTTGAACATCCTCTCCAAACTCTCCACCAACGGCATGGCAGGCTTCCTGCTGGCCAACGGCGCGTTGAGTGCCGACGGCACCGAGCTGGCCATCCGTCGCAAACTTATCGAAAACGACAAGGTGGAGACCATCCTCATCCTGCCACGTAACCTATTCTATTCCACCGACATAAGTGTAACATTGTGGATATTGAACAACACCAAGAAGGCACGCGTGGTGACCAAAAACGGCCGAGAGTTGCACTACCGCGACCGCGAAGGCGAAATCCTCTTTATGGACCTGCGTCAGATGGGCATTCCGTTTGAGAAGAAATATGTGGAGCTCGACCCGGACACGCGAGACGCGGTGACCCGCACCTACCACAACTGGCAGCAGGAGGGTTACGAACAAACCTACAAGGACACGCCGGAGTTCTGCCAATCGGTAAAAGTGCAGACCATAGCGGAAAAAGGCTTTTCGCTGGTGCCGAGCAAATACATCGAGTTTGTCAACCGCGACGAGCAGATTGATTTCGACACAAAGATGCGCGAACTACAAGCCGAGATGCGGGACTTGCTACAGCAGGAGGAAGAGAGCAAACAGGAACTAAAAGCCCTCTTTGAGAAGTTAGGGTATAACCTATAAATAAAACAAATTTTAAATAAAATATTGATATCATGGAAGTTTTACTTAATATCGAAAATTACGAAGAGAAATTCTGTGATGATAGATTTAATTATTCGAAAGCAGAAAAGGAAAGAATAAAAAGGGACACTAAATTAGACCATATTACCAAGGTTGATTTTGTTAATATTGGAACTGGGGCTGATTGGATTGTAATACTAATTGTGCTCAGTTTTGGATTACGCATTTTAAAGGTCGGTAAAGAAATTAATGAGGGAATAGATTCATGGATTGATCTTGGGAAAAAACTTCGTGGGCTTTTTCGACGTAAAAGAATAGTGTCAGTAGACAAGGATGCGGCAGCGGCTCTGGCTATTAATCTCATTGCACAAAGAACTAAAATTGACAAGTTGGTAAAAGTACATGATAATACCATAAATTTTACGGATGTATCGGGAATGCTTCCCAGAAATAAAGGGTTATCTAAGAAACCGCATAATTATTACATTCAGGCCTACCTTATTAACGACAGAGAAACCTATGTTATAGGAATACAATCAAATGGAGAGGCTAAGATTCTATCTCATTATGACTTTTAATATTTATCACATATACTGATACATTTTAATTTGAATGACATTGCTATGAAATACTAGCATTTAGGCAAACATATCAGAAACTATATGGTTAATACTAATAGAAAAGAATGATGAAATTTGCCCGTATTTTCCCCGATATCCAAATTGTCGCACCAGTGGTGCGACAAAAATGATTTGAAAAGACAAAAAAAGATGAGTGAAGAAAATAAAATAGTTATCTATCAGACTGATAACGGACAGACGAAGATTGACGTCCGTCTGGAGGACGAGACCGTATGGTTGAATGTTGAACAGATGGCACTTCTTTTTGACCGAGAGGCGTCGAATGTACGTCGACATGTTATCAATGTCTTCAAGGAAGGAGAATTGGAGCGGAAGAATAACGTGCATTTTTTACACGTTAATGGCATTAAGAAGCCTGTGCCTTTTTATAACCTCGATGTGATTATTTCGGTAGGCTACCGTGTGAAGAGCAAGCGCGGCACTGCTTTCCGCATCTGGGCAAGACAAATCATAAAGGACTTTCTGGTAAAGGGTTATGCCGTCAACGACCGTATCCGACACGAGCAGATAGCCGAACTGCGCCAGTTGGTGCAAATGGTGGGCCGTACCATCCAAAGCCAACAATTGGAGAGCAACAACGAGCACCAGATACTGTTCGACATTGTGGTGGACTACACCTACGCCCTCGACACCCTCGACAAATACGACTTCCAGCAGCTGACCGTAGAGAAAACAACTCTCGAAGGAAAGTTCCATGCAACCTACGACAATGCGATGGACGCCATCAAGGCATTGCGTGACAAATTTGGCGGCAACAGACTTTTCGGAAACGAAAAAGACAACTCGTTCAAAAGCAGCATCGGACAAATCTACCAGACATTCGGTGGCGAAGAGCTCTATCCCAGCGTGGAGGAGAAAGCCGCCATGCTGCTCTATCTCGTTACAAAAAACCACTCTTTCAGCGATGGCAACAAACGTATTGCCGCCACCCTTTTCCTGTGGTTCCTGAACGGCAACGGCATCCTTTACCGCGAGGACGGCAGCAAACGCATAGCCGACAGCACCCTGGTGGCCCTCACGCTGATGATTGCCGAAAGCCGCCCCGAAGACAAGGATGTGATGGTCAAAGTCATCGTAAACCTGATAAACAAAAACAACGATGAACCGAATGGACTATAAACGTTTAGGCGACTATATCAGGGAGGTGAACCTACGCAACCGCGAGTTGAGGGTGACGAACTTGTTAGGGTTGAGCATTGAGAAGAAGTTTATTCCTTCCATTGCCAACACCATTGGCACGGATATGTCAGCATACAAGATTGTCCATCCGTCACAGTTCGCATACGTTCCAGTTACTTCTCGTAACGGTGAGAAAATTACAGTTGCTTTGTATGATGGTGAAGAATCTGCCATTATTTCCCAGGCATACACGATTTTTGAGATTGTTGATCAAGACGTGCTTTTGCCCGAATATCTGATGATGTGGTTCCGCCGTCCCGAATTTGACCGTTATGCCCGTTTCCATTCTCACGGCAGTGCGCGAGAGGTGTTTGATTGGGACGAATTGTGTGAGGTGCGCCTCCCCGTTCCCACCCTTGCCCGCCAGCGCGAAATCGTGTCGGAATACGAGACGCTGACGCGCCGCATCCGCCTCAACGAGCAGATGATTGCCAAGCTGGAAGAGACCGCACAGGCGCTGTACCGCAAGATGTTTGTGGACTGCAGCGACAAGGAGAATCTGCCGGAGGGGTGGAGAAGGGGGACCATTGGTGAGTTTTGCGATATTATAACAGGAAAGAAAGATGTAAATGAATCTTTAACTGAGGGGAAATATAGGTTTTTCTCATGCTCTCCAGACGCTTATTATTCCAATGAGTTTATTGCAAAGGGGCCTGCGGCATTAATTGCAGGTAATGGATCGTACACAGGTAGGGTTACATATTATGACAAAGAATTCGATTTATATCAACGGACATATGCGTGTATTCCTAAAAAAGGGTTTATGGAAATGATGTCTTTCATATATTGTGTCCTTAAATTTCAATTCCAGAACAAATTTATGGGAGGCTCTAGAGGGTCTTCTATTCCATATATAGTAAGAGGAGATATTGCGGATTTTGAATTTGCATTTGAAGAAAATACCTCAAAGTCTTTTTCAAAAGGCGTGTTCAATCTTTTAACAAATACTCAATTAAAGATAGTAGAGAACGAGATATTAACGGAATTACAAAAAATATTATTATCAAGAATGATAAAAACCATATAGTTATGAGTAAAACAGTAAAACAAATTACGATTTTCATATCTTCACCTTCCGATGTAAAAAAAGAAAGAGAACAAACCATAAAAGTTATTGAGGAATTAAATAGAACCCTCTGTAATCCTAACGGATTGATACTTTCTTCGCTCACTTGGGAAAACAACACATATCCTTCAGTTGGTTCATATTCTCAAGAGGCCATTAATGAACAAACAACGGATTATGATATTTTTGTGGGTATCATGGCAAACCGGTTTGGGACACAAACCCCTAAAGCAGGATTCGGAACAGAAGAGGAATTCAATCTTGCATATGAAAAAAAAGAGCAAGTACATATAATGTTCTTTTTTAAAAACGCGCAAATTAGCACCAATGATATAGATATAGAACAGCTACAAAAAATCAGAGATTTTAAAAAAGAGATATCGGACAAAGGCGTTTATTACAGAGAATTTTCTGAGAATTATGAGCAGTTATTTAGAGAAAGTCTTACCAAATTCATTTCAGATCATTATCTAAATCATACAAAATCAGAAATTCAACTTGAGGAAAAAACAATTTCATTAAATGAAGAATTTGAGGAATACTTGCATTCTACAGATACTTATTTTACCCATCCTTCTGGAGAAGAAATCACTTTGGAAGACTTATTTGTTCCTCAAAATTTAAGGACTATTTCGGAAGACAAAAACAAAGAAAAACGAACAAACATTGAGATTCTAACAAGTGCTGTGGAAGCAAATGGCATCCATTATCACATTATCGGAGGAGAACGTTCTGGGAAGACCGCATTGTGCAAATACGCATTCCTCCAATATTATTATAAGAACAATCTAACCCCAATACTATTGGATGGGGAAGATTTGTCAACGAATACGAGAAAAGATAGAATTCTACAAATAATATCAAAAAAAGTTCAGCAACAATATAGCAGTATTAAAGAACTCCCTTCTAGCAATATTGATGATAACAATAGTTTTGTCCTCATAATAGATAATTTCCAAAAAACAGCCAAGGGAAATGACAAATATTGGGGATTGTTAACATCTAACATTGGTGAACTATTTTCAAATGTAATAATAGTAGGAGACATTTCCATTACCACTAATGATTTTACAGCAAACCCTCCTTTTAAAAACTTTGATAAATATGTAATTATGGAATTTGGGCCAGATTTGAGAAATCAATTAGTGGAAAAATGGAATTCTTTTGGCCAAGACTGTAGTATAGAAAGCAAGAATAATATTAGGAGAAAAAACGATGAAGCGAATAAAAACATAAATTCAATTTTAGGCAAGAATTTCATACCAGCATACCCATTTTATATTTTAGGAATTTTGCAAGCATTGGAAGGAATTCAGAACAGCAATAACATAAACTATTCATTACACGGTTTCTATTACGAGCACTTGATAAACGATGGTTTTGTACATTCCGTTAAGAATCCAAAAGACATTAGTTTTTACTATAATTTTATGGTGTTCTTTTGCTATTATCTTTTTGAGCAAAAGAGTAAGGCTCTCTCAATTGACGAATTCGATAATTTCTACACACTGTATTGTGATAAATATGATGTTGATACGAGTACTTTTGGAATAACTAAAGTTAAAGAGACTTTAAAAGCGACGAAACTACTGTTGTTCAAAAATGATGTTCGTGTTAGCCAAAATTACATTTATTATTTTTTTGTTGCCAAATATATTTCTAATCACATAGACAACGACATGATTAGGAATGTGGTTCAAAAATTATGTGAGCGTATTTTTAAAGAGGAATATGCTAATATAATTATGTTTGTCACCCATTTATCCAAAAATAGTTGGATTATACGCACCTTGCTTGATAACGCCTCACGAATTTTTCCCAATTCGGCTGTTTGCAAATTAGAGCAGGATATTAAACCTCTAAACGAACTAATGAGCGATTTAACATCTCGTGTAATTGGATTTATTGATGTTGATAAGGAAAGAAACAAAGAATTGGCACGAGAAGCAGAATTAGAAGAAAAACAAAAAGAATTTGATAATGATGATACCAATTATGCACAATTTTCATTGGATGATGACATTAATGAGATAGATTTGTTTGCACAGATGAATCTTGCTGTAAAATCAATTGATATTCTCGGACAGATAGCCATTAAATATTGGGGAGAATTAGAGGCAACAACAAAGTATGAAATTGTGGAAACAGCATACAATATTGGTTTGCGAACCTTAGGGCTCTATTTGGCAGAAATGTCAAAGAATAAAGATGATTTAGCAGAATATATTGCAAATGTTATCATTGAAAAATATTCAGAAAAGAATCGTGCACAAATAACATTAAAGAAAGAAGAAATAAAAACAGAATCACTAAAATATATTGCTTTTTTATCATATATACTGTCATTGGCTATAATAACAAGAATCTCCAACTCTGTTGGAGATGATAGATTGGGGAAAACATTTGAAAAGATATTGGAAGCCCACCCCTATAACTCTTTTAAATTAATCAACTTGTCGATAAATCTTAATTATCCGGGATTGCCAATGTCTAACATTGAACAATACAGTAAAGATATGCAAGATAATATTATGTGCAAAAGGTTATTACAAGATTTAGTGATAAACCATTTATACAAATTTGATGTTGATTATAAAAATAAAAACAAATTAAGTTCCTTGTTAGGAATAAAAATCAAGGACCAGCTATACATTCAAGAATCTTCGCAAATTAAAAGAAAAGAATAATTGCTCAAAACAATTTATTTTGCAATTTCATACAAATGAACGAAATCCAATTCATATTATACCAGTTGCCCGAGGAGGAGGAAAATGGTTGTTTCCAAAATGGAAATAACCTCTCAAAAATTCAGTTACCGAGATTTTCTCGGCAACAGACCAATAAGTAAACAAAATCAAATGACTGAAAGGAGAATAACAGACTTTTCACTATTTTTGCAACTACAAAATTAGAAGGCCATTGACATGACAGACGGATACCTAAATTTTGACGAATACATCCGGCAAGGAGAGCCCGAGAAACGCCTAAAGGCGGATGCGTGGCGTGTGGCCATCGGTTTGCAGGCTGTGGACGGGCTGAAGACATCAGACTATCTGCAAGAAACAGCTCGCCGTAACATCGAAGGCGAAATCACCATTGATGAGGCCCGTGAGATGGTGAAACAATACTACATCAAGAAGACGGCTCACGACGAGGGTAATGAGGATAAGGAAGAAGCCGATAAAGTTTCGGCGAACATCACCAAAATCCTTTCCTCCGAAACGCTGGATTTTAGTGCAAAAGGTTTCATCGCCCTGCACCGTAGAATTTTCGAAGGGGTGTTCAAACACGCTGGGAAATTACGGGACTATAACATCACCAAAAAGGAGTGGGTGTTGGAATATGATACCGTTCGCTATTTGAATTGGGAAGACCTGCGAAGGTCGTTGGAATATGATATTGAGCAAGAACGTGGTTTCAGCTACAAAGGAATTTCTTCGGACAAACTTATTGCCCATATCACTCGATTTGTTTCGGGAATATGGCAGATTCACGCCTTTGGAGAAGGCAATACCCGTACCACGGCCGTGTTCACCATTCTATATCTACGCGATTTGGGATTTAAGGTGGAAAACGATATGTTTGCCCAACATTCGTGGTTTTTCCGCAATGCACTGGTACGCGCCAACTACCGCAACGCAGTGGAGGAAATTGACTACAGTCCAGAATATTTGGAACGCTTTTTCCGCAACTTGCTGTTGGGTGAAAAATGGGACTTGCGCAACCGTTATCTGCACATCCATCCTACCAAAGAATGGAGCGTACAACCTAATCTGGCCACCCTTACAAGTACAGGACAAGTACCTGAACAAGTACCATACAAGCACCGAACAAGTACCCCCTCAACTACCCCCATAAGTACCCCCTCAACTACCCCCATAAGTACAATTGTAACTAACTTGAATACAAATAGTAAAATATATACAAGCAACAAGAATGTTATAGAACTTGTTCAGGTCATTGGAAACGATGAATTAAGTATAAAGCAGATGATGGACTTGAAAAAACTGAAGGATAGAAAAAATTTCGTGGAATACCATCTTAACCCTGCTATATCAGATGGTTATATCCGCATGTTGTATCCACAATCCCCTCGTCATCCCCGCCAGAAATATCTGCTGACGGTGAAAGGATTGGCTTTGTATAATGAATTAACGAAAGGAGAATAGCATTATGCCCTACTTCAACGAAAGCCAATTGGAACAGTCCATCATCGCCCTGCTGCACTAGAAAAAAACGTATAGAAACAAAAAAGTTGAGAAAACAATGGAGAAAGATTTGACAGTAACTTCAAAAGATAGCCTGCAAACGAACGATTCCGAATATGTGAAACTTGTCTCACTTATTTCTGACGTGTGGGAGAAAGCACGGGGCAGAGCTGCCGTTGCAGTAAACACAGAATTGTTGGAAGCCAATTGGCAAACGGGGAGGTACATCGTTGAATTTGAGCAACAAGGCAATATAAAAGCAGAATATGGGAAACAACTATTGACGAACCTGTCAAAAGATTTAACCAGACTTAAAGGGAAGGGTTACTCTCGGTCTAATCTATTCAATATGAGACTGTTTTATGTACGATTCCCAAAAATCCAAACGCTGTCTGGACAATTGACATGGAGCCATTATTTGGAATTGTATTAGGAGCAAGGAAAGACGAACTATTGATGGAATATGCCCTTCAAGGAATAGACAACCAACTTTTTGCGGCACGTTATCAGCTTTATCTGCCCAATCGCGAAGAGTTGCAGTCACAATTAGACAAGTTGCTTGATAATTCTCAAAGTTGAACAAAAAACAACACTGATATAATGCCCTACTTCAACGAAAGCCAATTGGAACAGTCCATCATCGCCCTGCTGCAGGAGCAAGGCTACGAGTATGCCAAAGGCGAGGACATCGAGCGCGACCTCGACGAGGTGGTGCTGAAAGAGGATTTGCGCACCTACCTGCGCAGCCGCTACCGCAACGACGGCATCACCGATACCGAAGTGGAAGCGGCCATCCGCGTCATCACCCAGAAACAGGGCGGCACCCTCTACGCCGAGAACCGCCACACCATCAACCTGCTGATGGACGGCTTTTCGCTGAAACGCGAAGACCCCGCCCAACCGAACCTCTACATCTACCCTATCGCTTTCAACGAAGCCAACCAGAAACACAACATCTTCCGCGTGGTGAACCAGTTCGACATCGTGGGGCTGCAGCACCGCATCCCCGATGCCATCATCTTTCTGAACGGTCTGCCCGTGGTGGTGTTCGAGTTCAAAAACGCCCTCAAGCAAAACACCACCATCGAAGATGCCTACAAGCAGCTCACCATCCGCTACCGCCGCGATATTCCGGCATTGTTCAAATACACCGCTTTCATCGTCATCTCCGACGGCGTTAACAACAAGTTCGGCACCCTCTACACCCCTTACGAGTTTTTCTACGCTTGGCGCAAGGTGAACGCCAAGGACAAAGGCTGCGACGGCATCAACTCACTCAAAACCATGGTAGCCGGCCTGTTCCGTAAGGACCGCCTGATGGATGTCATCCACAATTTCATCTATTTCCCCGATACCTCGAAGGACGAACACAAGGTCATCTGCCGCTATCCGCAGTATTTTGCGGCGCGCTCGCTCTATCAGAATATTCTCAACCACAGCAAACTCAACCCCGGCGGCGACGGCAAGGGAGGCACCTATTTCGGTGCCACAGGTTGCGGCAAATCGCTCACCATGCTGTTCCTCTCGCGCCTGCTGATGAAAAGCAAGGCCCTGTGCAGCCCCACCATCATCCTCATCACCGACCGCACCGACTTGGACGACCAGCTCTCGCGTCTGCTGCTCAACGCCAAGCAGTTTGTGGGCGACAGCGTAATCGAGCAGGTGGAGAGCCGCGACGACCTGAAAAAAAAGCTGCAAGGACGCACCAGCGGAGGCGTGTTTTTGACTACCATACAGAAGTTTTCAAAGGATATCAACCTGCTTTCCAACCGTGCCAACATCATCTGTATCAGCGATGAGGCGCACCGCTCGCAGACCAGCTTGGAGGAGAAGGTGGAAATTACCGACAAGGGGGTGCGTCGTTCGTACGGCTTTGCCAAATACCTGCGCGACTCGCTGCCCAACGCCACTTACGTGGGCTTCACCGGCACGCCCATTGACCCGACGCTGGAGGTGTTCGGCGGCATCGTGGACGAATATTCGATGATTGAGGCCGTGGAGGACGGCATCACCAAAACCATCATGTACGAAGGTCGCGCCTCACACGTGTTTGCTGACAGCGAGCTTATCCAACAGATTGAGGCATACTACGATAAGTGTGCCGAGGAAGGTTCGTCGGAATACCAGATTGAGGAGAGCAAACGGGCAATGACGCAGATGAGCGTGCTGCTTAACAGTCCCGACCTGATTCACCGTCTGGCCGACGATTTCGTGCATCACTACGAACGGCGCGTGGAAGAGGGCAGCACGGTGAAAGGCAAGGCGATGATTGTGTGCGCCACCCGCGAGATTGCCTTCGCCATCTACAAGGAGATTATCGCCATGCGACCTGAATGGGCCGAGGTGAGAATTTGCGGCGAGGGCGAGGAACTCACCAAGGAAGAGGCCGAGAAAATCAAGCCCATCGAGCGGGTGAAGATGGTATGCATCCGTCAGAAAGACGACGATCCGGAGCTTTACAACCTGCTGGGGCCCGACGACGAGCGCAAGAAACTCGACCTACAGTTCAAGGAGGAGAAATCGAACTTCAAGATCGCCATCGTGGTGGATATGTGGATTACCGGCTTCGACGTACCCTGCTTGGACACCATGTATTGCTACAAGCCTCTTCAGATGCATACGCTGATTCAGACGGTGAGCCGCGTGAACCGCAACTATCCCGGCAAGGACAAAGGTCTGATTGTGGACTACTTAGGCATCAAAAAGAAGTTCAACCAGGCGATGAAGAAATATGCCAACGGCGGGCAGAACGAGACTCCCGTGGAGACCATCGATACTGCCGTGAAATTGTTCAAAGACGAGTTGGACCTGCTGCAACAGATGTTCTACGGCTTCGACTACAGCAAGTTCTTTACGGGCACGCCGCTCGAGCAGTTGGATGTATTGCAAATGGCTGCTGAACGCATCCAACGGACGGATGAACTGGAGAAACGCTTTATGAAGCACACCACGCTGATGAAGTCGGCCTACAATATGTGCAACAACGACGAGCGAATCACGAAAGAGGAGGTCAACGACGTGCATTTCTTTACGGGTGTGCGTTCCGTTATTTACAAAACCACCACGGGCGAGTCGCCCGACGCCTCGCAGATGAACCGCCACGTGCTGCAGCTGGTGAACGAAGCATTGATTTCGGAAGAGGTTGTCGCCATCAACAGCATGAACCTCGGCAACAACGAGCAAATCGACCTGCTGGCCACGCAGTATATGGAGAAGTTGAAACGTCTGCCCTACCAAAACACGAAAGTGAAGCTGATGGAGCAGCTGCTCAAGCGGGTGATTGACAGCGTGAAGAAGGTGAACAAGGTGAAAGCCGTCAGTTTTACCGAGCGGCTCAACGGCATCATCGACCAATACAACGACCGCAGCGACGACATCGTGCTGGCCGACGAAATTGTGACCGAAGTGGCGAAACAACTGGCCGATCTTTTCGAGGAAATCAAGAAAGACAGTGTTTTACCCGACGGCATTCCCAACATCGAGGTGAAAGCTTTCTATGACATTCTAAAATCGGTGGCCGAACGCTATGGATTCTTGAATCAATACACAGAGGAACAGTACATTGAAATGGCTCAGGCGGTGAAAGAAAAGGTGGACGACAGCTCGCAGTTCATCGACTGGGAGAAGCGTACAGACATTCGTGCCCAGCTGAAGGTGCAGATTATCCTCACCCTCGCCAAATTCAAATACCCGCCTGCAACTCGCGACGAGGTGTTCAAAGCCATCTTGGAGCAGGCCGAGAATTTCATGAGAAACAGGGAAGAGACGGATGACAAAAATTCCACAGATGCTCCCAAAAGGTATCTGTATCCCATTATTGAAGAGAGGGAAATGCCGATGGCGGCGGAAGACAGGCCAGAATACAAAAAATAGAAATTACAGAACGGGGCCGTCAAGTTTCCGCCTTCCGCGGTAACATCCTATAGCACCACCTTTTCCAAATGGATCCCCCGTGAGCCTTTGACCAATATCATCGTCTCACTGAACGGATGGTTTTGCAAGTATCCATTCAGTTCATCCACATTGGAAAAAACTTTCATCTCATTGATATTCAATTCTTTGAAACAAGAACCGACAAAGAGGGCATCAATGCCATTTTCTTTGCAAAGTTCGTAGATACGAAGGTGTTCCTCGTGGCTCACCGCACCCAGTTCGAGCATATCGCCCAAGATGGCCGCCTTCTGCTCGGCCGGCAGTGCGGCAAGGTTACGAATGGCCGCCGACATGCTGGTCGGGTTGGCGTTGTAGTAGTCGGCGATGACGGTATTGGTGCCGACGGTGCTCACTTGTGAACGGTGGTTGGTCGGGACGTAGTCTCGGATGGCGGCGGTGGCATCCTCCAACGTCACCCCAAAGGTCAGCCCCACGGCGATGGCACAGAGGATATTCGGCAGGTTGTAGTCGCCGGTGAGGTGGGTGCGGAACGTCACTTCGGGCGCATTCCTCTCCTCGTCGGGTGCGGCGCACGTCACCGAAAGGTACGGATCCATGGCGGAGATGCGTCCAGTGCAGACACTTTCGTCACAGTTGCCGTACAGAATCTGCTGGTCGTAGTCGCCGGCACACTCGCACAAGGTCTCGTCCGTACCGTTTACGAACAGCGTGCCGCCGTTGGCCATCACCGCGTCATACATCGCCCGCTTGGTCGCAACGATGTTCTCCCGTGAGCCGAAGCCCTCGATGTGGGCCGTCCCGATGTTGGTGATGATGCCGTAGGTGGGCAGTACCATCCGACATAGGTCGGCAATTTCGCCTGGGTGGTTTGCGCCCGTCTCCACAATGGCGATCTCCGTATCAGCGGGGATGGAAAGCAGCGTAAGCGGCACCCCGATATGGTTGTTCAGATTCCCTTGGGTGAACGCGATGCGGTACTTTGTCTGCAACACCGTGGAAACCAACTCCTTGGTCGTGGTTTTCCCGTTGGTTCCAGTAATACCAATCACAGGTATTGATAGTTGTTGGCGATGGTACAACGCCAACTGCTGGAGGGCTTCCAGCGTGTCATCTACAACGAAAAAGCGGTTGTCACCCGACAGCGACGTGTCGTTCGTCACCACGCAGGCGGCACCGGCCTCCGCGGCCTGACGGGCAAAGGTGTTGCCATCGAAATTTTCGCCTTTCAGACAGACGAAAAGGCATCCGTCCGTAATCTTGCGCGTGTCCGTGCAGATTTGCGGATGGCGCAGATAAATTTCGTATAACAATTTGATATCCATTGTTTTTGTTATATATTACATCTGTATTTGTACAGCCATTTCCTTGCCGAGATCGTAGCACAATTGGAGGGTGTCGGGATCCGCGCCCTGTTTGTTATCGACGGGTGTGCCGACGAGGGGCCATTTCATCGTTTCAGCAAATTCGGTGAGGCGCTTGCAAGCGGTGCCGGCCCACGTGTGGGAGCCGAAGCAGCCGTAAACGTGGTTCTTGACACCGCGTTCTTCTATTTTATGCAAAAAACTGTCAATCAACGGGTAGAGACCGTTCATGTAGGTCGGGGATCCGATGATAAGGCCTTTGTATTTGAAGATGTCAGCAAGGATGTAGGAGGCGTCGGTTTTAGAGACGTTGTGCACCACGACGTTGCGCACGCCGCCGTCCACGAGGCCTTGGGCAACGGCTTCGGCCAGCTGCTGCGTGTTGCCGTACATTGAGCCGTAAGCGATGACGCAGCCGGGCTCGGTCTCGTACTTGCTCCATTGGTCGTACAGGCCGACGACCTTCGTCAGCTGCGTCTTCCAAACGGGGCCGTGGGTGGGGCAGATGGTTTGGAGCGGCAGACCGCCCAGCTTCTTCAGGGCACCTTGCACCTGCATTCCGTACTTGCCGACGATGCAAGCGTAGTAGCGGCGCATGTCGTCCCAGAACGGGGTGAGGTCGAGTTCATCGTCACGGAAGCTGCCGTTGAGAGCGCCGAACGTGCCGAAAGCGTCAGCGGAGAAAAGAAGCTGACGTTCAGGGTCGTAGGTAACCATCACTTCCGGCCAGTGCACCATCGGAGCCATATAGAAATTGAGTTTCGTCTTCCCGAGGTCCAGTTCGCCACCTTCCGCCACCTCCACAAGAGGACAATTCACCGTGAAGTAGCCTTTCAGGAAGTCGAAAGTCTTCTTATTTCCAACAATCTGAATATCAGGATACCTATTCACCAAAAGACCGATAGAGCCAGCATGATCGGGCTCCATGTGATCGACGATGAGATAGTCGATAGTACGGCCTTTCAGCACTTCGTCGATCTGACGGAAAAAGAGGTCAGCAAAAGCGACATCTACCGTATCCACAAGGGCGACTTTCTCATCCACAATAAGATAAGAATTGTAGCTCACTCCGTTCGGAAGTGGCAAATAGTTCTCAAAAAGATGTTTTTGGCGGTCATTCACGCCGACATAGTAGATATTGTCGGCTACGGGTTTGTTCAGGTATGACATAATATTAACTTGATTTTTGATTTTCAAAACGAGGTGCAAAAATACATCAAAAATATGGATTTTTCCCACCCCAAATTTTAGAAAAATAGCGGCAAATGGTACCGATTTTTTCCGTACTTTTGCCGCCTTATTGTGCAAAGAAGAAAATTAAAACAAATAAACCGATATTTATGAGCAACGAACAGTTATTCAACGAATTTCCTCCCATCTCGACCGAACAATGGGAGGCTGTCATTGAGAAAGATTTAAAAGGTGCTGACTACGAGAAGAAGTTGGTGTGGCGCACGGACGAGGGATTCAAGGTTCGCCCCTACTACCGCGCCGAAGACCTTCCCGAAGTGGCCTACCTGAACGCACTTCCCGGCGAGTTTCCCTACACCCGTGGCACGAAAGCCGACAACAACGCTTGGGAAATCGTGCAGAACGTGACCGAGACCTGCCCCGTGAAGGCCAATGAAGTGGCCCTAGCCTCCATCAAAGGAGGTGCCACGATGGTGTCGTTCAACGTTTCAGAACTTAATGGCGACGACGATATGGGCAAGCTGCTGAAAGGCATCGACCTGAACACCGTCGGTGTACGTTTCCTTCATGCCAAAGCCTACCTTCCTATCGTTGAAAGTTTCGTCAAATACGTGGAAGCCAACGGTTTCGACAAGGAAAAAGTGATGGGCGGTACCGGTTTCGACGCCATCGCCTACCTGATGCGCCAAAACAAGTTCTACCGTTCCAAAGAGGCAGACCTCAACGAGGCCGTCGAATTGGTGAAGCTGACGGAAGGCATGCCGAAGTTCAAAGCCGTCAACATCCAGGGCATCCTGATGCACGACTGCGGCGCCACCATCGTGCAGGAACTTGGCTATACGCTGGCCATCGCCAACGAGTACCTCGCCTTTGCTACCGACAAAGGCCTTGAGGTTGCGAAATTCGCCCGCAAGATGGAGTGCTCTCTCTCCATCTCCTCCAACTATTTCATGGAAATCGCGAAGCTGCGCGCTTTCCGTATGCTCTGGGCCACGATGCTGGAACAGTACAAGCCGGCATGCGACTGCGCTTACAAAATCCGCATCAACTCCATCGCATCCACTTGGAACAAGACCATTTACGACCCCTACGTCAATATGCTGAGAACGACGACGGAGGGTATGTCCGCCGCCCTCGGTGGTGCCGACAGCATCACTCTTCAACCGTTCGACGTGACCTATAAAAAAGATGACGACTTCTCACGCCGTATTAGCCGCAACGTCCAGATCATCCTGAAAGAGGAGTCTTATTTCGACAAGGTGGTGGATCCTGCCGCCGGCTCCTACTACATTGAGAATCTGACCGACTCCATCGCCGAGCACGCTTGGAAGCTGTTCCAGGGCGTGGAGGCCGAGGGCGGCATCATCACCCTGACCGAGAACGGCGCTATCAAGGCTGCCATCGAGGAGAGCTGCAACAAGCGCAACATGAACATCGCCACCCGCCGGTACATCCTGCTCGGTACGAACCAGTATCCGAACATCAACGAGCAGATGGCCGACAAGGTGGAGAAGAAGGTGGAGGAGACGAATCCCGGACTCCG
>JAGCXN010000039.1 GCA_017961265.1 Bacteroidales bacterium | reverse complement strand
GAAATTTTCTTCCACAGGCTGCTATTGCCGTTGCCGCAGTTTGACTGGAAGTAGAAGTCCCAGCCACCGCTGCCGAGTTGCGAAACATTCAGTTCCGGCGTGCCGCTCACAGTCACCATCGTGCCAGTGCCCTGTTCGAAGCCCCTCGGCCCGTACTCCACCCGCCATTCCGTCTCCTGATAGGCGGGCTGCCACGTAAAGTCTATCTCGTGCCGTGAAGGTGTCGTATAGGTGATGTTCACGGGATACATACAACCTTCGCAGAAACGGATGTTGTTGAGGTAACTGCTTGTGCTTCCGTAGGATTCGGAAGCGGGTGCCTCATTGCCGCTCCAATAGAGGGTGTTGTTGGCAACTCCTGTATGATGATTGAAAGCGGTATAAGCAGAAATTGCATTGCCTGTATTGTCGGTAAAGGCTACCACCACATTGCTGGTGCCGTCCCACACAAAAGGAACATCAAAATTGAAGGTGACCCAACGGTAGTCTTCCTCGCTTTCATTCGCTTGGAAAGTGAAATTGGCTTCGGGAAATACGTTGGTGAGCACGCCGGTATTGAACCAGTCGCTGTTGTTGGCGAAGGTGGTTTTCTCGGTATTGGCCATATAAACCGCCATCTTTCTTGTGTTTGACGAAGTATTATTATATTGTAAGGAAAGGGCGTATATGGGCATATTGGGTTGGAGACCCATTTCGCGCAAATCCTCGGCACGGAAAATTTGCTGCGAAGCGGCATATCTACGAGCAGGGTAGGAGGTGTTGGATCCGAAAATGTAGTTGCCCGTTGACAGGTCGTTGCCGATGTACTCAGCACAGTCGTTGCTGCCCATCACGTGGGCCGACACCATCCGCCAGTCGCTGTAGTTGCCTCCACCGCAGTTGGCTCGGACGTAAAAGTCGTACATTCCGTATTCCAAGTTCCCGATAAGGGTGGTCGGATTACCGGTTACGGTGACGGTAGTGCCGTGGCCGTGTTCGAAGCCAGCCAGACCATATTCCACCGTCCATTCGTTCTCCTGATACATCCGGTTCCACTCCAACTGCACCTCCGTGCGTGACACGGCGGTGGCGGTCAGCTCTGTAGGTGTCATACAGTTGGTGGTGGAGCAAAACTTGATGTTGAGCCGGTGAGAAGTGAAAGAACCTCCAGTCTCCACAGTGATAGGACTGTTGTAGTACGTATTCGCAAACAGTGTACAGCCGCCGCTACAAGGATGTGTGTAAAATTTTTGGTTGGTTACAGATGTCCCGCTATTATTGACGTAGGCAATGACAATGTTGCTGATGCCGTCCCACACGAAGGGGTTGCTGAAATAAAGCGGGAACCAATAATCAGGGTTGGTGTTGACAAAGGTTGTGCTGGTTTCAGGATAGACATTGGTGAGGGTGGCGGGGTCGAACCAGTCCTGTTCGTTGGCGAAGACTGTTTTGTCGGTGTGTCCCATATAGACTCCGAACAGACGAGTGAGGGGGGCTTCTCCGTAATATTGTAACCATAATATCGATAGTGGCTCTCCTGCTCTTAATCCTGCAGCCGCTAATTCGTCCGCAGTGAAAATTTGCTGTGACCACGAGTAGTAGCCTACAGAGATGCAGGTATAGTCCACATCCCTCCCGTTTCCGATCGGTTCGTAGCAGTCGGCTAACAACGCTGTCTTGAACGTGACGGGGTCAAGGGTGATGGAATTCCCGTTGGCGCAGGTATAGGTGATGTATGCGTCATAGTAGGAATCTGCGTTCAGGCCATTGATGTCGGCTCCGGTGCTGTCGGGGTGGAGGAAGATGCCGGTGCCGGGTACGAATCCCTGCGGACCGTATTCCACCTGCCAGTTGTACGTGTGGCCAGGAAATTGCTCAGACTGTACCACCTCCCACGATAGGGTCGCGCTCTGGTGGTCGTAATGGGTACAGATTGCATTCCTTACTACAGGAACGCAGGAGATGGGAGTAGCTTGCAATACCAATTCCTTTTGTATCCATTTGCCATCCAAGTGGATGGTCAGTGCACCCGAGGTGGAAATAAGTGTGGTGCCAGCCAGTGGTTTTTCTGCAATAAGCAGCGTGTCATTGACCTCTTCCCCGTCGTAAACCCTATAGGTGAAATAGTTGTCGTAGGCCAGCACATCCAATCTCACTTGGTCGCCTTCATTCTCAGGATAAAGGGTCAAATCGGCATAATATGAGTTTGAGTAATTACCCCCAAAATAGTCATTAAACCCGCATGCATCGGAAATTTGGACGGCTTCGGAGATGGTTCTTGTCGTATACCCTCCAAAATTAATGAGAATCGTGTCAATGTTTTCGGCAGGTCTTGCGAAAATAGCTGAATTATTGCTGTTTACGGTAAATCCAGTTCCCTCGTGACCAATGATGATACTGCCGGGTGTGTAGTCATCGCTGGTAATGGCGCCAATTTGAAAATATCCATTGTAGCTGCCGCTCCAGCCAAAGTTGAAATGGAAGAAGTCGTTGGCATCATAGCCGTCGCATACAAAAGCGTGCCCACTACTGTGCCCAAAAAATCTTCCGTCTCCGGAATAATAAACGGGGTGGGCATGGTCCAACTCTTCTTTCAGCATCACAATCCAAACGCTGTCATTTTCTTTTTTAGCCAGTTGAGCCTCATAGCCGAACTGAGTGACAAAGGCTGCACGGGCGGCCGGGTCGTATGCACCACTTTCGTATGAGCCGTAGTCCATATTTGCTGCCACACCGCAATCGCGTATCAGAGTGGCCACTGCATTCACCTGTTCATCCGGCGTATCCCAGTCAAGCTCGTTGGGCATCAGGTCATAGCGGTAGGTGGTGTTTTCGTAATCAACGAAAAGATCACCATAATAGCTATCAGTATATCCATGCGTACCCAAACCGTGGGTGGGATATTCGTAGTATTTGATAATCTGCGCCATAGCCGTGGCCACGCAACCGGTAACGGCTTGGTCGTCGCCTTCACCCGGACACAAAGCGTTGTACCACGGGCTTTGGCTCCACGTGGTGGTGAGCAACGGCGACACAGCGCGGGTGTTGCCGCTGCGCACAGGTTCACGACCCTCCACCAGTTCCGTCCATCTTTGCTGAATTTTGTCAGGAGCGGACAGGTTGTGCTCTTTCACATAGGCAATTTCGTCGGCATAGCCCTGCAGCCACGAAGCGCAGTTGACGGGGATGTTCTGCGGGTCGAAACTTCCGTTGGTGGAATAGCCCAGCACGGGTTTCACTGCGTCGTCGGCGGAAACGATGACGAAGCCGCCGCCTACGTTATAGACATAGAACAGCGCGTCGCTGCGGTCGTTGCTCTTGGTGTAGGCCAGCGTGCATTCGGTGCTGCGCGTCACCGCCGGCATCTGCCGCATCATAAAGTGAAGGGCTACCGTGCTGGCTTGCTCAGGCTCCACAGGGTTGGCCATCACAACAATGGCGCAAATCATCATGGCGAAAAGGGTCGTGATTTTTTTCATAAATGTTTCTGTATTTGATTGGTAATCAGTTTTTTGTTTTATCTCAAATGGAATATTATTACTAACAATTTAATGTTAATTAAAGGCGACAAAGATACAATATTAATTTGAAAATTGAGAAATGAAAACTGAAAAATAACCAGTGTAAAATGAAATATGTGATGCGAAAAAGTATAAAGTAAAAGGTATGAAGTAGGAGGTTGTTACCGACACCCTTTCTTCATATTTTTTACCGGTTACCTGCGACAAAACTTTATGAACTTTTCCCACTTGATAAACTTTATGAACTTTATGAACTTTCTCACTGAATTGATGGTATATTTGCCGCTGTTTTAAATCTTTGTATAATGAAAAAAATCGCTTTGATGACCGGTGGCAATTCCGGCGAATATGAGATTTCCCTGCTGAGTGCCGAGAATATTTTCAACCGTATCGACAAGTCCAAATATGAACCCTACAAGATTTTGTTAAAGGGGAATAGCTGGAGTTATACCGATAGCGAAGGTCATACAACTGAGGTCGATCGCAACGATTTTTCCCTTACGTTGAAAGGTGAGAAAATTACGTTCGATGCAGTGTTTATCGCTATCCATGGCAATCCTGGCGAAAACGGACGCCTTCAAAGCTATTTTGACATGGTCGGAATCCCTTATACGGGATGTGATATGCTTTCATCGGCATTGACATTCAACAAATTCTATTGCAATATCGTGGTGAAGGCATTAGGTGTGCCCGTCTCGCCGTCGCTGCACTTTTTCAAAGGCGACAAGATTGATTTCCCAAAGGTAGGGGAGGTCTGCGGCTACCCCTGCTTTGTCAAGTCCTGCAACTCCGGCTCCAGCGTCGGGGTGACGAAAGTGCACGGTGAAAACGAACTCTCCGCCGCCATCGACGAAGCCTTCAAGTACGATGACCAGATTCTAATTGAGAAGATGATCCACGGCCGCGAAATCGCCTGCGGCGTGGTGCGCCTCAACGGGGAAATCAAGCCCCTCGCCATTACCGAAATCGTCACGAAGACAGAATTTTACGATTATACTTGCAAGTACAGCGACGGTCTGCACGACCTGATTACGCCCGCTGACTTCCCCGCCGATGTCACTGAGCGGATCAACCAATATGCGGTGAAAGTGTTCCGTGAACTTGGCTGCGGCGGCATCGTCCGCGTCGATTTTATCGTCACTGCCGACGGAACCCCGTACTTCCTTGAAGTCAACACCATACCGGGACAAACGTCCATGAGTATCGTCCCCAGCCAGGTCGAAACCCTCGGCCTCAACCTCACCGAGGTCTATTCGCAACTGATTGAGGAGGCTCTGGGGAAATAAGGTACAGGGTTCAGGGACGGGTAGAAATTGGGAATCTGAATGTTCTATCGGTTATGCGGTTATACGGTTATACGGTTATACGCATCCTCGCATCCCCGTATCCTCGTATCCTCGTATCCTCGCATCTATGGGGCTGCTTCTTTACCGAAATCATAATTCCTTCAGCATCTTTTCGGCCGCCAGGATCTGGTCGCGGATTTCGGCGGCTTTCAGGAATTCCGTCTCCTTGACGGCCGTTTCCATCTGCTTGCGTAGCTGCTTGATGCGGTTCTGTAACTGTTCCTTGTTCAGGTACTTGATGTCGTTGGCTTCGGCCGCAATCGCCTCCGCTTCCTTGCGTTGGACGAAATCGCCGCGGTAGCTGATGTACTGGTCGGGACGGATGTCGGTGACGCCGGCTTTCTTGACGCTGCGGGGTGTGATGCCGTGTTTCTCATTGTACGCCAGCTGTTTGGCACGGCGGCGCGCCGTCTCGTCCATCGTGGCCTGCATCGACTGGGTGATGGTGTTGGCGTAGAAGATGACGTGCCCGTTGACGTGGCGCGCCGCCCGCCCCGCCGTCTGCGTCAGCGACCGTTCGCACCGGAGGAATCCCTCCTTGTCGGCATCGAGGATGGCCACTAATGACACCTCCGGAAGGTCAAGTCCCTCACGCAGCAGGTTGACACCCACCAGCACGTCGATGGCGCCCGCTCGCAGGTTCTGCAAAATCTCCACACGCTCCATCGTATCGACATCCGAGTGGATGTACTGCGTGCTGATACCGATGTTGATGAGGTAGGCCGTCAGCTCCTCCGCCATCCGCTTCGTCAGCGTGGTGACGAGGACGCGCTCGTGCTTGCCCACCGTATTTTCGATCTCCTCCAGAAGGTCATCCACCTGATTGTCCGCCGGGCGCACCTCAATCACAGGGTCAAGCAGCCCCGTGGGACGCACCACCTGCTCCACAATCACGCCCTCCGAACGTTCCAGCTCGTAGTGGGCGGGCGTGGCGCTCATGTAAATCGTCTGTCCCGTAAGCGCCTCGAACTCATTGAATTTCAATGGGCGGTTGTCGAGGGCGGCGGGCAGACGGAATCCGTATTCCACCAAGTTCTTCTTGCGGGCGCGGTCGCCACCGAACATTGCCCCAATCTGCGGCACGGTGACGTGGCTCTCGTCGATAACCAAAAGGAAATCATCGGGGAAAAAGTCAAGGATGCAGAACGGACGTTCTCCAGGGTTGCGCTTGTCAAAATAGCGGGAATAATTCTCAATGCCAGAGCAATAGCCCAACTCCTTCATCATCTCCACATCGTAGGTGACGCGGTCTTCCAATCGCTTGGCTTCCAGATGTTTCCCGATGGATTTGAAGTAGGCGACCTGCTCGCCAAGATCCATCTGGATATGCATCAGCGCGTCGTTCATCGAATCCTGTGAAGTGACAAAGATGCTGGCAGGATAAATGGTGACACTGTCCAATTTACCCAATTTTCCGCCGCTAACGGGTTCTATTTCATAGATTTCTTCAATCTCATTCTCCCAAAAAACGATGCGGAAAGCATTGTCGTTGTAGGGTGGAAAAATATCGACGGTGTCGCCTTTTACGCGGAAGCGGGCCGGTTCGAGCATCGTCTCCGTGCGGTTGTAAAGACTGCCGACGAAAGCTAACAGGAGCTGGTCGCGGTTGATGGTCATCCCTTTTTGGAGGTGGATGACGTTTTTGGCAAAGTCGTCAGGGTTGCCAATACCGTAGATGCAGGAGACGGAGGCGACCACGATCACGTCGCGGCGGCCTGACAGCAAGGCGCTGGTAGTGCGCAACCGCAGCTTTTCGATTTCATCATTGATGGAAAGATCCTTCTCAATATAGGTGTTGCTGGCGGGCAGATACGCTTCCGGCTGGTAGTAGTCATAGTAGGAGACGTAGTATTCCACCGCATTATCGGGAAAAAACTGCTTGAATTCGGTATAGAGCTGGGCGGCGAGAGTCTTGTTGTGGCTCAGCACCAGTGTCGGGCGGTTAACTTGGCTCACCACATTGGCGATGGTAAAGGTCTTGCCTGAGCCGGTCACGCCGAGCAGCACCTGCGCCTGGTCGCCGCGGTTCAGCCCTTCCACCAGTTGTGCGATTGCAGTCGGTTGGTCACCCGAAGGGGCAAAGTCGGAATGTAGATTGAAATGGTTCATAATTTACACCTTCACCAATTTCCGCACGGTGACGTTTCCTTTAGAATCGGTGATTTTCAATAGGTAGATGGCGGGGTTGTACGGAAAATCGAAGGTCAGGTGTTGTGGCCCGGCAGCAATGGGAAGGATCTCGTGGTGCAGCCGTTTCCCGTCGATGGTGAGGATCTCGAACGTCAGGCGGTCGGGGATAAGGAGGCTTGTCGTCACCTCCAGCGTATTACTGACGGGGTTGACGATACTGACGGGCAGTTCTGCAGGTGCGTCGTGGACCGCCAGCGACTGACTGATGGTGTAGTCCATCACCACGGGCAGATGGTCGGACATGGTGTAGAGCGCCTGCGCCACCTGCGCCGAAACTGCTGTGTTGGTCGGGTTTACAATGGATCCGTTGAACCGTATGCCGTCCTGACCGAAAGCATGGTAGGTCGCCGGCAGGCACTTCACTTTGTCTGTGCCGTTCATCACCTTGTTGGAAACAAGGATGAAGTCGAAGCGGTCGTCCATGCCGCCGTTGGAGGCGCAGCTGGCGGCCCCGGTATGCGTGGACTGCGTGAAGATATCGGCAAACTGGGCGTTGTTGTTCCAGCTGCCGCTGCGCCCGATGGGGTCGTGGAAGCGCACAAGGTAGTTCGGGTTGTTGACGAGATTGTCGTACGCCTCCTCGCTGCTGGTATAGACGTTGAAGTCTCCGCTGAGGACGAAGTTACCGGCCAGCACCGACGGCGCCGACTCCAAATACTGGGTGAGAATTTGTGACTGCTGGGCACGGGTCGTCTCATTATAGTCGCTACTGCCAGCTGCCAAATGCCAAATAATGAAGGTGATGAAGGCAGTGTCTCCCTGCGCCAGATTTTGTGACTTGTAGTACATCTTGTATAGGTTGATGACAGTACCTCCGTAGTAGGTGGTGACGTATGCCGACTCTTTCATCGTGAACTTGCGGGTGTCGTAGAAAAGGCGGTTTCCGATGCTGCGGTTTCCCGAAATGCTGTACGCTGGAAGCGTGCCATAATAGTTGATGCCGTCCGTGTTGAGCACGTTGCTCAGGATGCGGTTAGCGTAAGCATCGGTTTTCCCGATTTCGTTCACGCAGAGAATGTCCGGCATCACCTCCTTCACGATGATCTTGAATGCCGCATCCTTCTGGTCAAGATTGTTGTTGGCATCGGTGCAGTCGTCCGGCGATTCGCTGCCCACCGTATAGTACAGCAGGTTGTACTGCATCTGTCGGATGGTATCGGCGGATACAGTAAAATGGAAAGATGCTAAGGTGATGGAAATCAGCAAAATGATCCTGAATATTTTTTTCATGGTTGTTGTTTGATTCGTAATGATGGTTAGTTTTCGGAGACTACCGAATTTGTGGTGGTGTCTGCGGTGATTTCGGTCGGCTCGTCAGCCATATTGGGGGTGTGATGATTTCCGCTGCTAATATAGGAGATAGAGGCCAGTATTACGAAGGCGATACCGACAGCAAGGATCGCGAACGCTACGATACGGGTCTCCATTAAAGTGAGCTTCATTGTAGGTTTCCGTTTTTCGAAATTGCTACATTCGCGGCCGTATTCGTCTGTATAGTAGCTACATTCGCGTGTGCCGAGTTTACGGCAGTTCCGGCATTGTTCAGAAGTTGGCATATTAATGATTTACAGTTTGTTCGTTATTGTTTTTCATTGTTGTTGCGGCATTTTTTCCATGCATCGACAAATGCGTTGTAGAAAAGGTCGCCGATGAGGTTGTACCCTTTGACGGTGAAGTGGACGCGGTCGTACTGGGCGTAGCCGGCAATGCGCCACTTGTCCATGGAACGGAGGCCGCCCATAATGTCGAATTGGTCCCATACCGCGCCGCGCGTCTCGGCAGCCAAGCGGTAGAAGACATCCCGCGCCAGCTCGCCGTTGTGGTTCACGGAGTATTTCTTCTTGACTTTCTTGTAACTGTCGTTGTTGGTCAGGAAGATGAAGGCGGAGTCGGGACTGACGGTGCGGATGCGGCGCACCAATTCCAAATAGTTGTTTTTGAAAGTGACGGTATCGAAGCCCGCCGCAGCCGCGTCGTTGATGCCGATCCCGAAGATGACGAGGTCGGGCCGGATGAGCTGCAAGTCCTCCTCAAAGTTGGCGCACTTGAGGTAGGAGCTCACCTGCGCCCCGTTCACCCCGATGGAGTGGAAGGTGAGGCCGGGCGCATCGTCGTCCAACAGGATGCCCGTCAAGGTGAAAGTGGTATGGTCGTAGTTGTTGATTTTCAATAAGAAAGAGTCGGTTCTCGCTGGGACATCGTAAATGTAGCGGCGAGTGGTGGTGTCGATTTCAACGGGGAAGTATTCGTCTTCACCGATGACAAGCGAGGGTACCACCCGTACGTCGTAGTCGAGCGCCCACGTGCTGTCGGGGTAGCCCAGCAGGATGATGCGGCTGGTGGGGAACGACAGGTCCGGGGTGTTGAGGCGGATTTTGATTTCTGCCGTGGTATCGGAGGTATAGACAGCGATGCCTGTCACGCCGAGCGGACGGTCGATGTCCTTGTAAACGTTGCGGATGAGCGAGAAGGTGACGTTCTTGCTGACGCGGTAGTCGGCGGGGTTGTTGCACTTCGGGGCGACGGAATAGGGGAAAATCATCCCTCGGCGGGCGATACGGTCGGGGAAATCGTTGAGCAGGTTGCGGCGGATGCGGTGCGACATCGTGCCCGCCTGCACATGTGAGCCCCCAATGTGCATGATGTTGATATTGCCCTTTCCGGTTGCGATGACCTCGTCCATCTTCTGGAAAAACGCCGGCAGATACGACGTTGCGGGGTCGAACGTGAGCGTGTCATTTTCATAGCGCACGAACGCGAGCGTGTCCACGGGTACGGGGGATTGGGCCGCGGCGGTCAGACCGAGTAGTGCTAGGATTGTCGCTATGAGGTGTTGTAGTTTCATCGTTTTTATTCCGGGGACTTACGTCCCCGTTTAAGATCTTGAACCCCTGCGGGGTTCCTATAAGGTATTACATTTTCTTCAATTTATGGGGTGGCCGTTTGTTTGTCCACAGTATAGTAGTCGTAGATGGTGGCGAAGGCATCCACGAGGTAGTTGCCGATTTTGGTCGCGCCGGCGGGAGAGAAGTGCACGTAGTCGGCTCCGGCCAGCCCTTGGTTGGTCCAGCGGATGATGGAACCGTCGCCGCCCATCACTTCGTAGATGTTCCAGAAGGCGGCTCCGTTGGCCAAAGCCTCACGTTTCAGCGCCTCCACCATATAGCTGATGAGTGGGTAGCTGCGCAGCTCGCCATCTACTTTCGTCGCCATGTCGGCGGGGCCGATGAATAGGATGGGGGTGTCGGGATAGATCGACTTCAGATAGCGGATCTGACGTCCGACCTCCTTGGCGTAGTAGTCCACGCCGGCCTTTCCCGACATGCCCGGCATCGCATTGCCGCCGTATTGCAGCACCAGCATCCCGACGTTGGTGCGGTGGTAGCTCTGCTGGAGTAGCGAAGTGCCCATCTTGGTGAAGATGGTGCCGGCGCAGCCGCGCATCGGGATGTTGTCCACCGCCACGCCGCTGCCGTTATCGACCATCACGCCGTAGAGGTCGGCGGTGCCGGAAAAGTGGAGGTTGAAGGCGGAAGTGGTGGCGGGCAGGTACCATTCCAGAATCTTGAAACCGGTGGAACTGTCGGCCTGCAAAGTGTCGGCATATTCCGAATTCTTGTCCGTCAGTGTGGCGGTGAATCCGCCGTTGCGGTCGTTGAATAGCAGTCTTACGTGGCTGGCGCGAGTGCGGGAAAATCCGCAGGTGCCGCCGCCATACACCCGGTAGTACTTACCCATAATCCCGTAACCGTTGGCATCGCGCTCCCCGATACCGTAGGAGGTATAGGGGGTAAAACTCTCTGTGGCCCACTGCGATACCGTCGAGGTCGGCACGGTCTGCACGATGGGGAGCAGCCCTGGTCCGCCACCGCCGAACTTGCTCTGGAAGAAGCTGCGGAGGTTGCTGCTGATACGGTCCAACTCAATCTGGCTGTCGCCGTAGTGTACCACACGCACCGTCTGACCTTGCGATTTGGCCTTTGCCGCCTTCTCGAAGAAAGCATTGAAATAGCTGTAGTCGTCGTTGGGCAGATAGATGCGCGATATGTGCGTGTTGATGATTTCGCGGTAAAGGTTGAGCGAGTCCTCGCGGTCCTTCATCTCCTGTTCCCGTTGCGCAATGAGCGCCTCCATCGTGGCAATGGAGTCTTGGATTTCTTGTTTAGTACGGGTGTTGGAGTTGCGCGTCAGCACCTTCTCCAACGAGGGAAACCGCAGGTGGAACTCTCCGATATCAATGCCGTCCTGCGGAAAAAAATAGCAGCCGACCCCCAAGAGGAGGATGGCGGCAAAGATGAACAGGACGGTCTTATAAATTTTCATCGCTTAGTAAATGAAGGGGATAACCTTGTAGCGTTTCAGTTTCGTAAAATCCTCACCAAAAAACTGGGTATAACGCTCGTAAACGGATTTTGACCGAGGCACGATGTTAGCCAAAGTCCACAGCACGAAGACAAGACCGGAGACAGACCATGTGAGGATGGCAAAGCCGACCCATTCCATAATTTCGCCAAAGTAGTTGGCGGAATTGATCTTGTCGAAAAGAAAACCGGTGGGCAGGTAGTAGTTGTTGTCCATCTTGTCCTTGCGCAGACGGCGTATAATGATGTCTGACTGCATATTAATGACCATTCCGGTAAAGAAGAGGATGGTGCCGATGATGAACTGCGGCGACCAGAACCAGCTGAGCGTATATTGCTCGGGTGAAACGTAAAAGAGCCAGCCGCCCTGCATATAGGCGTTGATGGCGTTGAAAAAGAACCCCGTGAAGATAATGGACAGCGGCATCTTGCTGGTGCCCCGCATTTTTGCAGGAAAAACAAAAGAACGCTGTAAATAGTGGAGTTCGAAAAAGACGAAGATAGTCATTGTGACCCAAGGGAACGTCACCACGGTGTAGGGTGCTCCTTCCACCATTGCTCTAATATAGAAGGCGAGCATCAGAAAGAACACAGGCGCCTCCATCAGCAGCCAACCCCAGTTGCTGCGGATGGAAAGCCCCCATCGGTTGTTGTATGTCATTCCGTACGCGACGGTGACAAACTGCAGCACCGTGAACACCACGGCTGCCATGACGGTCATTCCGATAAGGAAATATGTGTAAAAATCACCGAATAAAAAATCAATCATATTTTTCTTTTTTTAAGAATGATTCCCCATCGAAGAAGTGCCGTCCCTTGAGATGGTATTCAACGAGGATGGGAGTTTTCCAAACGTCACGGAAAGCGTCGAAGGGCTGTCCTGCCCGTTTGGCCTTGAATTTTTTATGGTTTTTAATGATTTCAAAATGAGCTTTATAGACGGCGGTAAAATCCTTTCCGTGGCCTTGCAGCAGGAATGTGAACGCCGCCACATTGTCGAGCAGCAGCCGCATCAGAAAGGTAGGTAGCAGTCTTTTGGCGGGCAGGTTCTTGATGAGAAGGTAGTGGTTGTTCCGGAAGTTGAGGAAGGTCTTGAAAGAGTTGTTCTTGGGAAGGGTGCCGCCGCCGACGTGGAAGACGACGGAGCGGGGTTCGGCCACGATGCGGTAGCCGTGGTTGCGGATGCGCCAGCAGAGGTCAATCTCCTCCATGTGGGCGAAGAAGTCATCGTCGAGGCCGCCGAGGGCGCGATAGACGCTGCTGCGCACGAACAGGGCGGCGCCGGTGGCCCAGAAGATGTCGGCACGGGTGTCGTACTGCCCGTTGTCCTTTTCGATGGTGCCGAAAACACGGCCGCGGCAGAAGGGATATCCGTATTTGTCGAGGTAGCCGCCGCATGCACCGGCGTACTCAAAATGCTGGCGGTCGCTGAAACTCAGGATTTTGGGCTGTACCGCCGCAATCTGCGGGTCAGAGTCCAACAGCTCAATGACGGGCTCCACCCATCCTTCCGCCACCTCGATATCGGAATTGAGAAGGCAGTAGTATTCCGCCTCCACTTGGGCGAGTGCCACGTTGTAGCCGGTGGCGAAACCGTAGTTCTTGTCGTTACGGATGATACGGATGTTGGGGTAGGTTTCGGCCATGAAAGCCAGCGAGTCGTCAGTGGATGCGTTGTCGGCCACGATGATTTCCGCCCACTGCGGCGTGCGGGCCAGCAGCAACGGCAGGAACTGTTCCAGAAACTTTTTGCCGTTCCAGTTCAATATGACGATAGCTAACTTCACGATTTTTCGGACTATTTTTGTTTTTAGAAAAAGTCCGCAAAGATACAATTTAGTTTGTCACGATTCCATCATCTTTTTGAAAAATTCCCAGATGACGATGCCGCCCGCGATGGAGACATTGAGGGAGTGTTTCGTGCCGTTTTGCGGGATCTCGATGGCACCATCGCACAGGGCCAACACCTCGTCATCCACCCCGAAAACCTCGTTGCCCAGCACAACGGCCGTCTTCTCCGAAGCAGGGATTTCGAGCCGGTCGAGCATCACCGAAGTATCCACTTGTTCCACGGCAAATACTTTATAACCAAGTTGTTTCAATTCTGCCACAGCTTCCGTCGTCGTGCCGTAGTGCTTCCAGTCCACCGACTCTGTGGCACCGAGGGCGGTCTTGGTGATCTCCTTGTGGGGAGGACAGGCCGTGATGCCGCACAGCAGCAGCCGTTTCACCGAAAAGGCGTCGCAAGTGCGGAACACCGAGCCCACATTGTACATGCTGCGCACGTTGTCCATCACCACCACTAACGGTATTTTCTCTTGCGCCTTGAATTCCTCCGTGCTCACACGGTTCAGTTCGTCCATCGATAATTTCTTCATGGTTACAAATTTATCCGGATTATCATTTTTGTCACAATTATCATACAAAATATAATTCCTTGATTCACCCCGTCAGGGGTGAAGGCGTCGGTAGCCCGCGCGCCAGCGTGGGGAATATGGGTTCATTATCAAAAATCAAGGTAGAAATCATGCGTCAGTTCGCGGTATTCGGGGGTGTATTCGCGGCGGTTGTCGCGGATGGTCAAGGTGGTCCGTTTGAGGTTTCCGGCGGATTGTCGTCCGAAGCCGAGGATGCAGCGGTTGACGGGTTTGTCCGGCACGGGCCGGATTTCCATTTTTTCGCAAAGATGAAGCCGTCCAGATGCAATTTCTTCAAATGCGATGGCTTCGGAGTAGGGGAGGATGAGGTAGAAAAGCCCGTCGTCGGCAAGGAGGTTTGAGGTACATTCCGCCAAAGTTTCAAACGGCAGCGTATCGTCGCGGTGACGGCTTTGAAGTCGTTTTTTATCCTCCGGTTTCAGCGAGTTGCCAAAATAGGGCGGATTGCAAACAATGAGTTGGTATTCAGATTGATGCAGCTTCGTAAAATTCTGAAGGGAGATCTCCTCGAAGAGAAGAACGGCATTTTCAGTTTTGGGAAAAAGGGTGGCGTTCCGGTGGCATTCCGCAATGGAAGCCCTGTCTATGTCAATGCCTGTGACGGAGTAGTTGTCGATGCCGTGCTGTTGTAACCGGTTGGCGATGCAGAAGCCGATGACGCCGCAGCCGCAGCCGATGTCCAGCACGTTGTGGATGCCCGCCACGGGTACGACCGAAGCCAGTAGCACGCTGTCAGTGCCGATTTTCAGCGAGCTTTGCTCGTGGTGCAGGGCAAAATGCTTGAACTGGAACAAGGCGGCTATTTTTCGAGGTAGATGTCAATCAGCCCTTCGGGTGCGGCGATGTGGAGGGTGCGTCCTTCGCGGTCCACCTCCTTGAAGATGTCGTCCACGGCGGGGATGAGGATTTCGGTGCCGTCGTGATCGACCTGCATCACGGGCTGGCTGCCGATGTCAATGAAGTCCTTGCAGGTGCCGATGTTTCCCTTCACCTCGTCCACGACGGCAAAACCAGTGACCTCGTGGTAGTAGAAGCGGTTGCCGGTGAGCGGCGGCAGGTCGCTGATGGGCAGGAACAGCTCCGACTTCACCAGCGATTTCGCCGCATCGCCGTCAATGTCGGCGAACTTGACGATGGCGGTATGCTTGTCCTGAAGGTTGATCTCCTCAATCATATAGGGGATGTATTCGCCGCCCTCATCGATGAAGACCGCCCGAAGGTCGGCATATCGTTCGGGTTCGTCCGTATCAAGATAGACAATGACCTGTCCTTTGTATCCGAACGGCTTGGTAACCATCCCGAGGTAGTAGAAATCACTGGAATTCATAATATATCTAGTTGAAAATTAAAAGTTTAAAGTTAAAATTTTGGGGTGCAAAGATACGACAATAGTTTGGAAGTTTGGTTTTTTGAGCATAAAAATGCACCGTGCGGAAAGACAACTGTCTTGTCTTTCCGCACGGTGCAGGAGTGGAATGTCGCAGTGATTAGGCGAACAATCCGTCGATCTGTTCCTTGTAGATGTTCTTGATTACGTGACGTTTTACCTTCAGGGTAGGGGTGAGGATGCCGGTCTTCTGGCTCCACTCATCGCAGATGAGGGTGAATTTCTTCACTTTCTCCGTTTCGCCGAAGAAGGAGTTGTACTTCTCGACTTCTTGAGAGAAACGTTTCAGGACAACGGGGTCTTTGATGACCTCGGCGGCGGTGGTGAAATTCACTTCGTGCCCCTTGCACCACGATTTCAGGAATTCCATGTCGGGGGAGATGAGGGCAGCGGCAAACTTCTGGTTCTCGCCGAAGACCACCATATTCTCGATGAACGGAGACTCAACGAACTTTTCCTCAATGGCTTGCGGGTTGACGTACTTGCCGAAGGAGGTCTTGAAGATGTTCTTCAAGCGGCCGGTGATCTGGAGCTGCCCCTTTTCGGTCCAGCGGCCCGCATCGCCGGTGTGGAACCAGCCGTCACTGTCGATGACCTCCGCCGTGAGCTCGGGATCCTTGTAGTAGCCCATCATCACGTTGTGGCCGCGGCAGAGGATCTCGTTGTTGTCGCCGAGGCGGATTTCGACGCCTGGCAGCGGGAAACCGACGGTGCCGACCTCGCGGCCGTCCCTCTCGCGGCAGCTGACACAGATGACCGGTGACGTCTCCGTGGCTCCGTATCCTTCGTACACCGGCATGCCGATGGCGGAGAAGAAGGCGGCTAAACGGGGCTGCAGACTGGCTGCACCCGACACCACAATGTCGAAGTCACCGCCGATGCCCTTGCGGATCTTGCTGTAAACCAGCTTATCGGCAATCTTCAGCTTGAAGTTGTACCACGCGGAGCGGTCGTAATCCTGAATCTTATATTGTTCGGCAAGGCGGATGGCCCAGCGGAAAATCTTCTTGGCCATTGGCTTCATGTTCTTGCTGGAGTTCCAGATTTTGTCGGCGAATTTCTCGAGCACGCGAGGCACGGCCGACATCATCGTCGGATTCACCTCTTTGATGTTCTCGGCGATGGTGCCGAGGTTCTGGGCGTAATAGACCGTCATGCCGAGGTACTGGTACAGGAACACCAGCATACGTTCGTAAGCGTGGCACAGCGGCAGGAAGCTGAAGGCGCGTTTCGACCATTTGGCGGGCGTCTGGCGCAGGTTCATCAGTTGGCTGCAAATATTATAGTGCGACAGCATCACGCCCTTCGGCAGGCCGGTGGTGCCGGACGTGTACATGATGGTGGAACAGTCCTCCGGACGTACGGCGTCGCGACGGCGCTGCAGCTCCTCGGGATTCTGGTTGGCCGCGCCCAACGCGATAAGCTGGTCGAGGTAGGGAAACTTCTCGCGGTCGATGAAGGTATAGACGTGCTTCAGTTCGGGGGTGTCGGGCATAATGGCGGCAATCTTGTTCATCACCTCCGCGCCTTCCAGAATCACCACCTTCATGCCGGAGTGGCGGACGATGTGGCGGTAGTCGTTCTCACTGATGGTGGGATAGACGGGTACACTGATGGCGCCGATCTGCATGATGGCCATGTCAATCATGTTCCATTCGGGGCGGTTTGTGGAGATGATGCCCACGCAGTCACCGTGCTGTACGCCCAACTGCATCAATCCATAACTGATATTGTTGGTGATATCCTGATATTCGCCGGGCGAATAGGCCATCCAGACGCCGTTGCGCTTGCCGGCCAGTGCGATTTTCTGTTCGGGGTGAACCGTCTCGTACTGCGTAAGAATGTCAAACAAACGGGTAATGTCAATAGTTTTTAAATCTCTCATAATTAATCTTTTAGGTTTGTATTTAAAGAATAATGGTTTTGCAGTAAAAAGTTTGCAAAAGAACGATAAAAATCCATCTTGCTTGTTTTTAAGGTATTGAATGAATTTTCGGGGTGGCAAATTCCATTATTTTGGGGTGAAATTTTCAAATATGGGGCGAAATTCATCCCAAAAGGTTTTTGTAAGGTAAAAAATCGTACTTTTGCCGCCCCATTTTGGGGTGGAATATGAACAAACGAATACCTGACTATTTGCTCACTATAGAGACGAATTTGAAGCAGTTGGCTTTTGTCACTGTCTTCTCGTTTGTGTTCATATTTGTCTATACGCCCTTCGAACCCTCTACCTGGTTCCATGCCAGTGACTCCACCATGCAGTTCGTCTATTCCTCCGTCGTTATCTTAGGCGCAGTGGCGATTCTGGTGGCAGCGCGGTTCCTCCTCAATTTTATCGGTAAAACACGCCACTTCACCATCTTGCAATACTGCTTCTGGTTAGCGGGTGAGGTCGTCCTCATAGCTTTTGCTTATACAATATTCAATGAATTGATACTCAATGACCCTAGAGCGTTTCCTGAAGTGTTGCAGCGGTCATTTTTGTTCATCTCATTGATTATGATCATTCCCTATTTGGTGTCCTATCTCTATTTCGCTTTAAAGGACAAGGACGACAAAGTGAGGGAACTTCTTGAGCAGCAGGAACAACTGCTTCTAAAACAGAAGCTGATGCAGATGGCCCCGCCGATGCAGAAGGACACGGCGGAAAGCATGGAGCCGGAACCCGCACCGGAAACACCGGCTGTACCGCTCACCGATTGGGCCAATGAGGTGATTCACTTTACGGACGAAAAAGGTTCCTTGAAGCTTTCCATCAAGCAGGATTACGTCTGTTACATCGTTTCCGCCGATAATTACGTCAATATTTTTTACCAGAATAAGGGAAAAATGGCGCATTGTATGGTGCGTACCACGATGAAAAATCTGGAAGATATGCTGGAACCCCGCGGTTTCTCTCGGTGCCATCGTTCTTATCTGGTTAATACAAAGAAGGTTAAGATTGTTCGCAAGGAGCGTGATGGGTTTTATATTGACCTTGATATGGACGGCATAGGCGACATCCCCATTTCCAAGACCTATGCCGACAAAATGCTGAAAGCCATTTCCGTAAATTAGTATATTCGAGGAATCTATCGCTGTCGGCGAGTTCTGCCGGTTTTATCCTATTGATAAAATGAAAAAGTGCCTTTTTCTTGTAATAACCTTGCTAATTTCTGCTGTTTCTGTCGTCGCGCAGGACGTGAATGACTATTACCGGCGTGCCGTCGGGCTGCGCGGGGTAGCGTTGCAAGATACGTTGCACGAGATAATTAAGGGACACGAACGGCAGACCTATGAAGACCTCCGTTACATTTATGCACTTTTGGATACACTTCCCAATGGCGAGATTTGGGACATCTATACCGACAGCTGCCATTGGAGGCCCACGGAGTTCCATGCGCTACCGTTGGGTTCCGGTGCTTCTCACGAGTGCGACTGCATGCAGCGCGAGCACAGCTTCTGTAACTCGTGGATGGGCGGCAACGGCAGCAGTACCAATCCCATTCGCAACGAGCCTTTCTTTTCCGACCTTTTCCAACTGTATCCCACTGATGGCTATGTGAACCAAATCCGTAACGACAATCCCTACGGAATGGTGTCGGTGGATGAGACCATCCGCACCTTCGCCAACGGCGCGAAACTGGGACAGAACTCCTATCCCAATGCACCCGAAGTGACGGCATACGAGCCCGTGGATGCCTATAAGGGCGACATCGCCCGCTCCTTCTTCTATATGGCAGTACGCTATAAATATGAGGATGAGACGTTTATGGAAGAAGGCCCGATGACGTACCGTTCGCAGTTGAAAGACTGGGCATTGGAGATGCTGCTTACGTGGCACCGTCTTGACCCCGTGAGTGCGAAGGAGCGCAACCGTAACGAAGGGATTTACCGCAACTGGCAGGGAAACCGCAACCCCTTCATCGACTTCCCTGAACTTGCCGACCTGATCTGGGGGGAGGGGAGTGCGGTGTTTACGATGGAGCCTGACACCCTGATACGCCCCCGCGTCACCCGCTGCGAGGTGGTGGATGCCGCCACCGTCAGCATCGGCTTCGACAGTGTGATGTCACCCGCCTCCACCGCCGTTCTCAGCCACTATCGGATTCCCGGCAATGCCGTCACCGCGGCTGCGGCCGACTCAGCCGGCGGCCTGCTTTTGCAGCTGGCATCTCCGCTCGATTTCGGTGCTACGGCCTATCTTACGCTTCACAACCTGCAGGCCGTCGGCGGCACCTACCTGCGCGATACGGTGCTGGTGCTTGCCTCGGGTGAACCCGCCCTCTTCGGCTGGACCTTCGACCGTATCGACAGTGCCGACTATTATGCCGCACGCTCTGTCCCCGCCGATTATGGGGAAACGCAGGCAAACGCCCGCATCTGGTTCGACGGTACGCATGGCTCCGACTACTTTCAAAACAACCAGTTGCAGGGACTTACGGCTTACGGCACCACTATCGGTGACCCGCGTCCCGACGCGGTAGCGGGCTACTCGCTCTCTTTCAAGAACTATCAGGCAAACGGACAGACCTTTGTTGTCGGCTTTTCTACCCGATTGTATAATAATGTGTCTGTAAGGTTCTCGACGTCAGCGACAAATACCGGTTTTAAGTATGTGAGTTGCGTTTGGAATGCCGTGAATCCGATGGACACGGCTTACGACCAGTCGCTCGGGTCATACGAAATCGACTCGGCGGACCGTGCCGCCAATCGTTTTTCGTCACACCTGTTCCATGCGGGTGACGAATGGACCGGTCTGGACAGCCTCTTCCTGAAAATCACGATTGATGGTGCCACGCACCCCAGCGGGAACATAAAGTTCGATAATATTTGTATCCACGGGGAAAAGTGCGCCTACGAGCGGACGGTACTGGACACGGCAAGGGTAGGGGATCGCTACACCGCCAACGGTTTCGACATCATTATACCGTCGTCGTACGCAGGCGACTACGTCTATACGCGTCGCACACCCTATCCTGATGACTGTGACAGTCTGGTGACGTTGCTGCTGTACGTGGTGGGCAGCACCGGCATCAAAGACGAAAGTGACGGATTAGCGGCGCGGTACCGGGTTTTTCCGAATCCTGCGGAGGAGCGTGTGACGGTATCCGGCGGGCTGATGCGTGCGGTGGAGATTTATGACGTGACGGGCCGGAAGTGCCTGTCGTTCCCGTCGGTGGCTGCGGAATGGCTCGACATACCCATCAAGGGTCTGCGTGCCGGCGTGTATGTCATCCGTATCGTGGCGGGTGACGGAACGGTCGTCCAGAAGAGATTGGTGGTTAGGAATTAGGAGTTAGGAATTAGGAGTTAGGAATTAGTGTAATAACCCTTATTTCGTTCCTCCGCCCAAAGCGATGTAGAGTGCAATGAGGGCGCGGTTGCCATTGTATAGGTTCGTGGCCTCGCTGATCTGTGCGGAGAGAAGTCCCTCCTGCGCAGACAAAACCTCCAAGTAACTGGCCTTGCCATTGTCCATCAATTCGTGCGTGCCGTCGTAGGCATCGTGCAGCACCTCGACCTGACGCTTGTAGTAAACGTCTTTTTCACGAGCAACCTGGCAGTCGGCCAACGCCTCGTTCACTTGATTTCCTGCGTTGATGACTGTCTGCACATACTGCTGTTGGATGTCTTCTTGCGATAATTTGCTGATTTTGAGATTTGCTCTCAACTTTCCTTGGGCAAAAATAGGTTGCACGAGAGAGGCGAGCGCATTCAGCAGCAGTGAGCCAGGATTCGGTATCATGCCGGAGTTGTTACCCCAGCCCAACAGACCCTGCAACGAAACCTTGGGGTAGAATGCCGCGCGGGCTGCCTGCGTGTTATAGAACGCCTCTTCCAGCCGGTGGTCGGCCATTTGGATGTCGGGACGGTTTTCAAGCAGTTGTGCCGGCACGCCCGTGCTCAGCTGTTGCGGCAGCTCGTAGGTATTCCAGCGGCTGCGTGCAATAGACTGCGGTGCGATGGCAAGCAATTGGCAAATGGAATTTTCCACATTGCGGATGCTGCGTTTTACATCCACCACCTGCATTTTCATATTCAGATAGGATGACTCCATCTGGTTGACGGCGGTGGAATAAGCCTTGCCGTTTTCCCAGAGTGCCCGCTGTGTTTCCAGAGAAGTGTTCCAAAGCGAATCGGTGAATAGCAGAATTTCCAGCTGCTGGTCCAGAAGCTGCAGCATGAAATATTGCTGAGCTACAGCAGAAATAAGATTGGCCTTCACTGCCTTTTCACGTGCCTCCATCTGCCACAGAACCGCCTGCGCTTTGCGCTTCTGGTTGGTGTTCACAGCAAAAATGTCGAGATCCCAGTCTATCTGCAGGGGTAGATTGTAGGACAAGGTGGGGACAAG
>JAGCXN010000038.1 GCA_017961265.1 Bacteroidales bacterium | reverse complement strand
GAGGGTCTTGGCCAAAGCACCGAGTTTCTCAAAACCTTCCTTGCAGCCCACGCCACGGCCACCGGAAACCAAAATCTTGGCCTCGGTGATGTCCATCTTACCCTTATCGGCTTTCACCTTCTTCACGAGCTTCACAGCGAACTTGCTGGGATCGAACACTGGCTTGAACTCCATGATCTCGCCCTTGCGGGAAGCGTCGCGGGTCATCTTCTGCATCACGCCCGGGCGCACGGTGCTCATCTGCGGACGGTGCTCCGTGCACATGATGGTGGCCATCAGGTTGCCGCCGAAAGCGGGACGGGTCATCATCAGCTCTTTCTCTTCCGAAATCTCCAGCTTGGTGCAGTCGGCGGTGAGGCCGGTGGCCAAACGGGCGGAGAGGCGCGGACCGAGGTCACGGCCGATGGTGGTGGCACCGAACAGGATGATGTTGGGCAGATACTTGTCGGAAATCTGCGCAATGGCCTGTGAGTACTGCTCCGTCAGATAGTCCTTCAGTTCGGGGCAGTCGGCGAAAACCACTTCGTCGGCACCGTACTCGATGAGGGTCTGACATTGATTCTTGATGTTGTGGCCGAGGAACATTGCCACGACCTTCTCGCCCAGGATCTGTGCCAGTTCGTGGGCCTTGCCGAGCAGTTCGAGACCGACGGGCTGGATGACGCCGTCGCGCTGCTCAACGAATACGAATATGTTTTTATAATTTGATTTGTCCATAGTTGTTCCTCCTTAAATGATGAATTTTTCTTTCAGTTTGGCAACGATAAGGTCCACAGCCTCTTCGGGGGTGACGTCGAACACTTCGCCGGCCACTTTCTGCGGCTTGGTGAACGATTTCTTCACGCGGGTGGGGGAGCCGTTGAGACCGAGTTTCGCTTCGTCCACGTCGATTTTGTCCACGTTCCAGATTTCGATTTCCTTTGCGTCGTAAGCGTCGAGGATGCCCTTGACGGTCATATAGCGCGGTTTGAAAGCGGAGGCGAGCACGGTGAGGAGGGCGGGCGTGTGGACTTCCAGCATTTGGTAGCCGTCTTCGTCTTCCTTCTTCACGGTGAGTTTGTCCTTGCCGTCGAATTCCACGCCAGCCACGTAGGAGATCATCGGGGTGTGGAGGTGCTCAGCAATCTGCGGACCGACCTGGGCGGTGTCGCCGTCGATGGCCTGGCGGCCGGTGATGACGAGGTCGTGTTCAATGACGCGGAGTGCGCCGGCCAGTGCGTTGGAGGTGGCGAGCGTGTCAGCGCCGGCGAACTTGCGGTCGGTGAGGAGAATGGCGCGGTCGGCACCCATAGCCATGGCCTCGCGGAGGATGGCCTCGGCCTGCGGCGGTCCCATCGTGATGACGGTGACGTGTGCGCCAAATTGGTCTTTCAACTGGAGGGCCACTTCGAGGCCGCCCTTATCGTCAGGGTTCATAATGCTCGGCACACCGTCGCGAATCAACGTACCCGTTACGGGGTTGATCTTGATTTCGGTGGTGTCCGGAACCTGCTTGATACAAACTACTATTTTCATATCTATTTTTATTTTCTGATTTCTGATTAATTAAGCGAACAATTTGGCGGCGATGACCATTCTCTGGACTTCGCTGGTGCCTTCATAAATCTCGGTGATCTTGGCATCGCGCATCATTCTCTCCACCGGATACTCGCGGGTGTAACCGTAACCGCCGTGGAACTGCACGGCTTTGGTGGTTACCTCCATTGCGGTCTCAGCAGCGAACAGCTTTGCCATAGCCGCATCGGCGGAATAAGGAATGTGCATATCTTTCTTGTAAGAAGCGGAACGCACCAGCAGACGGGCAGCCTGAACCTTGGTTTCGAGGTCAGCCATCTGGAACTGGGTATTCTGGAATTTGGCGATAGCCTTGCCGAACTGTTTACGTTCTTTTGTGTATTTAACGGTCTCGTCCATAGCACCTTGTGCGATACCAAGAGCCTGAGAGGCGATACCGATACGACCGCCGTCGAGGGTCATCATAGCGATTTTGAAACCCTTGCCGAGTTCGCCGAGCAGGTTCTCCTTCGGAACTTCGCAGTTCTCGAAAATCAGCTCGCAGGTAGCGGATCCGCGGATACCCATCTTCATCTCCTTCTTACCGATGCTGAAGCCTTTGAAACCTTTTTCCACGATGAAAGCGGAGATGCCTTTCGTGCCTTTCGACTTGTCGGTCATAGCCATCACGATGAAAACGGAAGCCTCGCTGGCGTTGGTGATGAAAATCTTGGAACCGTTGATGATCCATTTGTCGCCGGCATCCACTGCGGTGGTCTGCTGCATGGCGGCGTCGGTACCGGCGTTGGGTTCGGTAAGACCGAAAGCGCCGATCCATTCGCCGGAGGCGAGTTTCGGGAGGTACTTCATCTTCTGCTCCTCGGTGCCGTGCTCCAAGATAGGAGCCATGCAGAGGGAGGTGTGAGCCGATACGATGACACCGGTGGTGGCGCACACGCGAGAGAGTTCCTCGACAGCCATCGAGTACATCTGGTTGGTGCCGCCTTGTCCGCCGTACTGTACGGGAATCGGAATACCCATCACACCGAGTTTGCCGAGTTTCTTCACGGTCTCAATCGGAAATTTCTCTTGTTCGTCAACTTCCGCAGCAAGCGGCTTGACTTCGTTCACTGCAAATTCGCGAATCATCTGCAGGAACAACTGTTCTTTTTTTGATAAACTGAAATCCATTGTATTGATTTAAATTATGATTTGTTTATTATCGGTTTGAAAGTTTATAAAGTTTGTCAAGTTCATCAAGTTACAGGGTATAGGGTAAAAGGTATGAGGTAAAAAGTAATAGGTTTGTTTGGTCTGCTTGGGTTTGAAAGTTTATAAAGTTTGTCAAGTTCATCAAGTTACAAGGTATAGGGTAAAAGGTATGAGGTAAAAAGTAATAGGTTTGTTTGGTCTGCTTGGTAGGGTCGTTACAATGGGGCGGCCTTTTTAGTGGTTGCAAAAAGCGGGCGCAAAAATAATAAAAAAATGCGAAAGTGCGACGGGATTTTTTATCCCCAAAAAGCCTGTTTCCCTTTTAGAATTGGAAATAGATAAACGGCTGTAAATCAGCTGTAACAAACTGATACAAAAGGAATACCGTCACAACAACAATGATAAGCAGCACCCAGATTGGGAGGACGGCGAAGTTGTAACGATACCACCGTTTCCACCGGTCAGGCAGCCAATGGATAACCATTCCCACTCCGAACATAATAAACACATACAAATAAGTGGTCAAAATGTCAGGAATGAGGGTAAAATCCCATGAAGCACCAATCTGCCCCACCATCGCCTTGGCTGTGTTCCATGCTGTTTCGTTGGCCACCGCCGGATCCAGATTCGAGCCAGAGCGGAAGAACAGACGGGTGAACGAGATAAAGACGAAGGTCTGGAGGATGCCCCACGCACGATCTAACCATGGAATATCCCGCTTCGGCGCAATCAGCGTATAAAGGTGCTTCACGATAGTTCCGAAGAAAATCACGCCCAACCACACACAGCCGATACGCCAGATCGGTGCCGGCACGAAGTGGTTGACAATCAGGCATGCTGCGAACGGGACAAAAGCCGCCAGCGTCCGCCAGTAGTATTTCAGGCTTTTCCAAAACTTATAAACCAGAATACCCAAGCCGTTCAGGCCACCCCAGATGATGAAGTTCCAGCTTGCCCCGTGCCAGAAACCGCCCAACAGCATCGTGTCCATATTGTTGATGTTGGTGGAAATCTTCTTTCGCGAAGCAGGAAAGAGGATGGCAATCATAGCGAGAAGAACCGCTAATCCTGCCAGAATATAGGCCAAGATAAGACTTCCTGATACAAGCACCGCCACAATGCCAAGAAAAACGATAATGATATAGGTGGCCGCGGTGGAGTTACGGTTGCCGCCGAGAGGGATATAAAGGTAGTCCTTCAGCCAGTTGGACAGTGAAATATGCCAACGTTTCCAGAAATTTCCGGCGTTGGTCGCTTTGTACGGCGAATTGAAGTTCTGCGGAAGATAAAAACCCATCAGCATCGCCACACCGATGGCGATGTCGGTATAGCCGGAGAAGTCGGCATAGACCTGCAGGGAGTAGATGAACAGTGCGGACAAATTCTCAAACGGAGTGAAGAGGACGGGGTTGTCGAAGACGCGGTCCACGAAGTTCACCGCGAGATAGTCGCTCATTACTATCTTCTTAATCAAGCCGTTAAGAATCCAGAAAATGGCAATGCCGAACTGGCGGCGCGACAGGAAGTACTTGCGGTACAACTGCGGCACGAACTGGCTGGCACGGATAATCGGGCCCGCCACCAAACCTGGGAAAAAGCTGACATAAAAGCCAAAATTCAAGATATTGGAAATCGGCTCCACCTGACGGCGGTAAACATCCACCAAATAACTGATACTTTGGAAGATATAGAATGATATTCCCACTGGGAGCAGAATCTTTCCCACGTCAAAATGGGCCGTGGCGGTCAGTTCATTTGCCCAAAGGGCAAAATAATTTACCACCACGAAATCCTTGTGGCACAGCGTGTTAACAGCATCTACAAAAAAGTAGGCATACTTGAAGTAGAATAGCACGAACAGGTTGATGACCACGCCCGAAGCCAGCAGAAACTTCCGTACGCCCGTCCGTTCCGACTTGCCCATCCATCGAGCCAAAAAGAAGCCCAACAGAGTTATTATTAATAAAATAGCAACGAACGAGCCGGAGGTTTTATAGTAGAAAAAGAGACTTACAAAAAACAGATAGGTGTTTCGCAGAAGAATCTTGTTTTTCAGCAGGGCGAAAAAGGCAAAGACGATGGCGAAGAATGCCCAAAAATAGAACTGTGTAAATAGGAGCGGATAGGCCTCATCGAAGGAAAAAATATTTTTAAGAAACGTAAGAATGTTTTCTAGATTCATCGTTTTTGAAAATACAATATATTATCCTTCAATGGTTTATAAATATCTTTTCATTCAAAATGGGGGCACAATGTCCTCCAAAAATTGAAGCGGCAAAAGTACAACTTTTTTGCGTTCATCGGCTTTTACAAATTCTGAATCAGCCGTGCTCATTTTTTCACAAAAAAGCAATTAAAAAACAAAAAATCACACGGTATTTTCTATTGCCAGATTTTTTCCTACTTTTGCAACGTCAAATTTCTATTATTTGCAGAGTGTGAATACTTTAACCCGATATTGGCTGGCTGTTGCACTATTGCTGTGTGTAGGAGGCTTGCGAGCACAACTTGAAAATCTCCCTGACAACATCATACCGCTGAACTGTGCGATAGAGGTGGAATCCATGACGTGGGGTGTGACGAACGCTTGGTCGTCGCCGACGGTGGTGTCCAACCTGAACATCCCGCTGGTGGGAGACCTTGACGGCGACGGGCATCCGGAGATTGTATGCTTCTCGCTCGCGGGCCAGTCGCATTACGTAAACGATGGATATACAGGGAATGTGGGGTTTGAACTTCTGGTGTACGATGGGGTGACCCACGCGCTGAAAGCAACAGTGACGATGGAATCGCCGGTGTCGGAATATGACGCGGCTGCCTACGGCCTTGTACGCACCTCCGACGATAAAGGGCTGATTGTGGTGGCGTGCTACGACAACCGCCTGCGGGCGTACGACATCACCTCAGCGACACCGAACACGCCCTACTGGGTCTCGGACGCCACCTATGCTTCGGGAACAAGCAACTACGCCGTGAATGTGAGCTTTGCGGACTTCAATGGCGACGGCCACCCGGAAGTGTATGTCCGCAACAAAGTCTATAATGCCGAAAACGGGCATTTGCTGGCGGAGGCGGCCACTACGAACACGGGGTCGTCGTATGCGCACTATACGCAGTTCACCCATCGGAAACTGTCATCCCCATTTGCCGCCAATGTGTGCGGCGACAGCCGTCCGGAGCTGATACTGGGCAACGAAATTTACGAGGTTTCCATCACCAACCTGAACGGCACCGCAGGCAACACGCTGGCACGTGTGCAGCAGGTCACCCCGCCCGGCGGAGCTCCCGCTGACGGGAATGTACAGGTGGCGGATTTCAACATGGACGGTTTTCTGGATGTCTTTATCAGCATACGGAACACGGATGCACAGTCAGGGACAGTATATTGCTACGTGTGGGATGTGCACAACGGAGAGCTTGGCAATCCACTCATTATCAACACAAACCGATCCGGAAAGAGCATCCCGTTGATAGCGGACATCGACAATGACGGTATGTTGGAGATGGTGCTGCAGTGCGGGGCGTCTTCGGGACGGCAGATACAGGCCTACAAGTACAATACGGCCACGCAGTCGTTCTCACTGATGTGGGATATGATTCCCGATGAGGACACCTTCTCGAACAGCTTCACGGCCTTCGACTTCAATCAGGACGGGATTCTGGAGCTGGTCATCTGCGACCAATCGACACTGAAAATTGTGAACGGCAGCGGTCATAGCCATCTCACCCATAACGACACCTTGCCGGTGTATGTGCTGAACACGTTCCCCTACACCGAAACCACCATCATGCAGTATCCGGTCATTGCGGATGTCGATAATGACGGAAGTGCGGATCTGGTGTCGGTGGGCAGTTCCATGCTGAACATCTTCAAATCGTCGGGACAGCCGTGGGCACCGGCACGCCCCGTCTGGAACCAATATCTTTATAATGTAACGAACATCAACCGGGATCTGACCGTGCCGTCGCCGCTGTTCAACAACGGCACCACTTTCACCGACCCTGACAACATAGTACGACGGCCGTTCAACAACTTTTTGCAACAAGCCACCACGCTCGACCAGTACGGACGGCCCTATTTCCCCGGCGACTATGCTGAATACGAGTACAACGACAGCATCTGTATGGGCGATTCCTACACGGATGAAAATTTCAACATCTCCTCCGACACCCTTTCCGCAGGGGTGCACGAATTTCAAAGAGCCTTTGAAACCGGAACAGAATGTGACAGCGTCATCACGCTGCACCTTACTGTTTTAACACAATCCATATCAGATATTTACGACACCATCTGCCATGGGCAAAGCTACCACCAATACGGGTTCGACATTCCCGAAAGCATGACCATTGGCGGGAATGAACTGACGGAGACTCTCAACCTGACCAGTCTTGCTGGATGCGACAGTGTCGTCACACTACACCTTGCTGTTTTAATGCTTCCCACATCGGAGATCCTCGACACCATCTGCCACGGACAAAGCTACCACCGGCACGGATTCAATATCTCCGAAAACAGCACTATCGATGGCGACGAACTGACGGAAACGCTTCATCTGACCGACCATTACGGCTGCGACAGTACCGTCACCTTGCACCTGACATTGGTGGATGGTCTCCTCAGCATTCTGCCACCCTTTGAGAATTTCTGCGAAAATTACTCCACCGTGCTGTCTGTGGAAACCTCATTCAGTCACCTCCGATGGAGCACGGGCGAGGTGACGCAGGAAATTGTTGTCAACCATCCCGGAACATACACCGTGGAAGCAACAGATGGCAGTTGTTCTGCCTCTGACGCCATCACCATCGAGGCTTGTGATTTCAACCTTTTTCTTCCCAACGCCATCACCCCGTCAAAAGACGAAGGCACCAACGACTACTTCTTCATCCCGGACTACATCGCACAACAGCTGGAAGAGTTCGAAATTCACATCTATGACCGATGGGGTCGGCTCGTATTTCATTCCAACTCACCCTATTTCCGCTGGGACGGAAAGGAGAAGGGCAAGCTGTTCTTGAACAACGTCTATACGTACGTCATTCGCGGGAAAGCCGCTGGAAATCCGAGATTTGTACGCACGGGAAGTATTGTGGTGCTGTAAAAGAGGACGGGAAGGTCTGATTACCATTTGGCACCGCCGCCACCGCCACCGAAGTGACCGCCGCCAAAGCCGCCGAATGTGCCGGACGAGCCTCCGCCGGAGAAGGAACCTCCTCCCCACGACGACCGCCCCGCACGGCTGACTGTCGGATTTAACCGCGCCATTGCCAACTTCCTTGCCGCAGCAACGGCAAGGGCGGCAGCACCCAGAAACAACGCCAGTTCGGCTGCTTTACGAACCTCGTCACTTGAGTCGGCACGGGCAATCTTCTCCAGTGCATGACGGCTGCCCGCATCCTTTGCCGAAGCGATAGAGACACTTGGAATGCCCAGCGCTTCAGCCAGCTCAATGGCATCAGTGACATCACCCATACTTTTGGGACTGCTGATACGACTCAAGGCATTACGTCCTGCCAGCTCCTTTGCGCGCTGCACGTCCACAGACTGTGCGCCGAACGAAGTCGCCGCGTCCTCCAGACTACGCAAAGCTTTAACATTAACAGCTTTGGACAAGTCTGACAAGGTTCCGAAAAGCGCCTTTTCGCGGCCGTTGACAATCTCATGCTCCTTTGCACCCGCCAGCTCCGCCTCGCGGATTGCTGACTGCAAGGCTGTGACGGAACGGGCACTTCCAACATCCCCAATGATGCCTGCAACAGCTTGTGAACGTGCCATTTGCACCTGTTGCTCGTCCGCTCCGAGATCCAACGCTACTGCCATGCTGTCCACTAACAGTTTGTAGGTGCGTGCGTGTGCCACATCCTCTACGCGTTGCATGCGGAGATCGGCAATGGCCTTATCAACTTTTGCTTTCTTCACCCTGACCCTTTTCGCTTCGGCTATAGCTTCCGCAAGCTCGTCGCGGGTACGCACTTTCGCAAAAGCCTGCAATGCCAATTTCTTCTTGGAAGGATGCTTTTTCCGATAGGAAGCAATGAGGGCAACAAGTAAGATAATCAAGAAAGACCCCCCAAGGAATCCCAGAAATTTCATCAACAATGCCATTTCAGCGGCATCCTGCTCTTTCTGGAACTCCTCGAAACTGTATTCTTTAGCCGCCACCGGCAGGATGATGTCCAAACCGGCTTCAAGTCCTTCGTAATACTCTTCCTCCTGAAAGTGCGGCTTCATATACTTTTCGGCGATTCGGTGGCAGGTGACATCGGGAAGAACGCCCTCCAAACCGTAACCGGTGGCGATGAACACTTCGTGCCCTTCCGGACTGAGCAAAATGACCAGCCCATTGCTGTACTTACCCGTCCCGACACCCCACTTCTCCCCTAACCTTTGGGCATAGTCGGCGGCCTCATAGCCAGCCAAATCGTTAATGATGACCACGATGACACAATTCGAGGTGGTATCGTAATAGCTCCGGAGGCGCGTCTCCATCGTACGCACCTCATCGTCACTCAGCACCTTCGCATAGTCGTTGACGAGGCGGTTGGAAAACTCCGGGAACTGTGCACGGCAGAAGACGACCGACAGTGCCAGCAAAAACAGGAGGAAAAGACGTTTCATCTTTCAGATTATTCGAAACTTACAGTCGGAGCAGTTTCCGCACCAGCAGCTGCTTGGAAGTACGCTTTCTTTTTGAAACCGAAGATCTTAGCGGTGATGATAGCGGGGAACTTGCGAATGAGCGTGTTATAGCTCTGTGCCGCCTCATTGAAGTTGCGGCGGGCGACGGCGATGCGGTTCTCCGTACCTTCCAACTGTGCCTGAAGATCCATAAAGTTCTCGTTGGCCTTCAGGTCAGGATAGGCTTCGGCCACAGCCATCAGGCGGCTGAGGGTGGAACCGAGTTCGTCCTGCGCCTTCTGGAACTTTTCGAGGTTCTCTTCCGTCAGGTCATCCACGGTGAGATTGATGGAAGATGCTTTGGTACGGGCTTCCGTCACAGCCTCGAAAGTCGATTTCTCGTGAGCGGCATAGCCCTTCACCGTGTTGACCAAGTTCGGCACAAGGTCGGCACGGCGCTGGTACTGGTTCTGCACTTCCGACCACGCGCTTTCAGTGTTTTCTTCTGCCGAAACCATCGAGTTATAAGAACAGCTGGTCATCGTGAACATTGCGCAAATCACGCTAACCAAGAGAGTTAAACGGACAAATCTTTTCATTTTTACTATTTTTATCGTTTTAGTGATTTTCTATTTATGGGAAAAACTTTTACGCAATAGGAAACATTGCGCAAAAGTTTTTCATTTATAAGATTATTTTACAATAAATACTTATATATCAAATGGTTAACAGGTTCTTCCCGGATACACCTTGAGAGCAGCTTCGAGGCACTTCATAGCCTTTTCGAGGTCAGAGACCTTCAGGCAGTAGCTGATACGCACTTCGTCGGTGCCTTTGCCTTTGGTGGAGTAGAAACCGGTGGCGGGAGCCAGCATCACGGTCTCTCCGTTGAGGTTGAAGTCTTCCAGCAGCCAGCGGCAGAACTTGTCGGAATTGTCGATGGGCAGGCGGGCGACGGCGTAAAATGCACCTTTCGGCATCGGGCACATACAGCCGGGCATGGCGTTGATGGCGTTCACGACGGTGTTGCGGCGTGCCACATAGTCGTTGATAACGGCATCAAAGTAATCCTGCGGGGTATCGACGGCGGCTTCGGTGAGCACCTGGCCGTAGGTCGGCGGGCTGAGGCGGGCCTGGGCGAACTTCATCGCGGTGGCATACACGTCCTTGTTGTGGGTGATGAAAGCACCGATACGGACACCGCAAGCGCTGTAACGTTTTGACACAGAGTCAAGTAAAACAACATTCTGGGCGATTTCCGGCACCTCCATCACGGAGAAGTGCTGCACACCATCGTAGCAGAATTCGCGATAAACTTCGTCAGCAAACAGGAACAGGTCGTGCTTTTTCACGATTTCAGCCAGCTTCAGGATTTCCTCTTTGGAGTAGAGATAACCTGTCGGGTTGTTCGGGTTGCAGATCATGATGGCCTTCGTCTTCGGGGTGATGATCTTCTCGAACTCCTCGATGGACGGAAGGGCGAAGCCGTTCTCAATGGTGGACATGATGGGCTTCACAGTCACGCCGCAGGTGATGGCGAAACCGTTGTAGTTGGCGTAAAAAGGTTCGGGGATGATGACTTCGTCGCCCGGGTCGAGGCAGCTGTTGAAAGCGAACAGGATGGCCTCCGAACCGCCCGTGGTCATAATGATTTCGTCAGGGGTGAGGTTGATGTTGACGCTCTTGTAGTACTCGACCAGCTTTTCGCGACAGCTGAGGATACCGGCGGAGTGGCTGTAGGCAATTACCTTCTGGTCAAACTCCTTGACGGCCTTGCGAGCGCCTTCGGGTGTTTCAATGTCGGGCTGCCCGATGTTGAGGTGATAGACATGGACACCTCTTTTCTTGGCTTCGTCAGAAAATGGGACGAGCTTACGGATGGGAGAGGAGGGCATAGACTGCCCTTTGTTGGAAATTTGTGGCATAATTTATTGTTATTTAATTGTTTAGATTAAAAATCAAATGTTTCAAAAAACGCGGCAAATATAGTTAAAAAAACAAAGTAGGAGAAACAAATTCTTATAGGCTTTCCTGTATCTCCAACAGCCGCTCTTTCAGTTTCTTCAAGCGTTTCACCACCTCTTTGTTCGTGCTTTCCTCCTTCTTGTCCTGCTTCAGAACCTCCTTTGCCCCCTGCAAAGTGTAGCCTTTTTCCTTCGTCAGGGTGTAAATGGTGCGGATGGTTTCGATGTCCTGACGGGTAAAGCGGCGGTCGCCCTTCTTGTTCTTGTATGGTTTGATTTGGGTGAATTCTTTCTCCCAATAGCGTAATAATGAGGCGTTTACATTAAACATTTCCGCCACCTCGTTAATAGTGTAATACGTTTTTTCTAATTCCATACTTCCTATTTTTTTGTGATAAACGCTTCCTTCCCGTCAAAATTGATCCAGTAGTTTCCTTTTTTCAAGTCGCTGATATTCACCTTTTGTGCGGTGCCGCGCTTGATGAAAAAGCCGTTGGCATCGTAAAGTTCGTAATGCGTGACGGCGGTGAACTCGATGAAATCCTTCACCTTGTCGGCCACCAAATACACCTTCCGATTAGGACTTTTTAACTTGACCACTGGCGAGGAAAGCTCTTTCTTGGCGGCGTCCACCTGCTTGATACGAAAAAGATTCATTCCCGTCAGCAGGACGGGCAGGTAGGTGTAGGCAATCATATCATCGGGAGTTCCCAAATCCTTGACTGTTATCCATTTGCCATACAAAAGCTGTTCCAGCCGATAACTGCACGTTTTGTCCATTTCTTCCGGATTCCAAGCGAGGAGCTTTGTTTTCTTATTATATATAAATGAAGGGAGCGAAAATTCCGACTCCTTGACGAGGCTTTCGGCGTTGACCACTTTGGGTTCGGTGCCTTTGAGGTAGGAAATTTGGACGATGACATAGTCGTTGGGAGAGCAGTCAGCAAGGCTGATTTCGAAGGCGTTGGAGTTGTGCGTGAACGGATACTCCTTCCCGTTGAGCGTGACGTGCTGCACGCTGAAGCCGTCGCCCGCAGAGGGGTTGAGGACATACAGGTTGCCGCCCGTGTATTTCCCGTCCACAATCAATTCCTCTTGGTCGGTGCTTTCCGTATCTTGCGCAAAAATGCCCGGAAGCACAAAAAGCAGCGACAGGAAAATCAGGATTCGATTTCTCATATCAGTTTTTGATTCGCAGGTTCAATGATTTTATAAAGTCCGCAATATCAGGATTTTGCTCACGGAGAGCATTCAGTTTGTCGTTATCATCCAAGATGAATTTTTTGGTTTCCATATTGATGTCGAGCTTCACCTCAATATCGTCCAATGTCTCGTCCCAGTTGTCGCGCAAATACCTCAGCACTTGGTGCTTGCGAGGTGCAAAGGCATTCTCCTGAATGTCGTTTTTCACAGGGATGATGAGGATATTTTCCTTTCTTACAGGATGATAATGTTTGATGGGTTCATGCAGCGTCGGGATGTCGGCGAAGATGGCATCCGCCATGGTTTCCCAGAATGTCTGGAAGGCCTCCGGGTCTTCGTCGGGGTCGGCAGGCGGACGTGCCACTACTGGCTCGGACGGCACTGCGGTCACTTTTGCCTCAGTGACTTCGGCGCTGGCTGTGGAGAGGCCACTATCGTCAATGGGGTCATTGTCAACCGGCTCGATAGCCGTTGGTGCCGGAGCGGGTGACGGCTCTGGATCTGCGGCCTCCAGCACGATTTCCGTCACCGCTTCGGTGGGTGACGGCGCAGCAAGCGTTGTTTCGGCAGGCGTCGGAGCTTGCGGTTGTGCCGGTGCATCCACGGGCATCGGTTGCTGCGTGGGCACGGTATTTTCCGTCACCGCCGGAGCGGGCGGCGCAGCTGCAGGCGGCGTCGGATCGTTGATGAGATCCTTGATGGAGGGTCCCGACTTCACTGTGGAAGAGGGGGCGATGAAGCTTTGCGTTGAGGGTGCTGGAGTATTCGGCCTTGCCGGCTCCGGCATCACGGGTCCTGGATTTTTAGCACTCCCGTGATTGCCTCGCAACAGCTTGCGGGGCACCACTCCGCTGTTTCACAAACAGGTAGTTGGCGTTGATCTGCATCAGGCAGATTTCAATCGACAATCGCTTGTTGTTGGAATTCTTATAGTTGAAATCACAGTTATTGGCTAAGTCCAACGACCTTAACATCAAAGTCTTATCTACCAAATGTGCCTGACGGCTGTATTTCTCCTTGATGCTGTCGGAAGTTTCCAGAAGCATTACGGTGGCTTGGTTCTGCGCCATCAGCAGATTGCGGAAATGGCTGGCCAATCCAGAGATAAAGTTCTGTCCGTCAAAACCTTTCGACAGGATTTCATCGAACAGAAGAATCGGCTTGGTCGGGTCGTCGCCGTACAGGTAGTCGGTCATTTTGAAATAGTTGTCCACGTCCAGCACGTTCAGGTTTTCGATGGCCGACTGGTAGGTGATGTTTTTGCCAGAGAAGCTCACCAACTGGTCGAAGATGGAGAGGGCGTCGCGGAGGGCGCCGTCGGCCTTGTTCGCCACGATACGGAGAGCCTCCTCTTCGGCAGCGACTCCCTCACTCTTTGCCACATACTGGAGGTGCTTGACAATGTCGTTCTCCTTGATGCGCTTGAAGTCATAAACCTGGCACCTCGACAGAATCGTCGGGATAATCTTGTGCTTTTCAGTCGTGGCGAGGATGAACTTCGCATACGCTGGCGGCTCTTCCAGAGTCTTGAGGAAAGCGTTGAAAGCCTGTGACGACAGCATGTGCACCTCGTCGATGATGTAGACCTTGAACTTGGCGCCGACGGGGGCGATGCGCACCTGTTCCACAAGGGCGCGGATGTCATCGACCGAGTTGTTGGAGGCGGCATCCAGCTCATACACGTTGAAGGAGGCGTTGTTATTGAAAGCCTTGCAGGATTCGCACTCGTTGCAGGGTTCGAAATCTTCCGTCGGGTGGTCGCAGTTGAGGGCTTTGGCGAAGATACGGGCGCAGGTGGTCTTACCCACGCCGCGGGGCCCGCAGAAGAGGAAAGCCTGCGCTACCTGTCCGCTCTTGATGGCGTTCTTCAGGGTGGAGGTGATATGCTCCTGCCCCACCACCGAACGGAACGTCGACGGCCGGTATTTCCGCGCTGAAACTATAAAGTTGTCCATAATATTAGGGTTATAAAGTTCGTCAAGTTTATCAAGTTAAAAGTTTAGAGTTAAGTAGTTAAGAAACTAAAAAGTGAAGAAGTCAAGGTTTTTATTTGGTAGAGCCGTCATAGTGTGGCGGCTGATCGGTCATCGGTTGTTTTGCGGCGCAAAGATACACTTTTTTCAGATTGGGAAGAACAATCCGTGCAACTAAATGTGCGGATTCATTGTATTTCCTCTTCTTCCTCCGCTCCCTGCATAAACATCTCCTCATTCTCCTTCACCGTCTCGTTGATAGCCTCTCCGTAACCGGTCAAAGCAGCGAAGGGAGCGAACTGCGCCGCACGGCTGGCCATCGGCATCTGCGGATGGTTTTTCGATACAGGATGCGGCAGGTTGATGATGTCTTCGTAATGGTCGTTCATGCTTTGTGTCCTCCTATCTGCTGGTTGCGTTCCTTAGCTGTCGCGCCCTCTTCAAAATTCAGCCCTTTCAGGATGGCGTTCTTGCCGTATTTCTTTTTGATTTTCAATAAAGTTTCTTGCACTTTTCGCTCTTTCTGGCTGCTTTCGAGTTCCGCTTGCTGCTTTTTGGCCTCCTCCTCGTAATCTGTGAAAAGGTCGAGCTGTTCTGCCGCCTTGGGATGCGAAAGAGCCTGCTGCTCGCTGATGACCCGGTTGACAGTGAGGTAGATGCGCCGCACCAACAGGTCGGGATTGACAATCTGGTCGAATAGCTCAGTGATGGCATCAATCATCAGTTTGGAGGATGAGGTCGGGGCTTTCAGGTTTTGGGTGCCGTGCGCGTGCTTCGGGACGGGGCGACCGTAATAGTCCGTGGTGATTTCACCAAAGTATTTGGATTTGTACTTCGGGTTGGTCAGGTTTTCCGCATCATACACGATGGTCAGCACCATCTGGTCGGCCACGAGGTGATGGGCCACCATCTTCAGGGCCATCTCGTCGGCCATTTCGCGGGCCACCACCCGCGCCTTTTTGAACTCGTAGCCAGTGGATAGCACCTGTCCGTTACTCAGACAGTTGGTTTCGGGTTTGTAGGCCTTTACCGCCGCCATTGTGCAGGGCTCCCATCCCCAGGCATGGTCAATGAGGAGTTCGGCATTCACTCCGAAAAGTTTGTACAGAAGTTCTTCGTTTTCCATGGAGCAGCGGGCGATTTTTCCCATCGTGTCAATGCCGTAGGGTTCTAGCCGCCGTGCGATGCCGCGTCCTACGCGCCAGAAACTCGTCAGCGGCTTGTGGTTCCACAGCTGCCGACGGTAACTCATCTCGTCAAGTTCGGCGATGCGAACGCCGTCTTGGTCGGCGGGGATGTGCTTGGCCACGATGTCCATTGCGATCTTGCAGAGGTACATGTTGGTGCCGATGCCGGCGGTGGCGGTGATGCCCGTCTCTTTCAGCACGTCGCGCACCATCTTCAAGGCCAGCTCGTGCGCCGAAATCTTGTAGGTAGGCAGGTAGTTCGTCGCATCAATGAATACCTCATCGATGGAGTAGGGGTAGATGTCCTCCGGCGCGATGTATTTTAGATAAACCTGATAGACCCGGGTGCTGTACTCGATGTAGTGGGCCATGCGTGGCGGCGCTACAAGGTAATCCACCTCCCAGTCGGGATGAGCTTTCAGCTCCTTGTCCAAGTGTGATTTGCCGTTGAAACGGCCGTAAGGAATGGTGCGGCGGCGGGCGTTGTTCACCTCCCGCACTTTCTGCACCACCTCGAAAAGACGCGGCCGCCCGCCGATGCCATACGCCTTCAGCGAGGGCGACACGGCCAGACAGATGGTCTTGTCGGTGCGGCTTTTGTCGGCCACCACGAGGTTGGTCGCCAACGGGTCAAGTCCCCGCTCCACGCACTCCACCGAGGCGTAGAACGACTTGAGGTCAATGGCGATGTAGGTGCGGTGGGACATGGTCGGTTATTTCGGGGTTCGCTTTAATTCAAAAAATCGTTGGCATTTATACAAATTATAGATTTAGGACTCTCTATTTTCTCGCACCAACTCCATGATTCTCTCTGCTAACTTTTTTCGTTTCGGATTGCTCATACATAAGCCGATGTAAGAAAGACGGCCTTTGGAACAGACCAATTGCAGCGTCTCTGGTTTTCTAAGCCACATCCACGATACGTGACCTTCAAACAACTCTACTTTCTGTATGGTTGACAAGGGAATTTCCTTGTGCTTGTAGAAAATACACCCTTTTCTTTCGATAACAAGATTCCCGTGTTGTACCGAAATGACTTCACTGCCACGAACCCATTTCATCCGAGCGTCTATCATGGCCAAAGTTACCATGCACCCCCCGACCAACACAACGTATCCCAAAATAAGAATCAGCCAGGCCACCAACAATTTTGAAACACTGGAAAAAGAAAGGGTAAACAGGTATTGCCATGTAATCCACAAAAAAACGACCAACATAAAAAGCACCAAGACCCCACATACGATGATGTAAAAAATGTCGTGGAAGGTATCGAAAGCATTGGCATGCTTTTTTGCCTTTTCCGATTGCCGTGCCTCGTTTTTTGCTAAAATTTCCATGGTGTTTTTGGTTATGAAAAAATTTCTTCAATGCATTCAATTTCCTCTCTTGTTGTGATGAACTTTCCCTGCAGCACGTTTCCGCACCGCTGTTTGCGCGGCTTGAACCATTTTGTAGTACTCATTCGGACTCAACGGCTCGTCATCAATCAAGGGTTGCAGCACGTCAAGTTTTCCTAGAATACGCAGAACTCTCAATAAAGAGTCAAAAGAGCGAATTTCTCCCTTTTCCATTTTCTTGATGGTGGATAAGGATACATTTGCCTCTTCTGCAAGGCTTTGCTGCGTGATATTCTGTTTCAGCCTGACACTTTTCAACTTCTCCCCAATCCTATAAAGAATGATGGTGTCGGCAAGTATGTAAATGTTATCCATAATGGTTTTAAATTAAACTATTAGGCTGCAAAAATACAAATAAAAGTTTAATTTGCAACTGTTATTATTGTTTTTATAAAAAAACAACTTTTTCTTTTGCCGCCGCAAAGGTACAACATTTTGCTTTATTTCCCCGTCAGGTAGATTACCATGCGCCCGTGGTCGTACAGTTCCACCGTGATGTTGCCGTAAGTCCATAGGGAATAGGGGCTTTTATCCTTTATTTCAACTGGTTCCTTGCCTGTAATGCGGGTTAGGATATGCCGCACTTCTGCACCTTTTTGCTTTGCATTTTCCAAAGTGCGATAACCAGCGCTATAGCCGTTGGTGGAAATCCAATGAAAAAAAGCCCCATAGACCACGGAATCTTTTTTGTTCACGCAATAATCCACCGACAGCGTTTGTATGTTGTCAATTACAGTGTAATATTCATATTTTCCGTAGCTGTCTGTTTGATATTGATCGGGGAAATAGTTATTGGCGAGTTTTTTGAACTGACCTTGAGCAGTACCCTGCAATATTTTCTCGACACTATCTACTTGAGAAAGAGTTAAATGGTTGAGATTATTCAAAAGATATTGAAGCAATGGTTCGATGTTGTCTGTGCCAATATGTGGCAGAGAGTCCTGATTGTGCAGGATATGGAAGATGTGAATGAGAGAGTCGTTGATTTCCAATATTCCAAACGAATTCATATCTTCCTTGAATTGGAGGAAACATTGATTAGGCGCGGGATTTTCGCCCCGATAGCAATCGTGCCTTCTGAAAAAGTGATACCGATGCCCTAAATCCAATTTTTCACGCAATGTACCCTCTTTTATTTGTGCGATGAAGGTTTTGTTTTCCGTATTCACCAAATAATTTATGTTGTTCCCCGTCATCCAAGCGCCAACAAACAAGGTGTCGCAGGTGGGTCCACCCCACAGATATAGGTTATAGTCTTCGCATGTGAAACGAAAAAGCGTGGGAATGGGGTCGGTATTCAACTTTACATAAAAAAAGAGGTGATTTAAAAAAGCGTATCTTTCACGGGCGGCGGTCTCGTAAGTGTATTCCTCCTTGCACAACTTGGCTTTCCCCTTCAAAGAGCTTAGCGTATCCACACTATTGCTCTGGATGAAATAATAGACATCGTCCTTTTTGATGATACGGGATGAGTTTTTGGGTATAATGTATTGGTTGATTGTTTCTTTTATCTCTGGATGGAGAGGCCTTGCCACAACAGAAGTGGAACCGTTTTGCCAGTCACCGCTTTGTAGCGGGGTGGTGCGGTATCGTGCATCCACAAAAAACACTTTTTTGTCGATAAACCATGTGAATTTCCCCCATTCCCCCATATCAAGGTAGGCGATGTTGTATTGGTCGTCATCGTAAATTATATCGGAAACCACTTTAAGGGGTTCCCATCTCCAAGCATTCCAATCAAAATACCACCCTGACCTTGGGTCCTCAGAGTGATAGTCTTTTAGAAAAAGGGTGTCGTGCCGGACGAACAGGTCACCATATATGGCTCCCTGAAAGTCTTTTGGCAGACTCACCTCCACAATATCCTTGCCATCTTCCGATATAACCAGCAGCTTGTTTTTACTCAGCCAGCTTTCGTAAAGATCCACATTATGAAAAATGCAGAAATAATGCCCTTTATAATGCGCCGACCAATACAGCACAAAATCCGAAACAGGGCCTATGAAGTCGGAAGCGTTGATCCACACGGTATCTTCCACAATCCTGAATTGTTGCGCCGTAGCGCTGTTCCCCACCGTCGCCATCAGCAGCGTCAGAAGGAGAACAATCGCGTACCTCCGGCACGCTCTGACAGGATTAGGCCGTCTCTCCACCCCACACTGCGCTCCACTTCGTTCCGCTTGTGCGGGGTTATTGAGATTGCGTGCCTCCGGCACGTCTTTATCCGAATAGTCATCCCTAAAAGTCCTCATCCTATCCTCTAAATCTTAACTTCTTAGTTCCTTAACTCCTTTCATCCTTTTATCTACTACCCCGCCCTTCGGGCACCCCTTCTACATAGAAGGGGAACTATTTTCCCTTCATCTTTTCATCCCTTCATCATTTCATCCTTTAATCGTATAACCGCATCCCCGTATCCCCACAACTTTCAGTTCTCAATTTTCAGTTTTCAATTTACTGAATGACAATTTTCTGCACTCCCGCCCTGTTTTTCGTATAGATTTCCAAGAAATAGATTCCTTTGCCAACGGACGAGACATCAAACAGATACTGCTCGGCTTCGTGGCTGCTGTTGAAGAAGTAGGTTCGGATGCGTTCGCCGCCCGCGTTTACAAGCGTGCAGACGAACCGCTCGTTGATTTCGGAGAAGAAGGTGATGCGGAAGCTGCCGGTGCAAGGGTTCGGATAGGTCATAAAGGAGTAAACCTCATCAACAGGCTTGGGTGTCGGGCGGTCGGCAGTGCCGAGCGGACGGGTTTCGTTGCTGCTGCGGATCAGGTAGCAGGACACCCGGTAGAACGGATTGGAACCGGCATTGCAGTCGGCGCAAGTGACGCCCGTCACACAGTCGGGATTGTGTGGGTGGCACAGATCCATATAGGAGGGTTGGAAGATATAAGACATCTGGAACGGCGTCTGCCACAGATAGTTAGTAACATCATAGATGTAGGGCTTGGAAATGGAACCGGGGCACCAGCCGGCGCGGTCGTATTTATAAGTTCCGTTCTGGTTGTTACATCCGTCGGGATTCGGATAGCAGTCCGTCCACAAATCCTGCTCAAAGGTGTCTTCCCCGTTGACTTGCAAATGATGTACAGCGTGGTAGAATTCGGCGGCATTGCCCGTGTTGTTATCGCCCCAGCCGTGGCCAGTGGTCGTCAGCCGCACGTGGGCTTTCCGCGCATCGCCGAAAATGCCGACCGTGACAGTGTCCAACGGCTGCAAGTTCGCCGGGTCCCCGAAATTGTAGGAACCTTGCCACATCTCTTCCACGTAAGTGTAGGTGTATTCCGGCTCACCCGCCAGATACTCGAAGTCCAACTGGATCTCCCAGCCGCCCGTGCCCCACGTGTCGATGAACATACGGATGTCCACGTCGCCCTGCAAGAGGGAGGCAAAATCCGTCACGTCGATAGAATGGCTACAGGCTTTTCCATAAGGGGTGATATAACGGATGATTTCCACCCACTTGCCGGTGCTGGGGTCTTTCACTTGCACGTAGGCCAGACGGTCCCAGTCGTCGCAGCCGCCGGGAAGCGACGGGCACGTCACATAAAGGTAGGCCACGATGGTGTTGTAAGCGGCAGTGAACTGCGGCAGCGTGTAACGGCCGGTGTAAGTGCGGATGCCCAAGTTGCCGTTGTCGATGATGGCGCTGTCGAGCGTGGTCACCATCCGGTCCATAATGTTATTAGTCACTTCCACCATAATGGTTTCGGAGGTCGTATTCCCGTTGGACGCGGTGGCGGTGATGGTGACGGGCACCGTCCCATATTCGCTGGGAGTCCACCAGCAGACGAAATCATTACCCTCCCGTAATCCTGTAAGTTCTTCGCCACCAATGGAGTAGGTGACGGCATCCACGGAGAGAGAGTCTGATTCGGCGATGGAGGTGGTGGTGTGCAGCAGGTACGGCATCAGCTGGGGCATCTCCACCGGGTAGTCGGCGGTGAGGCGCGGGCGGATTTCCGGGTAGTAGTCGTTGAGGTTGACGACCTCGAACGAAAGTGTCTTCTCAATGGGGTAATAGACGGAATCGCCCGGCTGGGAGAGCCGTACGGTGACGGTACCGCCCGCGCCGGTGAGCGTGATAGTGCTGTCGGCAATGGTGGCGGGACCGTCGGCAATTTCGTATGCCAACGGAAGTCCTGAAGAGGTGTGGGCGTGTACGACAAAAGGCGGATTGGTGGCGTACTGCCGTTCGACGGGTGTAGCGTAAATCACTTGGTTCTGCATGCCCGTGGGCGAACAAGCAGTATCCTCGTAAACGTTCAGTTCCGCAATCATCGTGTAGTTGTCGCCGGCCACGCTGTTCAGCCCAACCAGCCGCACGTAACGACCCTCAACGGCACCAAAAAAAACCTCCGCTGTTTGCTGCACCCCGCTGTTGGGCTGCGGGTAAGCAAGAATGCCAGCAGACTGGGGCGCGCCCCAATCCGTCGTGTCGGAAGTGACGTAAAACTCAAACTGGTTGATGCGTCCGTTGCGGGTGTTGTTACCCCGTGTCAGCACGCTGAACCCGTTGATATTATGGGTTTCACCCAAGTCAATCCAAATTTCGTGCGGGTACTGATAAACCGTATTTTGCCACTGTGTATGCCAAAATGTGGCAGAGTCGCCATCCAGACAGTGGAAGGCATGGCCGTTGTCCTCGCCTTCGCCCGTCAGCTCCTCGCTATCCACATAGAGGATTTGCCAGCTTTCCCTATTGATTTTTGTAGTGTCGCACCCGAGGGCGTAAATAGTGAAAATCAGCAGGTTGATGATAATCAGTACGGTTTTCTTCATATCTGTTGGGGTATCAAGTTAAAAGTCTAAAGTTTAGAGTGAAGAAGTTAAGAAACTAAGAAGTGAAGGAGTTTAGGGGGTAATTGGTAGAGTGTCATATTATGGCGGCAATCGGTAGTTTCGTAGAAGATAATAAGGTAATAGGTGACAGGTAATAGGTATGAAGAGTGGTCGTGCGAGGGCAACCTATTACTTTATACTTCCTACTTTATACGTAATCCCATCCTCCTTTCCTCGAATAGCGGTTACCTTTGGAAAGCATCGCCAAACGAAATCCCCACGCCCCGTGCCGTGCGGACGAGGTCGCTGGTGGGCGGCTTCACGAAGTTGGGCTCTTCGAGCGCCTTTTCGAGGGAGACGTACGAGATTTTCGGGTGGTTGTAAACGACCATGTTGCCGTACTTCTCCTCCTTGATGAGTTCCACCGCGCGGACGCCGAACTCGGTGGCGAGCACGCGGTCGTAGGCGATGGGGGTACCTCCGCGCTGCAGGTGTCCCAGCACCGTGACGCGGATGTCGTGCTCTATACCAAGTGCTTCCAATTCGGCCTTCAGCTTCTCACCCACGCCGCCGAGCTTGATGTGGCGGTCCCCGGCGGCGGTCGGTGCTACGCCGGTCACCTTGCCGTCAAGAGCTTTGGCCCCTTCAGCAATCACAATGTTGCAGAAACCGTAGTCGCCATGGTAGCGAGTAGCGATTTTTTCTGCGATGATACGCGGATCGTACGGGATTTCGGGGATGATGCACACCTCTGCACCGCCCGCGATAGCCGTGTTGAGGGCAATCCAGCCCGCATCGCGCCCCATCACCTCCATAATGAAGATGCGGCTGTGGCTCGATGCTGTGGTCACCAGTTTGTCGAACGCTTCGGTGGCAATCTCTACCGCCGTCTGGAAACCAAACGTGAAGTCTGTGGAAGACAGGTCGTTATCGATGGTTTTGGGCACACCCACCACGTTGAAACCCTTCTGGGCGAGACCCAGCGAGATGCGCTGCGAGCCATCTCCTCCGATGTTGATGATGGCGTCGAAGCCGAGTTCGTCGAAACGCTTCTTCATCAGGTCGGAACGGTCCTCCATCACCCAGCTGCCGTCAGCCTGACGGACGGGAAAGTGGAATGGGCCGCCACGGTTGGTGGTCTTGATGATGGTGCCGCCCATCACATGGATGCCGGCCACGTCGTTGTCGGTAAGGCGCCGGATGTCAATTTGGTCTTTTAGCAAACCGTTGAACGACTCGATGCAGCCCCACACTTCCCAGCCAGGTTCCTGGGAGGCGCGTTTCACGATGCCGCGGATGACCGCGTTCAGCCCCGGACAGTCACCACCGCCGGTGGCTACTAATATCTTCTTTCCCATAATTAATCTTTGTTGATGTGAACTTGCAGTTGGTTGAACGGAATTTCGATGCCGTTTTTGCCTAAGGCTTCGTAAACGCCCTGTGTGAGAGCGGAAGAAACGGGCCAGTAGTTGTCGGTCGCCACCCACACGCGGAGCTGGAGGTCAACGGAGCTGGCACCCAAGCTGGTGCAGACCACGGCGGGAGCGTCGTCACCCTCCTTGAAAACGTCAGGGTGACTGGCGGCGAGGTCGAGCAGCACACGGCGGGCCTGTTCCACATCCGAGCCGTAAGCGATACCGACAGGAATATCGATACGGCGTTTGTTGGCACGGGTGTAGTTGGTCAACGTGCCCGTAGCCAATTGTGTGTTTGGAACAATAATGATTTTATTATCAAGTGTTTGTAAAATTGTGCTGAAAATCTGAATTTCTTTGACCACCCCGCTGATTCCGCCTTGTTCAATGAAATCGCCCACTTTGTAGGGTTTCAGTATCAGGATGATGACACCGCCCGCAAAGTTCTGCAAGGTGCCCTGCAACGCCATACCTACGGCCAGACCGGCAGCACCCAAAATGGCGATGAAGGAGGTCATCTGAATGCCAACCATACTTGCTACCGTAATGATCAACAGTATTTTAAGGGTAATTCCGATAAGGGATTGCAAAAACGACTGCAACGAAATGTCAAAATTTTTCTTGGCAAAAACTTTCTGCAAGAAATTGGTGAAAACCTTGATGAGTTTCCAGCCGATCCATAAAATCAGCAGCGCAATAATAATGCGCGGAATGTTGTGGAACAATACGTCGTGGCAAAAACTCTTCAACCCCTCCAGCATGTTGAAGCCATTTTGAATCACATTTTCTTCATTCATAGTAAATTGATATTAAGTTTGTTATAAATTAAAAAATCTCGTTTTGGATAATTTGCGTATTGGCTGCAAAGATACATTTTTTAGTTGTACCTTTGCCACCTATTTTTAGCGTATGAAAAAAATCACGTTTCTTATTGTTTCTCTGATAGTTGTCTTGGTATCGCAAGCGGATGCCCAGCGGCGTGCCGACATTGAGCTGAAGTACGATGCCATTGACACGGCCACCCGCATGGTGTGGACGGGCGCTAATTTCGCCGTACAATTCCCGTTCGGCAACCTGCGCGAGACGTTCAAATTGAACATGAACATTGGTGTGGACTTCACCTACAAAACTACCTCCAACTGGACCTATAGCCTTGACTTCAACTACCTTTTCGGAGCGAAAGTGCGAGACCAGATGGCTGTCCTCGGTCCCGACATGCTCACCTCCAACGGCGACCTTATTGATGGCAACGGACAGAAGGCAACTATCTATTTTGAAGGACGTTACTGGAATCTAAGTCTGGGTTTTGGTAAGATTATCCCCTTTGACAAATGGCGCAACTCCGGTCTGTGGCTGCGTCTCAACGCCGGTTATTTCCAACACAAAATCCGCATCAATGACCCTGACAACCAGATTCCGCAGATTTCGGGCGACTACAAAAAAGGGTATGACCAGCGTTGCGGCGGCTTCGCCCTTACGCAATTCATCGGTTATGTCTTTATGCGGAAAGTGCGCGTCGCCTCCTTCTATGCCGGAGTCGAAATTTCCGAAATCTGGACCAAAAGCAACCGCAACTATAGCTTCCTTTTGATGGGAAAAGACGAGACCAAACGGTTCAGTGTCCTTATCGGACCCAAAATCGGATGGATTATCCCGTTGACAGAAAAACGGAAAATCCAAACCCTTTATCGTTATTAACAAACTGTAAATTAGTTTGATATGCGATTCCTCTACTCCCTCTTCATCGCTCTTTACTCGTTTGGCATTTTCATTGCTTCTTTTTTTAATGAAAAAGCCAAATTTTTGCAGAATGGTCGAAAAAAATCGTTTCAGATTTTAGAAGAAAAGTGTGAAAACAAGAAAGTTATCTGGTTTCATTGTGCTTCGTTAGGAGAGTATGAACAAGGAAAACCACTGATTCAGAAGCTGCGGACAAAATACAGCAACTGCACTTTCCTTGTCACTTTTTTCTCTCCTTCAGGATACGAAGTGAAAAAAAACGACAAGGACATTGACATTGCCGCCTACTTGCCCGCCGACTCACCCCGAAACGCCCGCCGGTTCATCCGCACCGTCCGACCCGTGGCCGCCTTCTTTGTGAAGTACGAATACTGGTACAACTACATGAAAGTCTTGTCGGACAGCAAGATTCCGTTCTACTACCTGTCGGCCATCTTCCGTCCCTCACAGTATTTTTTCAAGCCTTACGGTCGCTGGTTCGCCCGACAGTTGCGAACCTGTACCCACTTTTTCGTCCAGAACGAGACTTCGGCACAGCTGCTGCGAGGCAGCGGGATTGACCAAGTGGCGATCACGGGCGACACCCGCTTCGACCGGGTCTTCGCCATCGCCCAGCAACAGGCGGAACTTCCGTTTGCCGCCGAGTTCAAAGGGGACAAAAAACTCCTTGTGGCCGGAAGCAGCTGGCAACCCGATGAATCTGTTTTGGCTGAAATCTTCCCGAAAATCAAAAACAGCTACAAGTTGCTAATTGCTCCACACGTAATTGATAAAGAGCATATTAATGCTATTAAAGATCTTTTCAAAGAAGAAAAAATCGTCTGCTTTTCCGAAAAGGACGGCAAAAATTTGGCAGAGTACAATGTCCTGATTGTTGATACTATCGGTCTGCTGAGCAAATTGTACCGTTATGCGGATGTGGCGATGATTGGCGGTGCGTTCGCCACAGGACTTCACAACACGTTGGAGGCCGCCGTTTTCGGAATTCCCCTCTTCTTCGGTCCGGAATATGCCAAGTTCCAAGAGGCTGTCGAACTCGTGCGGCGCAAAGGGGCCTTCTCCATCCGCACCTCCGATGAAATGTCCGACCATATCGCCCAATTTGAAACCGATACCGAATTCTATCAGAACACCTGCCAGGTTTGCAAGGATTTCGTGGCCGAAAACCTCGGTTCGTGCGATAAAATAATGACGTATTTGCCAGAATTGTGATAACGTATTTTGCTGATATTCTGTTGCCGTTGCCGTTGAAGGGCACGTTTACGTACCGCGTTCCGCAGGTGCTGAACGGACGGCTGGAATTTGGGGTGCGGGTGGTCGTGCCTTTTGGCAAAAACAAACTCTATTCGGGGTTGGTGACGCGGGTGCATCAGACTGCCCCACAACAGGTTAATGTCAAGTATGTGCTGGAGGTCATCGATGAAAAGCCAGTGATTTCGGAACGGCAGTTTGAATTGTGGCAGTGGATGGCCGACTACTACCTCTGCACACTCGGTGAAGTGATGGCGTGCGCGATGCCGACAGCCCTCAAACTGGCCGGAGAGACGCACCTTTCCCTCCATCCCGACTTCGACGGCGACCTTTCGATGCTCAATGAAAAAGAGATTTCTGTTACCGAACAGGTGGCTTCGCATCCGTCGGTTACGATTTCCGATATTGCCAAAAATTTGCAGATACAGAAGATTCATCCAATCATCAAATCATTGGTTGAAAAGCAGATAATCGTCACTGATGAAGAAATTAGGGATGCATACAAGCCTAAAACAGAGACGTATGTCTCCTTTGCTGAACCCTACGCTTCCGATGAAAGCAAACTTTATGCCTTGTTGGACGAACTTGAACACTCCAAACGCACTTCCAAGCAAGCAGAAACATTGATGGCCTTTCTGATGATGCTGCAAAAAAATGGCACTGACAATGGTTTCAAGGGAAAGATAAGGAAATCGCAGTTGGTTGATAATGAAAAAGTTTCATCATCTTCTTTGCAGAAATTAATTGAGAAAAACATCCTTGTAATCCAAAATGTGACCATCAGTCGCTTGCAGACCTTTGATGCCATTGCGGATGCTTCCTCCATTCAGCTTTCGGAGGCGCAAAACACTGCTTTTGAGGATATTAAGAAACAGTTTGAGGAATATTCGTCGGTTTTGCTTCACGGGGTCACCGGAAGCGGTAAGACCGAAATCTATATCAAACTGATTGATGAGGTGTTGAAACAGGGCAAACAAGTGCTGTACCTGCTTCCCGAAATTGCCCTTACCTCACAGATTGTCAATCGGTTGCGCAAATACTTTGGGGACAAGGTTGGGGTGTATCACTCCCGTTTTAACGAATACGAACGGGTGGAGATTTGGAATCGCGTGTTGCAGAATGAAGGTTCGGAGGGTTCCAAGTACCAGCTGATTTTGGGGGCACGATCGGCACTGCTGCTTCCCTATCAGAATCTGGGGCTCATCATCGTGGATGAGGAGCACGACGGCTCGTACAAGCAGCTGGATCCCGCCCCGCGCTACCACGCCCGCGACTGCGCCGTAATGACTGCACAAATACACCATGCTAAAGTGCTGTTGGGAACGGCAACTCCCTCATTGGAAACGTTTTATAACGTACGTCAGAAAAAATTCGGTTACGTTCCGCTGCTGAAGCGCTATGCCCAAAGCGTGCTGCCCGACATCTGGGTGGTGGATATGGTGGAGTCGGTACGGCAGAAGAAGGTGACGGGCATCTTCTCGCAGTTCCTGTTGGACAAGAGTGGGACAGCCCTCGAAAAGAAGGAGCAGGTGATCCTATTCCAGAACCGCCGCGGCTTTTCGCTCCGGATGGTCTGCAACTCGTGCCAGACGTCACCCACCTGCAAGTACTGCGACGTGACCCTTACTTACCATAAAAGCAGCAACTTGCTGAAATGCCACTACTGCGGTTACGCCATCGAGGTGCCGAAAGTTTGTCCCACCTGCCATAGTGCCGACGTAGCCATGCGCGGCTTCGGGACGGAAAAAATCGAGGAGACATTGGCCGAAATCTTCCCTGACGCCGTCATCCAGCGGATGGACTTCGACACAACCCGTTCCAAGACAGGCTACCAGAAAATCATCACCGATTTTGAGCAGCACAAAACCGATATTCTCGTTGGAACCCAGATGGTTACAAAGGGTTTGGACTTTGACCGCGTTTCCGTCGTCGGGGTACTGAACGCCGACAATCTCATCAGCTATCCGGATTTCCGGTCGTTTGAGCGGGCGTACCAGATAATGGCGCAAGTGAGCGGGCGTGCGGGGCGCAAGGAGATTCCCGGCAATGTCGTCATCCAAACCTACCAACCGGAGCATCCGGCGCTCAAGTACGTGGTCAGCAACAACTTCTCTGAGATGTTCAACACGCAGATGGCGGAGCGGCAGCAGTTCAACTACCCGCCCGTCTGCCGTCTTATTAAGCTGACACTCAAGTACAAGGAGGAGGAATTGTTGAACGAGGCTGGTCTTTATCTTGCCGACCAGTTACGGAAAGTATTTCCAGGAATGGTACTCGGGCCGGAGTTTCCATTGGTATCGCGCATCCAGACCTTCTACCTTAAAGATATATGGCTCAAATTCCCGAAGGATGCTAGCCTCCGTTCCCGCAAGAAAATGCTGGAAGAAATCCTCACGCACTTCCGAACGGAAACCAAGTTTAAGGCGGTACAAGTGGTAACCAACGTGGATGCGTAGCGATCAAATCATTGTTTTTCAGATAATTATTCAAAATATCTGAAAATTTCAAAAAAAAGAATTTCAATTGTATTTGTTTTGAAAAAAATTGTATTTTTGCAGCCTCATTTTGAGAGAGGTTCTTTGACCTATGCCTTGGTGGTGGAATGGTAGACACGAGGGACTTAAAATCCCTTGGGCATCGCGCCCGTGCGGGTTCAAGTCCCGCCCGAGGTACAACCAAGTCCCAAAAGGCATAAATAAAGATAAGCGGAAGTAGCTCAGTTGGTAGAGCATAACCTTGCCAAGGTTAGGGTCGCGAGTTCGAGTCTCGTTTTCCGCTCTCTTCCGCGGAAGTAGCTCAGTTGGTAGAGCATAACCTTGCCAAGGTTAGGGTCGCGAGTTCGAGTCTCGTTTTCCGCTCTCTTTCAGTATAAAGCCCAATCATGCGATTGGGCTTTTTTGTTGTAACTTACTGAAAATCAAGAGCGATTTTTTCGGGCGTTCACCGCCTGATTTCCTATTTTTTCCCAAAACCATTCAAAATACGCAAAACAACTACTTGACATTTTCAGATAAGGTGATTGCAGGTTTTTCCACCATCTGTTAATTTTTATACTAAACAATTATTTAGCCGAGCGTTCCTTCTCCTCTTCCTGTCGTTTCTTAATGACCTCGGCCTGCTTGTCGGCGGGCATCTGCATATACTGGTAAAACTCCATCGAGTAGTTGGCACGGCCGGAGGTGATGTTGCGCAGCGCGGTAGCATAGCCGAACATCTCCATCAGCGGGATGAAACCGTCGAGCTTTTGCGAACCCTTACGGAAACGGCGCATATTCTCAATACGGCCACGGCGCTTATTGAGGTCGCGGGTCACGTTACCAATGAAGTCGTCGGGGGTATTCACCTCCACCTTCATCACCGGCTCCATCACGATGGGATTGGCCTGACGGAACGCCTGTTTGAAGCACATGGCGGCACAAGTCTGGAAGGCCATGTCGCTCGAATCGACGGGATGGAAGCTGCCGTCCACCAGCACGCACTTCACATCAACCACGGGATAGCCAGCAATCGGACTCTTCTCCATCGCCTTGATAAGACCCTTCTGGATGGAGGGCATGAACTCCTTCGGAATGACGCCACCCTTGGTGATATCGACGAACTCGAAGCCTTTTCCCGGATTCGGTTCGAAACGGATGACGGTATGGGCGAATTGTCCCTTGCCACCCGTCTGCTTCACGTGACGGTAGTTGCACTCCTTCTCCGTGGTGATGGTCTCACGGAACGATACCGACGGCGCACCGACAGAAATCGGCACCTTGAACTCATCACGAATACGTTCCACCAAGATTTCCAAATGCAATTCACCCATACCAGCGATGATGGTCTCTTCCGTCTCCTCGTCGAAATGAGAATGGAAGGAAGGATCTTCGTTCGTGAGCTTAGCCAACGCCTCACCCAGCTTGTTACGGCTCTTCTTGTCGTCCAACTCCAGCTTCATCTCAATGACAGCAGGCGGCACGGTGATGTTCTCCAACAGCACCGGCTGGTTTTCGTCGCACAGCGTATCACCGGTGCGGGTGAACTTCATACCAACGAGGGCTACAATTTCACCAGCGCCAGCCTCCGAAATCTCCTCGCGCTCCTTCGCCTTAATGCGGAAGATACGGCCGATACGCTCGGTTTTGCCTTTATTGGTATTATAGATGGTCATACCGCTGGTAATCTTGCCGCTGAACACACGGATGAAGGTTTGTTGGCCCACATACGGGTCGTTGATAAGCTTGAAGGCAAGTGCAGCAACTGGTTCATTGACAGACGGATGCAGTTTAATAGTACGTTCTTCATCATCGGGGTCATGGGCAATGACGGCGCCGAGGTCGTTGGGCGACGGGAGATAGTCCACAATAGCGTCCAAAAGCAGCTGGATACCCTTGTTCTTGTATGCGGCGCCGCAAAGCACGGGGGTCACCAACAATTTGATAGTGGCCTCGCGGATGGCTTTCTTCAACATCGATTCCTCAATTTCGGCATCGTCAAGATAAAGAGTAGCGATATCATCGTCATAGTCGGCGAGTTTTTCAATCATAATACGGCGGGCTTCCTGTGCCTGTGGCAGGATTTCGGCGGGGATGTCGCTCACGATGCGCTCTTTCTCCACGAAGGTGATAGCTTTCATGGAAACGAGATCAACCATACCGAGGAAATCGTTTTCGGCACCGATAGGCAGATGAATGGGCATAGCGTTGGCACCGAGGTACTTGTTCATCTGTGCGACCACATCCGCGAAGTTGGCACCGGTGCGGTCCATCTTGTTGACGAAGGCGATGCGGGGCACGCGGTATTTATCGGCCTGGTTCCAGACGGTCTCGCTCTGGGGCTCTACACCACCGACAGCGCAGAACACGGCCACCATCCCGTCGATGACACGCAGCGAACGTTCCACCTCAATGGTGAAATCGACGTGGCCGGGAGTGTCGATGAGGTTGATCTGGTGGTCGTTCCAGTTGGCGGTGATAGCGGCGGAGGCGATGGTGATACCTCGCTCCTGTTCCTGCTTCATAAAGTCCATCGTAGCCTGTCCGTCATGAGTTTCACCGACCTTGCGTTTCACGCCGGTGAAGAAAAGGATGCGTTCGGATACGGTGGTCTTACCCGCGTCGATATGGGCGGCAATACCGATATTTCTGAGTTTGGAGATCTGGTTGCTCATTTTTATTTTATTGATTTATAATAGATTATTGATTTCAAAATGAAGCGGCAAAGGTACGAAAAATAGTTCAGAAAGGTTATATTATCAAAAAGTAAACTATCTTTCGCGATATGGAGGCGACAAAAAAAGCCCCCTCATGAGAGGGGGCTTATGGCATTGGGCGACGACCTACTCTCCCACCTTCTTCAGGCAGTACCATCGGCGCGGCCGGTCTTAACTTCTCTGTTCGGAATGGGAAGAGGTGTGCCCCGGCGCTATCGTC
>JAGCXN010000037.1 GCA_017961265.1 Bacteroidales bacterium | reverse complement strand
GCCACCTTCGACCAAGGAGACTCTCCCATCACAAACTATACATTCTATGTGGGAACCTCCACTGATAAGGCAGCGGCCACTGCCGTGGACAACGGCACCAGCCCCTCCCTCTCCTACCCCTCTGACCCCAACACTTACTATGTATGGGTGGAGGCCACCAATGCCATCGGTACCACGGCCAGCCCCTCCTATGTAGAGTTCATCCTAAAAGGCTACGCCACCGTCTCCACGACAAGCGCCACGCTGACATCGGCCTCGACGGCAACCATTACGGGTGCTGTCTCTGACGACGGAGGCCTCAGCATTACAGAGCGTGGATTCTGCTGGAGCCACTCCGCTAACCCCACCGTTGCCAATACACACCAGAGCATTGCCGGGGAACTGGGCGACATGTCGATGGAAATCACCGGACTACCATTGGGAAGCATTTACCACGTGCGTGCATACGCCACCAACAGCTTGGGCACAAGCTATGGCGAAGACATCCTCTTCCAAGTGGGTAGTGGAACACCTCTTCCTACCTCAACACCAAGCGTGTCTACAACCTTGGAAACACGCACTCATTACTATGACTACTATTATGATTTTATGTCTTTGCCCATCACTGGAACCATCACCAACGACGGGGGGGCAGATGTCATCGAACGCGGATTCTGCTACAGCACCTCACCGAATCCGACCATCGGAGACAATACCTACATTGCCGAAGCCAAGACCACATTTACAGGCTATGATATTGATTTCCCTGACAATGCCACATACTACATACGCGCATACGCCGTAAACAATGAAGGAGTCAGCTACGGCGAGGAAATCAGTCTTACTGCAAAAAAATTTGAATGCGGGGACATCATTTTAGACCACGAAGACAATGAATACCGCACAGTTCTTATCGGCTCCCAATGTTGGATGAAGGAGAATATGAGATGCATCACCAGCCCGAGTACAGGGACCAACATTCTTACAACGGATACCAGATTTTCCTACTCCGGCAAACAGGCACGTTTTCACGACAATAATCAAGATTTGTATTCTACAAATGGGTATGGCGCTAATTACAACTGGAATGCGGCAATGGACACGTTCAATGTCTCGTATGGCGAAACCAGTGTGGAGACTTCGGACGGTAGGCGTGTCAACTACTCTTATTCAGGCAACAGACGTGGTATATGCCCAGAAGGATGGCATATACCTAATAGGGAAGAATATAACGAACTCTATAACACTGTTGGGGAAGGGACTACCTCTCACATAGCAGTTCGTCTTGCAACAGGTAATGACTGGAGAACTTCCACAACTCCATGGGCACCTGGGAATCCTGATTCTGAAAGTGAGAAAAATTTATCAGGATTCTGTGCGTTGCCTGCAGGATACATATCGTCAAGCTGGGATTTTCTGCTTGAATCAGCTTATTTCTGGACTGGAGAAGAATGTCCAAATAACTTCCTTGCGTATCACGCTTATATTAGATATAACACAGAAAATCCCACAATAAGCTTTACTTACAAATCTCAATGTAATTCTGTGCGCTGTGTGAAAGATTAAGTAATAATTATTTCGGGGGATGTGTCAAAAGTCCCAAAAAGGCGTTTTTTTGGGTTTGTAACTATCTTATAATCAAACTGCGTTTTTATCAAAACCGACTTCTGACACACCCTCTTTCTCAAAAACAAGAAAACATGAAAGGAATTCGATTCAACGTAATAATGCTGACAACGATGGCCCTGCTTTATACGGGTTTTTCTTATGGCCAGAAAAACAATGAGGAAGCCAACAAGAAACCAGATTTGCTGATGGTGCCACAGAAGACGGTCACGGCGGAGGCGCAGGCCAGGGATTTGGCAAAGCAGGGGTGGAAATCCTCACAATACACCATTGAGGCCCAGCTCTCCTACACCAACGCACTCAAGTGTGCAATAGACACCACCTCTGGAGAGCCTGCCTATTTATGGATACAATCCGAAATCTCCGCACCTTCCCTCATGGATGCGAAAAAAAAAGCTTTTGAATTCTGCAGGGAAAAACTTTCTAGACAATTCTCCGCCATCGTCCTCTCCCGCTGCCGCGAAGTGATGGAACGCAAAAAGGCCAACGAAGCACAAACCCTAAGCCTTACTCAAGCTCTCAACGAAATCATCAACCGCATTGTCAGGCTCCAAATGCAGGAATCCATGGAAATCACCAAGGAAAAAGACAACCTTGTTACTATCCGGCTGGTTATGGTGGTGGACAAATCCGCTGTCTCCCGCATACTTCGAGGAGGAGTGATGAGCAAGTTCAAGGACTCCGCAGACTTCCAATTCTATCAGGACATCATTAATGAGACTCTATCTCCCCGTCTGCGCCCCTCCTCTCCCAAGCCCTCAACCCAAAAGAAATAACCAAACCGTAGAGGAGATACGCCACGAGGTCTGTCTCCTTTACTACCAACAACAATTCCGGTTTTCCGTTTTCAAAGGCTTTGCAGAGCCTCCTACCAGCGGGAAACTGGGATTTTTTTGGTTAGGGAATAGGGGTTAGGAATTAGGGGGGATGATATGTAGATACCCGCGGAGATAGGATGCCCCTGTAGAGACGGGGCGCGCCCCGTCTCTACAAACAGACATATATGTAACCTTTTGTAGAGACGCCATATTATGACGTCTCTACAAACGAACGATAGCGGGCGGGATGGCGGGGCGGGAATTATTCCTGCGCCAGCGCAAGAACCTCTTCCTCGGTGAGTCCTGAAATCCTTACAATCATGGCAGGTGCGATACCCTCAGCGAGCATGTTCCGGGCGAGGAGGAGGCGGGTGTGGGTTTCGCCTTCTTCACGGCCTTCTTCCCGTCCTTCCTCTCGTCCTTCATTACGTGCCAGCCTGCGGTTGTACTCAATCGCGTCTTTCACATCGTCGTACTCTAAAATGCTTTTTTCATACTCTTCTTTTTCCATGTCGCTCAGTTTTGACAGTTTGCACTCATCGTACAGCTCCCGGAATGCAGTGTCCGCAGCGGGGATGTCGCTGTCAGACATCCGCCACATGTTCTTGATCACGTAACACCATTTCTCCCTTGCGCCGGGAAGCTGCCCGAAATCCGTTTGGGCGGCAAATTTAGTCAAATCTATCAGAACAAACGCCACTTTTTCAGAAAATTTTTGGTTTTCGTCGTCCCGCAATGTCACCCGCTGCATGAATCGGTCACTGCCCTTCAGGTCCGGCAGTTCGAAATCGACAAGGATGATGGAGATGATTTTCGGAAAGTTGTACTTCCTGTCGCCCTTCTTCAGCGAGTTGCTGATGCTGCGCGCCGAGTAGGCGATAATCCTGTCTCGAATGAACTCCTGGCTCGCCTTCTGCATCTCCACGATGATTCTGTCGTCTTTTTTTGTGCTGCAGAACACATCGTAGATCAGCCGTTTCTCCTTCTCCATTAGCCCGAGCTGTTCCGTCGGTCTGTAGTCGATGTCCCTGATAGTTCCTATGTATTCTTTCAAGAATGCGTTCAGGAAACGGATAAGATTCTTCTTGTATGCCTCCGTACCGAAGATCCGCTTGAAACCGAAGTCGGTCAACAGGTTGATGGTTGCGCTCTCGATGCGGGCACTTTCGATTTTTTCATTCTCCATGATATTATGATTTTTTGAGTGAATTAAAATGGAAACTGTCCGCAAAGATACAACACCCGAAATGCTTTTTCAAGAGGCATTTTATGCTATTTTTCTGAAAAACAGAAATTTAAAAATATGCAGGTTACATACAAGAAGTGACAAGGCAAGGGTCGAGAACCTGCAAATTCGTAAAAAATCAGGTTTTTGGAGGTGGTAAAGAAACGAAGTGGTAAAATCGGAAGTTTTTCAGCGATATTAGGAGAAGGTTCTTGGCTCGGAGGAATATTTTTTCCTTACTGCAGAATTATCTTTTCCGTTCCGAAGTCTTCTTCCATAATCATAAGGGCGGCACGTTCAAGTACGGCGGGGGTGGTGCCTTTTTTCGGTGCGAAGACGTACCTCCACGCGATAGTCTGGCCCGGCGCGAGGTTGGCCGTCACGAAATCCACGATGGTTTCGGTGCCCGTCTCACCCCCTTCGGTCTCCAACCAGCTTACGGTGCCCTCAAGGGACTCCTGACGGAAGGTGATGGCCCGCTGGGCATTGCCGTTTACAAATGTAAACGTGACAATCCGTTCCGACGGGTTCTGCGGATTGATGACGGAAGTGCGGCTGTACTGGTACAGCAGATTGCCGTATGCATCCACCTTACGGTCGGTTTGGGCGGAAAGCAGAAAAGGCAGCAGCAAAGCTGCAATCAAAAGGATTTTTTTCATCATTTGCGATAAATGAAAAAAAATAGTTGGGCTTTGGGCCCAACTATTTTTTTGCGATTAAGGAAGACTTACTCGGCCGGAGTGGCTTCTGCTGCGGGGGCTTCCTCAACGGGAGCGACCTCTGCGGCGGGAGCTTCAGCTGCCTTTTTGCTACGGCTGCGGCGGGTCTTCGTCGCTTTCTTAGTCTCCTTGGCCTGTGTGTAGGTTTCGTTGTAGTCAACGAATTCGATAATGCACATCTCGGCATTGTCGCCCTTACGGAAACCGGTCTTCAGGATACGGGTGTATCCGCCGGGACGTTCGGCAATTTTTTGGGAGATCTCGCGGTACAGCTCAGTGACGGCGTACTTGTTGTGCAGGTAAGCGAAAACGGTACGGCGGGAGTGGGTGGTGTCGTTCTTGCTCTTGGTCACCAGCGGTTCGATGAACTTGCGCAATTCCTTCGCCTTGGCCAAAGTCGTTGAAATTCTTTTGTGGAGAATCAGCGAGCAAGCCATATTCGACAACATCGCTTTCCTATGAGCGGCCGTTCTTCCTAAATGGTTGATTCTTCTTTGGTGTCTCATATCAATTAATCTTTATCTAATTTATACTTATCTGTTTTCATCCCGAATTCCAGTCCTTTGGATTTCACGAGGTCTTCCAGTTCGGAGAGGGACTTCTTACCGAAGTTGCGGAATTTGAGGAGGTCGCTCTTGTGGATGGAGACAACATCGCCGAGGGTCTCCAACTGTGCGGACTGCAGGCAGTTGAGGGCACGGACAGAGAGATCCATATCCACGAGCTTGGTTTTCAGAAGGGTTCTGATCCGCAAGGTCTCGTCATCGAACTCTCCTTCCACACTGGCGTTGGACGGAGTGTCCACCAGAATCTTCTCATCGGAGAAAAGGATGAAGTGCTGGATCAGGATCTTGGCGGCTTCCTTCAACGCATCCTTGGGATGGATAGAACCATCGGTGAAGATCTCTATGATGAGCTTCTCAAAGTCGGTTTTCTGCTCCACACGGAAGTTGTCCACTTCGTAACGCACCTGCTTGATGGGGGTGTGGATGGAGTCGATAGTGATGACGTTGATGCCTTCGTGCAACGACTTGTTCTCGTCAGCAGAGACATAACCACGGCCCTTGTCAATGGTGACCTCCATGGAGATGCGGACACTGGGATCCATGTTGCAGATAACCTCATCAGGATTCAGCACCTGGAAGAAGTTGAGGAAACGGTTCATGTCGCCGGCAACGAAGGAACTCTGTCCGGAGATGACGATGGTGGCCTTTTCGGAGTTGGTACCTTCAATCTTGTTCTTGAAGCGAACTTTCTTGAGGTTCAGGACGATGTCGGTAACATCTTCCATAACGCCTTCGATGGAGGAGAACTCCTGTGCAACACCCTCAATTTTGATGGAGGTGATTGCATAGCCTTCCAAAGAGGAGAGGAGCACGCGGCGAAGGGCGTTGCCGATGGTCATACCGTAGCCCTGCTGGAGGGGACGGAACTCAAACACGCCGTGAAAATCGTCGGCCTCGACCATGATCACTTTGTCAGGTTTCTGAAAGTTTAATATTGCCATTTTTATGAATTTTATATTTAACAATTTTTGATTGAGAAGTCAGCAGCCCCTATTACTTGGAGTACAATTCAACGATAGCCTGTTCGTTGAAGGTTTCGGGAACTTCTTCTCTTTCAGGATAATTCATAAACTTGCCAGTCATCAGGTTGGCATCCCATTCCAACCAAGAGTAGGAGTTGGTGTGGCCGTTGAGGGAGTTGGTGATCACCTCGAGAGCCTGAGAGCGTTCGCGGACGGCGACGATGTCACCGGGGACGAGCAGCATGGAAGGAACGTTGGTAATCTTACCGTTCACGAGGATGTGACGGTGGGAGACCAGCTGGCGGGCAGCAGCGCGGGTGGGGGCGATGCCCAAGCGGAAAACCACATTGTCGAGACGGGACTCGATCAACTTGACGAGGTTCACACCAGTGACACCTTTCTTACCAGCGGCACGAAGGAACAATTTCTTAAACTGGCGTTCGAGAATGCCGTAGGTATATTTTGCTTTTTGCTTCTCCATGAGCTGCAAGCCATACTCCGACTGTTTGGCGCGGCGCTTGTTCTGTCCGTGCTGTCCCGGAGGATAGTTTCTTCTTTCTAAATGTTTGTCAGGACCGTAAATGGGTTCTTTGAACTTTCTTGCAATTTTGGTACGAGGTCCAGTATATCTTGCCATAATTAATTGTTTTTTTTAATTCTTGAAATAAAAATTAGACTCTTCTACGTTTCGGAGGACGGCAGCCGTTGTGCGGAAGCGGAGTGACGTCAACGATTTCCTCCACGTTGATGCCGGAGGCGTGAATGGTACGGATAGCAGACTCTCTGCCGCCACCAGGACCCTTCACATAAACCTTCACACTGCGCAGACCGAGGTCATAAGCAACCTTGGCGCAGTCCTGAGCTGCCATCTGAGCAGCGTAGGGAGTGTTCTTCTTGGAACCTCTGAATCCCATCTTACCAGCGGAAGACCAAGAGATGACCTGTCCGTCGTTGTTGGTGAGGGAGATGATCACATTATTGAAAGATGCATAGACGAAAGCCTTGCCTTTCGCATCTATTCTGACAACTTTCTTTTTGGTTGTTTTGGTATTTTTTGCCATATCAATCTAAATTTCTTTGTTCTTTTATCGGGCCTTATGCGCAGAGCTTCAGGCCGCATTTAAAACTACTTGGTCGCTTTCTTCTTGTTAGCCACGGTTTTCTTACGGCCCTTACGGGTACGCGCGTTGTTCTTCGTGCTCTGTCCGCGCAGCGGCAGACCGATACGGTGACGAATACCTCTGTAGCAACCGATATCCATCAATCGCTTGATGTTCATCTGGGTCTCGGAACGCAGAGCGCCCTCCACCTTCATTTCGCCAATGATGCCACGAAGAGCTGCAAGCTCGTCGTCGTTCCACTCACTGACTTTCTTGTCATAACTGATACCGGCCTGGTCCAGAATCTTCTGCGACATGCTTCTACCGATACCGTAGATATAGGTCAGACCTATTTCTCCTCTCTTGTTCTTAGGTAAATCAATACCCGCAATTCTTGCCATATTCTATGATTTTAAATTATTTGATTATCCTTGACGTTGTTTGTATTTCGGATTCTTCTTGTTGATCACATAGACCACCCCGTGTCTTTTGACCACGATGCAGTCCTCCGTTCTTTTCTTTACAGATGCTCTGACTTTCATTGTGTTATTGTTTTTATTGTTACTATTTTTATTGTTTCCGAATGGTTATTTGTGCCTGAAGGTAATGCGTCCTTTGGTGAGGTCATAGGGGGACATTTCGACTTGAACCTTGTCGCCGGGGAGAATTTTGATGTAGTGCATCCGCATTTTCCCGGAGATGCCAGCCGTGATGACGTGGCCATTTTCCAGACGGACGCGGAACATTGCATTTCCTAAAGCTTCAATCACTTCGCCGTCCTGTTCGATAAGGGGTTGTTTTGGCATATTCGTTTATTTTGTCGTTAGTTATTAATTCCCAGTGCCTCTTCAATATACTTGTAGGTGGAAATCACCTCGGTTTGTCCCTTGGAGTTGATGGCGACTTGGTGCTCATAGTGTGCCGCTGGTTTCCCGTCGGCGGTGCGGATGGTCCAGCCGTCATTGTCCTCCTTGATTTTGCGACCGCCAGCGGCAATCATCGGTTCCACACAGAAGACCATTCCCGGGCGAATCACTTCGCCTTGACCCGCAGGCCCGTAATTGGGAACGTCGGGAGCCTCGTGCATTGAACGCCCGATGCCGTGTCCGCAAAGTTCGCGGATGATGCCGTAGTTATAGGGCTTCAGGTAGCTTTCAACCGCATGGCTGACATCGCCGATATGTTTGCCCACAACTGCGAACTTCAGGGCTTCGTAAAGGGAGGCCTTCGTGCGCTCCATCAGGAGGCGTTTCTCCTCCGACACTTCGCCGATGGCGAAGGTGTAGGCGAAATCCCCGTGCCAGCCTCCGACACTTGCCACACAGTCGGCAGTGACGATATCTCCCTCTTTCAGAACATACCCGTTCGGAATCCCGTGGACAATCACGTCATTCACCGAGAGGCAGAGGGTGGCTGGGTAGGGCACGTATCCCCTGCCGGGGCAGTAGCCCTTGCAGGAAGGGATCCCATGGTTGTCTCGGATGAAATCTTCGGCAACGCGGTCTATATAGTAGAGCGGTACGCCGGGCTTCATCAGTTTGGCAACCTCACCCAAGGTTTTTCCAACAAGCAAAGAACTTTTCTTGATTAATTCTATCTCAGAATCAGTCTTCAGATGTACTCTTCTCAGAATGCCCATTAATAAGCTCCTCCTGCACGACCTTTGATTCTGCCAGACTTCGTTAATCCGTCATAATGTCTCATCAACAGATGGGACTCAATTTGCTGCAAAGTATCCAAAACGACACCGACCATAATCAGCAGGGATGTACCGCCAAAGAAGTTGGCAAACTGCTGGTTCACGCCGAACACGTTACCCACGATGGCGGGCAGGATGGCAATGACAGCGAGGAAGAAGGAACCCGGAAGGGTGATCTTCGACATGATGTCGTCAATGTACTGGGCGGTCTGCTTGCCGGGTTTCACACCGGGGATGAAACCGCCGTTCTTCTTCAACTCCTCAGAAATTTGCTGCGGGTTGATGGTGATAGCCGTATAGAAATAGGTGAAGAGGATAATCATAATGAAGAACACAATGTTGTATCCCCAACCATTATAGTTAATGAAGCTGTACCAGAAACCGCCGGGGGTGATTTCGGCCATGTTGACGAAGGTGAGGGGCAGGAACATGATGGCCTGAGCGAAGATGATCGGCATAACACCAGCTGCATTTACCTTGAGTGGAAGGAAGTTGCGAGTGCCGCCGTATTGCTTGTTACCCACGATTCTCTTAGCATACTGGATCGGGATACGGCGCGTACCCTGAACGAGCAGAATAGAGAAACTGATGACGAGCATCAGGACGAGGATTTCAAGGATGAAGATGATGGGGCCACCGTTCATTTCAGTGATGCGGGAGACAGCCTCGAAATAGAGCGCATTCGGGAAACGGGCGATAATACCAATCATAATGATCATGGAAATACCGTTGCCGATACCCTTGTCGGTAATCTTTTCACCAAGCCACATCAGGAACAGGGTGGAACAAATCAGCAGAATATAGGCACACACGGAGAATGCCGAAATGCCAAGAATCTTGGTGTTCAGCATGTTTGTGGAAAGAGCCTGAATACCGTACTGTCCCTCGAGGTTGGCGATGTAGGCGGGAGCCTGGATAGCCACAACAGCGATGGTCAGGTAGCGGGTAATCTTGTTGATCTGTTTACGGCCACTTTCGCCTTCCTTCTGCAAGCGCTGGAAATAAGGCACTACAAGCGTAAGCAGCTGGATGACGATGGAGGCGGAGATATACGGCATGATACCCAACGCGAAGATGGAGGCGTTGGAGAAGGCGCCGCCGGAGAAGAGGTCCAAAAGACCGAGCAGACCGCTACTGGCCTGTTTGGAGAACTCTGCCAATGCACCAGGGTGCACGCCCGGCAGCACGATGTGCGTACCGAGACGGTAAATCAAGATGATGGCCAACGTGTAGAGAATTCTCTTACGGAGGTCTTCAATCTTGAAAATGTTCTTTATGGTTTCAATAAATCTTTTCATCTATGGATATGATTAAAGGTTTTGTTATTGTTGGTCTGCTGCGGGAGCACCGATCACGCTGATGGCACCACCATTCTTTTCGATGGCTTCCTTGGCCGTAGCGGAGAAAGCATGGGCAGACACGGTCAGTTTGCAAGAAAGTTCACCCTTGCCCAAAATCTTAATCAAATCTTTTTTCTTTGCTAAACCATTGGCAATCAAAACATCGGGAGTAATTTCAGTAAGATTGGTCTTTTCGCTAATCTTCTGCAGGGTGCTGATGTTGATAGCATTGTATTCCACGCGGTTGATGTTCTTGAAGCCACGTTTCGGGAGGATACGGTAGATAGGCATCTGACCACCTTCGAAACCGATTTTGCGGCTGTAACCTGAACGGGACTGTGCGCCCTTGTGACCACGGGTGGAGGTACCGCCCTTGCCAGAGCCTTGTCCGCGTCCTACTCTCTTGCTTCCCTTAGTTGAATTTTCTGCCGGTTTTAAAGTATGTAAGTTCATATCGTTCTTCTTCTAATTGTTTTTAAATCAAATTTCTAATTAAATTTCCTCAACGGTTACGAGGTGCTTGACGGAGTCAATCATACCCAGAATCTGCGGGGTTCCCTCATGTTCTACGCTTTGGTGCATTTTCCGGAGGCCTAATGCCTGCAGAGATCTCTTTTGGCGCGCAGGACGGCCAATCGAACTTCTTACTTGTGTAACTTTAAGCTTTTTCATCTACTTTATATTATTAAGTTATTACTAAATTCCTTTTCGTTTGCCCGACATTTCGGAACATTTTCCCTTCAAAAAGACGCAAACCAAACTCTCACACATTTTTCAATCCATATTTTAAAACATTATAATACAATGTATTATAATAAAAACAGTCGGATTTTTCAACTCCGCTTCTTTCCTTTTTTAGGGACGGCAAATATACAATTATTTTCTTTCGGAATACGCTATGGCTATTTTTTTTCATTTTTTTGTCCACAACGCGCATTTTTATATCAAAATTCTCTCGATTTTGAACCCTGAATTACAATTCATTTCTTTTTTTCCGCAATTCTATCGCAATAAAGTCACATTGCCCTTCTTGAAATAACGCTTCATTCCAAGACATGTCACCTGCAAATGGTAGTCGTAAACGCCCGGCTCGCACGGCTGCCCACGGAAAGTCCCGTCCCAACCCTTTGTGAGGTCATTGGTCTCGAAAACCTTCTCGCCCCAACGGTCATATACTTTGAAGCTGACCTCGCTGACCACCTCGCCCCGCACGTACAGAATGTCATTCTTCCCGTCGCCGTTGGGAGTGAAGGCGTTCGGCACGAAGACGTAGGGCTCCTCGCAAATCACATCGCGCACGTAAACCGACACAGTGTCGGTGCGGGTGCAGCCGAACTCATCCGTCACTATGATGACATACTGTGTAGTGGTCACCGGACGGGCCACAGAGGCGGCATTCGTCGGATTTTCCACATCTACGGGCGGAATCCATTGGTATTGGAACGGCGCCCCCAGATCGGTGGCATACAGATGGGTCAGCTCACCGGCATATATCGTATCCTCATCACACCATGCGGTAATATCGCTCGGAAAGGCTGTAGAGTCAGTGAGTTCCAATGACAGCGTGGCCACACATCCGTTACGGTCAGTGACCGTGACGGCATAGTCGCCAGTGCACAACCCTGCCACCGACGGATCTTCGGACCCATTACTCCATAAATAGCGGTAGGGAATCGTCCCCCCTTCCATCGACAGATTAATGGCACCGATACAAATTTCGGGACAAGGGGGTGAAATATGATTTTCTGACAGCAGCAGCGGATCAGGCTGAACAATTTCCACGAAAGTGTCCACCTGACACCCGGACACATCCATAACCGAAACAGAGTATATGCCCGGCGCAAGACCACTGACAGGAAATTCCGCCACAGCACCGTTCACAGCCATAATATAAGGAGAAGTTCCTCCGATAACATCCGTCTGTATCACCGCATTGGAATCGCCATAGCAAAGCGGAGCAGTGACGAACAGATTGACAAATTGGAGGACGTTAATCTCATCTATTTGCAAATAAATATGATAGGAACAACCATTTTCCACATTAATAACTGCCTGATATGCGCCTGCACACAAATTTGTCAGCGAGTCATCATTCCATTCCGGATTCTGGTTCCACACTACCTGATGGGCAAACGGCGCGAAGTCGGTGGTAAGGGTTATCGCCGCGTCACAATCTCCTGCGCAGGATAGAGGACGAAGCTGGTAGGCCAAATCAAAGGAAGAGGAGTCTGTGACAGAGTAGCTTCCTGTGACGCGGCATCCGTGGCTGTCCGTCACCTCCACCGTGTAAATGCCCGCACAGAGGCTGTCAGCCACACAATCCGAGTCACCATGCAGCCAATAATACTGGTAGGGGTTCGTCCCGCCGCTGGCGGTTACGGATACCCAACCGTTGCAGTTCTGGTCGCAAAATACCGGATGCATCTGCACTTGCTGCACCACCAACGGGGCCGGCTGGCTGACATAGAAACTATCCACACCTTTACAGCTGGTATTATCGGTGACCGTAACCGTATAGACCCCTGCCGCCAGATTGGTCAGGTTGGCAGATGTGGCACCATTTGACCAGCTATAGAAGTAGGGAGGCACCCCACCCGTCACCGTCAATGACACAATGCCGTCAAGAGTGCCGTTGCAGGAGGCATCCGTCACTATCACCTCCGACTCAAAACGGCGGATTTGCACAGGCACGTCCATCATGACCGTACAGCCGTACTCATTCGTCGCCGTCACGGTATAGACTGTATGCTGCAAGGGTTGCACCCACGGAGTGGCGGTATTTCCTCCGCTCACTATTGAGCCCGCAGGCTGCCAGCTATAGGTATAGGCACCCGCCACACTTGGTGTGACCGAAATCATCATACTGTCACCATAACATAACACATAATTACCTACGGAGCTGAGAAAGAAATCCGAGACCAACACACTGACGCTGGTTTCTACCGTACAGTAGCTACCCTCCACCCGCAAATAGTATGTAGTAGCACTCGTGGGCCACACCTCCACTTGCGGATTAGTAAAATCCGTATTGATATAGGAAGAAAAATCGGGCGATAATGACCAATAATAATGTTCCGCACCGCCCGATATGACGGGGGACAGTACGATAGAATTTCCAGCACAGACCACTCTGTCAAAGCCTGCATCCACTTGAAGATTTTCAACCTCAACAAATTGTGTTATCGTATCAATGCAAACTCCATCGGATACAAACAGATAATAGGTGGTGGATACTTCCGGTGCGGCAATAGGGTTAGAGATCGAGGGGTTGCTCAAACCTTCTTGCGGCTGCCACTCATAGGTAATCATGGAACTGCCTGACGGTGGAATGCCTATTTGGATAAAATCACCGAGGCATATTCCCACATCACCCAGCACATTGTTGGAGTTGGAAAGCACGACCAGCTCCCGATAGGCAGTATCGGCAAAGTTACAGCTCCCTGCATCCTGCGCCACTAATGTGATAAGATAAGTCCCCGATTGAGCATAGGTATGGAACGGCTGCTCTTCCGTAGAGGTGGTGCCGTCTCCAAAATCCCAGAAGAAAGCGGTGGAGTCGCTGATTCGCTGAGAATTATTGTGAAATTCCAGCATGATAGGAGCGCACACCGTATTCGGAATATTGAAATCGGCAACGACGGCAGGCAGGTTGAAATCGAACTTGATGACACCGATGTTACAATTAGTACTGTTGTTGGTCTGCGACCATGCTCCTTCGGTGGTGGGAAAGTCGTCATAATTCCCGCAGCCGGCACAAACAGCCTGATAAATCCTACCGTGGTTATCGAAGCGGCTCGTACCACCGTCCACATGTTCACGGGCATGAGGGCTTCCGAAATAAGTGGCATACACTAGCTGCGAGGCATCATCGCTGATACAAAGAAAGTAGTAATCATTGTTATCGGTAGTGGTCTGAAAAGCATCGGCAGTAATCGGCAGCCCCGACGTACCACCCTGTCCCCCATTGATGGAGGGACTTCCCCATCCTGACATATATATATTATTACACAAGTCCACCAGAAGGGCGGTGGGAGATATGTCCAAACCGATAGAACCTGTACCGAAGGCAGTGGACCAAATAACAGAATCCAACTCAGGTGTCAATTTGGTCAGGAACTGTCCGCCGTTTGGAATATACCAGTCGGCGTTGGTCACCCACACGGTTCCAGAAGCGTATGTCTGCCCGAAAATATGGGGATTCCCTTGTTTGTCGTTTTTTACAAGATAGGCCTGGTCATAGCCGTCCTTCCCCAAGTAGGTAAGCTGCTGTATCTGCGTACCGTTCGGGTCGATATGGGCAATATAGCCGTCGTTATCACCTCCGCCATAAACAGGTTGTACCACGCTTAAGGTCGTCGGCAGGTCGGAGGAAGTAGTTCCCCCACACACATATAAGCTATTGTCCTCGGAGAGAACGATGCTGTAAGCCGCGTCATCACCCATTCCACCCAAATAGGAGCACCAGATCATATTGGTGAGATTGTGGTTGAACTTGATGATGCAGGCGTCCTGATTTCCGCCGCAGAAGGCAGTGTCGAATGCGCCGTCGGTAACTGGGAAGTCCCACGATTGCGTACTGGAGGCCACATAGACGTTGCTATGTCCGTCAATGATAATTTCGCCACGCGCCTCATCAGCGTAATTTTTACGAAGGGAGGAGACCGTATTCAAGCCATCATTGCCACTTCCTCCCACATAGGTAGCCCCCAAGAGCTGTGTCCCTATGTCATTGAATTTGGCGAGGACGATATCGGAACCGTCGGTGAAGCGCACGGTGGTAGTGAGCACGTATGCCTCACCTCCATTGAAAGACGTGTCGAAAGCGTCGGCAGTTACAGGGAAATCAGAAGAGGAGGAGGTGCCCAGAACGTAAAGTTCGTTGTTATCATTGACCACAAGGCTGTGCGGCACCTCCGTACCAGAACCGCCCAGATAGGTGGAAAAGTGGAGAAAGGAGCCGCCCGCATCGAACTTGGAAATGGCGATGTCGGTGCTTCCCCCCGCAAAATCCACCTGAAAAGTGCCTGTGGTTACAGGGTATCCTACGCTGAAAACATTTCCACCCGAGTATAGGTTTCCCTCCTTGTCGTAAGTGGCGGTATAGCCCCAGTTATCGGCGGTAGAGCCGGAATAGGAGGCGAAAATCAGCACAGGGTCAATCACTAACGGACGAGTGGGGTCGTAGCTGCCCACCTCAAAGGTGAGTCGCCGGCGATTCACTTTATAGCGGCAAGGCACCGTTTCACGCAATCCGTTTTCATCTTCCTGATAAGCATAAGGCTGTAGTTCCATCACCTGCATCACGGAGGTACTGACGATAAGGTTCCCTTTGGAAACGACCAGATTCTCAATACCCTCATAGTTCATGCATATCTGTGACGGCGAAGCGCCAGGTGCAACAGTAAATTCGTACTTCAGATGAGAGGCCGACTGTGTGAGTGACAAGTCAATACCCTCGTACAAATTCTCATAAAAGACTTCCCGATATTTTGGCACGCGGGTACTCCAACGGGAAGCATCGTTTCCTATATAATAATTATTGTATCCTTGTATCTCCTCATGGCCTGAAACAGACACCGCCGGATTAGCGCCATCAAAAACCAGCTTGTAAGCTGCGGCATCGATAATTCCGTTGCTGCGTGCGGAGGAGGGGTCAAACTTAGCGGCATAGAACTCCTTCAACTGCTGCGGGTGAAGAAGCACAAAGGTAAAACCATCCTGTTCTGCGAATAGGGCACCACCGTGCAAAGAGGCCTTAAACAGGACACGTTCGTCCCATTGACGGTCATTCCTCACAAACTCCACCCCCTCCGCCGTCAAAGAATCGCGATGATGGGCATACAGCGAGGGCAAAACAAACACTGCCGCCATCAGCAACATGACAGATTTACCTATTCGTAAGACCGAATTTTTCAATGCCATTGCTTCGTTTTTTAATGGCAAAGGCACATGGAGCGACCCGCTACTCTTTCACAAACTTTTCTATCGTAGTACCTTTGGGGGTTTCAATACGGAGGAGATAGATGCCTTTAGCAAAATCTGAAACATTAAAAGATTCTTCCACCAAGCCGCCATCAGTTTCGATATGTTTGTTATACAACATCTTACCAGTCATATCCAAAATCTTGCAGTCAATAGGAGAAGCATCCTCTGTCATAAAACTGACATTCAGACGGTCGCTGGCGGGATTCGGGAAGACAGACAATTCGGTAACACCTGAATAGTCGTTCACGGCCGTCACAGCCTGGATGGTCATTACAAAACCGTCGTTCACATCCCAGTTGTCAGCCACAAAACGGACTTTCAACTTGCTGTAAGCAAGATTAAGGACATCCTGATCGGGATAGTTGCGGTTATCGTAACGATAGAGCAACGTATTGGGAGTCGTGGTAGCATTATAAATTTCAACAAAGTCGCCCTCGCCAAAGCGCAACATCGGGAAACTGAAATAACAGTGGTGCATTCCGGAAGGATAGATATTCCACGTGCAGACGGTGTTGTTGCGGTAATTGGCATCTTCGCTGCCATCGGTGATTGTGGTAATACCTGCGCTTGTAATGCTCCCTGAAGCGGCACAGTACTGATCAGCGCCCTCAGTCCTGTAGCTGATTTGGAACCCGTGCATCTGGATCTCACTGTTGGAAGTGAACGTTACCAACACACTGTCAGCGTTGATAGAAATTTCACCGGTGGGACGAGTGGTGCCACTGTAGGTGCCAGCCACGCCAGATTCTACAGTCGGACCATTATAAATGGTGACAATATCGACCCCCTCTTCTGTTTCGAGGCGGTCGAATGTCAGAATGTAACGGGAGACTTCGGGAGCGGCAAGCATCCATGAGCAGTCGGCGTCAGCGGCGTATAGCTTGGTCGGCTCTCCGGAACGAATGGTGCCAGAAGAAGACGTGTTACGCTGATGTCCCATACAGACACCAGGGGCATCGGTGATAGGATAAACTAAACGTCCGCAATCGGAATCCAGAATATAGCCCATCGTGTGTCCAGAATTCTCCTCATTGTCCTCCAAATAGTTATCAACTACCACAAAGTAGCCATCATAACCGCCGCCCCATCCCCAGTTAATATGGAATTTATCGTCTTCGTCATACCCATCAAGGATGAAGGCATGACCGCCCTGACCGTCATTGGCGGAATAATACAACGGACGCAGTTGGTTCAGGTCTATTTTGAGCGCATTACGCCATTCCTCAATCTCATCAAAAAGGGCGCGGGAACACAGCCATGCGCTATCGTATTTGAAATGGCGCTTGAGTGCATCCATCGCACTGACACTATGTGCACCCGAACCCGTAGGTGTATAACCCATCTGGACAGCCACACCACAGTGGAATATCAACTTTGCCATCTCGTTAGAGTAGCCCGTCGGCACATTCGGATTGGCACCATAGTTGTATGTATAATCACGGAAATAGATTGTAATACGCCCATAGGGAGCCGGGATGTATGAACTTCCCAGGAGTCCAGTACGTGGATGTCCATGGTAGTTCATGATCTGCGATATGGCCGTGGCCACACAACCCGTATAGACATGCTGATCGGGACCGCGCAAATCCCACGGACAAAGTGTGTTGAAATAGGTATCCTGATTCCATTTGGTGGTAACCAAGGGCCCCACAACGGCGGCACGAGTAGGCTCCGGCACGAAATCCTCCGACAAATAGGCATCCCACTTTTCTTTCACACCTTTATAAGAGACATTCTCTTTCTCACACTCCACAATCCAACGGGAGTATGCTTCCATAATGAAGGTGGAAGCAGGATTTGGAAGGTAGTCGCTTTCAAAGGAATAGCCAATGATGGGTTCAAAATGATCAGAGGCAGAAATCGTCACAAAACCCGTCCCATCCATACGGAAGACATGATAGACCGGCATATTGTCCCAATATTCGGTTTTAAAATAATGGAAATCCGTCTGGTCTGTTTGACCATTAGCCATTTTTTGGGCGAGAAAATGACGGCACACGACCGCAGCTTCATCCTTTGTGACAGGTGCCGCAAATGCAGCATAACACACACACAAGGTGATAAAAAGGAGTAGTTTTTTCATATTAATTTTGATAAATTGATGATTTTCAAAAGAAGGCGGCAAATTTACAACAATAATTATAATATTTCATCCCTTAAAAAAGAAATCCGTACTTTTGCACCCCAATTTCTGATTATGAAGAAACTTTTTATTGAAACCTACGGATGTCAGATGAATGTAGCTGACAGTGAAGTTGTTGCATCCATCCTTTCCCCTGAATATGAAATCACAGATGATGAGCAGTCAGCGGACCTGATCCTCATCAACACCTGTTCGGTGCGCGACAATGCCGAACAACGTATCCGCCACCGTCTGCAGGAGCTGGCCGCAATCAAGAAGCGCCGCCCCGGAATGATGGTCGGTCTTTTGGGCTGTATGGCCGAACGGCTGAAGCAGCAGATTCTGGAAGAGGAGCCCACCCTCGACCTCGTGGCTGGCCCCGATGCCTACCGCTCGCTGCCCCGTCTGATTGAGGAGGTGGCCGCAGGCGAAAAGGCTTACGACGTCATCCTCTCCAGAACAGAAACATACGACGATATTATGCCCGTCCGTTATGCGGCCAACGGCGTTTCCGGCTTCATCTCCATCATGCGCGGCTGTGACAATTTCTGCTCCTACTGTGTGGTGCCGTTCACCCGTGGTCGCGAACGGAGCCGCTCGCCCCATACCATCCTCACGGAGGCGCAGCAGCTGCTCGCCGACGGCTACAAGGAAGTGACGCTGCTCGGCCAGAACGTCAACTCGTACCGCTACGAAGAGGAGGACGGCACTGTCACCACCTTCGCCCAGCTGATGGAGCGGGTGGCGCAACTCTCGCCACAGCTGCGTGTGCGCTTCGCTACCTCCCACCCCAAGGACATCTCTGACGAGCTGATCCATACCATCGCCAAATATCCCAACATCTGCAAGTACATCCACCTGCCCGTGCAGGCCGGCAGCACCTCCATACTCCAGCGCATGAACCGCGTCTATACCCGTGAGCAGTATCTGGAACGTATCGCCACCATCAAGCGGGTCATCCCCGACTGCGCCATCGCCACCGACATCATCGCCGGCTTCTGCGGCGAGACAGAGGAGGAACATCAGGCCACCCTTTCGCTGATGCGCGAGGTGGGCTACGCCTACGCCTATATGTTCCGCTATTCTGTGCGCGACAACACCTACGCCGCCACGCACTTCGCTGACGATGTTCCCGATGAGCTGAAAACCAAACGTTTGGAAGAGATTATCGCTTTGCAGCAGCAACTATCGCTCGAACACAACCAGCGTGATGTGGGCAAAACTTTCAAGGTATTGGTGGAAGGTGCTTCCAAACGCTCCGAGGAGCAGCTTTTTGGCCGCAACTCCCAAAACAAGGTGGTGGTTTTTCCGAAAGGGAATCACAAAAAAGGTGATTACGTCAATGTGCGCATCACCTCTTGTACGGCGGCGACGCTTATCGGCACCTTGTCATAAGTCCCGCAGACAGCGCAGACTACCGCAGACCTTTTTCAGCGTATTTCTGCGAGTTCTTCTGCCGTAAGCCCTGTGACATCAGCGATGGTCTGGATTGGGATGCCGGTATTTTTCATTTTTGCCGCCATCTCAATAACACCTTTCCTTTTTCCACTCTCCTCACCTTGCATCCACCCCTCGCTCCAACCGTTCTCCCATCCCTGTATCCGTCCGATGGTCAGCCCCTCTTCGCGGCCGTCCTCGCGCCCGTCAATATACTTGGCATCCATCATCGACTCGTTGGAGACGATGCAGTCCATCGTATATTCGTACTCCCGCCGTTCCTGTGGAGTCAAGTTATAGAAGTTCAGCTTCTTCAGTGCCTGCTTCAAGCCGGGCGCTTTCGTGTCCTCCCGAATGATGCCGTCCTTGAAATAGGCGATCCACTCCTCCAAGAAGTTCGTCGCCTCCTTGTTGAACTGATTGACACGGATGAGGTAGTATTCCGGGAAAATGTCGCTCGGGACGTCATAATGGATGTTGTTACTTTCCCGTTCCGTCATCTGCAGGATGTCGTTGGTGTTGATGCCCCGGAAGACAGTGGTACCGTGATAGAGGAAGTCGTCTCCCTTGCCGAGGTTGAAATATAGGATGTTGATGGAATAAATCTTCTTGACTTTCTGGTAGTTGTCACCAAGTTCCATATACTCCGTGATGGTTTTGGAAACACCGTACAGCATCCGTTCATAGTAGTCGTACTGCCGTTGCTGTTGTATTTCCACGATGAACAGTTCGCCGCTTTTGTCCTTCGCCATCACGTCCACGCGGTTGTACTTGTCGTTCTTTTCCTTCTGGTTGCTCTCGCTTTCAAGAATATCCACAATTGTTACTTTCCGGTTAAGGAGCACGGTGAGGAGCCCCTCCAGAATAACAAAGTTTGACTTTTCACGGAGCAGTTGCTTCGCCGCCCAATCAAAACGGACATAGAAATTATCATAGCGCATAACCGAAAATTTTTCGGCGGCAAAGATATAATTAAATTATAAAATAACAATATGGTTTATGAAAAAATTAAATTATTTACATGAATCAATGTGACAAGATGAACTGAACCGATAACTTGCACCCTTTTGAGACGCGGTACACCGCGTCTCTACTATACCCCGCGCTCACGCACGGGGCTATATTCTCTTGCCCCTTTGGGGCTGCTCAATGAATAACTATACCCTATTCACTGTACCCTGTTCCCTGACCCCTGTTCCCTGAAAACTACCCCCTGTTCGCCACCAGCTTCTTCACCAGCTCGGTGTTGGCGAAGTGGCCGGGACGGGTAGCGAAGATGTGCCCTTTGATGGGCTTGCCCAGCAGGTAGAGGTCGCCGACGAGGTCGAGCAGCTTGTGGCGCGCCGGCTCGTTCGGGAAGCGCAGGTCGATATTGTTCAGGATGCCGTTTTCCGTCACCTTCAGGTCGCTCTTGTGGAAGAACTCGCCCAACTGCGCCAGCACTTCGGGTGAGGGCATCTGCGCCACAAAGACGATGGCGTTGTCCAAATCACCGCCGCGGACGAGGTTGTTCTGGATGAGGAACTGCAACTCATGCAGGAAGACGAATGTGCGGCAACTATAGACCTCAGGGACGAAGTCGCGGATGTTCTTCAGATCCGCCGTCTGCTTGGCGAGAATTTCCGTACCATAGTCCACATCCACCACCATCTGGAAGTCGTTGGCCGGCTCGATACGGATCTGGATACCCTTTTCGGGAACGGAAAATTCGACGGTCTCGTTGACGGTGAAGTACTCCCGTTCGGCCGTCTGCTCTACCTTTTCAATTTGCTGGAGCGCCTCCACGTACAGACGCGAGCTGCCGTCAAGGATCGGGGTCTCCTCCGCGTCGATATCGACCATCACGTTGTCGATTTCGAGGCCGGCGAGGGCGGCCATCAGGTGCTCGATAGTGCGCACCTCCGCTTCTCCATCGCGGATGGAGGTGCCACGGGACGTGTCGAAGACATTCTTGCCGCAGGCGCGGACAATCGGCTTGCCCGGCAAGTCTATACGACGGAACAGCACGCCGTGGTACTGCGGCGCAGGCTGGAAGGTTACCGTTACTTGTTTTCCTGTATGCAAACCTCTGCCAGACAGTGAAGCACTGCCGGAGAGAGTGTGTTGTTTACTCATTTTTCAGTTTTTTTTCAAGTTCAGAAACACGTTGGTAAAGTTCGGGAAGTTTTTTCCGATAAATGATGAGGCGCTTCTCCTCGTTGGCCGGGATTGCGGGGGCTCCAAGGACCACCTGGCCCGGAGCGAGCGTATGGGTCACCGACGACTGCGGTCCCACCATGGTGCCGTCGCCCACGGTGATATGGCCGACCACACCGGCTTTACCGCCCATAATGCAATGTTTGCCTATCTTGGCTGAGCCGGCAATGCCGACCTGTGCGGCGAAGGCACTCCCTTCTCCAATTTCCACATTGTGAGCCACTTGGATAAGATTGTCAAGTTTCACATTATTGCCGATGCGCGTCGAGCCCATTGTGGCACGGTCGATGCAGGTGTTGGCACCGATCTCGACGTTATCTCCAATCACCACGTTGCCGATTTGCGGGATTTTGACGAAGATGCCGTCCTTCGGCGCGAAGCCGAAACCGTCAGCACCGATGACTGCGCCCGCGTGCAGGATGCAGTCGTCACCAATGACACAGTCGGCATACACCTTCACCCCGCTGTTGAGGATGGTGCGGCTGCCCACCTTTACATTGTCACCGAGGCAGACATGCGGGAACAGCTGCGTATTGTCGCCCACCACCACATTCTCGCCAATGCTAACGAATTCGCCGATATAGACATCCTTGCCGATTTTGGCCGTCTCGGCGATGCAGGCGTGCGGGGAGACGCCCTTCTTCACCGGCTTCATCTTGCTGTAAAAGTCAAGCAGCTGGGCGAAAGCGAAATAAGGGTCTTTCACCTTGATGAGAGTGCACGGGACGGACTTTTCAGCCACAAAGTCAGCAGCGATGATGGCTGCGGTGGCTTTTGTCTCATAAATATAATGGGTGTATTTCGGATTGGCGAGGAAAGTGAGGCCGCCTTCTACGCCCTCCTCGATTTTACATACCGTAGTGATTACTGCATCTTGATTTCCAACAACCTCAGCATTAAGAAGTTGTGCAATTTGAGCAACTTTAAACTCCATAGTTGAAAACTTTTGGCAAAAGTACAACAAAAGGGTAGAGGGCAATTTTAAAAAAACTTAATTTGGGAACGAATGAGATAAATATCGCACTTTTACAACCTTGTCTCCATACAATCATACACATTATCAACAGGGAAATCCATCAATCGCAAACTTGCCTGAAATTAATATGAAATAGTGCGGCGGCGGCTCAAATTCTTTTTTGCTGCGATTTTACGATTGCCAACAGCGGCAAATAATCACGTAACAAATTGATAAACAACAAAAAAAATCATGATTTCTGCAACGATTTTTTTTGTACTTTTGCCGCACGGAGAGTTGCCAGAGTGGTCGATCGGGGCAGACTCGAAATCTGTTGAACCCTTCGGGGTTCCGGGGGTTCGAATCCCTCACTCTCCGCAGAAGTCTCTATGACAATCAGAATCAGCAATTTACGAAGGTAGATTGCTGATTCTTGCGTTTAAATCGGGACAGAAACGGGACAAAGGTTATTCTTTGGTTTTTTCCGAGGTGTAAATGCAACAACTTGGCAAAAACCAAAAAAAAAATGCCTACGAATTACAACAGGTTAGCCGTATCTTCGGAGTATTCCGCTGTCAACTATCTGCCAGCTACTCTGAAAACCAATAAGTCAGGGTGGCTTATTGAGTATTATGTTGAGAACCCTCAAACGCAGGAGTTGCAGCGCAAGAAGATACGCTTGCAGCGGCTTCTTACCCGTTATGCGACTATAGGTGAGGCAAAAAAGCACATCAACAATATCATCGTCGCATTGAATATGAGACTGTCAACGGGATGGAACCCTTATTTTGAAGGTGAGGATTCCCGGATGTACACACCCATCGAAGAGGTGTGCAGAAAGTATGTGGAGGAGACAGAAAAAACGCAAAGGGAGGCGACTATTCGCTCGTACAAGTCATTCATCAAGATTTTTCTGGAGTGGATTGGGAAGCAAAAAGCGGGGATTTATTCTTCGATGATTTCCCATGCGATGATAGTCCGCTTTATGGATTATGTCTTCTTTGAGAGGAAAACTTCCAGCGGGGAAGACATTTCCGCATACACTTACAACGGATATATAAAGCACGGCAGTGCTTTCTTTAATTGGATGATTGAGAAGTGCTACTGCAAGGAGAACCACTTCTCAAAGATAAAGCGTAAGAAGACGGAGGACAAGCGTAGAATATTGATTCCAGAGGGCACCCGCGAAAAGATAGATGATTATCTCAAGGCCAACAATCCGGGGTATCTGCTTGTTCTGAAGCTGATTTATGCTGGGCTTATCCGACCTAAGGAACTGCGGATGCTTAAAGTCGGTGACTTGTCATTTGCAGACAAGCAGATAAGGATTAGGAAGGAGGTTGCTAAAAACGGACACGAGCGGGTTGTGCCCGTTTCGGATGAAGTGCTTATGTCATTTCTTGACCTCGGTGTGCAGGAAGCGGTGAATAGCGATTATCTCTTCGGGCAGGGGTATCGCCCCGGACCTGTTATGGTGTCGGAGGCAAGAATGACAAAGACTTGGATAAGTCTTCGCAAAAAGTTGAATCTCCCGAAGGAGATGCAGATGTACTCGTTCCGCGATACGGGCATGACGGAAATGATAAAGAACGGAATAGACCCGCTCTCCGTCAAGCAGTTGGCAGACCACCATTCGCTGGATATGACAGCGATTTACACGAAGCACGTCGATCCGAACCTGCGGGAGATTGTCATTTCAAAAACGCCGAAATTCTCGAAGTCGGAAGACAGCGATTCGGCGGTCACTCCGACTCTTTAGCGCATTCGACCGTGGCCATCACGTTCCGGCTTCCTTCGGTGAACTGGAAAGTCATCTTGATGGGGAGATAGCGCACGTTGTCCGCCATTATCCACCGCTTCTGCCTCTCCACGGGGCAGTTCTGCGGTTTGAGCAGCTGCCACAGCTCAAGGAACCCCGACAGCGTGAGCAGCAGTTTGAGGGTGACTTTCTCATAGTTCGCAAGGAACGACAGCCACGGGCGGGCGTACATCTCGCCGACAGAGCTTTCCCCGAACGGGGTGAGCGACAGTCCCTCCTCCGTTGTGCCGTCGGCCTTGATGCAGGTGGGCGCGGCAGCTTCATAATAGAAAGTGCCCGAAGTTGTCTTCAACGGCTTCCTCCCGTAGTACTCAAGCAGTATCAGACCGAAGCCGGTGCTGCCGCTGTCGTACAGCGCGCTGCACCCTTTCGCCCCGATGTCGGGGACGAAGCCCCGATACAAGGCGTCCAGCTTCGTGTCTGTGATTCTCATCCCGGGCACTTTCACGGAAGGGTTCACGCTTTCCTCGTCGCCCTCCCCGACTTCAAGGGTCTGGGCGTTGCCGCAGAGCGTGTTCCATCGGAACACCCAGTTGTCTATGGAGTCCCCCTCCCTTTCGGCGATGCGGCAGACGTTCTCGTTCTCAACGAAACAGATTCTGCCGTAGTTGACCATCGCGTCCGGCAAGTCCTCGGACTTGCGCACGGGCGGCAGTATCTTCGTTTCGTCCATTTCATTGACCTCGATCCCCTCCAGCCTGTAGGTGTATCTCTTCTCCTCCCGTTTCTCTATGGATGTCTCCTTGTCCAGCACGGAGGTGGAGAGGTCGATGCACTTCGCTTTGGCCACTATGTCGCTGAAGAACGAGAACTCCATCCTGCGGGTCTCGGAGTCCGTGAACATCGCCAGTCCGAAAGCGTTGCAGAGGGTGTCAATGAAGTTGCCGTTGGTGAGGTCGGGGACGTGCTCGGAGTAGCGCAGGCGGTTTGAGAACACGTTGCAGACATTGTAGTAGGTGGTGCCGTTGGTGACGGGTGAGTTGTGCCATCCCGTGATGGAGGTCATCCCGAAGTAGTTGCCGCCGAAGACAATGGCGTCAAGGATTCCGAAGAATATCCTGTACTTCACGCCTGCGGTGAGCCGCTGGGTGAAGTGGTGGTGCAACGTGTAGAACCCGCCGCCCGCATAGCCGAAGGAGTCAAGGTCGGCTGCAGAGTGGTACACCTTGTGGTAGGTCTCGATGGGATAGTAGTCGCCGTTTGACAGTGTGCCGATGTTGTGCCACTGCGCGTCGTAGCCCGCTTGGTTGAGGAAGTTGGGCATCGGTGTGTCCTCCTCCATCAGGATGAGGGCGAGCACTTGCCAGTGCGTTTCGTCCGGGTAGTCCGAATCCACGTGCGAGTTCACCACGTTGGCTGGCAGGTAGGTGTTGATGGTGATGTCCATCTCGTAGTCCCCCGTGGTGGGGACTCGCAGGCAGCGGAATCTCCTTGTCAGCCCGTCATTGAAGGGCATGGCGTAGGTGGAGGATGTCTGCTCGATGAACTCCGCTTCCGGTGATACGGTGACGTTGGCCGAGGCCACCGCGTCCTCGTACTGCGTTTCCATGCCGTCCATCGCACGGAGACTCTGCGCGAAGATGCGGCGCACGCCGCTGTCGGAAGCGAAGCTGCCGGAGAGCGCGTAGCCTCCGTTCTCCACCACTTTTTCAAGCAGCCACACAAGGCGCAGCGCGGGGCAGAACGCAAAGCTGTTGGGGCTGGCGGCACGCGGGTTGTTGAAGATGCGGATTCCCCGGTTTCCCGACACCTCTTCCACCACGTTTCCTCCCGCATCGGTGAAGAGGCGGTTGATGTAGTGCTTGTCAAGCCCCACATTGTCGTTGGTGTTGAGCGAAGCCTGAAAGCCGTTGGGGTTGCTCTGTCCGGGATTCTCGGACGGTAGCAGGAACCACCCGAAGGCCTTGTTGGCGGAACCGTAGAACTCGCTGTCGGTGAAGAGTGGGAACTTGTAAACCGAATCGTCGGCGAGGGATGAATGCAGGAACTCCAGCCAGTTTGCGCGCTGCGTGTCGGCGAACTGACTGATGAGGATGTCTTTCCCGTAGTCGTTGTCCTTCAGCCTGCGGTCGGCGTAGCCCTCCGGGAACGGGTTGATGACCAGTCCGCAGGAATAGGTCGTCCGCGTGGACTTTTGCAGGTAGAGGTCTCCGTTGGCGATGCCGATGCCGCCCGCCAGCACGCTGCATTGGTATTTCCGCACCTTGCGGATGTAGGTATAGCGGGCGTGTCGGAAGACGGTGTCGTTCTTCTCCGCCGGGACGTCAAAGGTGAACATCACGTCCCCCTCAATCTTGCCTGTGGAGAAGACGGGGTTGTTGGCCTCTATCTGCAAGGAGGTGCCTTTGGGGATGAAGAGCGGTTTGCCGCCGACGGTGATGCTGATCATTGCTTCGGCTTTTCAAGGGCGGTGATTCGTTGGTCAAGGATGGTGATTGCCTCTTGGATGGAGTCAATGGCTTCGGACAGCTTCTTGGTATGCTGGACGGTCTCCACGACAGCCTGCCCTGTCTCCACATACAGCTCTGCCAGCTGTGTGGTGGCGGCAATCACGTTGTTGAGGATTGCTCTCACTTCGGAGAGTTTCATCCCGTTCTCGATGAACTTGGGTTTGAGGGAGTCGTACTCCTTCCCTCTGGTCTCTTCGGTCTCATTCATAGTCTTAACAATGTGGCTTGTGCGGTGATTATGTTGGTGGCGTAGCCGAATTGGATGGCGTCGTCCCAGCGGACGGCCTGCTCCGATGCGTCAAGTTCCACCCAGTAGTCGGCTTCGGTGATTATTAGGCCTGTCGGCACGGGTTCGCCGCTGCCGTCCTGCGGGAGGTTGTGGCGGTAGCGGAACTCCACGCTTTGGAGGTCTTCCGCCTCGTCTGCGACCGTCAGCGTATCGGGCAGGATGGTGATGGGGACAGGATTGCCGTTTTCCAGCTTGTAGTTATTGGCGTTGCCCGCAGCATCTGCAAGAAGCTGGAGTTCCTCCCTGCTTCTGTAGCCCGTGCGGGCGGTGAAGGTGGTCTCGCTGTCGGTGACGGCAATCTCGAAACCTCCGTCCCTCACCACCTCGTCGCCTGCCGTCTCCTTTTCCGCCAGCTCGTTTTCCACAAGGAGGCTTTCCAGCACGCCAAGTCTGTTTTGCAGGAGGAACACGCTGCCGTGGAGAGGTTTCCTCTCCAGCAGGAACGTCCGCCGCCATTTGAACGCCGCACCCTCGGTGCAGGTGACGGTGTAGGACATCGCATCCGGGCAGGATTCCATGATTCGCAGGGTGTCCGAGGAGAGCGGAAGTCTGACGATGTTCAGGTTCTTGACGGGGAAAGTTGAAATTCCGAGACTGACAACATTGCCCGACTTCTCCATCACCTTGACATCCACTTCAAGGTCACGGGTCAGTCCTGGCCCGCTCTCCGTGTCGAAGAGGATGAAGTAGGCGTACTGCGGCATACCTGCGAAGCAGCGCACGGTCAGCCCGTTAGTGCTGCCGTAGTTGCGGATGTGCTTGTAGTGCGACAGCGGGACGCTCATATCGCTGGTGAGCCAGTCGGGGAGGTTGCGCTTGCGGCTGTCCTCCCTGACGGTTCCCGCTGACAGCAGCCGCCAGTCGCTGAATTGCAGTGACTGAACCTGCGGCGGTGTGCCGAATCGGTCTGCAAAGACAAGGCGGTATTTCAGAAGGGCGTACAGCAGCTGGTGTGTGTCGAAGGCCTCACCTGTCGGGGGGATGTCGCATTGTGTGAAGTACGGGCGCAGGATGTCGAGCGGGACTTTCACCCGTCCGCTGCTGTCGGGGTGCAGCTGGAACTCCGGCGTTCTCTCCTCGGAGACGGAGCCGTTGGCGTAGCGTTGCAGTTCCAGCCATCCCGTCACCCCGTAGTTCGCCCTTGCGACTGGGGTGATGCCCGCCACCTGGTCAATCTCGTCAATGATAGCGTTGGTGTCGTTGCTGGTGATGGCCACGCTGTCGCCGCCCGCCTCCTTTGAGGTGAAGGCGATTTCAAGCTCGTCGCTGACGGTCACGTCATACAGCTGCGCGATATCGTAGTTGCGGGCGACCTTCTTCTCAAGTTCCGCCTTTATCTTTTCCGGCTCCGTCCGTCTCATCAGGAAGTTGGGGTCGTCGCGCTTGTTGTAGGCCACGGTGATAATCATGGACAGTGCGGTCTCGCCGTAGGTGACTGTCAGCGAATAGCCCAGTCCGGGCATTTGCCCGATTTTGAAGACACTCACAGATCTGCGCCCGCCATTAGAGTACGGGGTGCAGCGGATTCGGTACTGGCAGCGGTTGCCCGCGAAGTCAAGCGGGAACGGGTTTTCTTCGATGGTCACGGACATGGCTCTCTCATTTTAGCGCCGCCACGTTGCGCAGGAACTCCTCCTGCTCCTCAAATTCAAGCTGCATCTCACGGCTGATGACCGCTTGGCGGTTCTTCGGGTCGCTCATATAGGCGGTCAGTTCCGTGAGCTGTGCCAGCATCTTGTCGAGCGTGCCGCCCTGCTGGTTCGGGGCGGTGCGGTTCGTTGCGGCTGGTGTCGGCGTGTTTGACGGCGCAAAGTTACGGCTGATGGAGGCGGCGGCTTGGGACAGCGTGTCCCCGTCGGGGACGGCGAGCTGCAGATCCCGCAGCGGGGACTTGTTCCCCCTGCGGTACTGCTCCAATGCTTCTATGACAGGTGCGGTCTCTTTGTCCGTGAGCAGGTCGTTGGGGGCAATCCACTCGCGGCCGCGCTCGCCTGCCACGATGTTTTTCTCCTCGTCAATGTAGCCGCCTTTGTAGTATGGTTCGGGCTGGGATTCAATGGCGGCAATCTGTACGCCTGTGGTGGCCACGGACAGCGCCATCGGGATGAGTCCCCACGGGAAGCCGCCGCCGTTCTCGAAGCTCTTCAGTGCGGAGACAATGCCCGAAATCACCGCTTGGATGACTGCCGCCCGTTTCTCGCGGCGGAACTGCTCCAGCGCGGCCTCCTTCTCCCTCTCCTCGCGTTCCTTGTCCAGCTTGTCCAGCTGCGCGTCGTAGTACTCCTGCGAGATGATGCCCTGCTCCAACTGCCAGTCAAGTTTCTCCTTCCGCTCATCGTAGGCCTTGTTGTATTCATCGAGCAGGGACTGCTCTCGGTTGCTCTGGAGCTGGTTGATGGAGTCGAAGATTTGGGAGACGGTGCTGGCGAAGTCCTGTATCACGTCGGCAATCTCCGCGAGGTTCTTCTCCCAGTCCTTCTTGAAGTGCTTCCAATCTATCTCAAGGAGTTTGCCGATGCCGGATGCGCCTTTCTTGCCTTTGGCTTTTGCGAGGTCGGCGACCTCTTTCTCCATCTTCACCTTGAGGGCTTTGATTTGCTCTTCCAGCTGGCGGATTCGGTCTTGGTTCTCCTCTTCGCCGAGGGCTTTGAGTTTGGCGATGGAGGACTGCGCCGCAGAGATTTTCTCGCCGTACTCCTTGCGGACGGCGGCAATGCGCTTGTCCGTTTCGGACAGCAGGGCGTTGGTGATGTCGGCTTCCGCTTTCTTGACGATGGAGAGCTCTTCTTGTGCTTCCAGCGCAATCGCCTGTTTTTTCTGCTGGAGCAACTTTTCAAGCAGTTCCAGCTCTTCCTCGCTCAGCCCCGTGCCTTTCGCGGGGTCGTATGCTTCGCCCTTCTTGCTCTCGTAGTAGGCGATGCTCTTGTCAATCTCGGCGATGGTGGTGCGCCACTTCTGCTCCACCTGCAGCAGTTGGGAGGAATAGCTGTCGGTGAGGTCTTGGCCGAGCTTCTCTTCAATGGTCTTGAACTGCTCGCAGAGTTTGGCGTACTGCTCCGTCACCTTCTTCATTTGCTCGGCGCGGGCGGCGCGGTCAACCTCTTCGATGGCGTTGGCCATGTACTGCCGCACTTGGTCGGCGAGTGCTTTGGCGGCTTTGCCCTTGCTTGACGTGAACGCTTCGATGCGTGTAATGAGGTCGCCGTACTCCTGCCGGATTTTCTCCTTGTCGGCGGCGACTTTGTCCAAGCCGATGAGCTCGTCCTTGTTGAACAGCTTCTTCACCTCCTTTTGGAGGTTCTCCCATTCCGTCTGCTGCTTCTTGGCGAGTTCGGCGGCGGTCTCCACGGCGCTGTTGCCGCTGCTCTCCTCTTCCGCTGCCGCCTCCTCTTCAACCTCGGCGACCACCGCGTCAAGCTGGCTGCCGATCCAGGGCGCGAGGGTCTGTCGGATTTTTTCGATTTTCTCGTGTTCCCGCTTGACGATGGCTACGATGTTGTCAATAAAGAACTCCTCCTTGCCCGTCAGCTTGCGGTCTTGGAGGAAATAGCGGTTGATGTTGCGGACAATCTTGTTCCTGTCCCAGCCGTCCTCGGCCAGCTCCACCACCTTGCTGCCCAGCTCCGGCGAAAGTTGTTTGAGCGAAAGAGCCATGTTGTCCATTTCCTCCTTCATCACTTCCGCTATTTGCTCCTGCTGGATGTCAAGGGCAATCTTGCGCTTCATTGCGCTGATGACCTTGTTGTAGGCCTGCTCGATGTCGATGATGTTGCCCTTCTCGTCAAGCTGGTCTTTGAGCAGCTGCGGGTAGGTCTCAATGATTTTCTTCTGTACCTTGTTGTAGGCGTCGGAGCCCTTGCGCAGCTCCCGCAGCGCGTTGAAGAGCTTGTCCACTTCCACTTTCTGCTCGGCGGTGCGGCTGTTGAAGTCCTTCATCGCCTTTTCCGCCGCCGTGGTTCGTGTCGCCAGCTTGTAGAGGGCGGTGCCTGCCGCTATGATGGCGGTGGCGATGGCGATCCACGGGACGGAGTTCGCGGCGGCGCCCATCTTCCTGATGGCCGCTGCCGCCCTGTTGGTGTTGCCTGCCAGTGCCGCCTGTGCCGCTGCCACGGCGTAGGTGGCGGTCTTGTAGATGCCCTTGATGACGATACCGGCTTTTTCGGCGGCGTTGAGTGCCAGCTGCCACGTCTTGAGTGCCACGATTTTGGCGAGGTAGAGGGTCAGAGGCGCAAGTATGGCGGCAACGGCAACCTTGTTCTTGGAAATCCAAGTGACGGAGGATGAGAGCAGTTTGATGCCTGCGGTGCTGGTCTTGGTCAGCTTCAGCAGTATCGGGTAGAGCTTCTCGCCGAGTTCGAGGCGGGTGTCTTGGAACTTCTTGCGGGCTTTCTCCAAGTTGGCCTGCATGTTGTTGTTCTTGATGGAGAACTCGTTGTAGCAGGACACGCCCTCCAGCATTGCCTTGTTGGCGATGCTCTGGGCGGCTTCCACCTTGTCAAGACTGTTGGCCATTGAGGAGATGGTGGCTGCGGCGCGTGCGCCGTCAAGCCCCAAGTCTTGGAATATGGGAAGCAACTTGTCGAAGCCGCCCGCCCCGGAGAAGCCCGCGAGCACCTTCTTCAGTGCCTCGTTCATGTCTTTCTCAATCAGGTTTGTGAACTGCTCAAGTTCCATACCTGCGACTTGGGCGAACTCGGCGGGTTTGGAGACGACCTTCTGTATCAGCTTTTGGAAGGCGGTGGCCGACATCTCCACCTTCTGCATGTCTTGGTCGAGGGCTGAGGCGAAACCGAGGATCTGGTCGGCGGCGAGTCCGGCCTGCACGGCGATGCCGCCGAGCCGTCCTGTGAAGTTGACCATATACTGCTCGTTGGCGGTGCTGGTCTTGCCCAGTTCGTTGACGGCGGAACCCAGCGAAAGGAGCTGTTCCTTTAGGGACTTGTCCTTGAGCATGTCGGTGGACTTCTTGTAAACGTCCACCATCTTGCCGATGGCCAGCGTGGCATCGTCGCCGAGAACGTCTCCCATTGAGACGTTGATGATGTCCGCTGCCTCAACGAACTGCTGCACCATCTCTTTGGAGGAGATTCCCAGTTTGCCTGCGATGTAGGCGAGGTTGTTGAGCTGCTCGCGGCTGGTGCGGGTGTCGAGGTTCTTGAAGCTCTCGTTCAGTTCGTCAACCTCTTCACGGGTGAGGCCTGTGGTCTTGATGACATCGGAATAGACATCGTCCATTGCGGCGAGGTCGGTGGCCACTTGTTTGAGGGTGGATGTGATGTTGTCAAGGGTGGAGAGAATCTGCGTGAAGCCGCCGATACCCGTGCCGAATTGCAGCACCTTGTTGTACATCTCCGACCACGCTGAGGCGGCGGAGCCGATGTTCCGGGCGTGTTCTTTGAGATACTCGCGCAGTTCTCGGATTTTCTTGGCGTGGGCGATGTACTCGTCGGAGCCGACGATCATTCGGTTCTGCTCGTTCACAAGGCGGTTCATCTCCGCCCGGATCTTCTTGACGGAGGCTTCGACCTCCTTGCCGTTGATGTAGATGGTGACTCTTCGTGTGCTGCTCTTTGCCATAAGCTGATGTTTTGGCAAAGTTAGCACAAATGTCCGTCACGTTATGGGACGAAGAAAGCCGCTGCCGTGGTCTTTGGCAGCGGTTTTGTTTCCTTGATGTCCGCGACAATGATTGCGGTTATGAGTACGGAGTGCGAAATTCGAGCGTAAAGCGTGCCCGGTCGCCCTGAAAAGGAAAGAGAAAATTGACCTATGATGAATCACATTTCGTTCATTGAAATTATCCAGATGGAGAGGTCGGAGTTGTAGTACCGCGCCAAACGAGGTTTCAGGTTACAGGGGGCAGGGGACAGTGTGTGGGGCATGGTGTTATTTGAACTAGATTAGTTAATCAGGACAATTAACCCACAAAAAAACAGGAATTGCCAGCTTAATTATATATTGTTCTTTAATGGGATCATTATAAAAAAGGTAGGAGCCTGGCAATCTTCTTTTGTTTACTTCTCGATTATAATCATCAACACGCATTAGAACTATTAAAAAATAAGGTGTGTTGTATGTGGTTTTGTAATAGGAATAATGCTTTAAGATTTTGCATTTTTCATTATGCACAATCTGTATCGAAGTACTCGTTGAATAAGTTTCTTTTACCCTCTCAAAAAGCAGGCTGTCTTTAATGTATGAGAGTATAACATCATTGATAAAACTGGAGAGAGTACATACGAGCAGGGCATTCTTTGTAAAAAAACAATCCTGAAAACAATCATTCTTTATTGCTTTGTCAATGGTTGCATTACACAAACTGTCACAAAAGAACATGTAGTCAGCAAGATTCTCTTTCAATTCACCCACATAGGGATTTTCTTTCTTTTGGGGATTTAGCACCGTATATACGGTGTCAATTCTTTGTACTCCTATGACATAAATATCCATTGGATTCTCCTTGGTAAAAAAAGTTTGGGACATTCCCTGAACGCTGATAAGCGTGAAAAAAATCATTATTACATATTTTAGTACCATGATAAATTGAGGATTTTAAGTTTCATTAAAATATGGATTAATTTATTTGTATTTGCTCTTTACCATCCACCTGGACTTTATCTGAATTTTCCATTCCATCCGCAATCGTGATAATCACAATCGATGATTGAGTTTGTATAGCGACTCTCGTCAGGTGAACCTCCAGAAGTGGTTCCTGAGCACACAAAGCCTGCATGATTTAAAATCTCCATTACATTAGATGATGAGATATTGGAATCGCTGCCTCCCGAAACCATAACATTATTTCCAAAAAAATCTCCAAGTCCAATTGTATGTCCAATTTCATGTATGGTTGTCCTTAATGGAGCATCTGAACGAACTCTACAGATATGTCCATCCTCCGTCTCGCCTCTAGCTGTGAGGGTGAGATTATCTGTGACAAAAAATTGATTATATTTTGATCCGCGCTGTCCGTTTGGTATTGATGCAGGATCAAGATATTGTCCATCTTTATCTTTAGCAATAGACAGTTCAAAATTAATGCTATATGTGTCGGATTTTTTCCCCTGTCCTATTTGAAAAGAATAGATTCCAGATTGTTTGTTCCATGCGTCTAATCCATTTTGTAATGTTTCTCTGCTTTCAGCATCCGTATAAAACGTCGCTCGTATCGTTATAGTCTTACTTTCCTCATCAACCACAATTTCATAATCTTCCCCATTCGGGTCCTTTAACACTACTGGATTATTCGCGCAATATGTGTACGGAGAGGTCGAAGGGTACTTGTCCGACATCGGGTCAACCGAAAGCCAGATGGATAGGCTGCTGTTGTAGTAGCGGGAACCGAAATAGGAGTAGCCCGTTTCCTCGTCGCGCTCCTTGCCGGAGAAGGTGTAGCGAGCGTCATAAGAGGTATTGGATCTGTGACGGTCAAGCAACGGTTCTCCCCAAGGCATATACATCAACTGCTGATACCCTACTCCATTTGTGTCAGTTATATATGAAGCACTGCCCAAATGGTCAGCATGTTGCCAATATGTTGTATGATGCGCACTCCAATTTGATTGAGGGTTGAGAAGATAGGAAAATTTGTTCGGCAATATGCTGTCAGGGGCAACATTATTTGTAAGTGATTGTTTTGAAACAAGAAGGGAATCGGGTACAGAATGTGTGGTTACATTTGCGAAACTACCCTCGCCGATACGTGAGGCGATGCGTTCACTTTCGGCAAAGTAGTGCTTTGTATATCCTTCTGGTGTTGCAACCACATACGGAGATGCATACAAAACAGGATCATCATATTCCCTGTAAACGTTGGAGTGCCCATTTTGGTAAACCAGTGTCCGAGAACCGGCATTCTTATAAAATCGCTCACCCCCCGCATCATATAAATAATATGCACACTTATGTGTTTCTGGCATATCTGCTTTTTGTAATCTGTTTTCTTCATTCCATTCAAGCATTGAGTAAATGCGAGTGGCGCGAGGATCATAATATACTTCCGACAGCATGTTGCCATTGGCATCCCATGTGTAGTTCCGGCCACCAATCTCATCAGCAGTGTGTGGTTGTGATGTGTGATAGGTATAAGTGACATCTTGGTTGAAATTAGGCCCGTTAACAACATAGCGGCTCCCTTTCTGGTATTTGGACGCTATTCTGCCATCGGCATAATAGGTCGTCCTGACAGTGTCATAGAGTGTTTTCCTTGGGGCATAAACTGTCACTATCCCTTCAGTGAGTCTGTACAAACTGTCATACTTGTATGTGTATAGATAGCGGCCTCCTAAAGCGTTTACTATTGACGCATTGTTTTGGATGGAACTGATGTTCCCCACCGCATCGTAATTGTATTTGATGTCCTGTAGTGCGTTCCCATTGGCATCATACAATTTTAGAGTGTCCAGTCGATGAAGCACGTCATAGCTGTAGTGGGAGTGGGTCCCGTTGCCGTACCACTGTCCTGATTTCAGTTCATACTTGTTGTATTGTATGTCGTTAATATAGTCGTAATAATAGTATTGGTACAGACCCCTGTCTCCATTTCCTGAAGTGTCATTGTCAGCAGTGGATTCGTCCGGTGTGTCCTTAGGAAAGATAGGGCCGGGAGGAACTATGATAAACGTATCAATGACGACAGTATTGAGATAACTCTTTTCTCCACGCACCTTGCGCAGCATACCTCCTGTGTTATAGTAATAGCGGACCACCTCCCCATCAGGGTAAGTGATATTTTGTACACGATTCCAGCTGTCATACTCAAATTGGGTCTTGAAAGAGTACTGGCTGCTTTCGTTGGGTAGAACGAAAGTACGGTGTTCCTCCGTCACCTCGCCCATTCTCCCATATTTGTATGCACGGAATCCTGACGCATCTTCCAATAATGCGATTCTGCCGCGTTGGTTGTAGGATGCCGTGCTGTCACCGTAGGTGTACCTCACATTGTTCTGCGAATTGTAAGGATAGACGATGGAATCCAGACGGTTGTATGTGTAGTGGTAGTCTATCGTTTTGTTGGAGTCTGTCAGCACCTGTGTGGCATGCTTGAGCACATTGCCAGCTCCGTCGTAGGTGTAGGTGTCAGTACCCGCATCCGGATGGACACGTTGAACCATCCTTCCCAACATGTCATAAGTGTATGTGGTTGCGTGCTGGAAAGGGTCAGAACTTGACAACAGCTGTCCCAGTGCATTATACGTGAACGTGGTTACAGCACCGTGTGGGGCAATGGTCTTTACCTGCTGCTTTCTTGTACCTGTCAGAGTGGTAACGGCAATGCCATTGGGATCGGTCGTAGTGGTGCGGAAATAGGTCTTGCCCGATTCTGTATCAGTGCCGAAGCCGTATGAAGTCCTTGTGCTGTCGTTTGTTGGCAGTTTCACCTTCACGGGGCGGTCAAGGATGTCGTAGGTGGTGGCGGTGAGAGTGGAGAGGACACTGTCAGGATTATAGACCACATTCTCAAGCGGTTCCACCACCGGGTAATATTGCGCCACGGTACGCCCGAAACAATCGTACACCACCTTGCCGCTCACAATATGCTGTTCAACTCCTTCAATCTCGGCATCCTTTTTGGTCTGAAGCAACCGACCCAATCCATCACAATACAAAATGGTTTGTATAGGGTTGTTGGGGTGTTTTATATCATAGTGCGAAGTGACGGCGTATGACGCGGGATCCGTGACACAGGGATCGCCACTGCTCAAATAGGGATGATACTGCATAGTGATAGTGTAGAGACTATCGACAATAATCTCATTAGGGCCGACCAACGTATCCAATCGTCCATATTCGTCATAATGGTAACGCATTGTGTTTCCGTTCAGGTCAGTAGTGGTAAGGGGCTTGCCGAAACGGTAGTCGTAGGTGGCAGAAGAAGAGTAGCCGAAGACATCTCTGGTGCGGACGGGATAGGCGTGCACGACATTGTCGTATTCGTATGAATAGCCCATCCGCTGCCCCTTGTAGTTGCGGGGCATACGCAGAGAGTCCACACCTCCGAAAACATTGTGGTAGAAGTCGTAGCGTGAGACAGAATCCCCGCAGAACTGTTCTATGGCGGCGAGGTTGCCAAGCGTGTCATAATGGGCAACCCGCTTCTGCAACAGCCGGTTCTGCTTGTCCCTCACCACGATGGTGTCGGGCAGGGAGATGAGATTGTGTCCGAGACCGTGACGGTAAGAAATGTCGGCGGAGAAGTATTCGTCCGTACGGGTGGTATCGCCCTTGTTCTCATAATGGATGACGTTATGGTAGGGGTCATATTCGCGCACAACCTCGGTGACAATCTGCGGGGAGCTCTCCTGCTCATAGTAGCGGGTGATTTCCGCTTCGTATGAGGTATATACGATGGTGGGACATCTACCGGCCACTATGGTATCACCATTTTCCAAATCTATCTGTTGCGTGGTGTACAGCGTTTCAATATACAGATGCCCGTCGCCTCCATACACGCTCTCGTTCATTTTCCGCCCGCGTTTCTGGAAGTCTTGGTTGAAGAAACCCTGCACGGTATAGCGGTAAACGGGGCTCTCCGAAGCCTGCGTGTTGTGCTGGCGGGTTATGACGGTGTCGTAGCCGTAATCCATACGCTCGTAGCGATTGTAGTTGGGGTTGCGGTACTCGAAAGTGGTGAGGGTTTCGGGGTATATGTTGGAATATGCGGGTGTCGCAACCGTAGTGGAGGCCAGATTCCACTGGCGTTGCGGCTGCTCGTAGCAGGGAGTGGAAAGTGTGTAATCCATTGCCACGCTTCCGCCACTGAAGTTGGTGACCTTTTTCAACAGGTTGGTCTTGCCGGCCCTGTTGTACCTGATTCTCATCTCGTCCTCGCTGTCTGAGGTCACAATGTCGGGATATCCGTCTCCGTTGATGTCCGTCAGCTGTGCCTTGTCCTTGCTGAAGGTGCGGTTGAAGGGGGAAGTCTGTACGCCCACACCGACCTTGACAATGGACATGACGGTGAATCCCACGGTGACACCCAGATTGATGGATTCGGAGAAGGAGGTGCTGTGGCTCACATTGCCGTTCGCGAAGGTTTCTGAGTTGGTCCAGCTGCCGTTCCCAAGGTTATAACTCACCTTGACAATGTCCTCATTTTGTGTAACTTCGTCAGGCAGGCCGTCGCCGTTCACATCCATAAGAACTGTTTCGGACGTGTTCTCGGATATGTTTATTCCTAATCCGCCGCTGATGCTGGCTTGGGCAATATTGAAACTCCCCCCGATGTTGGCGCCGTTACTTTTGCTTTTTCCTGAACGGATTGCAGGCAGCCAGCGGCCACACGACTGGAAATTATGACCCATATTCAGATGGACATTCCCGTTTCCCCATACCCTGTCGGGCAGGCCGTCGCCATTGACATCAACGTAGGAGAACCCCGTGTTGTCGGAACCTGTGCAGTGGGAGCCTCCGATACCAGACCCTTCCCCCGAGAATTTGGACTTTTTTGTGTTCATTCCCAGCATTCTCTTTGGATTGGAATAGGTGGCTCCGAAAGTTGAGCCTGTTGAGGAAGTTTGTGACGTGCTGATTCCTGCATCATCGTAAACCGCAACAGGGTCGGTGCTGATTCCGCCCCACGGGGTGGTGTACTGGATGTACGCCTCACTCAGATAGTCGGGATAGCGGTCCCCGTTCAAGTCCATATAGTCGGACACGACCCAGTTCTCCCCGTATGAAGAAGAAGTCCCCACAGAAGCGATAAATCCGAGATTTTTGCCAAAATTCTCTGATTTGGACTTGTTCTGCTTGCGGATGGTCGTGACCCGCTCCCCTTGAACGGACGGCATTGGGACCACATTGTCATAAACGGTTATCTCGTATGAATATGACGGATCATTGTTCGGCTCGTCTGAATCCACAGGTGCCAGCAGGATGCGCCGTGTGTTGGACATCCTGTCTGCTGACACGTATGCCACATTCCCGTAGGCAAGCCATGCGCCATATTCCATGTTTGGGGACATTTGCACCCAGCCGGAGCTGTCGGAAAGAGGCTGGTAATGATTGGCCGTTGCTGTAGTCAGGTCTTCAATGTTGAATATCCCGTTCTGGACTTCAATGTGTGCGAACGAGGTGTCAATGGCATCCAAGTTAGAGGCTGATATGTGCTGGGGCGGGAGGGTGAGCCGCTGGATTTTTATCACCGTGTCCGCATAGAGGTTGTTATAGCCGAACTGTCCCCATCCACGGAAGAGCGGACCGAAAAGTTTGCGATAGCGGTTGTGCAAAGGTTTGTCACTGGCAGTGACATTCCTGCCAATGCTGTAACTGACAGGCAGGTGGAACACAAGAGAGTCAATGCCAGCACCTATGCTGTCGGAGAACACAGCACAATGCCTCAACACAGGGGCGAATGAAATGTTGCTCCAATTAGGATGGCCTGTCGGGGAGTGCGCTTCAAAGAAAATCTCGTCGTTGATAGCGACAGCAAAGGTTGTGTCCACCACGATGGTGGTATCTCCGGCAGCAGAAGAAAGGTTATAGGAAAGGTAGTCGGCATTGTTCAACTGGGCGGTGACAATGACGGAGTCCCCGATGTCATGGGCGGACAGAACACCTGTGATATGCACCTGCCCCCCATCTCGCTTTGCCTTGAACACCTGTTCACCGCTGAGCAGGAAATCCGTATCTGAACGGTATTCGTTCCTGCGCTCACAGTTGATGTCGGGAGCAGTGGCCGAGTCCAGATAAGTGATGGTCTGCACCCACGAGACATCGTCAAACAGGTGGTTCTCATTGGACTGCAAGCGGAAAAAAATCAGGTCCATCGCTCCGACATAGGTGAAAGCCGTATCGTGGTGCATGGAATAGTCGTATTCAGGGATGCGACGGTACATCAGAATGTCGTCATGGTTGCTCTGAAGGGCGGGACTTCCGATACTGATACCAGAACTATGCTGGACAGATGCGGTTACCCCGTCCACATAGCGGGACTGGAGGCGGCTCTCTGTAGTGTCCTCCACCAATTGGAGGTAGGAGTGGATGTTCACCCAGCCGGAACGGGGGGCGACCCATACCCTTACCGCATCCATATCGGGATCCCCCGACACATATCCGCATACAAGATGTTTGCGCACACCGCGCAGTGCGTTCCCGTCGTCGGTCGTATCGCACATATACCCTTGCTGTTTCCATGATACAATGCTATCATGCCATACTTTTTGGTTGTAGCTGTATAGGATGTCCCAATCCATAGTGCAAGCCAGACTGTCACTCACATGGCCGTCATTAATGATGCCTTGGTCGCACGGGTCATTGCTTGTCACAATCACACATTGTTCCGAAGAGTTGTTGTCAAGCGTGGTCGCAATCGAATTGTATGGTGTAAAATATGGATGACCCTGCCCATCCAGTCGGTTGAACATAGCCCCCCTGGGGGTAACGAGGTCTGGCAGTCCGTCACCGTTGATGTCGGCGAAGTAGGTGTCGGTGGTGGATGTCGAAGTCGGGAAACTGCCGTTCACCGATGCGACGGCGACAGAGAGCTGGAGCCCCCACGAGATGTTATCACCGCTTTCCGAAAGGAAGTCCGTTATCCCCGACAACAGCACTTCCGAACCGAAATTGAACAAAGTGTCTGACAGGCGGATCTGAGGTCGATAATACACCTCGTTGCCTTTTTTGTAAACTTTGTCTGCGAGGCCGTCCCCGTTCAAGTCTATCAGCGTGAGTGTCCCGGATGTCCGCGACTGGCTGTAGTCAAAATTTCCTCCGAGGCTGACCGTAGTCAGCGGAAAGTCGGGGCCGACACCCACGGAAGCACTCCCTCCCAAACTCCAGCTTTTACCTTTTGTCGCCCCCAAGGCCGTTGCATTGTATCCGGGCGTTAGGAAAGTGGAACCGATATAGTCGTCGGGGAGGTTCATTGTCACCACATCTGAAAACAAGTTTTGAGTGTTAGGGTAGTCAAAATATTCAAAATCGTAGTGGACAATCGGAGTTTTTACGGCAATGTTCTCATATTTGCTGGCAGGTATGCAGGTGTCAGATCCAGTTATATACAGAATTTTGTCAAGGGTTTGTTCGTCGTCCACACGTATCAGATGCTCAAGACGTGTCTTGTAATTGCTTTTACGCGAGTAGTCTGTTATGAAGAAAAAGGTCCGGACAAGGCTGTTATTGAACATAACTGTTGCATAGCACAATTTGGAGGCAGTAACTTCCTTGAAGCCATACCGTGCATTGGTCACCACATCCTTGCGGGGTGAATCACGGTGGAACTCCACCGTGTAAGCACCATGCACAGTTGTGGAGTCGGTGCGGGAGTAGTAGCCCGTATAGTTGATGCTGTCAAGATAAAGCTGCTTGCCCATGTCACCGCCGGCACCGGCGTTATAGTCTATGCTGTAGTAGTACCGTACCATATTGCCGTTGGGGTCAACCGTGGCGGCCAATGCCCATCGTGCAATGCCGTCAGGCCCGCCAATGCGTGTCGGCCCGTGAGTGGTGTCGCCGGGAGGATAGGCTCCGTAGTAGGAGGTCATGCCATTGCGGTCAACCACCTCCCACCAATAAGTTTGTGTAGTAGTGTCATGGCGCACAATGCTGTCGTGCGCTTCGCCCGCACGAGCATAGAACCTTTCACCATCAGGAAGACGTCCCGTCTGTCCGGCCTGATTGGTGCGGTGCGGCATCTTGCGTACCTGCCCTGTGCCATCCATTGTCACCAGCTGTTCGCCCCCGTAAATATACACCTCGCTTTCCCATTCTGACTCATATCTCGGCACGCCCCAGCGTGTCTCCACGGTGATGGAGGGGACAGAGATGTCCCAGCCCACGCCGAGCCAGCCGTTGCCGCCGCTGCTGCTGTAGGTCAGCGCGAGGTTCGGCTGCATGCCCTGCCGCCCTGCCGGAATTTCCAGCTGGTAGCTTAAATTGGCGGTGCCGTTGTTGTTGGCGGTCGGTGCCTGTATCAGCTGCAATCCCTCCAACGGGTTGGCCGCTTCCAGTTCCTTGATGCTGGTCGGCGTGAAGGCCGAGGTCTCCGGCATCTCAGGCGTCTTGATGATGGCATTGATGAAGTCGGTGAAATGGTTCACCTTGGAATAGACCAGCGCCTCCGCCGTGCTGACGGAATCGCGCGGTATAGACATCCAGCGTCCGCTGGGTACATTATAATAGTATGTCACGATATCATCGGGCGTGAACCCTGCAGGCAGCAGCGTGGAGTCGTAGGGCAGCACGATGGAGAGGTCGCCGTTGAACACCATGCCGTCGGGCAGCATGCGGTAGCCCGCCGCATAGTCGGTCACGTTCACCATGCCCTGGTCAAGCGGAGGGAGCGTCGCCGTGGTCAGCTCCGTCACGGAAAGCTCCGCGGGAAACGGTCGTGTGCCCTCGTCGCCGGAAAGACGCACCTTGCCAATGGTGTAGCTGAAGGCCGGGGTGAGGCCCAGCGGAAAATGTGTAATGGGGGATGCAGACTGGACAGGGAGGGATGTGTCCCGTACTGCTTTTAGAGTGGATGCGTCAGGATACAAGCTGCCCGTCACAGGTGCGACGCTGTAGCTGTTGGTGAGAGAGTACGAGCCGCCTGAAGTGTGGGTGGCTGGTTGGTAGGTGGCAATGGCTGCAGCCAGGAACACGCCGGCTGCAAGGAGCGTGAAAAAGTGAAGATTTTTCATGGTGTTATGGTTTTAGTTGATTGAATGTGAATTACATGTTAATGAAATTTACTGTACAAGCATTTTGACGAGGTTGCGTTCCGCATTGCTGACGATTTCAATGAGGTACTGCCCCTTTGCGGAAATGGAACCTTCTATGCGGTGGACGGTGTCCGCCCCGCGTTGGTAGGTACGCACTGTCCTGCCGTCGGCAGTATAGACGTAAACGGAAATCGGAGTGGCTTCCGGGTACTGCGCCTCCAACACGAAATGACCGCTGTTGGGGTTCGGGTAGAGGGTGTATTGCCCTCCGGCACCGTTGCCCGTTGCGCCATTGTTCCCGCCGTTCTCCGACACGGCGCCGCGCTCCCCGATCTGCGAGAAGTCAAGGATGTCCAAGGCGGCAAAGCAGAAACGGTCGCAGCCGCTGCCGTCCGTATCCCAGTGGATGTCGCTGAAGGTGAGCGTTTTGTTGGCGGTGTCCATCTCCGACGGAGTGAAAATCTCCAAGTCGGAGTAGCGGTACTCGCCCGATCCACTGCGGTCAACCAGCAGGGCATAGCGGTGCAGACTGTCGGCCCACTGCGAGGCGTCCATTTTGAGGACGGTGCTGCGGCTGCGGACACCGTTGCCCGTCACCTTGGCCACACCGTCACCGTAGCGGGTCAGCGTCTGGTCGTCCTCCAAGTAGAGTTCCGAGGCTGTGCTGAAGGCGGATGCCGAGCTTCCCACCATCAGGAACTCCCTGTCAGCAAGTTCGCTGCCGTGCAGCATGTTGTCCACCGCGATGCTGTCAAGACCGATGGTAAGCAGCCCGTCGGCGGTGCAGCTCTGCCGCTGGTGGAGCCCGAAGCGGTCGTCACGACCGATGCCGATGACGCTTCCCGAGAACTGCCCCAAAGAGTCGAGCGGCCACGTCACCGTGCCGTCCGACGAGAGGTAGGATGTCTCATGCAGCGTGACCCCGTACTTCACGGCCAGATAGCTGCACCACTGGTAGAGGGCGGTGTCGGAGAACTCCTCGCCGCAGGGCAGCACGACCAGCTCCGCCACCATCCCGGTGAAAGCGGAGGAGTCGGTGGCACCAACCACGCCGCTGCAATGAAGCGTGTCGGCCATCCTGCGCCTGCGCCACAGCTGCGTGAGGCTGTTGACAACGGCACAGCGGCTGTTCTCTTCATTGTACAATATGGTACTGTTGCTGCTCACAATCCGCTGCGTGGTCAGGGCGAGAGTGTGAGTGCTGTCGGCTTGGAATGACCATAACGGCATCTCCTCCCGCATCGCCGTGTCAGCCTGATAGACGATGATGACGCTGTTCGCCTCCTCCGTCACCTCAAGTGGAGGGACGGAGAGCGCGGTGCCGTCGAAGCGGAAGGCGGGGTTGAAGTTCAGCAGCGTGTCGGCACTCTTGACCGAATCTGTGGTGAAGACGGCATCGTAGCCGTTGCCGGAGATGTCGTGCCACACGGGCGTGTCGGCTCCTGCGCTGTCGGCACGGAGCCACACAATGGGGTTGGAAACTTGCGCCGCAGCGACAGCGCAGAACAATGCAAATGCAAAGAAAGCGATGATTTTTTGTTTCATGGCGTTTGGATTTTAGGGTTAAAAATTTCGCCGCAAACTTATATACATTTTTTGATACAATGATTGCATTTGTGAAAAATATTTTTCAACAAAAGCGCCACTTTTCAACAGGGTATCTTTCAAAAAAATACTCATTTCTTCGTCCCGAAGAAGTTGACGAGGAACTGGTCACCCCAAAATTCGGCGGCGAGGTTGAAAAGTTTTTCGGTGTGCTGGTCGATGGGAGCGTCAAGCCAGTCCGCCATTGAGCGGCGGATGCGCGGGTGCGGGTTCACATACTTGCCCGGCACACGAGGCTGGCCATAACCGACCGCCCATTCCCGCCATATCCCGTGGATGGGGATCTTGAAGCTGACGGCTTCGGGAATGTGGCCAGTGTGTTCAATATTATATTGTATGCTGGCGGAGAGCTTGCGCTCCACCTTTCCGCTCTTTTTGGTGATGGAGGCGCGTTTCTTGCCTTTGGTGAACTGCAAGGTGTTGCGCTTGGCGGTGTTTCGCACCATTGATGCCCAGCGGACGGCCTGCTTGTAGAACTCCTCGTTGGTGATGATTTTGCCGTCTATGACGGTTGTGACAGTGTGGTCGGGCATGTCTTCTATCTTTTGGTGCGGCTCTCCCGAATCACCCTGTCGAGGCGGTTGAGGATGACGTGGACGTTGGAGGCGTAGAACTTGGACTCGTCGTAGAACTGGTCGCCCATCAGGTCGCGGTGGATGCCCACCCAAGAGAACGCCGGGGCGGTCGGGTTGGGCGAGGTTCTGCGCTGTTTGGGGCTGTGGGCGAACACGTTGGGGTACTTCGCCTCCAAGTTGCGCTGGCGCAGCGTCTTGTAGCAAAGCACAAAGGCGGTAAGCTGGTCATCGGAGAGGCGGGCAAAGGATTTCATCCGGGTGTCTGTGCCGTAGATGGAGAACGGGATCCTGCGGTCGGTCTCGCCCGTGTACCCGTCACGCTGGGGGCGGTACAGCACCGCCGCCGCCTCACGGAACCTGCCAGAGAGCATATAGCCGTCCGCGTAGATGAACTCCTCCCAAGTGGTGTTGGAGAACGAGGGCTGGTAGCCGATGAAGCGCACGCCGTCCGCCTCCACCCACGGCAGGAGCTGCTTGGAGAAAGCCGGCTCTTTGTCGGCGAGGAAGTCAAGAAGACGCTTCAGGAAGTACCGCTTTTCGGGCGGTACGGATTCCCACGTCTCCACGTCGATGCCCGTGAGGGCGGAGTAGAAGTCGGATTCGGCGGTTCTGCCGTCAGACGCGGCGCACACGACCAGCAGTTGGTCGCGGGTCAGCTCGTCATAGCTTTCGGGGACGCTGTAGGTCGCGGTTCTGCCGCCCGTGTCAATGCGTATCTCGTTCATGACAGCCAGTTTCTCGTGTCTAACTCGTTCCAGAACGGGGCGCGGGTGGTGAACGAGTAGCGCACCCCGACATAGCGTTCCCGGACGTTTTGGATTTGGATGGCGGACACCTCGTCAAGCCGGAAGTCCTTGACCACCATGCAGTCGGCCTCGTACTTGTCGAGGTTCATCTTGCGGATGATCTCATCGCCGATTCTCTCGCAGAGGTCGAAGGCCTCATAGACGGCGTCATAGTCGCCGTCATCCTCGTAGGACTGCACGACCATAAAGGAGGATTCTCGCTCCTTGAAGGCGTTGTCGGCGTTGTCGCTGGTGAAGCGAACCTCGCCGCCCTCCTGAATGAGGGCCGGGAAGTTCACACGGTCGCGGAACCCCGTGTAGAACTCCTCAAGTTCGCCACGGAAGAAGTGTGGGGATTCGGGTCTGTGGTTCAGTGACCTGTGCCTTTTGGCAAGGTCTTGGAGGTATCGGCTGAAAGCCTGCGGCGAGTTGTGGCGGTCGCCCCTGTAGTCCTGCTGGCAGTCGTTCATCGGTCTGTGGTTTGGTGGTTAAGGCGGTCGGGGCAGTTCTTGCGGTGGCACTCGTGCGCCCGTGAGAGTGTCAGCTGGCGCTCCAGCTCAATCTTGTCGGCCTCGATGCGTGCCGAGTTGCGCTTGAGGGTGGCGATGAGTTCGCGCTGCTTGTCGTCCAGTTCGTCGCGTGCCTGCTCGTTGGAGATGTACTCGGCGATGAGCTGCTTCTGGTACTCAATCTGCTGGGTGAGCGCCTCGAAGCGTTGCGTTTCAAGGCTGGTCTCCTTGCTCTGCTCCTCAAGTTTGCGGAGCTTCTTCTCGGAGAGCCACTGGATGATGCTCCACACTGTGGTGCCGCCCAGCAGGAAGTTGAGGACGGCGGAGCCGATGGTGATGTAGTAAGTCGTTTCCATTATGCGAAGAATATTTTGCGGTTGGTGTTGTCGCGGTGGAAGACCTCGTTCTTGGGGGCGTTGTCGCCTGCGAAAGCCCTGTATGACGGGTAGTCCCGGATGTGCTTCTTGAGGGTGGCGATGGCGGCGGCGATGTAGCGTTCCGCTTTGCGGCGGTACTCGTCCGCCATTGCCTTGAGTTCCTGCGGCGGCACGACCGAGACGGCGGTGTCCGAGCCGGATGCCGCCTGCGAGGTCTCGAAGACCAGCCCGCGCTCGGTGGGCAGTCGGTGGAGTTCGCCTATGCCGTCAGCCACCGCCCAAAGGACGGTGAACTTCTTCACATCGGGAAGGATCCGGGCAAGGCGTTCGTCGTGAGGATCTGCGGCCAGCAGTTCGGAACAGAACGCCTCGCCGAGCCTGTGGCGCAGTTCGGTTTCCTGCGCGGTGCGGACGAAGTGCCGCATCTTGAGGAAGACCAGGCGAGAATGGCCGATGTTGAAGATTTCGTCAAACTCCCTCGTTGTGCCGACAATGAGGGAGCGCGAATCGGTATAGGCGGGGCTTTGCAGGAACTCGGGAAGTTCGTCAAGGTGGCTCTCGCAGAACTCCAGCACGGTGTCAAGCTGGTCGAAGCCGCCGTTTTTGAGCGCGGACTTCAGCGCGTCCGACTGGTACTTGTAGAGCCTTCCCTCCCCCGCGTTGTCGGCTGCTCCCTTGTCGGACATGGAGACGGAAAGCAGGTCGTAGTCCTGCCAATAGGCGAGCCGCACCACGGCGTACTGGCACAGCTCCAGCAGGGCGTCAAGCGTGCCGTCGTCGTGCGCCACTCCGATGTAGTACACGGCCAGCCTGCCGAAGAGGTCATCGCCCAATATGGGCAGCAGGTATTTGCGCTCGCACATCGCGATGGCGGGTGCCAACGAGCGGAACGAGCAGGTGACGTTCACGGGGAGGAACATCTTGAACTCCTCCGCTTTGGCGTTCAATTCGGGTCGGAACAGTTTGGGTGTCATGGTCAGGAGATTTTTTCTTCGGTGGATTTGCCTGTGTTGAGGGTGGTGAGTATGATGTTGCGGTACACGAGCTCCACATCGTGGATGCCGTTGTACTCCAGCATCAGTTCGATGGGGTCGAGAACCTGCTGCTTCTCGATGTAGTTGAGGATGAGGGAGACCAGCAGCCCCTCGCGGATGTCGGAGCCGCTTCCCGCGTTGCCCGCGTAGGGGCCGCCGGGCATCCCTGCGCCCAGCACGGAGGGGTTGACCATCAGGGAAAAGAGGATTTCGGAGTTGGCGGCGGCTGACGTGGAGAGGCGGTCTTCGGCCTTGATCTCGTTCTCCAGCCGCTCAATCACCCATTTCTCCTCGGCCTTGCCGCTCTCGTTGAGGGTGAAGCCCGTGGTGAGGGTCTTGGCGGGGTTCTCCTCGCTGGTGAGCTGCTGCTCGAAGCTGTCAAGGTAGTCGCTGATGGCCTTCTCCCTTTCGGTGGTGGACTCGAAGTTCTCCTCGGGGAACTTCTTCTCCCAGTAGGTGTCGGGTATCTGGATGTGCCACATCAGGTTCATCGCGTTGGAGTACGCCTTCTTGAGGAAGGTGGGTATCTTGTGGGCGATGTCAATCCAGCCGCTTTTCCAAGCGGTGTCCCAGTCGGGAAGCGCGTAGTAGTCGTTGTTGGAGTAGTAGTTGCGTATTCGCGGGAACGCCACGCACTTCCCGTTGAGCCTGCCCTGCTCCTTCAGCACCTGCAGGTGGGTGAACGGGTCGGCCTCGTCGAGCATCTCAATGACCGTGGCCGTTTCGTCCGGGAAGCGTCTGTCGAACTCCCCGAACAGCAGAAGCCGCGACTTGTCAAGGCTGATGCGGCAGTGGCGGGCGTTCACGGTCTCGGTGCGCAGGATTCTGCTGCCGTCGGCGTTGAAGACGAACACGGGGAAGCAGTTGCCCAGCTTGATGAGATCCCGGAACGCGGTGGTGTGGTAGTGGCGGAAGGTGTAGCCCCGCAGGAAGTTGAGGACTTCGGGGTTGTTGACAGGTGCGTACTGCTCGCGGTTCTGCCCGTCAAGTCCCGTGAGGGTGACGGGCAGAACGCCCTGCCCGTAGCAGCAGCGGCACTTGTAGTTCAGCCCCGTGGAGAGCACGCCCGTCTTGGCGATGACATCAAGCGCCTCTTCCGGATAGCGGTTCGAGCCGCCCCAGCAGGCGTACTCCTTGTCAAGGTGCGAGAACCGCTCAAAAATCTCCTCATTGACGGAGGTTTTCTTGATGGTGCTGCCGTAGGCGGTTTTGCCGAGGAAGAGCAGCGGCGTGCCTTTTTTGTTGAACAGGATTTCCATAATGCTAAATCACGACTTGTTTACCGTTGAACTCCCGCAGGTTGTCGATGGAGACTGCGTGGATGTGCCCGATGGGGTTCCCCTCGGAATCCACGGGCTGTATGCCGCGCAGCCGGTTGGCCTTCATGTCAGCGCGGAGGCCTCTGACAACGGCTCGCGGGAATGAGACGACCTCCCCGTTTTTCAGGTAGAACTGGACGGAGAAATGGGAGGCCTTGCCGTTGGATTTCTCGCGGGTCTCCATTTCCCGCAGCGCGTCGGCGCGTCTTATCTTGTTGCCCATAAGCGGTAGTTTTTGGGCAAAGATAAGGTGCAGGATGAAAAACGTATGGGACAGACTATGACGGAACGGAATACCGCATTTGGCAAATATCTCTGGGCGGGTTGAGGGAACAGGCTATGGAGGAACGGAAAAATGACGCCTTCTGAAGATCTGCTGGCCGGAAGCCAGCGGCAGTCATTTGACGGTACGGAATACCGCTCTATTTTTTCCGCCGGATGGCGGAAAAAATTTTTTTGCGGGCAGGCACAAAAAAAAGGCGCAGCCCTCCGAAGTTTCGGAGATCTGCGCCTTTGGGGGGCGGTTTTCACTGCGGCGGCGGTGCTATTAGTATATGCCGCGGCGGGTCAATTTTGATTTCTGCCACACGTTTTTCAAATACTTCAATCGTTGCGGGGGGCGCGTTCCGCTCTTTGAGCATCGCGGCGAGTTGCGCGCCCGTGTACGTTCCGACTTTCGGAAGGCGGTATTTTTCCGCCTTGAGTGCCTGCAAAATTCGGTGTATCATCTTCGCGCCTCCTTTCTAAAATACTGCTATCGGTTCGGGGTGTGCCATCGCTGCGGCGACCATCGCGGGGGCGGTTTCCTCTTCATCGGCGGCGGCGGGTTCTCTGCGTGTCACTTGCAAATTGCTGAACAAATAACACATATTAAACCGCTCGCGCTCGTACCGCGTTTTATCGCTCTCGGTGCCTGGCGCGTCTTCCATCAGCGAAACGGCGGGTTTCGGCGTGTCGCCGTCTTCCTCTTTCTTTTCTCGCTTGGTCGGCTGGCTCCAGACGGGGAACGCCTTAGAACCTTTAATAATGGTGTACCCCTCTTTTTTCCACTCGTTGAACTTCTTGAAATCGGTTGTTCCCTCTGCGGCGGGGGTGTACACATATTTCAAAATAAAGTAGTTGAGCGGTTGCCCCTCCAAAAAAAGGGCTTGCGCCGCGCTCTTGGCCTCGTTTATCATCATTTCACGGATGGCGCGCGCCTCTGCGCTTGCTGCCAAAAGTCTTTCAAACTGCGCCTTTCTGTTTTGCTCTTTTGCGGTGAGTTCCCGCTCTTCGTTGTTGTTGGTATCAAAATTTTTCATATTTTTGCAGAATTAAATTTTGTTCATTGTTGAATGAAATTTGATTGTGAAAGAACGGCGGCGCGGTCTGACTTTTTGCGCCGCCGTTCGTTGTTTTCGGCGGTTTACGCTCTCAAAAGTTCGTTTTCAAGTTCTGCGACCTTTGCGGCGATTTCCTCCTTTAAGGCGTTGCAGAACTTCGTCACGATGGCCGTATTTGATACGGTCATAAGGTCGTGGAACTCCTCGCGCCCGTATTGGTTTTTTTCGTAGATTTCAAAGGTCAGGCGGCAAATGTTCGTGTCGAACTCGGTTTCTTGCTGCAACTGCTTCAAATACTCGTCAATTTTGCCGCTGCACGACAAAAAAACGCCTCTTTTGTCGGCGACCTCCTTTTTATGGTTGAGGCGCTGCAGTTCCTCGTTCAGTCGCTTTTGCATTTCTTCAATGCTTTCGCGCTTGTCGTTGAGTGCTGCGGCGAACGCTGCGACCTTTGCGGCGGGGTCTTCCATCGGGGCGGGTGCGGGTTCTGCTGCGGGTGCTGCCGTGGCGGGTTTCGGTGTCTCCGTCTTGGTCGGGGCGGGTGCTGCTGCGGGTTTCTCCGTCTTGGTCTCCGGTTTGGTTTCGGGTTTCGCTCCGGCGGGTTTCGCCTCCGCTTTCGGTGTCTCCGTCTTTGCGGGTTCTGCCTGCTTCACGCTTGCGGCGGTGCTGGGGGTTGTGGTTTTCGCTGCGCTCGTGGCGTTTGCGGTTTCGTTCTTTGTTGCTGCTGCAACGGCTTTCTTTTCTTCTTTCATAGTTGAAAAAATTTAAATTGTGAATAAATAAAATTGATTGTTATAAAGGCGGGGCGGGGTCTGACTCCCGCCCGTGTCTTTCGGTTAAATTATGCCCTGTTCGCAAAATGAAAAATAATCTTCTGCACTAATTATAATGCTGTCAAGGAGTTGAACGTTAAAAAGTTTGGCGGCCAGTCCTATTTGCTGGGTCAGTTTCTTGTCTTCCGTGCTTGGGTCGGTGTTCCCGCTCGGGTGGTTGTGGCAGATGATGAGAGAGGCGGCGTTTGTGAGGATTGCGCCCTGCATAATAAATTTTATATCTACAAGGGTTTGTTTTGTCGTTCCCTCGCTGATTTTGTGGACTGCTAAAACATCGTTTGCGGTGTTCATATAGAGCGCGAAAAACATTTCTTTGTACTCCATATTTCGGGACATTTCGCCAATTTCGGACATTATGCGGAAAACGTCGTTTGAATGTGTTATTTTGGGGCGTTCCGCCGCTTTTACTGTCGTTTTGTAGTAGATTTCAATCTCGGGGGCTTTGGGTGCCTGCTGGGGGTAGTTGGTCGTTTTGTTCATAGTTTTGAAATTTGATTGTGAAAAATGGTTATAAACGGGCGGCGGGTCTGACGCGCCCCCCGTTTTGGTTGTGTAGTTTTATTTTTCGGTTTGTATTGTGTTTCAGTTTTTTGCACGCCTTTTTTGTTGAAAAAAGGGCGTTAAAGTGTAACGTGTGCCGCCTCTCGCCCTGCCTGCGGTGGTGATAACCGAACCGCCAAAAATAGGATATGTTAAAACTTAACTTTTAACACAAACGGCGGGCGGGGGCGGCGTGTGTGGGGTGCGGTGGTGCGTTTCAGTATGTCAAAGAACGGGCGCGGGCGCGGCGCGGTTAGCGGTTGCCGATTGCCTTTTTCAGTTCGGCAATACGGGCGTTAGTCGCTGCCTCTTGCGCGGGTGTGCCAACGGGGGCGGCAAGGAGGGCGGCAAGTTCGGCGCGGGTGGCGCGGGTGGCGGCAAGGTCGGCGGCGGTGCGGGTGACGATTTCGGCAAGTGTAAGCATAACGGCGGCGGTTTTAGGGGGTTAGATGGTCATAAGGTTGTCAATAACGGCGGTATAGAGGTCGTCACCCATCGCGGCGGCGGTGCGCTCTATATCGGCATAAATGGCACTTTTGCGGGCGGCGGGCGCGGCGGCGTATATGCGCCAAAGGTTTTTCATCAGTCGGGTGTAGGTGGTGAGTTGGTCGGTATTCATAGCAGTAAAATTTTGTTCATCGGTGGGGGGTGTGTTGTGTTCCCCCTTGTTTGATGTCGCTAATATACAGCAATTTATTGAACCGACCAAATTTTTCTGCACATTTTTTGAAAATTATTTTACTGAATATCAGCAAGTTAGAAAAAATTTTCATATTCAACGTATTGATACCCAATAATTTAACAAAAGTTTCGGAGTTTTTCGGCGAAAAATTACAATTACAAACTATTGTATTTCAGCACGTTATGCACAAAAATCGGGAAATTTCGGGCGGCGGGCGGCGCGGGCGGGGCGAATTGTTAAGGCGGCGCGTCCACTATAGGCCGAAGGCCGTCCACTCAAGTCGGCAGCTGACTAACGGCGATTTTCGCCGCACCCCGTCCACAATTCTAATACAGACCAGTCCGCCCTGCGGACACCTTTTTCTTGCTGTTTTGAGCCCAAAACAGCCCCATACAGGCGTTATTTATACGTCTGTGTATTAGGATATTATAAATATACAAATGCTTGATTTTGCCCTTATTTGCACCTTTTGAAACACCCTAAAAAACACTAAAAGCGGGGCTGCTTTCGCAGTCCCGCTGTCGGTACGCTTACCAGAGCAACGACGAGCCAAAAAGGCTCTGTCGCTCTTAAAACGCAGTTTGCCGTCTGATATTTTCTGAATGCCTCTTTATTAGGGAATATTAAGAGGGCGGCGCAATAAACGAAAAAGGACGGCTTTTGCCGTCCATCACCGTTACTTCCCCTTTTTGGGTGCTGCCTTTGGCAGGTTGTTCCCGCGCCCCTTTCCACAAGGACCTTTTGCTTTGTGTCCAGCGGGAAAGCCAGCTCCGTTGGGGTCAATGTCGGGAACTCTTCCTTTACCTTTGTTTGCCATAGCTATTTTGTTTTTAGCAGCCGTCGAAAATCAGGGCGACGACACCCCTGCTTTATACTATCAGTCAAACATTGTGCCATTTTGATCTATGTCAGACAAAATGAAATTTGTCAGTCAAAATGTCAGTTTGAATGTTCGAATCGGCAGCTAAATGATTGTTCAAAAGATTATAGCAGAAACGCTGCCGTGGTCTTTGGCAGCGTTTCTGTCTTCCTTGATGTCCGCGACAACGATTGCAGCGGTTATGAGCACGCCAGTGCGAAATTTGAGCGGAAAGCGTGCCCGGTCGCCCAAAAATCAATTGTATTTATGTTGTGTTGAGTCTATTTCACTATCATATATGATGGAATTTTGGGGAATATCCTGAAAATTTTCAATTTCAACTTTAACTTTAGGCTCTTTTTTTTGTGTAAAATAATTAAGAATACTTTCGCCTATTGGTGTTAACAGAGTGATTACCAACGTAAATACTAAAATTTTTGTTTGACATTGGGCTGCTTTTGTTTGTTTTTGAGCTTCCTCTAATTGCTTTTCTTCAGTAGTTTTGTAGTCATTCAATTTGAAATCACTTAGACTCGGATAAACGTGAATATTGGCATATTTATGGCGTAGCAATTGCGCACTTGTCATTTTATCACGTTTACCCAACTTAGGAATTTCCTTAATAATGTCAGGGTTTTCTATTATATATTCTTCTAAAGTTGCTCCCTTAGGTTTGTCAATGTATATATAACCTCTATCTTCTAACGTGTTAATCACATGCAGGATGTCAGAAAAGAGATAGTGATTCCAGTTTTGAGACATCCATTGTTCAGAATCATTCCGTATTTCCAAAAGAGGCTTATTTACGAAATCATCCTTGCTAGGCAAATGATAAATTAACACTGCTGGGAAGGAACTATATCCCTTTAATTCATCATTGATAAAAAGAATGGAATTGATAATGTTTATTTCTTCTGGCGATAATTTCATATTCTTTTTTTTTTGCAAAAATACTACTTTTTCATTGATTGTATTGTCATTTCTGAATTTTTTATTTCCCGACCCTTGCCGGAACAAAATTCCCGCTCTTCTCTTTCAGCCCACCGCCGAACTTTGTCCAGATGATTTTGTCGGCAGCGTCCGAGAAGTGGGTGGCCTCTTCGGGAAGTACGCCGGAGGTTTTGCGCTCGCTGCTTTTGTCCTTTTGCAGTTTGCCGTCCACGTCCTTTATCATTGCGTTGTTCATTGAAATCAGCGTGAAACGGCACCTGTCGCCGTTGAAGCGCACCAGCGGGAGGTTTTCCCGCTCTTCCCTCAAAATCAAGCCCCACAGCAGGTACTTGTCGGACTGCGGCGGCTCCATTCCCTTGTGGGCGTGCTCGATGACCTCCCAGCCGGCTTTTTTCAGATAGGAAATGGCCAGCTGGTTATAGCTCATGGAGTTGAGGATGTTGGGGTTTCTTGAATCGCCGTATTTGTCGCGGTAGTAGTGGATTTTCTTGCAGCGGTGGCTGCTGTAGTAGTCGGTGAGTTGGCCGCAGAGTTCTTTGATCAGGATGTTGGAGCTTTCGTCCGGCTTGACATAGAACTCGTTGATGAAGTTTTGGCATTTGTGTTTGGTGGCGCAGTTGTTGACGAAGTCGTAGTTTCGTTCCTGGCACACGCAGAAGAGGGAGATGGAACTTCCCCAGTCGGCCACCACCTCCAGCGGCAGGTCGGGGTTGCAGTCGCGGTCGTATGCGCTGCTTTTAATCATCAGCTTGTTAAGGTCGAAGTCGCTCTCTTTGGCCAAGAGCATAAGCCGCTGGTCGTCCAGCCCGTTGTGATAGACGTGGCGGTCATCGTTGATGGCGTAGAAACAGTCTTCCACCTTGTCAAAGAGGAAGTTCATTATCTCGACCAGGAACACGAGGGAGGGCAGCAGTTCCCGGTTCTTCTTGATGTAGGAAAGGCCGAGGAACTCCATGTTGTCAAAGGCGTTGGAGACGGTGAAAAGCAGTCCGTCCTTTGAGACAAAGGGGCGGATCTGCCGTTTCATCCGGATGGTTTCGTTCCAGCATTGGGCGAAACGCTTGGGGTCTTCAATGTCAAGGAGTTCCAGCTGTGTCTTCACGATGCGGTTCCACACCTCAAAGAGGCGCACTCCGGCTTCTTCCTCGTAATACTTGGCGAAGTCCAGCACCCATCTGCCGTCCCTTGTGGGAGGCATTGAGGTAGAGTATTTGTAGCCGTGGTGCAGGTGGACGGGCTTGCCGGACTTCACTCCGAAAAACTCAAGGTTGCCCCTGTTTGTGGGGGAGACTTCTTGGTCGTACTGTTCCTTGTTGAGGGTGAGGGTTTCGTCCGCTATCTCGAAGTCCACGTTTGCGCCTCGTCCGCTTCCGGGTTCGCTCTGCGAGATGAGGGCGAAGCGTGTGCCGTTGCTGACGGAGATTACGTTGTCGAACTTGTTGAGTTCCTCGTAGGAGGTCTCAAAATACGCCGGAGGGCGTTTGCCGATGACATAGTTCGCCTCTTTCTCATAGCCCATTTGGTTGAGCATTTTGAGCGATGACGGCAAGGTTCGTGTGAGCAGCTGCCCGAAAGTCTTTCCCGTGAGTGCTATGACGGAGCGGGGCATCAGCCGGATGAGCCTGTCCATCCAAAAGCCGATGTCCGCGCTCTTTCCCGTTCCCCGTCCCTCCACGGAGACGTGGCACTTGGGCTGGAGTATGAACGAGGGCAGTTGTGCCCGGTTGCCGGAAAGGGTTATCTCCATGGTGCTATGAGTTGATGATTTCGCAGGCGGTCTCTTCGGTGATTTCATCGTCAAGGCTCCCCAGCAGCTGGCGGCGTATGTCGGCGGGCAGTTTCATCAGCACGCTTTCCGGGATGGAAACCTGCTTGTTGTTGATGTTGAACTGCACGAAGATTTGGTTGGCCTCCATCAGTTTGGGGTCAATCTTCTGCGGCGGCAGCTGGGAGAGGAACTTTTGGAGCGTGGCGAGGTTCTTGGCGCGTGCGCCGTCCGATGTGGCGGGGTCTGCGATCTCACGCATGAGCCAGTCAAGGAACCACCCTTCCAAAAACTCCCTGTCCACGGGGTCGTACTTGTTCCACAGTCGGCAGGCGTTGCGTATGTCGCAGTAGGCCTGCTCTTTGGAGATTTCGGGGAAGCGGGCTTGGAGTTTGAGGACGGCCACGCTTTTGCGCGGGTATCTGCGCAGGATGGAATGGGCGGTGCGCATCCGTTCGAGGATGCGCTGCTGCTGCTCGGTCAGCGCGGTGCTTGTGCCCGTGGTGAAGTACTCGGTGATGGCTTGGAAGTCATCCTCCCGTTTCTGTTCTATGCTGGTTCTCTGCTTGGGGTTCATAGTCGAAGGCTTCAAGGTTGTTTTGTTCGGTCAGCGCGTAATAGCGGAGCATTTGGAGGATGGCGGGCTGTGAGGAGTTGAGGGCTGCGTCCAGCACCGTTTGGCGGATTTCCGCCTGTGCGGAGAGGTAGCCGCGGAACCAGTTCTCGTACACCTCGCCTTTCTCCTGCTGGAACTGCCGTGCGACTTCGGCGATGTCGAAGCCGAAGTTGAGGGCGACGTCGCGGTAGGAGAATCCGAGCCGTCCGAGGGTGTGCAGGTCATTTTTCTGTTTGTCGGTCAAATTGATCATCGAGTATCTTTTTGTCGCTGAGGAATACGTGGTCAATGGCTTGGATGACGCCCCTTTCGGGTTGTGGGTTGGTGGTGAAGTTGAGGGAGCCGGAGACGGAGATGCGCCACTGGTCGTTCCATATCACGGCAACTTTGGCGTGTACGGGGGCGATGGTGACGGGGAAGTTGGCGCGGCACATCTGCAGCGGGACGGGGTTCCTGACCTTGACACGCGGGTCAATCCAGAGCCGGAACTCCTTGATGAGCCCGTCCTTGCGGCGGTTGAGGATTTGGGTGACGGCCTTCTCGGTTATCGCCCACGTGCAGGCGGTGACGTTGCAGGGGCCGATTTGGCGGCAGATGTGGGAAATGAGGTCGTGCATTGCATAGCGGCCGAATGTCCAGAAGTTGATGACGGTGCCCTGCTCGATGCGTCCGATGTGCTTTGAGAGTGTCGTCCACGGCTCGCCGATGAACGACACGGACTCCGGGAAGTAGGTGTCGTAGGGGTAGGCATCCGTCGCCTTTGTCTTCGCCTGCTTGCGGGCTTGGTAGTTGGAGAGGTCTATGATGCTCATTTTCTTGCTTCTATGATTTTTACTACGGCGGAATATTGCTGGCGCAGGTCGGCCAGCTTTGCCTCCAGTTTGGAGCGCAGCGGGCTTTCCGGCATCGGGTTCGGGGTGTCCAGCTTTTTGAGTGCCTGGTACTGCAGGCGGTTGCGGGTCTTGTTGATGGCGACCTTGATGGCGTGTTCCTTGCGCATCAGTTCGATGTCGGAGAGTTTCTCGAACTCGCAGGGGCTTTCCTTGATGGCGGGCGCGGGCGGCTCCGTCACTTTCTCCGCTATCATCTGAACCAGCTCGGCGGGCACTTCGCCTGTGTCGAAGTACCGCTCTTTGAGCAGGTACAACTTCTCGTAGCGGCGTATGAGCGGCAGGCGGTCCTGCAGGATCCGCCTGCGCTGCGCCGTCACGTCCTCGGAGTTGCCCTCGCCCAGTTCGTAGAGTTTGCGGTGGGCGGTGGAGATGGCGGTGAACAGCTCGTAGAGTTCGTTTTTCGCCTGTGCGATGGTGTCCGGGACTGCGGTGGGCTGCATTGGTTTCGGAGTGGTGATAACCGTTTGTGCGGTGCCTCTGACGGGCTGGCTGGTGATAGCTTTGCCTTTCAAGAGCTTGCGCAACTCATACTCTAATTTTGTAGCGGCGAATTTTGCGGTGGTGCATTGAAAATGGCGCACAAGGGCGGCGTTCTTGGCATACCTGCCGAGGATCGCCACGCCCTGTGCGTAGTCCTTGCCGCCTGTCAGCCATTGGATGATGTCGTCCATATCTTTGTCTTTTGGGGCAAAGATAGGCGGTTATCACCATAGAGGATAGGACAAAAGAAAACCGCTGCCGTGGTCTTTGGCAGCGGTTTTCTTACCTTGGTGTCCACGACAACGATTGCAGCGGTTATGAGGACGCAAGGACGAAATTTGAGCGGAAAGCGTGCCCGGTCGCCCTAAAAAAGATTAATTATTGAAAAGGAACGTCTAATGTTTTTCGATTCTTATATTCAATATATGCTTCTCCGTTCTTTTGCACCATCAATGGATTCAAATCATTTGGTTTATCGGTTACGCTACAATTAAATGTTTTGAGAATACGTATCGTAGCATCTGCAATGGTTTCGACGAACTCAAAAGACATAGAAGGCAAATTCCCAGCACGCATTGCAACTCTACAATTATATTTGATGATGTCTGCAAAATCACTGTCGATTCTATCAACTACAGTTTGGTACCCATTTGTATTAGGTTTGCTATTCCCAGTGTTATGATGCCATTCCTGGTATTGTTCATTAAATTCTAAACTAACTATTATACTCATTTTTTAATATTTAATATTTTGGCGCAAAACTACAAAAAAAGCCGTTACAAAATGCAACGGCTTTCGGAAACTAATCAAATCAGACTTTGCGAACGGTCTTATGGGTTGACTTCATCGACAATGGTATCAACAACGGCCTCGGTGTCCGCGCTGATGAGGGAGTCAATGTCGCCCGTGTAGATTTGGGCGGTGGGTGTGTCATAGACGAAGGCGAGGGTCGCGCCGTTGTTGTCGGTGACGGCCTTGCCGGAGGTGGCTTCCACGTTCTCTCCGATTTCCGCGCCGCGGTCTGCGTCGCCGAGCATGTGCACGTCGCCGTTGTTGAGGCGGGCGAGGATGATGGTTTCGGAGTTCATCACGGAGGCGATGAAGCCGAGCAGTTTCGGTTTGAAGCCGGGGTGGTAGATTTCAAGGTTGGCTTTCAGCGACTTGCCGCCGAAAGTGCCTTGGGTGGTGTATTTCAGCTCACCCATATCGCGTGAGCAGTAGATGTGGTAGAAGCGTTTGCCGTTCACCATCGTGATGTTTCCTTCGAGGACGGCGAAATCTTCATAGGAGTTCCTGTTGGACGGCAGCTTCGGGAGGGAGGCGACATCGTCCTTGAGGGAGATATAGACGTTCTTCACGCCGGACATGTTGTTGCCGCAGTTGGCGCCTTTGTTAAGGTCTTCCAGTTCGAGTGCGCAGATTACTTCTTCGGGCATGGCTTTTGGATTTTAAGGGGTTAGTGTGTGTCTTCGGATGTTCTGAACCGCTCGATGTCGCCCATATACTCTGCGCCGTTGACGTGTGCCACGGCACGGACGAAGTAGTCCGTTGCAGGTGTGAGGGTTCTGTCGGCTGCGGCCTTGAAGCGGTTGCCTTCCAGCGTTGCGGGCAGGAAGACTACGGTGTCGGGATGGACGGGGTCGGTCTCTTGGTTCTCCTCTTCGGGGTCAGCGTCATCGGCTCTTGTGGCTGGCACGGAGCGGTTGCCCGTGATGTTGCCGAGGTGGTGCCCCTGCACGGGAACGAGGTCGGCGGCGTTGGGCGAGAGGTAGAATCCGATGTTCCCGCTTTCGAGTTCGGGAAGGTCATCCCCGGTGACAAAGCCGTGGAAGGAGGCGCTGTCGGCGGTGATGTTCATCACGGGGTCGGTCTGCACGTTGAGTGCGAGTTCGGGGGTGTCGGTCTGCCAGATGATGCGGTAGCCCGTGCCCTCCCTGCGGATGCGTGCACCCTGTTCAAGGGCTTCGATGACGGCTTCGATGTTGTCGGTGAGTGTCTCACCCCTGCCGTTGGTGCCGCAGGCGCAGCGTGCGCCCTCCTGACCGACAGTGCGGGCGGAAGTCCACACCATCGCGTTGCAGCCGAAGCCCACGCCCTCCATCCAGTCGGCGAGAACCTTGATCATGCGGTTCTCCTTTTGAATGTCGAAATCGAACTTGTTGCGGTTGGTGAGCCACAGCAGGTTCTCCTTCATCGTGGAGAAGATGTCGTCCGTGCCCTTCATTGAGGGAACTCCGCAGACAACGTGCTTGGTGAAGTCGATGTCGGCGTTGATTTCGTCGGGCGAGTTGATGAAGTAGTAGCCGGCTGCGCGTTTGGCGGTCTTCATCGCACGAACCCATTTCGGGGCCACGAAGTGGATGATGTTCTCGCCGTCATACAGCTCGTCAATCTTGCGGTCGTAGGCCTCAATCTCATCGAAGATGTTCTCTTCGGTGAAGGCGTCAACGCCGTGGATGACGTTGATGGGGTTGTTGATGTTGTTTGCGCCCTCAATGAGTTTCTTCTTGATGCCGTCCATGCAGCTTTCGGGGGTGGTGCCGTTGTCATCGCGCACGCCCTTGTAAACTGCTTTCAGTTCGCGGTTGTTGTCAATCTTGCGTTTGAGATAGACTTCCACGAAGTAGCGGGTGATAGGCCAGTCTTCAATCTTGTTCTGGTCTCCGGCGAGGAAGGCCATCCAGGAGTGGTAGATGCCCATCGGCGAGAACTCCGCATCAACCTTGATGTGGTTGAGCACGATGGAGTTGGGGATGAACTTGACGCCTGCTTTCGGCTCGAACTGGATGCGGAACGGCTGGAGCACGTCTTCCCATTCCTCGGTGGTCATCTTGTAGATGTCGTCGTGGGTGTTGATGCGGGTGGCGTATTTCTCCAGCGTGGTGGCGGGAACCATCAGGGCGCGTTTGAGCCTGTCCATTCCCTGTCCGCTGTTCTCGTAGAAGCGGCCGTATTCCTCAAGTATGAGGTCAACGTTGATTCTGGTGTTGATGTTGTCTGCCATATCGGTTGGGGTTTAGGGTTAGATGTCGCGTTTGATTTCCTGATAGAGGGATGAGCCGCTGACGTAGGACTGGATGTCGTCCTCCGGCTTCTTGGCGGGATCAGCGCCTGCCACGGCAGGTGTCTGTCCGGGAACTTTGTCCACGATGGCCTTGAGGCGGTCGCGGTCTGCGGTGAGCGTGGCCAGCTGTGCGGTGAGCGTGGCTTTCTCGTCTGTGAGAGCCTGCTTCTCATTGAGGAGGGTCTCTTTCTCCTTGAGGAGGGCGTCAAGTTCGCCGAGTTTGGCCTCCAGCGCTTTGAGCTGTTCGTCTTTGACGGACAGCCCTTTCTCTGAATCATAGGTGGCGGAGTCCTGCACTGCGAGGAGTGCCGCCAGCAGCGGGAACAGTTTCTTCATGTCGGTATGGGTTTGGTTTTTGGGTTGGTTGTCGGGGTTGAAGTATCTTGCAACGGCTTCAAGGACGGACTGCCACGGGGAGCGTGCCTCGTCCATCACGGCAAGGTCGGCGTATTCTTCGGGGAGGGCGGGAAGCCCGTTGTCCGCAAACGCGGACAGGGAGTAGCGTGCGCTCTTCCGTGTCTCGTTGTAGATGTCGGTGACGAAGCCGAGGTCTTTGGCCTCGGTGGCGGTCAGCCATCTGCCCTGCCCGTTGTTGGCTTTGAGCAGGTCGGAGATTTCCGCCTCCCTGCCCTTGCAGGTGGTGTGGTAGATGTCGAGCATACGCCCGTTGACGGTCTTCTGCGTCTCCAGCTCCTGCGCGAGGCGTTCCTCGTTGGCGCGTCCGACATAGGAGGAACATTGGTGTATGAGGAAGAGGGCGTTGCGGCTCATTTTGCGCTCCGTCCCCGCCATTGCAATGATGGTGGCTGCGGAGGCACACAGCCCGTTGATCTGGGTGGTGACCGCTGCCGGATGCTCGGCCAGCATGTCGTGGATGGCCAGCGCGTGGTTCACATCGCCGCCGAGGGAGTTTATCTTGACGGTGATGCGCTTTGCGTTGAGGGATTTGATGCGGTTGAGTTCTTCGCTCATAAGGCGGGCGGTGTTCTCGTCCTCCTCGCGTGTCCATCCCTCATAGCCGATCTGGCCGTAGATTTCAATCACGGCTTCGTCGGCGGTCTCGTTCAGGAATCTCATTGCTGGCTGCGGTTTCATTGCTCTGTTTTGCGGCAAAGATAGTGGCGGGCGGCGGAACCCGTATGGACACCACAATATATTATAGTGTGGTGGCGCACAGCGGCTCGGTCATATCGCGGTGGAATGTCAGCTCGTAGAGATGCTCGCCGGATGCCTCCGCCGCTCCGATGTGCCGGAAGGTGAAGTGGAGCGGTTCCTCCTTTGAGCCGGACAGCCACACGGCGTCCGTGTTGTCCACTATCTTGGCAATCCAGCCGCCCCTTGCCATGTCCGCCAGCAGGCGGTCGTACTTCCGTTTGGTTCCTGTGAGGCGGCAGGTGGTCTCGTGGGTGTACGCCCCGCCGTTCTCTGTCACCTCGGTTCGGATGGATTTGGCGAAGATTTCCGCAAAACTGCATCCGTGGCGCAGGGTGACGGTCTTGGTGTTAAAATCCGTGAAGTCAATGCTTTGCACTTCACTGATGTCGGCGATGAGTAGCCGCTTGTTGCCTGCCATCACGTGGCAGCCCCCGTTTTTGTGTAGGTTTTCCATAGTGTTTCGGTGTTATTTGTAAAATGGGACATTTTTGGACGAAATAATTAGGCCGTGAACGAGCTGCTTCCGTGCAGCGTGCGTGCCGTACTCTTCGAGGACGCGCCGCTCGGCCTCCATCCAGTTGCGCTGGTAGTACTTGCGCAGGGCGGCGTAGTTCATTTCGTCATCCTCGTAGAGGTTGGCCAGCAGGTATTCCTTGATGGCGGTGTCGCGTGGTATGCCCCCGGCGACGTGCGCGTAGAGGATTTCTTGGCAGGCGGTCTGCCGGATGAACTTGTAGGCGATGAGGGAGAAAGCCGCCTGCAGCTGTTCGGGGATGGCGCCGCCGAGGGTGCGGAAGTCCCTGCGGCTGACCGCCACCGTGACTTCGGGGAAGAGGCGGAACGCCTCCGAGGGTTTGTCCGATCCTGCGGCGCGGGCAAGCCCCGCCCGAAGGAAGTCGTGGAGGAAGTGGCCGCGCAGGTCGTATGCGCTGCCCGACTTCGGGAACGTGTTCTCGAACCACCGCCGCACGGCGGGGTGGACTCTGATGGTGATGCTCTCTGTTCTGTTCTCGTTCATATCTCAAAAAAAAATTGTGTTTACGCCGTTACACCCCATTTTCCCCGAAGTCAAGCAAGACAAAGCCGCTTTTTTACTTATCTTATTGTTTTTTAATATTATAACATATAAGACAAAACGGCTTTTTCCGTCTTACTGTCCTTATTATTTCCCGCCGCCTTTTTTTTGTCTTGTTGGTTTCGTGCTTTGTCTTGTTGTTGTCTTATGGGGTTACCGTTGTAACTCTCTGTTTCTCAGTTTTGTCTTGTTTGTCTTGTATGTCTTACAAAAAAAAGGTGGTCTGCTCCGTTGCAGGGTGTTTTGCAAAAAATAGGCGGTTCGGGATTTTTGGATTCCCAAACTGCTGGTTAATAGGAAAATAGCGTCGGCTTTCCCGACGCTTCTTCCGGCGGCTTGCCGTTTTGCGGCTTCGCCGCCCCTTCATCGCCGTCCGTGGCGATGGGTCTGACCTCGTCCTTCGGTTTCCAAACGTAGTCGGTCTCAAGGTTGAGCTCCAAGCTCTGTTGGAGCATGTCGTAGTTGAAGCACCACGCGTAGGGGCGCTCGTATTCCAGCGCTTCGGTTCCGTCTCCGGGGAAGTATTTCACCGATTCCTTGTCCTGCAGGTTCTTCATGTTCCTGCGGAAGCGCTTCTGCTGGAGGCCGAGGAACTCTGCGGAGTTCTTGAGGTAGTATTTGAGGGAGTCCTTCGGCAGGCGTTTCTCGTTTGCGCTGCGCTTCTGCTGTGCGTAAAGCGAGAATATGCGGTTGGGGTTCATGAAGAGTACCTTCAGACTTTGGCCGTAGGTCTCGGTGGTGGTCTTCAACTCCTCCACCACCTTGATTTGGAAGTCGAAGTCCTTTTCGATGATGCCGCCGCTGAAAAGCTCCTGATAGGTGTTCCAGAAGTCGCTGACTTCGTTCCCTGCCACCACGTCCCCGTTTTGGCGGCTTATCATCTGCGCGAAAGTCCGCACGGCCTTCTCGTAGGTGAAGGGCAGCGGTTCCTCGTCCGTCACGATGCGTAGTGCCGCCAGCACTACGCACCAGTTCTTGAGGATCCTGTCCTCAACGTGGCCGTTGATGTGCGGACGGACGTCCGCGATGGCTCCGTTGAAGCACGTGGAGTAGTCCAACTCGAACCGCTTCCGCAGTCTGAGCAGGCGGTTGGTGATGTGTGTCAGCCCGCTGTTCTCCGTGCGTTTGAGGTCGTCGAAGCGGTCGCGCTCCGCTTGGGTGAACTCCGTCTTGGAGACGGAGAGGAAGATAAGCCTTGAGAAAAGGGCGTTGTCGGCGGTGGCCATTTCCTGCCCGGTGAGCATGATGCCCGCGTCCACGGCGGTCATCTCCTTTTTCTTGTCCTTCTCCATGTTCATCCTGCTCCTGCCCACGCCGTCCCAAAGGCCTTTGAGAAATTCTATTTTCTCAAAGTCAAGGGAGTTCTTGTACTCGTCGATGTGGCACAGCGTGTTGCGCGTCCGTGCCACATGGTCTGCCATCGCGGGGATGGTGCTGTTGGTCATGTTCACCCCCACGGGCTGGTCGCCGAAGAGCTTGAGCAGCGTGACCGCCATCTCGCTCTTGCCCGTCCCTTTCGGGCCGAACACGTTCAGTATCGGGAACGACCGCAGGTGCGTGATGACGATGTCGCGGAAGAGGGTGGCGAAGTAGAAGCCGATGCCGGCTATGGCGTTCTCGCCATAGACGTTCACCAGCTTGTCGGTGAAGTCGAAGAGGCTGATGTTACCGCCGCGGTGCACGAACTGCCGCTCGAACTGGAAGAGCTTGTCGTCATCCTTGTAGAACGAGGAAAGGGCGGGGATGTAGTAGTGCTGCCCCTCGTATTCCACGATGCCGAGTTCGCCGAGTGCGCGGAACTCGCCGTTGACGGTGATGCCGTTTGACCAGGCGAAGAAACCCTGCTTCTGCCAGCCCAGCTGGGTGACTTCCTTGCAGGTCTTGGTGTTGTCGTAGAGGTACGCCTTTATCTTGTTCAGCCCGTGCTCCCCGCCCTCGAAGAGGAAGTTGCCCAGCGACTCGCACCGCAGGCGGAAGGCGGCGATGGATATGAGGTCTTTCTGGCTGAACTCCAGCACCTGCTCCACGCCATAGACGTTCTTGAGCCTGTAGAGCCGCTTGGCGTTCACCGTGCTGACGATGTGGAAGAGCGGCTCCATCGTGAAGTTGGAGCCCTTGAAGAAATTGTCGCCTTTGAGGGAGTAGAAGTGGTAGCAGTTGTTTTCCGTGTAGAACCCGTACTTCCGTATCAGTTCCTCCTGCTCTTGCGTCTTGCCCGCAAGGGTTATCCTTGCGTTCTCCTTTTCAAGGTTCTGCTGCCTGCGCTTGGCGTCGTCAATTTCTTTGATGGTCTGTTTCCACAGCGACTTGCTGGGGATGCGGTGTGCCAGCAGCGTGGCCAGTTCGCCTCGTTCGGAGGGTTCTCTCCCTGCGAACAGGGTGGCGATCTCCCTCACCGTCCGGGCGCGGATGACGGGGTTGTTGGCGCATTCGCCGCTTTTGGCTTCGGCAAGCGCGTCAAGGAAAAGCCTGCCTTTTTCTGACTGGAAGCTGTCGAACTGCTCCTTTGAGGTGAAGAAGCTGTCGGGGTCTTGCTTGGAGCCGTCGTCAGCAGGGGGGATTTCAAGGACGTAGGCGTTCAGCCCGGATTCGACAAGTCGTTTCCCGTTCCTCTCCGTGGCGGCGCGTCCCGCCGCGTCCCCGTCCAGCATGAGCGTGACGTTCTTGGATGCACGGACAAGGAGCCGTATCTGCTCGTCCGTGAGTGCCGTGCCGCAGGGGGCGACCACGTTGGTGACGCCGAGCTGGTGCATCTTCACCACATCGGCGTTCCCCTCAACAAGGATGGCCATATCCGCGCTGCGGATATGCCGGAATGCGAAGTTCATTCCGTAGAGTGTCGCGCCTTTCGTGTACATCACGCTTTCCGCGCTGTTGATGTACTTCGGCACTCCGTCTCCGGGGGTGAGTGCGCGTCCCGAAAAGGCTGTGACGCTCCCGTAGGTGTTGAATATGGGGAACATCAGTCTGTCGCGGAAAAGGTCGTAGGTGTTGTGGTCTTGGCGCTTGCGGAAGAGGTCGCAGTCGTCAAGGGTCTCTGTCAGGAAGCCCTTCTGCCGCAGGTGTCGGTACAGGGCGCAGGGTTCGCTTGGGGCGTAGCCGATGCGGAACGCCTCGATGGTCTCTTCGTTGAACCTGCTGAGGGCGTACTTCAACGCGGCGGGGCTTTTCTTGAGCTGCTGCTCGTAGAACCGCACCGCCTCCTCGTAGATGGCCTGCTGCCTGCGCCGCTCGTTCTCCTTGCGTTCCTCCTCCTTTGTGGGCTGGCGTTCTTCGATAATGATGTTGTGCTGGCCTGCCAGCATTCTGACCGCCTCTACAAAGGAGAGCCCTTTGAGTTCCATCAGGAAGTCAATGGAGTTGCCTCTTCGGTCGCATCCGTAGCAGTGCCATCGGTTGTACTTGGTGTTGACGAAGAAACTGCCGTCCTTCTCGTCGTGGAAGGGACAGCGTCCCCGGTACAGCACCGCGCCCGATTTGCGCAGACGCACCCCGCAGCCTTCCGCCACTGTCAGCATGTCGGCTGCGAACAGCACGTCGTTGATCTTGTCCTTGGGTATCATATCGCATTGTCCTTTTGATTAGTTCCGGATGATTTGGTACTGCCAGCCGATGCGGGGCGTCTTGTTTACGAAGTCGTAGCCCGCAAGGAACTGGCTGTGCCGGACGTTCACGCCGATGGTGAGCTCGAAGCCCGGCTTCTTTTCGGGGATGTTGAAGGTGATGCAGCCGCCGAGGGTGAGGGCGAACTTCTGCTCCTTGAACACGGTCTCCGTGACCGTGGTGTGCTTGTGCAGCAGCTCGTAGTCCATGGCGACCGCCTCCACCTCGTTCCCGCTGATGGTCACGTCCGTCACCGCCTTGATGGCGGTGTCCTCGTAGCGGATGGCGTAGCTTTTCCGTGAGAAGTAGTCGGTGATGACGGCATCCGTGTCAATGGGTGCCGGGATGGTGTCGGGACGGATGATGTTGTAGGGAACGGGGAAGAGCACCGTGTCGGAGACGTGCAGCGTGTCCGTCCGTGTGACGGTTGAGACACGCACAAAGTCCCCGCTCTTGCGGCAGTTTCGCAGGAGCAGGGCTGCTGTGGCCAGCCCCAAGATGAGAATTGCGAACCACTTCCAATCCACTTTCATATCTATAGGGCTTTGAGCAGGTTGATGAGTTCCACCTGCGGATGCACGTCGCTTTTGTCCTGCCTGTAGGAGGCGTGGGCGAACACGCCTTCCCAGCCTGCAAGGGCGCGGGGCGTGACATTCCAAATGTCGCTCTTGTATCTGGCGGCGATGTGGTGCTTTTCCATAAGGTGGTGCAGCAGTTCTCCGAGCGTGGCCAGCTGTGCCGTGGTGTACCTCTCGAAATATTGGAAGCCGCGGTACTTTTGGTTGGAGCAGTACTCGTAGATGTTCTCCACGGCCTTGCATTTGAGGTTGGGCACGACTTTGCCGTTCTGTGTGGTGACGGGGTAGAACTTCCCGTCCGTGTGCTGCACAAGTGCGCCCCAGCTGTCCAGTTCAATGCCGATGGCGTATCGGTCGAGGGGGCGGTAGCTGATGCCGACTTTGGCGAAGTGGGGGGCGGAGAGTCCGAGGTGGTATGCCCAGTATTCGTCATCAAAGCACTTGTGCAGGTGCCCTTCGCGGCTGATGACGTATGAGGTGGCCACTCTCTCCTTTGTGTGGAGCCACCAGCTCATATCGCCGTTCACGCTGTCGCCCGATACGGTGTGGTGCAGCACTATCTGTTGTTTCTCGGTTCGTTCCCGGACATACTGCGTGTCGGGGAAGTTCCAGTCCTTGTAAATCTCAATCATTGCTCTTGGGTTTTGTTTTGTGGTTCTGCCGCTCCAGCTTCTTTTCGAGGGCGGCGTTCCTTTGGATGATGTCGAGCAGGGCTTCAAGTATGCGGTAGTCGGTCAGTTGTCCGCAGACAACGTGATAGACCTTGCTGACGCTGCACTTGAATCTGTCGGCCACTTCCTGGCCGTAGCCGTGCGGGAGGTACCGCCGCAGTTCCTTACTGATTCCTTGTCTTTTTCCCATACTTGCGGCGGTAAGATAGATATTCAATAATTAGAATGGTTATGGCGACAGTCTTTGCCGCCATAACCGCCAGCAGTGGTGCGAGTGCGAACAGCCATCCGAGTGTGAGCCATCCGAAGGCTTTGAGGATGACAAGGTAGAGGGATAACAGTGACAGCTCGTTCACGACTCGTTTAGTTATTTTCTCCGTCCTGCTCATTTTCAGTGGTCTTTTGTGGTTGGTTGAGCGTCTCTTCCTCCTCGGCTGTCATCCTGCGGAAGATGGACTTTTCCGGCACATAGGGTGCCAGTATCTGGACGATCTCCTTGACGTGGATGTTCATCAGCGGGCTGTTCGGGACATTGTTGGCGAGGTAGGAATTGATGGTTCTTCGGTCTCGGATGTCAAAAAACAACATCAGGAGGGGCTTCGCTTCGGGTCTTTTGAGCACGTTCAGTGCCTGCTCAGATAGCACATACTTTTTTTTCAGCATAACATTGGATTTTAGTTGTTTAAATCCAAAAAACTATGTATTTTTGCAGCAAAATTTGTAGCAAAGATTGTTACAAAAAATGTAGCAAATTTTGCACATAACTTGCTGGGTGCAAGTTAGTTAAAATACCAATACCGCAAACAGGTTGCGAAAAAAAAGTGTTCTTTGAATGGGAAAAAATGAAAATCACCGTTTTGCCAGTGCAAAACGATGATTTCAAAATGCTGATAACTGATTGTAAATCAGTTATTTTTATTGTTTTGTATCGGGACAGAATCGGGACAAAACAAGTAAAAATTGACCATAAATTAAAATCATAAAATATTAACTATCAAGTAGTTATATTTTACACGTTGAGAAAAATACCGGGCGGAATTAACCGGGGGTTCGAATCCCTCACTCTCCGCAAACCAAAAGGCGACACGAAAAGTGACGCCTTTTTTCGTCCGCGAAAGCCGTCGTCAGCTTGCTGACGTAAGGCTGGAGCGGGCGGAAAAAGAGGCCATTGCGGAGCAAGGGCCTTTGGTTTGCAAGGACGCCCGCGGCAGCGAAAGGGATATCCAATCCCTCACTTGCAAGAGGTAACGGACAGAAAAGCGCCATTGCGGAGCAAGGGCCTTTGGTTTGCACGGATGCCCGCGACAGCGCAAGGGATATGCAATCCCTAAACCATTTATGAATATGAATAATACGAAAGGCAGACCATGGTAATCCTGTTCAACAAACCCTACGGCGTGCTGAGCCAATTCACCCCTGAGGGCGGTCATCGCGCCCTTGATGAGTTCGGCTTTCCTCCCGGAGTCTATGCTGCGGGGCGGCTGGACCACGACAGCGAGGGCGCCCTGCTGCTCACGGACGACGGACGGCTGATCAAGCGGCTGCTGGACCCGAAGAATGCCCATCCGCGCACTTACCTCGCCCAAGTCGATGGAGCGATTACCGACGAGGCCTTGAAAAAACTGGCCGCGGGGGTCGTCATCAAGGGATACCGCACCCGCCCCTGCAAAGCCGAACGGGTGCCTCCTCCGGAAGACCTCTGGGAACGCGTACCACCCATCCGTTACCGTGCCAACATCCCTACCAGCTGGGTGCGCCTTACCCTCACCGAAGGCAAGAACCGCCAGGTACGCCACATGACCGCTGCAGTCGGCTTCCCCACCCTGCGACTCATCCGCGTCCAAATAGGGGACCTTGGCCTGAGCTCACTCCAGCCAGGAGAGTGGAGGATTGTCAGATAAGGAATTTTCTACCAACAGCCGCCCTCAATCACCTGATTGATGAAGTCGTTGACGGGCTTGGCCTCGCGGAAGACGGAAACGACGTAATCCAGCAGCTGATCCTCCGGCCCGAGGACGATAGTGTCGGGCAGCGGGGCGGCAATGGTGAATGTCTTAAGTTTCAGATATTCGGCATGAAGGGCGTCCTGCGGATAGCCGTTCGGCACTTTCTTCAGACGGGCGTTATCGTTCCAGTGGTAGTGTTTCTCCGCTTCCGTGGCGGCGGCGGCAAAAGTGTCTGGCTCGTTGTAGATCCGGTCACGGATGGCGATGGCCAGCGAGGGCGTGGGGTTGTAAAGTCCCGCCGCCAGCATGTTCCCGAAGGAGTAATCTTCCGACTCCGACGGCTCCAGATGGAAGTAATAGCCCGCATACCCCGACTTCTTCCCGTGAGGGCACAGGTACGCGCCGATATGCGTCTTATAGGGAATCTTGAACTTTGAGAACCGCATGTCCTTGTAAATCCGGTAGGTGCAGTCGGCGACGGTCAAGTCTCTCACCGAAGGGTCGAACTTGCCCGTCTCCGCAATCAGCTTTTCCGCAAACTGGTTGAAATGCGCCTGCGCCCGCTTGTACTCCTCCTTATGCGCCTGAAACCACTCTCGGTTGTTGTTGCGCATCAGCTGGTCCAAAAAAACCAAAATCTGTTTCATAGTCTCATGGAAATTATGTTGCAAAACAATGTGGCAAAGGTTTCCGTTTGTTAGCAATCCAACAGCGCACGGACACGGTCAATACTCAGACCGGTAGCTTCGGACACATCATCAACTGATATACCTTTCGCAAGAAAGTTTTTGGCGGTTTGAAGAAGGGCTTCTTCTCGGCCTTCTTCCCGTCCTTTCTCTATTCCTTGTTCCATTCCTTTCTCCATTCCACGCTCAAAGCCAGCCTGTTCCGCAATCTCGCGCTCGCACTCCATCATTTCCTTCACATCCTCGAACTCCAATACGTTCCTTACATAGTTCCGTTTATCCATATCCGTAAATTTTGTAATCTGACATTCCTCATAAAACCGCCGGAACACCGGTGTCATCGCTTCCACATCATCATGGTTCAAATGCACGGCCTGCGTCAGCATATAGAGCCAATGGTTACGCTCATCGGCCATATCCAGCGTTTGCAACTGGGCGGCAAATTTACTCAATTCCACGAAATAAAGGACGTTCTTTTGGGAAAAAATTTTGTTTCGGTCATCCTTTAGATAAACCCGCCAGAAGAAATTCTTATTCCCTTTGAATTCAGGCATATTGTAAGCCACTATGTTCAAGGAATATACACTAGTTACATTCTCATACAGATTGTCACCCCTCTTCACACTTTGTCCAGCAGCCCGGCCCATATATACAATCGCACGATCTGCGAAATGCTTCTGCCAGCCGTTCTGCATCTCCACGATGAATCGGTCGCCATTCTGGTTCTGGCAGTATAAATCGAAGCGGACAAATTTGTCATCCTTGCTAACCCCAAGCAACTCAGTGGGCAGGTACGTGACATCGGTGATCACACCCGAATCTTCGGAGATGAAGGTGTTGAGCAGGTGGATAAGGAGATCCTTGTTTCTTTCTGTGGCCAGCAACCGCTTGAAGCCAAAGTCGGAAAGCGGGTTGATAATTTTCAAGTTGTGTTCCCTGATATACGCCTCGGTTTCTTCAATACTAGGAAGCCTTCGTGTGGAGCTGGATTTTGTTTCTTTGTTGAGGAGGCATTCTTTTGGCGGTGCAGTTTTGTTTTTGTTTCTTTTTTTCATATCAATTTTAGTTTATAAGATTTTACGACCGCAAAGATACGACAACCAAAATGCAAAATTAATGATTTTTAAAAATATTTTATTGAAAATCAATCACATAAAAATAGCATATTTTAAGAATAAAGTTACACCTTTTAACAGAAAAGCAGCAAACGGGCAAAAAAGTGCCATTTTTGACTATGCCCTATTTTAGCAAAGCTACTGAAATTTTTGGAGTTTTTTTGGAAAATTTCAGCATACGGAGGTTTTGACAGGCTCAACCACCGAGTCACATGCCCTCCATCCAGTGCCTGAGCCTGTCGAAGGCACCGCGGATTACGCCAATTACGCAAAAAGGCACTCCCCTTTCCGCCAGCCTAACGGCTAGCAAATGATTATTTAACTTTCCTGAAACAGAGCTTATCTATTTGACGTTGTTCATTCAGTGGAGGGGTTGGTCCTATGATAGCTGTGACAGAATCACCTGGAGAGTCCTCCCAACATGGCCATAACCAATTGCCGCTACATTCATTACAAATTTTTTCTATGAAACTTCTTTTCTCTATCCAACTTGAAAAGCAGATATTGCCGCACACCTTTCCTCTACCTCTAACAACATACAGACCTGTAGTATCTAACAAGAAAGGAACACTCCGACTCACTTCGAATGTCATATCTTTTTTGAAAACAATAGTCAAGTCCTTATAATTATCCTTCTCGGCTTCGTATTCACCCCATTCTGTTCGTTCCATGTCAATGACATATTTCCCGATTTGTTTTTCTTTTCTTTCCTTTAGAATAGGATCAGGCAAGATATAACCACACGACTGCAGCAAACAAGCCATCAGTATGCATATTGTCGTGATTTTAAAAACAAATACCTTTCTCATGATCTTAACGCAGCGGTTTCTCCGACTATCCGCTAGGTTGTCCGTTCCCAATGTATCGGTTCCTGGCCGTTTTGCACCAGAATCTGGTTCGTTTGGGAGAAATGGCGGCAGCCAAAGAAACCACGGTAAGCCGACAGCGGTGACGGGTGCGGGGCGGTAAGGATGAAGTGCTTGGAGCCGTCTATCAGCTGCGCCTTCGCCTGCGCATACGAGCCCCACAGCAGGAAGACGATGCCGCTCCGTTTTTCCGAAAGCCGCGAAATCGCGGCATCGGTGAAGGTTTCCCAGCCGTGCCGCTGGTGCGAACCCGCCTGGTGCGCACGCACCGTCAACGTGGCGTTCAACAGCAGCACCCCCTGACGCGCCCAACCCTCCAAGTTGCCCGTCGGCGGCACCGGAACCCCGAGGTCCGACTGCAACTCCTGGAAGATGTTCATCAGCGACGGCGGGAACTTCGTGCCCGGCATCACCGAGAAACAGAGTCCGTGCGCCTGCCCCGGCTCGTGGTACGGGTCCTGCCCGAGAATCACCACCTTCACCTTGTCAAACGGGGTCAGGTCGAACGCATTGAAAATCAACGGGCCCGGAGGATAAACCGGAAACTGCTGCTTCTCCATAATCAGGAACCGCTTCAGCTCCTCAAAGTACGGCGCCGCAAACTGGTCCGCCAGCTCCCGTTTCCAAGACTCCTCAATCACCGGATTTACCATAGTTGCAAGTTTATCAAGTTACAAGTT
>JAGCXN010000036.1 GCA_017961265.1 Bacteroidales bacterium | reverse complement strand
GACGATAGCGCCGGGGCACACCTCTTCCCATTCCGAACAGAGAAGTTAAGACCGGCCGCGCCGATGGTACTGCCTGAAGAAGGTGGGAGAGTAGGTCGTCGCCCAATGCCATAAGCCCCCTCTCATGAGGGGGCTTTTTTTTGTCGCCTCCATCGGAAATATGTTGTATTTTTGCCGCATAATTAGCGCTATATATGAACCATTTAAAATCGTTACCCATCCTGTTCCTTTTGCTTTTCTTTACAGCTACAGGCTGCCATCATAATACAAAAACCAAGCAAGCAGAACTTCCAATTTTTTATATTCAAACGAATAGTGGTATCCAATGGGAAGAAAAAATACCTTGCGTCATAAATTATGTAGAAAAAGGCAGTGAGTTCCGTATGCCCGCACAGGTTAAGTTCAGAGGAGGTGCATCGTCCAAATATCCAAAACATTCCTATTCTGTTAAGTTCCCGGAAAAAATGAGCTTGTGCGGACTTCCTGCCAATAAAAGTTGGGTGCTGAATGCCAGTTATATTGACAAGACTTTTATGCGTCATAAATTGTGTTATGACCTCTTTCGTGCTATGGGGAACTATAATTTAGCTCCACAATGTGCGTATGTCCGTGTGTGTGAAAATGGCTCGCCCCAAGGCCTTTATCTGCTCACCCAGCGTCTGAACCGCCGCTCCCTTATGGTGGAAAAATCTGACTCCGCAGCCCTCATTTTTAAAGAACCGAAACTTTTTTTCACCGACTCCTTGCTTCATGCTAAATTTCAGTCCTCAGAGGAGAATTTTCACGAACAGACCTATCCCGATTTTGAAAAATATGGGGACAAATCAGACATCATTGAAGAGTTCAGAAATTTTATTCTGAACAGTCCCACTCCACAGTTTAAAGCAGAAATAGGCCGATGGATTGATATGCGGAATGTGCTTGACTGGCATCTTTTCATATTGTTCACGAATGCGGCTGATGGCGTGCTCAAGAATTTCTACTTGTATAAGCAAAATTCTGAAACCCCGTTCAGAGTTGCCCTGTGGGATTGTGATCATAGTTTGGGCCGCGATGGAGATAATGAACTTAATATGTTCTCGTCGCTTCCTGATGATAATCGCAATATCTTATTTGATAGATTGTTGAAAACAGATTGGTATCCAAAAATGATGTCAGAACGCTGGAAACAACTCAGACAATCTGGTATCATTTCTTATCAGAATATAGAGAGAATGATGAAGGAAAACGACTATTATGTCAAGGCAGGGATAGATGAGAACAAAGCTTTGTGGCCTTTTGATAGCGATTTTTATTACGATGCTAACGATTATGAACAGGAAAAATCGCTGATTTTGGAGTTCGTCAAGAAAAGTCTGGAAAGAATGGACAAGCGCTTTGAATAGTGATTCTCAGATAAGAGTTTGTTACTCTTTTCCTAACAATCTGAACATATTCTTTTTATAAGCTTCCACGCCAGGTTGGTCGAAAGGATTGATATCAAGCAGGTAACCACCTAAGGCACAGCTGAATTCAAAGAAATAGATCAGTTCTCCCAATGTTTCTTCGCAGATTTCTGGAATGGTGATGCGCAGATTCGGCACGCCGCCGTCGATGTGGGCCATGCGAGTGCCCGTTTCGGCTGTCTGGTTGATCTCCTGTATTTTCTTCTGCTGTAAATAGTTGAGCTTGTCGATATTCTGTTCATCGAATGGAATCGGAAGTGTATGGTGAGATTTTTCAACGGAGATGACTGTTTCAAAAAGCATCCGTTCGCCCTCCTGTACGTATTGCCCCAAAGAGTGGAGGTCGGTGGAGAAGACGCAGCCGGCGGGGAAAATGCCCTTGTTTTCCTTGCCCTCGCTTTCGCCAAAAAGCTGCTTGTACCATTCAATGAAGTAGTAGAGGCGTGGCTCGTACGCCACCATCAGTTCTATCTTCTTTCCTTTGTTATACAGATAGTTACGGATGATTGCGTACTGCATGGCCGGATTGTCGGCAGTTCCGTTATGGTTGTATAGCCATTCTTTCATCCGTTGGGCACCTTCAAGAATGTGGCTGATGTCATAGCCGGCAGCAGCGATGGGTAGCAATCCGACAGGGGAGAGGACGGAATAGCGTCCGCCGACGTTGTCCTCGATGACGAAGGTGTCGTAGCCTTCCTGTGTGGCCAATTGTTTCAGTGCGCCACGTGCCTTGTCTGTGATGGCGACGATGCGCTTGCAGGCTTCAGCTTTCCCATATTTCTTTTCGCAATGCTCCTTGAAAATACGGAAGGCGATAGCGGGTTCTGTCGTCGTGCCAGATTTGGAAATGACAATGATGGAATACTCTTTCTTGTCAAGAATATTCTTTAAATCAAAAAGATAATCTTCACTCATGTTGTTGCCAGCAAAAAGTACAATCGGACTTTTTCTGTCATTCTCCAGCATACGGAAGTGTGATTGGAGGGCTTCAATGACGGCACGGGCACCAAGGTAGGAACCGCCAATGCCGATGACGACGACCACTTCGGAGCAGCCGGCCAGCCTTTGGGCAACTTCTTTGATCTTCGGGAGTTGCATCTCCATGGTTTCGGGAAGTTCCAACCAGCCGAGAAAATCATTGCCTTTGCCAGTCTGTCCGGTTAATTGGTGCCAGCACTTCTGGACTCTGGCATTTTCGGTTTCGTAAAGGTTTTTCGGGAGAAATTGTGCGGCTCCGTCGCAAATGAAATGGGTCTGTATCATAATCTTGGATTTTGTTCGTTTTTTTGAAGCGGCAAAGGTACATCATTTTTTTGTACCTTTGCCGCAATTTTTGAAGGTTATGAAACGAATCCCCCTTTTTTTCGTCATCTTTTTTTCTGCCATGTGCCTTGTGGCGCAGGATTTCAGCCAGATTAATTTTACTAACGACATATATGTCAAGGGAATCCATAGTGTGCAGCTCGGGCGCAAAGGGTTTCAGCTGGGATTCCCCATCATCACTTTGCAAAGCAGTGAAAAGCTGTTGCTCTCCTTCGACGATTTGGAGGGCGACGGGCGTTATTTGAAATACACGTTCATCCACTGCACGCACGACTGGAAGCCCGACGGTATGAATCAGATTGAGTATCTGGAAGGTTTTTCAGAGGATGAAATTACCGAATATAGCTACTCTTTCAACACCATCACCTCCTATACGCACTATACACTCACGTTCCCGACGGAGATGATGAATATTACAAAATCGGGTAATTACATTTTATATGTTTATGATGACAACCAGAGTTCCCCAGTGTTGACGCGTCGTTTTGTTGTGATCGAGCCGAACCGTGCCGCTATTACGGGATCGGTTCATAGAGCTTCGGACGTGAACCTGATGTATGAAAAGCAAGAGGTGGATTTCGTCGTCAATACGGGTGGATGGTCCATCCGTAACCCCGCTCACTACATGCACGCCACTATCTTGCAGAATGGGCGTTGGGAGAATGCCATTATGGGTCTTCGCTACCGTGCAGGAAAACCGGGCGAGTACGATTTCAACTATGATGACAACAGTAACGTCTTCAATGGTGGTTCCGAATTTCGGGAATTTGACATCAAGAGTCTGAAATACAACGGTACACATATCGTTTCTGTCGGTATTGAGCGTGGCAATAATTATGCTTATCTGTTGGAAGATATGGCGCGTCCCTACGGACCGTATGTGTCGGGTACCACAGCCTGTGGCCGCTGCTATTACAAAACTGAGGATTTTCAGGGCGAGAATCGCGAGGAGTATGTCAATACCCACTTTACCCTTAAAACAGAATATCCGATGAGTGGTGGCAAGGCTTATGTTTTCGGTGAACTCACTGACTGGCGGATTGTTCCGGAGGCAGAGCTGCAGTATAATTCCGCTCTTGATATATGGGAAACAAACTTGTTTTTGAAACAAGGCTACTATAATTATCAGTATGTTTTTGTCCCGAAAGGGAAAAAGATAATAGACGAGACCTATATCGAAGGGAATCATTGGGAAACGGGTAACGAATACACCGTTCTGCTCTATTTGCAGGAGGAGGGCACGTCGTATGATCGGCTTATTGGCTTTGAAGTGCTGAATGTTGCGCGGTAGTTCTCTTTTTTCTGAAAAAATAAACCATCAATCGGAAATATTATATTATATTTGCACCCGTTTTTGGAAAGGGGAAGCCTTTTTCCAATAGAGTTGAAAAACAATTAAAAACACAATAATTATGAAGAAATTAATCACCGCACAAGAAGCCGCCGCAATGGTTAAGGACGGCATGACAATTATGGTTGGCGGTTTTCTGGCCGTCGGTTCTGCTGACAAGATTCTCGAAGAAATCGCTAAGGGTCCGGCTAAGAACCTGACCGTTATTTGCAACGATGCCGCCTATCCGGAAAGAGGCAGCGGCCGTCTGATTGCCGCCGGCAAAGTCAAAAAGATGATCCTTTCCCACATGGGTACCAACCCGTTGGCCGTCGCCGGCTTCAACGAAAAGACCCTTGAGGTGGAGTTCTCCCCGCAAGGTACACTGGCTGAAAGAGTACGCGCTGGTGGTGCTGGCCTCGGCGGCGTCCTCACTCCCACTGGCATCGGTACCGTCGTGGAAGAAGGCAAGCAAAAAATCACCATCGATGGCAAGGAATACCTTCTGGAGAAACCCCTCCACGCTGACATTGCCCTCCTTGGCGCCAACATTGCCGATGAAGCCGGCAACTTGATCTACAAGGGCACCACCCAGAACTTCAACCCCATGATGGCCACCGCCGCCGACCTCGTCATCGCCGAGGCTCAGGAAATCGTTAAGACCGGTGACATCGCCCCCGAACAGGTCCATACCCCCGCCCTCTTCGTGGACTACATCGTAAAAGCCTAATTGTAAATAATTAATAGATGATGATGGACAATTGACAGCGTTTGATTGTCCATCATTTTTTATCCGTAAAAATAGAGCTATGACAAGCCTATATCCGTCGCTGATTTCGCCAAAGGGCAATTTTTTCCTGATTGCAGGGCCGTGTGTGGTAGAAAACCGTGAAGTGACGTTCACAGTCGCCCGCGAAGCCGCCGCCGTGTGCCGTGATTTGGAAATCCCATTTTTCTTCAAAGCCTCTTACCGGAAGGCAAACCGTTCGTCTCTAAATTCATTTACCGGAATTGGCGATGATGCCGCTTTGCAGATCCTTGCCGACGTGAAGGCAGAACTGGATGTTCCCATCGTGACGGACATCCACACGGAAGAGGAGGCGGCGAAGGCAGCCGAAGTGGCCGACATTCTCCAGATTCCTGCGTTCCTGTGCAGGCAGACGAACCTCTTGGTGGCTGCCGCAAAGACCGGAAGGATTGTTAATATCAAGAAGGGCCAGTTTATGTCGCCCGAAGCCATGCGTTTCGCCGCTGAGAAGGTGCGCGACGCCGGCAATCTGCAGGTGATGCTCACCGAGCGTGGTACAACCTTCGGCTATCAGGACCTCATCGTCGATTTCCGTGGCGTGAAGGCGATGCAATCCGTTGGCTGTCCCGTCGTGCTCGACTGCACCCACTCTCTCCAGCAGCCCAACCAGCCCGCAGGTGTTACTGGTGGCCATCCGGAACTGATTGAAACCATTGCCCGTGCCGGCGTTGCCGTCGGCTTTGACGGACTTTTCATGGAAACCCATCCCAATCCGTCAGAAGCCCTCTCTGATGGTGCCAATATGCTGCCCTTGAAGCAGCTCCGTCCCTTGCTTGAAAAACTAGTTCGTATTCGCGCCGCGATACTATAAATAAATCTAATATCAATTTCTAATTCCTCATTTCTCATTCCTAATTTCTAATTTCTAATTTCTAATTCCTAATTCCTAATTCCTAATCATGGATCCAAAACAGCGATATGTTTTTTCCGATGGCGAGTCATTCGAGGCTAATGTAACCGATTTGTTCAATTTACTGGAACAGAATTATCAGTACTTGGCCAATTATCAGGAAATGCGTGACAATTTGGATGACGGCGCTTACGTGGCACGTGGCAACGGCTTTTGCGCCACCCAGTACAGCGAGGATTTCATTGACAACCAGATTGCCAAATATAAGTTGCGTATCCAGCAGTTAATGCGTTGGACTGTGGACCAAATGAAAACCAAGCAAGGACTCCGCTCGTATATGCGCAATATGAAAAAACGGCAAAATCCAGACGAACTGGACAAGCAGTCTCAACAAATTTTGGGGCTATTGGAAGGATCGCCTCTTTTCAAAAATGCGAAAAGCGTGATGTTGTACAGTTCGCTGCCGGATGAAGTGCGTACCACGGCGTTTATTGAGAAGTGGCGGAACAGCAAGCGCATCATCTTGCCCACCGTCGTCGGTGACGATATCGTGCCAGTGGAGTTGACAGCTGACACCGAGTTCGCTGTTGGAGACTTCAATATTCTTGAACCTCAAAATCGGCCCTACATCGGCAGCTACGATCTGATCGTAGTACCAGGGGTGGCTTTCGATCCGATGGGAAACCGCCTTGGCCGAGGTAAAGGGTACTACGACCGTTTCCTTTCGCAACATCTGGATGTGTCCACCATCGGTATATGCTTTGATTTTCAGTTGGTCGAGAAGGTTCCGACCGAACCTAATGACATCCAGATGGATTCCGTCCTGACACTTACAGAAAGTCAGAGTCCTACATTGAAGGGAAATTAGTGATGGTTTTTGTACGACCGTGCAGAAAACACCACGTTCCCTTTGATCGCCTCTTTCGGCACGAACTTTACCCGTTTCGGCTCGTTCGGCAGTAAGGTGAAGTAGTTGTCCTCAAAGTACCCGTCCACATTGGCCGATAGTTCCACTCCGTACTGTAGCATCGTGCTGCTGACTTCCACTGTGGTGTCGTCGATGCGGCGCACGGTGATTTCCGCTTCGGGAAGTTCCAGTTGGCCGGGATAACAGAAGAATTTGACTTTCTGTGTGATATCATGACATTTGATGTGCAAATAGCAGCTTCGGAGCTCGTTGCTGTCGAGTTGCGCCGCACCGGCATAGTCAATGAAATGAACGGGGCGGTTGGCGGAAACTTCCAGATAGTCAGTGGTCTTTTCCTCAATGACGGTGCCGTCCATCCGGCAAAGGCTCAACGTGAGACAGCAGTCGCCAACGTTCATGTGGTCGCTCACGACATAGATGGGCAGTTTGCCCTCTTGCATCGTGTCGCAGGCGATGATGATCGGCTCGAACTGCCGTTTCATCTCGTAGTAGAGGGCTTTGCGCCGTCCGTAGTAGTCGATGCAGCTCCACGAGGCGACCGGCCAGCAGTCGTTGAGCTGCCATACCAGCGTGCCCATACAGTACGGACTGCGGCGGCGGTGCTCTTCCAGCGCCATCCCGATGCCGTAGGCCTGCACCAGCTGACTGACATACACGTAATCTTCCAGATTGTCAGGACGATAGAAATACTGGTTCATCGCTTTGTCGATAATCTGAACGCCGCGGGCGTGCTTCTGATGGTTGTTCAATTCAGCGCTTCCGAGGTGGAGAGCTGTATCGGGCATCACCGTTTGGAGGGTGCGGACGTCGGGGTAGCTTTGGAAGCCGTACTCCGACATGAAGCGGCCGGTTTTGCTGTACCACATCTCGAAGGGCTGCTCGCCCCACCAGACGCCCCAATAGTGGGAGTCGCCTTCGGTGCAACATTCGGGATGTCCCCATCCCCACAGGGGTGAAGTGGGGATGTACGGCACGCCACCGCCAATATCTTTAACTACATTTGCTAACAGTGTATCAAACAGATAGTGCATGTCGTGGTCGAGCTGCTCGCGCTGTTCGGACGTGTAGTTGTTCTTCCACCCCCAGTCTTCCCAACCGTTTTTCACCTCATTGTTGCCGCACCACAGCACGATGCACGGGTGCCGCCGAAGCCGCAGCACCTGTTCGACGGCCTCTTTTTGCACATTTTGAATAAAAGAGGAATCGCCCGGATAGAGCGTGCCGGCAAACATAAAGTCCTGCCACACCATAATGCCCATCTCATCACACAAATCGTAAAAGATGTCGGGCTCGTAGATGCCGCCTCCCCATACCCGTATCATATTGACATTCGCATCTTTACAGGCTTGAAGCAATTCACGGTAGCGTTCTTCGGTCATCTTGTGGGGGAAGAAGTCGGCGGGAATCCAGTTTACCCCTTTGGCAAAAACATGCGAACCATTCACAACAAGAGTAAACGAAGTGCCAAGAGAATCTTCTATCTGCTGAAGTCTGACATTACGGAAGCCCGCACGAACCCGTAGGGAATCTTTTTTACGACCTTGCTTGATGATAAATTCCACATCATTATTCATATATGGATTTCCCAAACCATTGGGCTCCCAAAGGGGATTTTCATAGTGATATTGTTCAACCCAATAAGAATAAAAGGATTCATCGTCTAATTTTTCTCTACGGCGTGATTTAGCATAAATAATACGTTTATCATTGATTTTCAAAGATATACAAGTTCCATATGGCAACTTTTTCGCAAAGTCATAACAGAAATCGTATATTGCACCATTCTGGTTCGTTGCGTGAAAGTCTGGACTGTGGAGCCGTGCCAACGAATAATATTCGATGGCCGCTTTACCCGTAATGCCGCAGGTGGTGAGTTTCGGCCCCCAGTCCCAGCCCGACTGGTAGGGCGGCATCCGCAGCCACGCACGCTCCTCCGGCAGTGCGTATGGAACGGCGGCTTTCCGCTGGTCAATGATCTGCTGTGTAGGCGTGAAACGCACTTCGATAAGGTTGTAGGCACGGACTTTCTTATCCAACGGGAAACGCCACGTGCGGTAGGCGTTGTCCATCACATTGTTATGGTCTTGATGTTCGAGCGGCTGACCGTTCAGGAAAACTTCGGCATAGCCGGTAACGCCCGCCAGCACCAGTTCTATATTCTTTTTGGCGGGAAGTTCGTCGCGCCAGAACTCGCAGGAGTAGGTGCAGGGTACGTACGACAGCCACTGGAGCGACTCCTCATTGGTGCCGTAGAACGGGTCAGGGATGAGGCCGTGGTCGAAAAGGTCGGTGTGGAGGCAGCCCGGCACCGTAACCACTATCGAGGTGGAGTAGGCCGTGTCGGACGGGTTAGGACAACTCAGCCGCCATTGGGTAAGGGGTAGGGAAGTGGTCTGTGCCATCGTGCCGAAACAGGGCAGCAGGAATAATAGGATGGTTTGTAAATGTTTGAAAATCAATTTTGAAATATGTTTATACCAATACTGCATGTTGTAATTTTTGAGCAAACTGGGTTACACCAAGATGGATGCGTTCCACTGTTTTAGGGGATGGTTTACGGTGTCCTGTCACGTAATGGCTTAGTTGTTTGCTGTTGATGCCTGTAATTTTTTGAAGTCCGGTAAGTGTAAGCGTGTCGCCGTAATAGCGCAGAAAGCTGGCCGTGTCGTAAACAAATTCAAACTCGAATTCCGGAAGTTCCTTGCCTGATTGTGCTGACAGTTCATATATCTCGGCACGACACTCAAAAAAATCTTCTTTCGCCTCTTCCTCCGTACTTCCGCATCCAAGAAACATACAGTTGTACATCTCGCTTCGGGCGTGGATAGCGACCAGTCCGTCGCGCCCCACTTCAATAATTGCTTTGATAGTTTCCATATTTATGTGATAGTTTGTTAGTCATAATCTGATGCCTGATTGGGATACGATGTCGTCCAAAGTCCCGATAGGAACCTCTTTGGCACCATGACGGGGTACAGGGAAATGGCTTTGTGTAATTGGACTATACCATAGGTCGTGCCTTTTCCCGTGCTTTACAAAGTAGCAGCCCTGTGCTTTGAGTATTCTCTCAAGTTCTTTAATCTTCATTGTTTTTATCCCAATAAGTTTGCAAAGATATAAAATTATCTATCGTATGATGATTTGTTGTAAAAATATTTTCATGTTGAATATCAGTATTTTGTAATTATTTTTGATCTTTTATTTTAAATAAAATTGTAAATTTTTGCAACTATGCATGCGAATTTACGCCCAATTATGCTTTCAAATTGCGTTAAACACTTTTGTCTTTGTATTGGATATTATCGTACTTTTGCCCCCGTTAATTTTTCATCTTATGAGAAAAGCAATCACGTTTTTCATCCTGTTTTTGATTTCCGCGATTTCGTCCGGCGCCTTCGCCCAGAAAGTCTATTCGTGCCAGTACAAGTCCGATGCTGATGTGAAAGTCTTTGTGAGTGAGTACAAATCCGATGCCGACCTTGTGGTGTATGAGACGAAGTACCGTTCGGATGCCAATGGCAATACGGGTGTATGGTATTTCTGTGAGTATAAATCGGATGCCGACACGAAGATTTTCTTCTGCGACTACAAGTCGGATGCCGACATCGTCATCTATTTCTCGAAGTACAAATCGGATGCGGGCTGGAAAAAGAACGAGAAGAAGCACCTGATGTACAAGAAGAACTAAATGGATTTCCAATATGTTAAAATCCCATTTCTCCATTGATCCTTCCGTGATTGAGTGCGGGTGCGATGAGGCGGGCCGCGGTTGTCTGGCCGGTCCAGTCGTGGCCGCCGCCGTCATCCTGCCGCCCGACTACGTGAATGCTCGCATTAACGACTCCAAGCAGCTGTCGCGCAAGGTGCGTGAGGAACTGCGGGCCGAGATTGAACGTGACGCCGTCGCTTACGCCGTATGTTTCGTCTCCGAGAAGGAGATTGACGAAATCAATATCTTGAATGCTTCCATCACTGCGATGAACCGTGCCGTGCAGCAGCTTTCGGTGACTCCGCAGTTCCTGCTGATCGACGGCAACCGCTTCCGCAACCAGACGGGCATCCCGTTCCAGTGCGTGGTGAAGGGTGACGCCACCTATCTGTCGATTGCCGCCGCCTCCGTCCTTGCCAAAACCTACCGTGACGAGCGGATGATGGCGCTGGATGCGGAATATCCTGTCTATCAGTGGAAAAAGAATATGGGATACCCTACCCCCGAGCATCAGGCCTCCGTTCTTGAATACGGTCTTTCTCCCTACCACCGGCGCAGCTTCCACCTGAAGAAGGCCACGCAGCTTTCGCTATTTTGAACTGAAAATAGAGAACTGAAATTTTATGAAGTAAAAAGTAGGAGGTAATAAGTAAGAAGTTTACAGTTGACAAACTTGATGAACTTTATAAACTAATTTGTAACTTTGCCGCCTGATTTAAAAACCATAAAAACCAAACAATTATGAAAGACAATCTCAAACTTGAAACCGTTGCTTCGACCAATTTCCCGGCACTGGCCGAAGTCTATCGCAGTATCTTGGAAGATGCTGGATTCCAGGTTTTTATCGCCAATGAAAATGCACCCACCTATGTTGGGCTGGCTAACTCTGTGCTGGTGCAGGTAGAGGCGTCGCAGGCTGAGGAAGCCAAGAAATTCCTGGAGGAAAATGTTGAAAACTTGCCGGAGGAGCAGTAAAAAAACGTATTTTTGCCGCCTGATTTTCAAGTGGTAAAATGGTGAAACAGAAAATATCCGGATTGTTTGTCGCGATGGCATTAGTGCTGTTGGTATGCAGCATGGTGTTTCCGCATCATCATCACGGCAATATGCTCTGTTTCAACACAAAATGCGTGGAGAAGTGCTGCCATCATCACGAAGATGAGGCGGGGGAATCCGAGGGAATTGCCTCCCACCACCACAACCATTCTTCTGACGAAACTGTCCTGTATGCTCCCTATACCCTTGCGGAACATCCGAGAATAATCTCCGAACCGGCAGCCGATTACCATGCTGTCATGGCTACGGTGGTTTCCGATATTGCATCGGCCTTGTCTGTCACGCCGCCCCTTGCAACATCGGTTCTGCACGCCGCTGATTCGGGCGTCCCTTTACCGAAAACACCATTCTCTTTCCTGTATAGCAGGAGAGGACCTCCCGCCGCATAGTCGGGGCCTGGCGGATTACGCCAACGCCTCTTTCGGCGTATATGGCTCAACCAGAGCCACTTTTCCTATTTTCGTTAGTTTTAATTTTTTTTGATATGAAAAAAATTGCTGCGATTTTTGTAATCGCTTTTTCGCTGGTATTTGGCGTATCGTGCGGGCATCACCATGAAGAGGCCGAAACGCACGAACATCATCACGAACATGAGGCCGAAGAACATCACCATCATGACCACGATTGTGACGGACATCATCACGACCATGACTGTGACCACGACCATGAACATGAGGGCGTTACGAGCGCAACCGCCATCACGTTCACTAAAGAGCAGGCCCGTCAGGTGGACTTCGCCGTTGACACCCCGCAGCTGCGTCCTTTCGGACCGGTGGTGCGTACCGTCGCGCAGGTGCAGCCCGCCCAAGGTGACGAGGTGACCGTAGTCGCCAAGTTTGCGGGCGTGATGACCTTCACCTCGTCCAATATTTGGGAGGGAAGCCCTGTCGCCAAAGGTGCGTCCGTAGCCCGCATCTCTTCCGACGGGATGGTCAGCGACAACCTTTCGGTGATGCTGGCCGAAGCCAAAAACAACTATGAAACGGCCAAACAGAATTACGAGCGTGCCAAATCATTGGTTGACAGTAAGATTGTTTCGCAGGCCGAATTTCTGGAACTGAAAAACAGCTACGAGAACGCCAAGCTGGTTTATGAGAACCTGCAACGCAACGTGAACGCTGGTGGGGCTTCCGTCGTCTCGCCGCTCGGTGGATACATCAAGCAGATTTTTGTGGCTAACGGTTCGTATGTTACCGTAGGCCAACCGATTATGTCGGTTTCGCAGAACCATAATCTGGTCTTGAAGGCCGAGGTGCCGCAACGGTATGCCTCCGCACTTCCCGCCATCGCTTCGGTGAATATCGAGAATCCCGTCACGCACGAGGTCGCCACTTTGGACGAACTCGGAGGCCGCGTCATTTCATACGGACGTGCGGTTTCTGGCAGCAATTTCATGCTGCCCGTTACGATGGAGATGAAAAATGTCGGTGACTTTACGCCAGGCATGCTCGTCAAGGTGTGGCTGTCGGCCCGTACTACCGGCCAAGCGCTGACCGTTCCGAAGACCGCCCTCCTCGAAGAACAAGGGAACTACTATGTTTTTGTGCAGATTGCACCGGAACAATATGAGAAAAAGGCAGTTACCATCGGTGCAGACGATGGTCAACGGGTGGAAATCCTCTCCGGAATTTCGCCGAAGCAGCGCATCGTAACCCGTGGTGCGGTTTATGTGAAATTGGCGAAAGTGTCGGGCGCGCTCGACCCTCACGCGGGACACGTCCATTAATGCATCATCCTCTTAATTCGTAGAAAAATGTTAGACAAGATAATTCGTTTTTCATTGAATAACAGGTATATAATCCTGTTATGTTCGTTGCTGCTGGTCATCTTCGGCGTGCGGACAGCCTCGAAGATGGACGTGGATGTCTTCCCCGACCTCACCGCGCCGACGGTGGTCGTGATGACCGACTGCCACGGGCTCGCCTCCGAGGAAGTGGAGCGGTTGGTGAGTTATCCGATTGAGACGGCGATGAACGGGGCGACGGGTGTGCGCCGTGTCCGTTCCACCTCCTCACAGGGCTTTTCGTTCGTGTGGGTGGAGTTCGACTGGGGCACCGATGTCTTCCGCGCCCGTCAGGTGGTCAGCGAGAAGCTGGTTGCATTGGAAGGACAGATTCCCGAAAAGGCGGGACAGCCGCTGCTGGCACCGCAAGCAAGCGTCATGGGCGAGATCTTCTTCGTCGGACTCCGCGCTGACACAACCTCGATGATGGAGCTCCGAGACCTCGCCGAATGGCAGGTACAGCCCCTGATTTTAGCCACCAACGGCGTGGCAAACGTTACCATTATCGGCGGCGATTACAAACAGTTTCAGGTAGTTGCGGATCCGTATAAGATGAAAGCCTACAAAGTTACGATGGACGAGCTGCGGGCGGCGTGCGCCACCATGAGCGACAACTCCTCCGGCGGTGTGTTCCGTGAGTACGGCAACGAATACTCTGTTCGTGGCGTGGCACGCACCGCCCGTCCCGATGAAATGGCACGCAGCCTCATCAAGCAGGTGGACGGCCGGCCCGTCTGTGTGGGCGATGTGGCGGAGGTGACGGTCGCGCCCGCAGTGAAATACGGGTACGGCAGCGAGAATGCTGAGCCGGCCGTCGTGATGTCCGTCACGAAACAGCCTGGTGCCAACACGCTGGAGGTCACCCGCGAAATCGAACAGAACCTCTCCGAACTGAAGAAATCGTTACCATCTGATGTTCAGGTGGATACTCATATCTTCCGTCAGGCTGACTTTATCCAGACCTCCATTAGCAATGTGGAGCGTGCGCTCATTGAAGGCAGCATCCTTGTAGTCATTGTTCTGTTCCTGTTCCTCGGGAATTTCCGCACCACCGTCATCTCGCTGCTGGCCATCCCGATGTCACTGTTAGCCACCGTTATCGCCCTCAAACTGTTGGGTCTCAACATCAACACCATGAGTTTGGGTGGAATGGCGATTGCGGTCGGTTCGTTGGTGGATGATGCCATCATTGATGTGGAAAATGTGTATAAACGATTGAGACAAAATCGGTTGCTTCCAGAAGGGGAACAAAAAAGCGCCTTTGATGTCGTTTTTCACGCCTCCTCCGAAATCCGAACCTCCATCCTGAACGCTACCTTTATTATTATGGTGTCGTTCCTGCCGCTCTTTTTCCTTTCGGGAATGGAGGGCAGAATGTTGAAACCGCTCGGTATTGCCTTCTTGGTGTCGTTGTTTATGTCGCTTATCGTGGCGATGACGCTCACGCCGCTGCTGTCGAAGATGCTGCTTTCCAACGAAAAATTCCTATCTAAGAATCAGGAAGATAAGTGGCTGTCACGCAACCTTCGGAAGCAGTACGAACGCTCCTTGAACTGGACATTGCGTCACGGCAAGTGGGTGTTGGGGGCCGTCATCGCGCTGTTTGTCGTGGCGGTCGGTCTGTTTTTCACCTTCGGACGCAGCTTCCTCCCCGAATTCAACGAGGGGTCGCTGACGCTCTCCGTGGTGACGCAGCCCGGCACGTCGTTGGACGAGAACAATGAAATCGGCAACCTCGTGGAAACGAAGCTGTTAGAAGTTCCGGAGGTGACGACCACGTGCCGCCGGACGGGTAGGGGAGAGCTCGATGAACACTCGCAGGCCACGAACAGCGCCGAAATCGAAGTCAATTTTGACCTGAAGGATCGTCCGAAGGAGGCGTTTGTGCAAGAGGTCCGGGAGAAGTTAGCTTCCATCCCGGGCATCGCGGCCACTGTGGGACAGCCGCTGGGACACCGCATCGACCACATGATTTCCGGAACCCGCGCCAATATCGCCATCAAGGTTTTCGGTAATGACTTGAACGATATGTATGTGATTGGAAACCAGATAAAAAGTGCCATCGCCGACGTGGATGGATTGGTGGATGTGAATGTGGAACAGCAGGTGGAAGTGCCGCAGATCCAGATCCGTGCCGACCGCGACAAACTTGCGTGGTACGGGATTACCGTCGAGGAGTTCAACCGTTTCGTCGATGTGACCCTCGGCCGTGAGAAGTTGTGCGACATTTACGAAGGTCCCCGCCGCTACGACCTCGTCCTGCATTTGGATACGGCTTATACCCAATCCATCAGCGATTTGCAGAATGTGCTGATAGATGCCGCCGACGGTGTGAAAGTACCGCTTTCGCAGGTGGCTGACATTCTGTCCGCTTCCGCCCCTGGCTCCATCAATAGGGAAAACGGCCAGCGGAAGCTGGTGGTTTCCGCCAATGTGGCCGGCCGCGATATGGTCGGTGCCGTGGAGGAAATACAAAAAGTTGTGGATGAAGAAGTTACTTTGCCCGAAGGCTGCCGTATTGAATATGGCGGCCAGTTTGAGAGCGAGGCGGCGGCCTCCCGTATGCTGCTGCTCACTTCGGGACTTGCCTTGGTGGTGATTCTGCTGCTTCTTTTCCGTGAATTTCAGGACTTCAAGCTGGCTGCGGTGATTCTGCTGAACCTTCCGCTGGCCCTTATCGGCGGCGTGTTTGCCATCCGTTTCAGTTCCGGAATCCTGAGCATCCCCGCCATTATCGGGTTCATTTCGCTTTTCGGTATTGCCACTCGCAACGGAATCTTGCTTGTATCCAATTACTTGCATTTGCAACAGAGCGGGCTTTCCGTGGCAGAAACGGTCCGTTACGGTTCGTCCGACCGCCTGAATGCCATTTTGATGACCGCTATCACCGGGGCCTTGGCGCTGATTCCAATGGTGGTGAACGGCGATATGCCGGGCAACGAGATCCAGTGTCCGTTGGCCACCGTGATTATCGGCGGTCTCGTAACTTCTACAATATTAAATATCTATATCGTCCCCATCGTCTATTCGATGTTGTATGATAAAAAATCGGTTGAATAAAACTAGTTGCTATGAATTATAAAATATTGATATTAAGTTTATTGGTAACATTGCCATTGGCAATGGAGGCCCAGAGTTTTGCGACGGTCTGGCAGCAGGTGGAGGCCAATAACCTGACATTGAAGGCGGGTCGGCAGGTGATGGAGGCCGACCAGATGGACAATCATGTAGGGTTGGCACCTGACAATCCAGAAGTGGAGTTCGCGTACCTTTGGGGCAGCGGCGAGGCACCAGGCAACCGCATTGACGTGAGTGTGACGCAGTCGTTTGATTTCCCGACCACCTACGTCTATCGCGGACGGATTGCTAACCTCAAGAACGAGCAGGCGGAACTGGCCTATCAGCGTGAACGTCAGGAACTGATGCTTGAGGTCGGAACTTTGTATTATAATATTCTATATCAAAATGATAGAATTAAGGATATGGAACATTGCCTGAAATTCTTGTCGGATGTTTCGGCGGCTTATAAGCAGAAGTTGGATGCCGGTTCTATCAATATCTTTGAGTACAATAAGGTGCGTTTGGCGGAGTTGAATCTGGCGCAGGAGAAATCCCATGCAGAGGCGGAACGGGAAGGCATGCTGTTGGAGATGAAACGGTTGAACGGCGGCGTGGCGTTGGACATCACCGATTCGGAATTTCCGGAAATGTCCGCTCCTGCCGATTTTGACGTATGGTACGCCCACGCGACGCAGCAATGTCCTTCCTTATTGCTGATTGGTAAACAGTTGGAGGAAAATCAGCAGCAGATGAAATTGGAAAAATCGTTGTGGGCGCCGCGTTTCCTTGCAGGATATATGCGCGAACAGATTCCTACGGAAGTTTATCAAGGCTTGAAAGTCGGGGTAAGTGTGCCCCTCTGGCAGAATGTCAATGCGTTGAAACAGACGAAGTTGCGTTCCTCCGCGTTGCAGCTGCAGGCCGCTGACGAGCAGAGCCGCACCTATAATGACCTAAAGATGCATTACCTGATGCTTCTTTCTATTGACAAGCAAATCGCTGATTATCATCAGCTTTTGGAAACGGTGGATGCGATGCAGCTGCTGAAGGAGGCTTTGGATAGCGGTCAGATGTCGTTGGTGGACTACCTTTTTGAATCGTCCATCTATCACGAAAGTCATGAGCGTTTCGCGGAGCTGCAATACGATGCGGCGAAGCACTACCTGGTGCTACAAGTCTATTCGGGGATGTAGTTACACTGCATATCTTCCGCACCATTCGTAAAAAAGGTCTGCGTGATTCTGCGCAGTCTGCGGGAGACTACTTACTTCCCGCAGCTTTCTTTGCGGCAGCAGGCGGGCAGTTTGGCGCGGGCGGCCTCGTTGGCTTTCACCTTGTCGGCATCGTAGCCCAAGTCGCTGATCTGCTTGCGGATCTGGTCGGCTGTGGTCTTCTTCGTGTCGTAAGTAACGGTCAGTTTTGCCGTTGCCGTGTCGAAGGTATAGTCCTTCACTCCTTTGAAGAACGGCACGTTCTCTTTGAAGCGGTTGACGCAGCTCTTGCAGTTTTTGGAGGCGTTGGTCTGTATGGTGATGGTGGTAAGGGTGCTGGCCTTGCTGCTGACCGTCGTGGTCTGCTTCTGCGTGTTGGTGGTTGTGGTTTTGCTTTGTGCCGCTGCGCCGAATACCAGCATGACAGCGATCAGGGTTACGAATAGTTTTTTCATAATTTTATACTTTATTGATGATTAATTTCGATGTTAGGGGAATGGAATTTACAATAGAGAAAGACAATAATTTCCTATTTGATGGAGTCCCGCCATAATGCGGTCACGTTGTTCGGGACGTGGTTGCGAGATAGCGTTGGCATAGTGCGACAGCTGGGCATGCCGTATTCCCGTCACCCTGCTGATTGCCGCCAATGTGGTGTATTCCTGCGCTTCATGAAGAATTGCGCTAATCCGTTTTTCATACACAAGTTCATAGTCACCATTACGAATGGCTTCTGGGATAGGGTCTCCGTCGGCGATGCAACCTTCCAAATGGAATTTCAGTCCATCTTCGGTTTCCTGTTTGAGCTTCTCGAATGTTTTGCCAGTTGAAAGCACAACGCCATTTATGCGGGGGTCACTGATATAGGATGCATAGTTTTTTCCGCACCAGTCCACTATTACCTTTATTTGTTCCATATCTTTTATTACATCTCTAACTTTTTTGGTTTTCATCCCTATTGTCGGTTCAATTTTTGGCGGTGCAAAAATAGTATTATTTTTAATACTATTGAATGTTTTTAAAGAAAAAGTCTATAAATTGTAATGAGACAATTCTTTATTTGCTCTTGTTTTTTCTCCTGTAGACTTTGTATCTGGAAGGTTCATAGGGATTGATGATTGTTTTTTTTGAACGAATCCTCCACACAGGCTTTGTGCAACTCTCCACTCATTTGTTCATAGGAATACCGCTGGTGTCGTTTCTCTTTTATCTCCTGCGCACTCAAGGCATTCACGGCGCAAAAAGTGAACAGGAGCAATAGGATAGACAAGCGGTTCTTCATGGAAGGAATTTTCGGCAAAGATACGTATTTTTTTGCATAGCATAGGGTATTCTGCCAGCCAGTTGACGAAATTGCGGCGCGATAGTTCCCCTTCTTCTGAAGAAGGGGAACTATTGTCCCCGTCATTTTTTCCCATAGTCAGAGAATCTCGTTTGCATATATCGGGAGTTTTTTCCCAAATTGCTGCATTTGACGTGTTTTCGTATAATATCAATGATTTGGTGTGAATATTTGAAATAACCGATGGAGAACTTAAGGCATCTTCCATCGGTCATATCAAAGAATAAAAATGCTGGATCTAATCCAAAAGTACTGAAACCAAGACTTTGAATCTGTTCCCATAGTATGTGTTGCTCTGAATTAATGTTATTCCAGATGTTTTCACTTCGTTCTTTTACTCCCAATAGTGTAATCCCATCGGGCGAAATGGTAATGTATTCCTTGAAGTGCTCTTTGACCAATAGCAGAATAGTGATACAGCATCCTATCCAAGCAATGGGTACAAGAAGAGCAATATAGGCTTGAATAAGAATTAGAAAAACAGCCAAAATGGCAGAAATTACACATGCCACTATACAAAATATTGTAAATATTTTCCGTTGTGTCTTCAGATGGAATGTGTAGGTTGTATCCTTGTCAATGCTAAAAATCATATTTCTTCAATTAGGTTGGCATAGGTATGGATTTTTCCGTCACTTCAGCGTCACCCGCACCCCCGCGTACCCCATGATGCCGGTGATGGGGGCATAAACGACGGTGGCGTCGAAGTTCTCGCCGAAGGGATTGGCAGCATCAATGATGGGGTTCTTCTGCTTGTAGTTGAGCATGTTTTCCGCCCCGACGTAGATTTCCCACCTCCGGAACTTCTTGGTGATCTGTCCGTTCAGGATGCAGTAGGTTGGGGCGTACTCGGGCAGCGTGCTGGCGGGGTTGCCGCTCATGTCGGGAAGCCGCTGCGGCCCGTTGACCTGCAACGTGAGGTTGAATTTCCACTTGTCGTAACGGGTGCTGTAGTTGAGGTTCACCAGTGCTTTGTGCGGACTCATCAAGTCCTTTTCGCGCCATTGTCCGTTTGCCTGGTAGCGTACGTCGTTGAAACGGTAGGCAAGGAGGATTTCGAAACGGGCTATCGGCCAGAGGGTTATCTCCACCTGCGCGGAGTGCGAACGGGAGACGTTGCCGTGCCCGTTAAAGTCACCGTTGAGGTTATAGACGTAAATGCTGTGTGCGTCGCGGTCCAGGTCGATGAGGGTTTGGTTGAGGAAGTGGGTGTAGAAGTAATCGACGGCGACGGAGCCGTTCCCGCCGGGCATCCGGAAGGTCTGCACCAGACTGATGCCGGCGTTGTAAGCTTCTTCGGGTCTCTTTGTCTCTCTTGGATAAAGGTCGAAACTGCGGTTGGAGGTGAGCAGCGACAGGTTCTCCACCTCGGGGAACGCGCTGCGGTACCCTTTGCCCGCCGAAGCACGGATGGCCAGACTTTCGGTCGCCTGCCACTTGATGTGGAAGCGGGGTGTCCAGAAAAGTTGCCGGTAGTAAAAATTGTAGTCGAGGCGCATGCCCGTCATCACCACCAGTTTTTTGTCGATGATGAAGCTGTACTCGCCAAAAATTCCCGGGACAGCTTCGTGAACTTTCCCGCTCGTGTAGCGTTCCGTGCCGGTTGACGCCCCACCGCCGAACAGGCAGGTGTAATAGTCGTACTGCGCACTTCCGCCTGCCGTGAGCTTGTGCCGTTTTTGTTTTCCGAATTTGTTGGAATACAAGATGTTGAGATAGGCACTGTGCTGTTGCGCTTCCACGGGTCGCTGGCCGAAAACGCCCTTGAGCCAGGTGCCGGTGTAGGAGGCGATGGTTCCAATGCTCTCATCTTCGCCCTTCAGCAGAATCCCGTTTTTGGTGATGATGTCCAACCTTTTGTTGTCCAAGTGGACACCATAGATTTCGCTGGACAGGAAGTCGTTCTTCCAGTTGTATTTTTTCTGCCCGCCCACGCGGTTGTCCCAGACGAACCCCACCAAGGTGCGACCTTCCATTTTGCTTGGCACATCGTAGTCCCAGCGGTTCATCACGTTCACCTGCTGGTTGCGGGGCACATCGAGGAAACCGTCCTTGTTCATGTCCATTTTGGCGAACTGGTCGGCGGCACTGAGCAGAAGCATCGTGCTGGCATGCTCTTTTTTCCCCACATTGAAGCGGGTGTTGAGGCTCATCTCGCCCCGCCCCATTGTATTCCCGTACAGGTTGAGGAAGAGCCGCTCCTGATTCGTTTCAGGCTTTTTGTAGTCGACGTTGATTTGGCCGGTGATGGCCTCGTAGCCGTTGGTGACGGAGGAGACCCCTTTGGAGATGCTGATGGACTCCATCCACGAGCCGGGTACGAAACCAAGCCCGAACTGCTGGGTGAGGATGCGGATGTACGGCACGTTTTCCAAGAGTATCTGGCTGTAAATGCCTGACAATCCGAGCATGGCGATTTGCTTGGCACCGGTTATGGCGTCGGAGTACTCCATATCCACCGCCACCGTGCTTTCGAAACTTTCGGCGAGGTTGCAGCAGGCGGCGCGTCTCAGCCCCTGCGTGGTGATGACCGTCGTAAGAATCGGCTGCACAGATATGTACGAACCGTCTTGGGACACCACCCGCACTTCTGCCAGCGTGTGCGATTTCGACAGGAAGACGGTGATGTTGTTCTGCGAGCTGGCGATGGTCAGCGTGTCGGTCTCGTATGTGGGGAACGAAATGAGCAGGGTGTCGGTGCTGGTGCGGGGAAGGGTGAACGTGCCGTCGGCGCCGCTTAGGGTGCCCACCGCTGTATGCAGCCACTGGATGGAGGCGGAAACAACGGGTGTCGTGTCGCCCTTCTCGTTAATCTCCAATATTTTCCCCCGTAAATCTTGGGAAAAAACTCCGAATGTGGCGAACAGGAAAAGCAGGAAGAGCGCAAGTTTTTTCATTGTAAAAAAAACGAGAGGTTAGTCTTCGGTCATCGTGACGGCATTGCCGGCTTGATAGGGGGTGATGCGGCCGTCCAGCACCTTCGGGAGCAGTTCGTCGATTTTGGTCTGCACGTCCGGATTGTTGAAGAAGTTGTTCTTGATGGTGAAGTCAATCCAGTCATAGAAAATCTTGACGTTCTGTTCGTTGCGGTTCTTTTCGAAGAAACCGTTGGCCTTGGTGTGCTGTTCGAAGTCGCACATGATCTGCCATACTTTGTCGATGGAGGTGTGCTCGATGGAGGAGCAGGTGGCGACGGGCACGATCCAGCCGTTCTCGTTCATCGGGAAGAGGTGCAGGGCCGACTGGTAGCGGGAGCGGGCCACTTCGGCGGCGTGGACGTTGTCGCCGTCGGCCTTGTTGATGACGAGGGCGTCGGCCATCTCCATGATGCCGCGTTTGATGCCTTGCAGTTCGTCACCGGCGCCGGCGAGCATCAGCAGCAGGAAGAAATCCACCATCGACTTGACGACGGTTTCGGACTGTCCCACGCCGACGGTTTCCACGATGATGATGTCAAAGCCGGCGGCTTCGCACAGCACGATGGTCTCGCGGGTTTTGCGGGCCACGCCGCCGAGCGTCAGGCCGGAGGGGGAGGGCCGGATGAACGCGTTGGGGTCGGTGGAGAGCAGCTCCATGCGGGTCTTGTCGCCGAGGATGCTGCCTTTGGACCGCTCGCTGCTCGGGTCGATGGCGAGGACGGCAATCTTTTTGCCGATGCCGGTCAGGTGCTTGCCGAACGCCTCAATGAAGGTGCTTTTGCCCACGCCCGGAACACCGGTAATGCCGATGCGCAGCGAATTTCCGGCGTGCGGCAGGCATCGCTCGATGACCTCCTGCGCCATCCGTTGGTGCTCAGGGTTCAAGCTCTCTGCAAGGGTGATGGCACGGCTTAGGATGACGCGGTCACCTTTCAAGATGCCGTCAACATAGTCGTCGGTGGTGAGCTCACGGCGCTTGCGTTTTTGCAGATACGGGTTTACCTGCGACGGCTGTTCGATGCCTTCGCGCTCGTGAAGGGCAGTCTCAAAATCTTCGGTTACCATTCTGTGGAGCAGCTTACATTGGAGGCGACAATGGTCTGGTTGTCCACTTCCACGACGTTGTTATTTTCCATTGCTTGGCATTGAGAGGCGGAAACTTGGCTCCCGTCCCAGTCCTCTTGGGCAACGGCTGTGCCATTCTGGTCATAGTAGCGGCATACGCAGTCGCTGTGTTCGCAGGCTGCGGTCAGCATGGCGACGATTACAGCAGCCAATAAGAATAGTTTTTTCATAGTTATTTTATTAAAGATTAATTAGTTAGTTAATATTCTTCTTTTACCGCTCGCACACCACTTCGTAATCCACTAATTCCACGTCAGCATATTCTCCGACAGGCACGCTCAGCGTGTAGGAATCATTCATGCCCGCACAATCCTCCTCCGTCACGTGCCGGTCTTTCCAAGTCTTTATGTCATAGAGCTTCCCCTTGCGGTAATATTTGCATACGCAGTCCTTGTGGCAGGATGTGAGGCCGATGGCAGCAATCAGTGCGAAGGTGAACAACAATGTTTTTTTCATAACGGTTTATTTTCTTCCAACAGTTTTATTTTCAATGTATTTTTGAAGATCTTCCTTGTAGGTGGCGCTCACGGACAGAACGGTGCCGTCGCTGAGTTCTACTTCACTGCGACGGAATGATTTGATGCTGTCCAAGGCAATGATATAGGAGCGATGGATTCGCATAAAGCGGTCGTTGGGGAGCGTTTCCATCATCAGTTTGATGCTCATGAAGGTCATCAGTGGTTTGCTTTCCTTAAAGTGGATGCGGATATACTCGCTCATTGCTTCCACGTAAAGAATAGTGTTGGTGAAGATCTTGATACTCTGGTTATCTGCACGCACGAAGAAGTACTCGTCGGTGGGCGTTTCGTCGGTATGCTCGTTCTTCGCTGATTTCCATTCGTGGTATTGTTTCACCTTGAGTGCCGCTTTCAGAAAGTCCTGATAGCTGTAAGGTTTCAGCAGGTAGTCAATGGCATCCACGCGGAAACTTTCTACGGCGTACTCCTCGTAGGCGGTGGAGAAGACAATGAGTGGCGGATTATCCAGTTCTTTGACGAACTGCATTCCGCTACAGTCGGGCATGTTGATGTCGGTGAAAACCACATCCACGCTGTTTTCGGAGAGGAAGGCTTTCGCTTCCGTAGCAGAATGGAAAGTGGCTGCCAGTTGCAGAAACGGGGTCTTTTTCACGTAGCCCTCCAGCTGTTTCAGGGCAAGGGGTTCGTCGTCGATGGCAATGCAGTTGATCATACGATGGGGATGATTAAATTAACGGTATAAGTATTTTCTGTATCTTCAATGTCGTATGTATAGTTGTCGGCATAAATGAGGTCGAGCCGTTTCCTAAGGCTTTCAATGCCGAAACCGTACGATTCCTGAATGTCGGCTTTGTTCTTGATTTTGCTGTTGACAGAATGGCAGATGATTTTGTCGTTTTCTACTTTTAGTTCAAAACGCAGGAAAGAGCTGGAATCGTATGTGATGCCGTGTTTGAAGGCATTTTCTGCCAAATTGATGAAAAGGACAGGGGGGATGCTGATATTCGGAATTTCCTTTGGAACAATAAGTTCGATGGAAACGGTGTCGATGTATCGTTTGCGCATCATTTCAAAATAATTGGAGAGGAAGTCCACCTCCTTGGCGAGTGGGACGCGGTCGTGGTTGGCCTCGTAGAGTATGTATCGCATCAATTTCGACAGCAGCCTTACACTCTCTTGGGCAGCCTCGCTGTCAATGTCAATTTGCGCGTGGATGTTGTTCAGCGTATTCATCAGGAAGTGCGGATTCAGCTGGTATTTCAGCAGCTTGTGCTCTGCTTCGATTTTCAATTTTTCCGCCTCACGGCGTTCATTCTCTGTCTCAATCATCTGGAAGGTGAAATGAACGGCTGTCACAGTTGCGAAAATGGTTAGGTTGGAAATCAAGAATAGGAGGAGTCTCCAGTACTGTTGTGTGGTTTTCCGTTCGTTTTGGCGTACGGCGCGGCGTTCTGCATTGTATGCCTTGCACGAGTCAATCAGTTGTGAGGAGGAGATATGTTCTTCATCCACCCAACGGGCAATTTTTTTGGTGGAATTTTCGCTGAAGATGATCTGGTTTTGCCGAAATTGCTCGTAGGTTTTCTCTCTCTGGGTGACAGGCAGGGAATTGTAGAAAAAAAGCGACCATACGACAGACACCGCCACGCAGCATAGCATCGAACCTGTGAGGTAGCGGGCAAGTGAACGCCTTTTTTTGTAACCACGGTAAAAACATACCACGATTGCATACGTGACGTAGAGCGGAATGTAGTGGATTAGGTTGAGCCAGTCGAAATAGTATTTGTTGCTCAGATGATCACGGTCCAGCAATGCAAGCAGTGAAATCAAAAAAATGATAACCGCATCAATCAGATAGGCGATTTGGTGCGGACGTAAACGGTTTTGCTTCGGCATTAATGCTTGAAATTATAGACGATGCAAAAGTAATAAATATTTTCGGGATTTTTTACTTGAATTTCATTTTCGCTGCGGAAAGCGAAAGTGAGCGAACTTCCTTGTGTCAGTTTGTAGCTGCAGCCGACGATGGTGCGGAAGTCGTCAATGAAATAGTTGTTTTTTTTGTAAAGACGGAGGAAAAATTCGGTGGAGGCGAACAGCTTGACGGGCTTGCTGAAAAACTCGTACTCGAGCTGGAGGCGCCCGCGGAAGTAAGTCTTGGGGTTGAACTTATGCTCGCCGCGCCGTTCGTCGTAGAAGGTGCTCTGCGCCCGCGCACGCACCCCGATACGGAATTGCCGGATCCGCTCGGTGTAGGCTACGGTGGCTTGGACGCGCCCGCGGTGCTCATAGTAGTTCCCTTCGTCGCCCAGCAGGTAGAAACCCGCCGCGCCAATCTTCAGCCGCTTCTTCCAGAACGTGTAGTCAAGGCCTGCACCCAACCGCAGCCGGTCGAAGTTTGTGAAGTTCTGGTTGAACCGCAACTGCCCGTCCACGCCGAAATGCAGCCCCTTCGCCACCTTCTTTTCGTACTCCGCCCCGATGATGGCACCGACCTCGTGCGTCTGCCCCTTCGTTACGAAAGGAAGACACAAGATGAAGAGAACCAGAATGTTGCGAATGTGTCTCAAGGGAACCTTTTTCGGTTATTTCATGAAATCCTTGTGCTTCACCATCGTGTCAATGGTGTTTACCTCGTCGCTGATGGGTTCGTAATAAACCTTCAGGTAGGCCACATCCCGCAGAAAATCGATGTGTCCGACCTCTATCTTGTTGATGGTGAGTCCAGTGCGTTCTTCCAAATCGGCTTTCAGCTCATCCTCGCGCCCATGTTTCACCAAATCAATTTTGTCGTAAAGGATGATTTTGGCCGGTTGCTGTTTCGATCCGAAAATGCCGTCGATGATGCCCACGACAACCATGACCAGAATGTTGATCAACACGAGGTTGATGAGGCCATGCGACATGGCCAGTCCGTTTACAACGGAAATACCGATGGTGACAAACAGGTAGGTCATCTCCCGTATCGGCACTGTTTCGGTGCGGTAGCGGATCATGCCGAAGATGGCGAAAAGACCGAGGGCGAACCCCATGCCGAGGTTCACGTTGTTGAGCAGGAACATCAGCACGAACACCGTCACACTGAAGAGCATAAAGGTATAGTAGTAGTCCTTCCGCTTGGCTTTTCTGTAATAGAAAAAATGCACCATTATCCAGCATACAAGCAGGTTGAGGCAGAAAAGGACGGCAAAGGTGATCAAACTTTCCTTTTGGAAGATGGGCATCCCCATCAGGTCGTTGGGGGAGGCGATGGCTTGCAGGTCTTCCGCAAATTCGCGTGCGATTTCGGGATCGAATTCTTCTTGAATCATCGGTTAAATATTTTGTGATAACTTATTGATATATCGTAATTTTATTTTGAAACGGTTGGCTTTTACCGTCGGGTTGGTCAGTGCGGTGCCGAGGCAGTACTTGCTGATGCGTTTGGGCTTTATCCGGAGCCCTAAGAGCACTTCCTTGAAATAGGAGGGGACGTTGCCGTCCTGTTTCAGCTCGATGATGACGAGGTCGGGGACATCGGCACTTTGTCCGGTGTGCCGGTTCACAAAGCGGATGTTGCTGTCGATGGTGAGCCGCTCCGTCAGCCCCTTGTTGACCAGTGTGATGCGGTCGAACTCGTTCTCCACCTGCGGGATGAGCGTGCTGATATCGTAATGGAGTTTTTCTGTCACGAAGGAGCGAGTGGCGTCGGACGCCAACATATCGCCGAACTGCCCCACTTCGATGGGGATGCGTTTTTTCTTCGTCCGTTTTTTGTTGCTCTTGTTCTTGATTTCGCAGAAGGCGGCACCGGTGTCGCAGTAGATCCTTGCCCGAAGCTTCTGGCGTGTGAGTTTGCGGTCGTGGTGGGCGACGTACATTTGGGCGTCCGACGTGTCGTAGTAGAGGGTGTTGTAGTGCGCGATGCGCTTTCCTGCATTCTCCTGCACGAAATAGTCTGATTGCAAAAGTTCCAAAATATCGGGCAGACGTTTTATGCAGACAAGATACTTGGTGTCAATGCGGTTCATCAGTTTCACCGCACTCATTTCCTCCAGGGTGATGGGGGAGAAGTTCGCCAAGATGTCTGCTATGTATTCCATCAGTCTTTGTCTATTTGTCAAAGATGTATTCGAACTCCTTGATGGTTTCCAATTTCCCCGAGGGGAAATAGTTGTATTGTTTCTTTTTGCTGCCGTCGGGGTAGTATTCGAACTTGCGGATGCGGACCGGTTTGTTCCGGCTGTCGTACTCGGTCTGTTTGATGCATTTGCCAGCCTCGTTGTACTCAAATGTGGTTCTCGTTTTCTGCCCGTAGTTGGCATACTCAATCTCTTCGATCTTGAAGCCGTTGGCATCGAATTTGGTGACGTGGTCCAGATAGCGGGTCTTGGTCGCCGCATTTGTGTTCCACTCCTTCACCGTCAGATTCTTCCGTTTCTCACGCTTGTCACTCGTCTGTCCCGCGAGGAATGACGTGGAAACAAACAGCAGCGAAAGTATCAGTAGGATTCGTCTTTTCATTGGTAATAGGTATTAGGTAACAGGTAATAGGTGATAGGTGATAAGTAGTTGGTCTGAAGAGGGATTGTGCGGTGGGCACCTCCTACTTTTTACCTTCTACTTTATACTTCATTTTTTCAATTTTCAATTTTCAATTTGTCAGACGTTAACGACCACGGTAAAAAGTTCCAAGTCGTAGATTTGTCCTGCTTCCGTTACGGTGATGGTTTGGGTGACGGGGGAGGGAACTTCGTTGGTGTTTTCGGTGAAGGTGAAGACCTCATAGGTTCCAGGCTGTAGCTGCTGGAAGTAGTAGTAGCCGTCGAGGCCGACGCGCACGTCGTCGAAGTGGTAGGGTTCGCCCACGCGCCGGATATAGACGCGGTGTTCGTAAGCCCACCCGCTGCCGCGGTCACTGCCGTTGTGGATGTAGTTGGCCCATACCTGCCCGCGCACCATCGACGTGCCGTATGCCTTGCCCTCGTGGGTGTAGATGGTGGGCACGGTGACGGTTTCGCCGCTCGCAATCTTCACGGTTTCCGACACCGCGATTCGCTCGCCGGAAGCGAGGGTGGAGTAGGCGTACAGGGTGTATGTCCCTTTTTTCAAATACTGGAAGCGGTAGGTGCCGTCCTCGCCCGTCTCGGTATCGTCCCCGTAAAAAGTGTCGTCGCCGTACACGATGAAGACATCGACCTTGCTTCCGGCAACGGTGTCGGTGGTCAGGTTGTAGTTGTCGTTGTCATGCAGCACCCGCATGATCTTGCCTTCGATGGTGCCTGTCCCCCCTTCACCCTCGCCTTTGCTGCAGGCAGTGAGGAACATGACGGCGGCGCAAAGGACCGCAAGGATGGAAATCGTTCTCTTCATATTTGATTTATTGTAAAAAAGCCCCTCCCATAAAAGGAGGGGAAGTGTCGTTTATTGTGCAGTGACGGAAGTACCGCTGCCGGAAGTGGTGGCGGTTGCTCCGATGTACAGCCCGTGCCAGTTGGCGGTGCCGTTGATGGTGGGGTTGGTGTAAAGGGTATAGGTGCCTGAGGTCACTTCGGGACTGGTGAAGATGAAGGATCCGCTGGCACGGGTGCCCAATCCTGTCGTTGAACTTTGGAATCCGCTGCCGCTGACGGACTGGTGCTGGTAGATCATCACGGGATTGCTGCTGCTGTTCTTGATGCAGTACTTGCTTCCTGCGGATATGGTGGTGCTGGGAGAGAGGGATTTCTGGCCGTTCATATAGGTCGGGTTGTCGAGCAGTGCCATCCCGCCACCGCCTCCGGGACCGCCGCCACCACTGGTGGATCGGTAGGCAACGATGGTGGCACCGTTGATCTGGAGGTGTCCGGTTACGCCGCCCATGCCGTCTGTGTTGGCATCAATGGCCTCTTCCTTGCCCCCTGCAATGACGATACCGCCGTTGTACTGGGAATACGCGCCGTTGCAGTCGATGGCGTCGTTGCCGCGGGAGTAGGCCCACACATAACCGCCGTTCACTTCGATGTGGTTGGCGCAATTGATGGCGTCATCGTAGGCGTTGGCCTCCACAAAGCCGCCATTGATATAGATGCCGTCCTTGCTCTCGATGGCCTCGCCGGTCGGGTCACCGGAGGTCTGGGCACAATAGGACTGGACATGGCCACTGTTGATGTAGATGTTGCCCTGGGACTTGATGCCTTTGGGGAGTCCTTTCCAGTAGTCGGAACTGCTGCCGCCGCCGCCGGGGAATCCGCCGCCGCTCGATGCGTTGACCGGTGCACCGGAGGTCATGATATAGAGGTTGATGAGCTCGTCGCTCGCGTTGGCCGTGCCGATGGTCAGCGTGCCGTCGCAAGCGATACCGCGGCCGCCCTTGCCCGTGCTCTGGCAGTTGAAATCGCCGCCGTTGATGACGATATTGCCGTCAGTTTTGATACAGCTGGGGGCGTAGCCGTCGGTGCAGCTGGTGCCGCTGCCGGCCACCGTGGCGCCGATGCCAGCAGTTGAAAGGGTGAAGGTGCCTCCGTTAAAGGTCATATTGCCGTCTGCGGAGAGGCACTTCGCACCGCCCGAAGCGGAGGTGCAGGTGGCGGTGATGGTGCCGCCGTTGAACTCCATCGTGCCGTCCGACTTGATGGCGATGCTGTTGGAGGCCGACTGGTTGGCCACCACGGTGGCACCGCTCACGTTGGCAGTGATGTCGCCGTTTTCAATGATGACAGAGATGTCGGACTTGATGCCCTTGCTGGCCTGTCCGGAGACGGTCATACCGATCGTGCCGCCGTTGACGGTGACAGCTTGGTCTGCGGCCAAACATTTGCTGTCCTTGCCGGCAGCGGTGAGGGTGAGGTTACCGCCGTTGACGGTGATGCCGCCGTTGGTTTTGATGCAATGGGAGGAGTAGGTGTTGGCGGTGTTGTTAGTGTCGGTGTAGTTTCCGCCCGCGCCCGCCACGCTCAATTCTATGGTGCCGCCGTTGATGACTACATCGCCGTCGGCGTTGATGGCCTTGCCGCCCGCCGCCGCATTCGTCATTGTGATGTGGACATTGGTGCTTCCGGTGAGGTTTGTGATGATGGTATTGCCGTTGCTTTTGAGACCAGCGCAGTGCGACGGGTCGCCGGCGGTCACCACGGTGGCGCCGCTGCCGTTGATGGTGATGCTGCCGCCCTGGATGTCGATGTCTGTACCCGCCTTGATTCCCTTGCTGTAGTCGCCGCTCATGGTCAGGTTGATGGTGCCGCCGGTGATGGTGACGACACTGTCGCTTTTGAGGCCCTTGCCGTCGGCGACGGAGCTGTTCACGGTGATGTTGCCGCCCGAGATGTGGAGGTAGCGGCTGCCCCCGTCAATGTCCGATTTGGCGTTGTTGACGGTGATGGTGCCGCCGAAAATCTCGACGTAGTCGTTGGAGTGGATGCCGTCATTGGCCGCGCCTGTCACGTTGACGGTGCCGCTGAGCATACGGATGTAGTCGGCGCTGAAAAGGCCGTGCTTCACAGTGCCGTTGAGGTTCAGCGTGCCATTGCCAGAGATGATGATTTGACCCCTGCTGTCAAAGGGGGCCTTGTCGGTGCTGGTGGCACCGTCGGCCAAAGTGCTGGTATTCTTGAGGGTGAGGGTGATCTTTTCGTCCAGCAGCGACTTGATGGCGGCGCCGGTCGGGTTGGTGATGCTTACGCCGTCCAGAGTCATATTGAAACGGTGGTCGCTGCTGATGGTGAGGGAACCGTCGCTGGTTGTGCCTGACAGGTAGTAGATAATGTCCTGTGTGCCCGAAACCGCGTTCACGGTCACGTCCGCACCGCTGGTGGTCACGGTCACGCCGCGGTTCGCCCACGGGTTGATGACGGAGACGGCACTTCCGGCGTAAGTGATGTAGATGATTTCGCCCGTGTCCACCTGCGTCTCTTCATCAGAAAAGACAATGCTGTCGATACCGATTACGGGGAATTGGAAATTGGTCTCGCCGATGTTGTTGTGGACGATGGAAATGCCGTTGACAAAATTCACGCTGTCAACGTTTTCAATATATTGGGTATGGACGGGAACGCTCCCGCTGTAAAAAATGACACGTTCTTGTGCAAATGCGCTTGCCGTGGCCAATAATGCGGCAAAAAGAAGGATGATGATTTTTTTCATAGCGCTTAGAGTTTGCTGAATTTATAAGATGTTTCATTAATCTTGATAATGTAAATACCTTTTGCCAAGGAACTTACATCAATGCTTTCGGAGGTGCTCATCTGCTGCTGCATCAGCTTTTGGCCATTCAGCGAGAAGATGCTCACCAGAACCTGCTGTTCGGTTTCAGACGACATGTTCAGTTTGTCGCTAGTGGGGTTCGGGTAGATGAAAATTTTGGCGTTTTCATCGTAAGTCTCAATGGAAGAGGATGCTACATCCTCTAGAGTGAGCTTGCGGATGATGGAGCGGGAAATCGGGGTGACCGTCCCGCCTTGGTTGATCAGCAGATTGTCGCCCGAAAAAGAGAACTGGGTGACATTCTCGAAAAAGCTGTCCGGTTGGTTGTTAGAATAGACCACGGTGAGGTTGGTCGTGTGGATGGTCTGCGCAAATGCGCCATTCATCCACAATAGGCTTGAAAAAAACAGCCCGAGTGCAAAAAGTTTATGTTTCATATGGGAAGATTGTTTGATAGTACGTCAATTTTAAAGCGGGCAAAAATACAATATATTATGGCAAGTCTATACTATCAGTAAGTGTGGAATATTTGTCAAAAAGTCGTTTTTTTTTTGTTTAGAGCTGAAATATTTTTATTTTTGCATTTTCAAAATCTTTGATAATCTTATGGGAGAAATAGGTAGGAATCTTTTATTGGATGATGAAAAAATTGTCGAAATGGGTGTGTCTATTTTTGATGTGACAGATACGCCGGTGCAAAAGATACCGTATACTTCCTCTCACTATGTCATTTCGATGTGCCACAGCGGCTGCCTTGAGGCGGAATACGACTCCGTCAATGTTCAGTTCCATCCGCACGACCTTGCCATCGTCTATCCGATGCACACGCTTGTCGTTCATCGGGTATCCTCCGATTACCATGCCACACTGATTGCTGTGTCGTCAGAATTATATACTAAGTTTGGAAAACTTTTTTTTAGTGATAAACGATCCGTGTATGAGCGTATTCCCCATTTTCACCTTTCTGATAATCAATACGATGATATGATGGCGTTTTCAGAAGCCATCTGTCGTGTTATTCGCCTCGGCATCAAGGGGAGGGAGGACATCTTGAGAGGATGTCTGTATCTTTTGTCGCAGCTCATTGATTTCTTCCATGATACCACCCTCGCCACCACGGGCGATGCCACGAAGAGCTTGAGCAACCGCTTTTACAACGCCATCATCGAGAACTGCCAGCAGCACCGCGATGTGCAGTTTTATGCCAAACTTTTCTACCTTTCACCGAAGCATTTCAGTACGGTCGTCCGGGAGCAGACGGGCCATACTGCCAGCTATTGGATCCAGCACTTTGTCATCCTCCGTGTTAAGCAGATGCTCACGTACGAGCCCGACATCAGTGTGCAGGTCATCTCCGACCGTTTCGGCTTTCCCGATCAAGCTTCCTTCTGCCGCTACTTCAAGCGCGGCACCGGCCTCTCGCCGACACAGTACCGCGCCGGGGTGTGAGGGGGAAGGTCGCTAAAGGCCTTAAAGACCCTAAAGACATTAAAGACATTAACGACCTTAAAAAATCCTGAATTATTTTTTCCCCCGAAGACGGTACATTCTTTCAGAGAATCCGCCATTCTCCAAAAAATCTTTCTCAAGCCGCTTCAACTGCCTAAAAAGCAAATAGTCAGTTTGCTTTATTAGAACAATGCACATATTGGCTATGGTTTCGGGTGGACGTGTCTGTACCATTTCCATAAAAAAATCGACATCATTGTGTTGGGCACCAAGTGCGCGCATTGTCAGTAACTCCACTGAATCCTGTTCCCACTGCCTGTGATTTCGGGTTTTCAAATAATCTTCGTAATCTTCGAGAAGCTCCTGCAAGCTCGCTTTAGCTACATTAACAAGTCTAATTTCGGTTTTGGCGCTGGTGCTGCTGGCTGCGCCACCTTCAATAATATTCTGTTTGCCCGAACGTGCTGCCTGTATCATTTGGTCTCGTGTCCGATCTCCACGTTGTAAATAGTTCTCTACAAAGTAGTAAGTTATGCAAAATATAACATTTGCCTTCTGGTAGGAAAGGAGTTTTTTGTGATTTCCTCTGTGTGGTATTAATTCTTCTCCCATTTTATATTCTTTTATTTTCTTGTTTTTTTAGTATAACTTTAATTTCTTTATTATTTAATAACGATGTGTTTATTAAAATATTGTAAATTTTATAATAATTTTTAAAAAGTATCGAAGGATTTGAAAGAAAAATCAGATGATTTCTTAGTTCCAGTATTTTGCTTGGTAAAAAACGTTGATAATCACACTCCAAGTTTAAAATAATTGTATTTTTGCCGTCCTTTTAATCAGTTACACTTTTGATGGCAATGAAGAGATTTGTATTGGTTTGTTTGGTTGTGCTTTCCGCCCTTCCCGCCCGTGCCCAATGGTTTATCGGTTGCCGCACTGCCGATGGCAACGGATGGGAGGAAACACCGATCTTCCATAAGACCATTGTGTTGACCAATTCGGAAGTGTCGAATGGAATCACCCGAGTGGACGTTACGTCGCTGGGCTACCACGAAGTGTATGTCAATGGGCGGAATGTGGGCGACAAGGTGCTGCAACCCGCCGTGTCACAAATGGACAAGCGGGCAATGTCGGTTTCCTACGACATTTCGCCGTATCTGCACGAGGGCGGCAATGACCTGATGCTCTGGGTAGGGCAGGGGTGGGGACGGGTGTATGGAACACCAGCGGCCGTGAAAGTAGAAGTGACATGGGAAAATGCCTACCAAGACCAGCTGTATAAAACACGGAAGGTTATTGCCCAAACCGACATCACGTGGATGACCTCGCCAAGCGGCTACAGCTACACAGGCAGCTGGCAGCCGTTGCAGTTTGGCGGCGAACGATACGACGCCCGGAAAACCTGCGAAGAACGTCGCGCCGCCGTGGTGGATATTAAAATGCGTTCCGCTTTGATGGATGGGAAAGGTTTGGACATATTCGCACAGGAATTTGAGGGCAACCGCATCATTGACACGCTGTTGCCCGTGTCCGTGACCCGTACCGATGACAGCACCTTGCTGCTCGACTTCGGGCGGGTGCTCACGGGATGGTTCCAAGCCGACTTCCAGCCGCTGCCGTCCGGTCACGAAGTCACCATGGAGTACCTTGACCACCTGCGTGCCACGCCCCCGCACACCGAGAGCGACTACTATGTGTCGGACGGTAGCGGCAGCGACCACTTCACCAACCGCTTTCACTACCACGCCTTCCGCTACGTGCGCGTGACTGGCGGCGACATTAAGACGGCACGCGCCCTCCAAATCAGTGCCCTTAACCCCGATGAAGCCGCCACCTTCGAATGTTCCGACCCGCGCCTTAACGCCATCCACGACCTTATCCGTTACACCCTCCAGTGCCTCACCCTCAGCGGCTATATGATGGACTGCCCCCATCTGGAACGGATGGGCTACGGCGGCGACGGCAACTCCTCCACCATGACGCTGCAGACGATGTACGACGTGCGCGACACCTACCATAACTGGCAGACTGCGTGGAAAGACGCCATGGGTAGTAACGGCTCACTTCCCTACGTGGCTCCGGCATTTCCCACCGGCGGCGGCCCCTACTGGAGCGGCTTCATCATCAAGGCCGCATGGCGCACCTACCTCAATTACCGCGACCCCACATTGTTTGGCCGTAGCCAGTTTTACGATATGATGAAAAAATGGCTCAATTATGTAAAACGCTATAGTCCAGATGGTCTTCTACAACCCTGGCCCGACGAGGGACGGATGTGGTTTCTCGGCGACTGGCTCGCCCCCGACGGCGTGGAGGTGGGTGGTGAGTCGGCCCTCTTTGTAAGCAACTGTTTCATCGTGGACTGTCTCGGCGACATGGAACGGATGGCGAAAGTATTAGGGCATGATGACGACGGGAAAATGTTTGCCAGCTGGCGCAAACGGCTCAAAACCAACATACACAGGAAATTCTACCACCCTGAAACCCACACCTATGCCAATGGTACGCCGCTTGACCAAAGCTACGCCCTGCTGATGGACATCGCGCCCAACAGAAGTATCCGCGGGGAGGTCGAAGAAAGGCTGCTGGCCGACTGCCACGGAAAGTACAATGACCACATCGCCGTGGGGTTGATGGGAGTGCCGATTTTCACCGAGTGGTGCATTCGTGAGCGGCAGGCCGACCTGATGGCCACCATCCTGCGCCAGCCCGACTACCCCGGCTATCTCCACATGCTCAACCACGGGGCAACCACCACTTGGGAATCATGGGGCTGCGAGCGCGACAACGGCGAGAAGGTGGTGGAGGACCGTAGCCGTGTACACAACTGCTACAACGGGGTCGGTATCTGGTTCTATCAGGCCCTCGCCGGCATCCGTCCCGATCCAGACGATCCTGGGTACCACCACTTTTTTATCGACCCGCAGCCTGTAAATGACATCGATTGGGTGCGTGCTACCAAACCCACGCAGTACGGCACCATCTGCGTGGAAATCAATGGAAATTGTCTGAAACTGACGGTTCCTGAAGGCGCCACCGCCACCGTTTTCCCTGGCACGTCCATTGAACGCACGGTGGGGGAAGGGGAGTGGACGTTCACTTTTTAAGTACTTTCCAAAAAACTCCAGGAAGATAGACATTTGCCAACGCGGTGGCTTCACGGAAGAACGGGGCTACCTCATCGGGCGTGTAACCTGCAATGCCGCATCCTACAGCGGTGACAAGGAAAGTGAGTTCGGAATGGGCTTTGGCGCAGGAGATAAAATGCTCCACAGCTTTCTTCATGGAGGCTTCCCCCTCCATAGTGGGCAGCGCGTAGGTGCGGCCTGTAAGACCTTCACCAACACCCCATTCGGCTCCGAACTGTTGGTGTGCATACCGCGCAGCCCCGCCGCCATGGGCTCCTTGAATGTTGCTTCCAAAGACAAAAATTTCGTTTGCGCCGAGGGTGGCAATACGGTCTGATGCAATGCGGCAGCCGTTGATGATACTAGTGTTTCCCATAATAACAGATTATTGTACGTTTCATAAGAACTTAGTTGTTTGAAACGATGCTGCAAAGGTACTCAAATTTTGATTATTTTTGCCACCGCATTACTATCATAGTTACTTAACTTTTTAAATATGAACAAAATTGTGATGATTACTGGCGCTACCAGCGGTATTGGGTTGGGCTGCGCAAGAAAATTTGCTGAAAATGGCGATAAACTGATCCTGACTGGTCGTAATGGGCAGCGTCTTGAGGAAATCCGTAAGGAGCTGGCCGACAAGGGTACGCAGGTGACGACACTGGTTTTTGATGTGCGCGACCGTGAACAGGCCACCCGATGTGTTCACAGTCTGCCCGAAGAGTGGCGAGAAATCGATGTGCTGGTGAACAATGCCGGTTTGGCGCTCGGACTGGAACCTGAGTATGAGGGCAGTTTTGATGATTGGGAGACGATGATCGACACTAACATCAAGGGACTGCTCACGATGACGCGCCTCATTGTGCCAGGCATGGTGGCGCGCGATCGCGGCCACATCATCAATATTGGCTCCGTGGCTGGAGACGCCGCTTACTCCAATGGCAATGTCTATTGCGCCACCAAGTCGGCGGTGAAGACACTGACCGACGGGTTGCGCCTTGATGTGGCCAGCAGCGCCGTCCGTGTGACGAACCTTAAGCCTGGACTTGTGGAGACCAACTTCAGCAACACCCGTTTTCATGGTGATACAGAGCGCGCTGCCAATGTCTATAAAGGCATCAAGCCCCTAACGGGTGACGATATCGCCGACGTAGCTGTCTATGCCGCTAATGCCCCCGCACATGTGCAGATCGCCGAGGTGCTCATCCTTGCCACCCACCAAGGTAGCGGTAGCGTCATCGTGCGTAAATGACGGAGTTTTTCTGAAATTTGAAGACGTTATGGTACGTTATCTTCTTGCTTATCTGCTAATAATCAATCTGATAACATTTTTACTTTACGCCATCGACAAACACCGTGCCATACGGAAGGCGTGGCGCATTCCCGAATCCGTGCTGATGGGTTTTGCCGCCATCGGGGGAAGTGTCGGCGCATTGCTCGCGATGCTTCTCTTCCGGCATAAAACAAAGCACGCCAAATTTACCGTTGGCGTGCCTTTGATTCTTGTTGCCCAGATAGTTGCCGTAATCTGTTTTTACAAATACTTGTCCTGATTCTGGAGCTTGACGACGTCGTCGTACTTGCCCACGTCCATCCATTGGTCGTTCTGGTGCAGATACCCGTAGATGGGGTGCTGTGCCGCAAGGTCGAGGTAGAGCGGGGTCATCGAGAGCTTCTGTCCCGAGGGGATGTGGTCGAGGATGTCGCGCCGCACTACGTGGATGCCGCTGAATCCTAACGGAACCCCGTCGGTACAAGGCACTTCCATCCTTTTTTCGCCCGTCTTGACATTCTCCCACCCGCACAGTCGCATCGTCGCACGCTCAAAGATGAGGTAACGCGACGTCACACGCTCGCGCACCGCCAAGGTGGCGATGGCGTTGTTCGTTATGTGCTGTTCAATCAGCTGGTTGAGGTTGATGTCGGACAAAATGTCCACGTTGTGTAGCAGGATATGGTCGGCACTGCCGAACAGCGGTTCTGCGAACTTGAGTCCGCCGCCCGTGTCCAACAGAAAGTCCGTCTCGTCCGAAATCCGGATGTCGGCATCGAACGGGTGCGTGGCGAGGTACTCCTTTATCAGCCCGCTGAAATGGTGCACGTTGACGACAATCTGGCGGATGCCGCTGCCGATGATCCGCTGGATGACGGTCTCCAACAGTGTCTTTCCGTGGATCTCGACCAATGCCTTCGGACGGTCCTGCGTCAGCGGGTACAAGCGCGTGCCGAGCCCCGCGGCGAACACCATCGCACAGATGTTTCCGTTGTCGTGCTGCATCTTACTCTATTTTAGTGACTTTTCCGTCCTTCAGCTGGTAGCGTTCGCCGCTTTCGGGACAGGTGGCAAAACCGTCCTTGTCGAACTGGAGCCGGTGTCCGTACTCGCTCATCCAGCCGATCTGGCGGGAGGGGTTGCCCACCACGAGCGCGTACGGCGGGATGGTCTTCGTCACCACGGCACCCGCCCCGATGAAGGCGAAGGCGCCGATGTCGTGCCCGCATACCACCGTGGCGTTGGCCCCGATGGTCGCGCCTTTTCCGACGTGCGTCTTGGCGTACTGGTTGCGCCGGTTCACCGCACTCCGCGGGTTGGTGACATTGGTGAACACCATCGACGGCCCGAGGAACACGTCGTCCTCGCACGTCACGCCAGTATAAACCGACACGTTGTTCTGGATCTTGACGTTGTTGCCCAGCACCACCTCCGGCGAAATCACCACGTTCTGGCCGATGTTGCACCGCTCGCCAATCACGCAATGGGGCATAATATGCGAGAAATGCCAGATTTTCGCCCCTGCGCCAATCTGGCACCCCTCGTCAATTATTGCGGTTTCGTGTGCAAAATATACTACTTGGTTCATCAAGTTTATCAAGTTTGAAAGTTTATCAGGTTCATTAATTTTGAAAGAAATGAAACCCTTTACCTTTTACCTTCTACGGTTATTTATCCTCGTTTAATGCTTTGATGCCGGGGAGTTCCTTGCCTTCGAGGTATTCCAACATGGCGCCGCCGCCGGTGCTGATGTAGGAGACGTAGTCAGCGAGGTGGTAGTTGTTGATGGCCGCGATGGAGTCGCCGCCGCCAATGAGGGAGAACGCGCCGGAGATGGTGGCTACCGACACGCAGAGGGCCACGGAGTGGGTGCCGTTCTCGAAGTTCGGGAACTCATAGACGCCGACGGGGCCGTTCCACAGGATCGTCTTGGCGGTCTTGATGATGGAGGCGAATTTCTGGATGGTGCGGGGACCGATGTCCATGCCTTCCCAGCCTTCGGGGATGTCGTTGTGCGTGGTGATGTACTGGTTGGCGTTGTTGTCGAACTTGTCGGCGCAGATGTTGTCGATGGGGAAGTAGATGTCCACGCCCTTCAGGTGTGCCTTGTTGATGATCTCCTTGGCCACGGGAATCATATCCTCTTCGAGGAGGGAGTTGCCGATTTTGACGCCCATCGCGTGGAGGAAAGTGTAGCTCATTCCACCTGCAATAATCAGATTGTCAACCTTTTCCAAAAGGAAGGTGATGATGTTCAGCTTGGTGGAAATCTTGCTGCCGCCGATGATGGCGGTGAAGGGGTGCGCCGCGTTGTTGAGCACGAGGTCGAGGTTGGAGGCCTCCTCGTACAGCAGGTAGCCGGCGTAGCATTTTCCCGGGAAGAATTTGGTGATGGTGGCGGTGGAGGCGTGGGCGCGGTGTGCTGTGCCGAACGCGTCGTTGACGTACAGGTCACCGAGGCGGGCAATGGCTTTGGCGAAATTCTCGTCGCCGCCTTCCTCTTCGTTGTGGAAGCGGAGGTTCTCGAGCAGGGCCACGTCGCCCGGTTTCAGGGCGGCCACGCGCTTTTCAGTCTCTGCGTCCAGCACGTCGCCGAGGAAGGTGACGGGCGTGCCGAGCACTTCCGATGCCTTGCCCACAATGTGTTTCAGGGAGAATTTGTCGCTGGCCACGCCCTTCGGACGGCCCAGATGCGACATCAGGATGGCGATGCCGCCCTCGCCGGTGATCTTCTTCACCGTGTCGATGGTGCGGATGATGCGGGTGGCGTCGGTCACCTCAAACTGCTCGTTCAGCGGAACATTGTAGTCCACTCTTACTAAGACTCTTTTGCCCTTCATCTGGGCCTCGTTGATGGATTTCATAATGGTATATTTTAATGATTCGATAATTCAAAAACAATGGGGCAAAGGTACAAATAAATTGAGAATTGAAAGTTGAAAATTTAGACTTGAAAACTGACAGGATTTTGAGTTATGGAGGTTGGGAATTATGGAGTGGGAACTCTTGATTTCAGATTGGTCAGTTCTTGCAATGTCTCAACCATTTCCACACATTTGTCTTTGCTTAAATTGACACCGCAATAGATTTTCAACCCCTTATAACGTGAAATCAGGAGTCGTTCATCAATATCTCCAGCAACGCTAAAGTGGACGATAAACTGTTCATAGTGAGAAAGTTTTGCCAATTCAACGTTTTTGATGTTGCTCCATCGGATTTTCTTTGTTTTGCCCAAAATACGTCCGTTGTTGACTATGTAAAGATATTTTTCGTCATACTGGATTATTTCTTCTCCTTTGACCTGCCAAATTATTTCTCCTATTAAATAAAGGACAATCGGACAACCAATCAAACATCCCAAGACAATACACAATACAAAAGTGAAATAATCCATTGCGCTGAATGTCTTGTAGCTGCAAATTAAGTGTTCAACATAATAGGCAAGATAAGAGAATAAAAAAAAGCAACTGATCAGCCCTAAAAAAGAGGTGAAAACCACAGACCTGCGTTCCGGATGACTACGAGACAGTACTATCATTTTATGCAATCGGATTACTGAAACACCATTAACCTGTTACCTCATACCTTCTACCTTTTACCTTCTACCTTCTACCTTTTACCATCTGCGTCGGTTCATCGGGAGACGCGATGAATCGCGTCTCTACATTACGTCATATCAAATCCCCGACACCTAATTCCTATTTCCTATTTCCTATACCCTATTACCCTGTTCCCGATGCACCAGCACCACGTTGACGTCTGGGTATTTTACCCGCAGGTGGTCAGCGATGCTTTGGGCGAAATAGACCGAGCGGTGCTGGCCCCCCGTGCAGCCGCAGCTGAGGGTGAGGCTGGTGAATTTCCGTTCGAGGTAATTGTCCACGCCCATGTCGGCCAGCGCGAACAGGTGCTGCTTGAATTGCTCCACCTCCGGATATTGCTCGAGGTAGTCAATGACGGGGCGGTCCATGCCGGTCATTGAGCGGTACTGCGGCTCCCGTCCCGGGTTGGGCAGGATGCGGCAGTCGAACACGAAGCCGCCGCCGTTGCCGGACGGATCCTCGGGAATCCCTTTCCTGAACGAGAAGCTGTTGACGGTGACGGTGAGCTTGCCGTCGGCGGCGGGTTTCGGACGGGTTTTCGCCGCCCAGTCGATGGCGGTGATGGCGCGGAGCACCGCCGTGAGTTCGGGCAGCTCCACGGAAATCAGTCCTTTGTCCAACAGGGTGCGGATATTCTCCACGGCCGGCGGGATGCTCTGGAGGAAGTGCGACTTCTTCTCGTAATACCCGCGGTAGCCGTAAGCCCCCAGCACCTGCAGCTGCCGGATGAGTACATATAAATAGTAGTGCTTGCGGAACAGCCCGCGGTCAATGGTGAGGTGCTTCGTTAGCTCGTTGAGGTAGAAGTCCAGCAGCTCTTCCCGGAGCGTGTCGGGGAGGCCCGCCTTCGCCTGGTACAGCAGCGAGGCGAGGTCGTATTGCAGTGCCCCCTTTCGTCCGCCCTGATAATCAATAAAATATACGTCTCCGTCCTTCAACATAATGTTCCGCGACTGGAAATCACGGTAAAGGAAAAAGTCCTGTCCAGCTTCCAAAAGATTGTCTTCCAACGTCTTGAAATCGTTTTCCAAAGCCTGTTCGTCAAACGGGATGTAAGCCAGTTTCAGGAAATAGTACTTGAAATAGTTGAGGTCCCACTGCATCGACTGGCGGTCGAAGGCAGGGGAGGGGTAGCAGACGGAAAAGTCAAAGTCTTTCTTTCCACACAGCTGGAAAAGAGGGAGTTGTCGTAGTGCCTTGCGGAAGTATTCCAGCACATCGTCCGGAAGTGTGCCGGTCTCCTCCTTGCGGCGGGTGAGGTACGAAAACAGGGTCTCGTTGCCGAGGTCGTTCTGGATGTAGTGCATCCGGTCATCACTGATGGCCAGCACTTTCGGCACGTTGAGATGCTCTTTGTTGAAAAAATCAGTGAAGGCGAAGAAAGCCTCGTTCTCTTTGATGTCGTCGTTGAACGCCCCCATCAGTGTAGTGCCGTCGTCAAGGAAGAGCCGCACATACACGCGGTGCGAGCCGGACTGCGCCAGCTGTTCCGTGCGTTCCACGGATTTTCCGGTGCATCGAGCGGTGAGGGTAGTGAGTTGCTGGATGTCCATAAGCATATTTTTTCAAGAGTGCAAAAGTACAACTTTTATGGCAAATTCCAAAGGTGCATTGCAGTGTGACAACACAAAAAATCGTACTTTTGCACGCTTAAAATACTTTTATGAAAAGAATCGCTTTCAGCATTGGCTTGATTTTATTGATGAATTAAATGAATCTGGTTATGAAATCGAAATTTTCCATTCTCTTCACCTTGTTGTTGATATTGTCGGCCTCTTTGTCCGCCAAACCAGTGGATGAAACAACTGCCCGCACCGTTGCCGCCCGCTTCTTTGCCATGAAGTACCACCGCACTCTCGAAACACTCACTCCCGCAATCGCATACGCAGCTCCCTCGCTCCGAGGTGAAAATGGTGGCAGCCCCAGTTTCTATGTCGTCAATTTCAGCACGGAGGGCTTTGTCATCGTGTCAGGCGACGACCGCGTACAGCCCATTCTGGCTTTCTCCGATGAGGGGCCTTTCGTCACCGAAGACATGCCCGACCATATCCTTTTCTTCCTGGATGGGTATTCCGAAGAGATTCAATATGTTGTTGATAACCAACAGTATGCCGATGAAGTAGCCCAGCAAAAATGGGCAGTTTTGCTTTCGGAAGACGCTCCTGCACCCAAAGATGGGAGTGTGGTGGTCGGTCCGTTGCTCGGCGACAACAAATGGAACCAGACCAAATACTACAACGATCTTTGTCCTGCTGATGCGACCGGAAACTCTGCCTACGGTGGCCATGCAGCTGTGGGGTGCGGCGCCATTGTGATGGGTCAGGTGATGCGCTACTGGCATTTCCCAACCACCGGCATAGGCAGCCACTCCTACAACAGTAGCAACTATGGCACATTGTCTGCTAACTTTGGAGCAACGACCTATCATTACGAAAATATGCCAGACCAGCTCACTGCAATACACCATGAAGATAGCTGTGTGGAAGCCATTGCCACACTGCTGTATCACTGCGGGGTGTCCGTCAATATGAATTACGGTCCGTCCGTGAGTGTGGCCAACTCCAACAACATGGTATCCGCCCTCTCCACCTATTTTCGTTATCCCACTACGGTACAGTATATTGAGCGAGGGAACCTCTCTTTGTCGGTGTGGCTCAACTACCTGAAAGGCGAACTTGACGAGGGTGCACCTTTTATGTACGGCGGAAGCGGAAACTATGGCGGGCATGTGTGGACGTGCGATGGCTACCAGGACGACAACTATTTCCATTTCAACTGGGGGTGGGGCGGACAGCAGAACGGCTATTATGCGCTTACCAACTGCAGTTCATACGGGTTCAACAGCAACCACGCCATCATTATTGGCATCCGCGGGCCGGAATTGCCTAGCGCTATCGGCGAGCAGGGTGGGAAAAAAGCCAACGTATTCCCTAATCCCACCAACGGAAGTGTATATGTGCGTGCTGAATCGCAACCGGTTCTGGAATTCCAGGTCTTTGACATCTTTGGGAAACTTCTTTTCCATAAAAATGTGGGTGGAAACGAATTCTCTGTTGACTTGTCGAATTATAGTGCAGGTACTTACATTCTCCGACTGGTCTCCAAAACAGGTGTCGAAACAAGAAAGATTGTCAAAAATTAGCCAGTAAAACGCGAGAACAGGGCTATCCCCTTTTCTATTTAAACTTCGGGTACTCCTTCTTTACAAACTCCTTCACTTCCACCTCGCTCATTCCGAAGAGTTCTTCTGCGTGCGACAGACATTCGTCGAACGCCTCCTTGTTGTTGAGGTGATAGTGGCAGTCAAGCTTCCCCTGCCAGATGTCCCAGATGGTGGGCATCGCGAGCTGGGCGTTGTTGTAGGCTTTCAAAGCACCCTCCCAATCGCTGCCGTTGGCGAGTGCTTTCCCGTAAAACACCCAGTATATCGGGTCTTCGCCCGTATAGTCGATAAGTTGTTGAATCACAGATTCTACCGCATCCGCTTTTCCTATATTGGTGTAGTAAATCAGTTTGTGGACCAAGATGCACCGCTCGTCAATGCCGTCCTCCTCCATCTTTTCCAAGTCAGCGATGAAGTTGGATGATAACTCGTTGATTGACTGTATGTAAAAGAAACTATAGTAGGGATACTCCTTGATGATTTCCTTGTTGTCCTGCAAATGCTGTAATAATGGACGAAATTTTCCGGCATCATATAGTTCCTCTGCCGTTGTGACCACGCGAGCCGCTTCGTCCGGCTCCGTGTTCATCATCGTGCAGTACAGCACGTCCTGGAGCACGAGGTTGGACAAGGTCGATGACAGATTATAGATGTACGCTTCTTTGATTTTGATTTCATTGTTGTCGCTGATGCCGAGAATACAGTCGTAGATTTCTGGATAAAAATCTCTGAAAATACGGAAGATGACGTGGTGTTCACCCTCTTTCTCGTAGTGGCTGACGTAGCGGAAGTCACCGCCGTCCTGTATCGCCGCAACCGCGAAGGTTCCGTAACGGAAGTTGTTGTCAAAGGCTTCGCGTCCGAATTTCGTGTCGAAGGCACTGGCAACGATGCTGTTGGCTTCGGAAATCACCTCACGGATGTGCTTCTTGTCGAAAGCATTATCGAAGAAGTCGGGTGCTTCGTTCAGCACCGACATTTCAATCTTTTGGGCGAACTCGATGGTTAACTGCTCGTTCAGAATCAGGGTGCTGTCGGCATTTGTTGCGGTATCTTGCTTTTTTTTGCAAGATGCTAAAAGAGAGATGGATAGTAGAAGGACTATGGTGATTAGATGGTGGCGTTTTTGCATATATATATAATATTGTATGACTTGTTTTCTAATTTTTGCTGTAGATGAGCGAGGAGAACTGTTCGGGAATAAAGATGCGATTGGCGCTTTCCAGAATCTCCTCGGCGGTGATGGCCTCGATGGCTTGGGCGAAAGCTTCGGGTGTCTCCACTTTGTCGGTGATCAAGGCGCTGCGTCCGATGGCTAATAGCTCGTTGAGTTTGGATTCGTTGGTGATGGCCGTCTGACCCAAAAACTGTTTTTTGGCGATATGGAGCTGCATGGTGCCAAGCTTGTTATCTCGGGCTTTTCTTAATTCTTTAAAAATCAATTCGATGCAATGGTCTGTATTCTCGTTTTCGCAGCCAGCGTAGATGGTGAACAGACCGGTGTCGGAAAAGGGGGTGTAGGAGGCCTCCACTGTATAGGCGAGGCCGAGTTTTTCGCGTAGGGTCATATTGAGCCGTGCGCTCAGGGCCTGCCCGCCCATCAGGTTGGTGAGCAGGGTGAAGGGCACGCGCAGGTCCTCCTTGTTGGAGAAGGCCTGGTTGCACAGCATCAGGTGCGTCTGGGAACTGTTTTTCCGCTTGTGGATTTGCGTGGGGCGGTATCCGGTAAAGGGTGAGCGGACGCGGTTGCCGGTTGCGGCAAGCGGCTGGTTGAAGTATTTGTTGCAGAGTTTCAGCAGGTTGTCGGTCGAGATGTTGCCGACAGAGGCGAGCACGATATGGTCGGCGGTGTAGTTCGTGCGGATGTAGCTGAGCAAGTCGTCACGGTGGATGCTTTTCAGCGACTTCTTGGTTCCGAGGATGTTACGTCCGAGCGGATGGCCGCTGAACGCCACCTCCTCAATCTCGTCGTAGATGAGTTCGGCGGGGGAGTCCTTGTAATAGTTGATTTCCTCGAGCACGACATCCTTCTCTTTTTCCAGTTCCTTTTCGGGGAAGGTGGCGTTGAAAAGGATGTCGGCGAGGAGTTCGGCGGCCCTTTCGTAGTCGGATGACAAAAAGGAGGCGTGAAAATACGTCTCCTCTTTGGCGGTGTATGCGTTCAGGTCGCCTCCCGCATTCTCCATCCGCTTGGTTATCTGGTAGTTGTTTCGCTTTCTGGTGCCTTTGAAGAAGGTGTGTTCGGCGAAATGGGCCAGACCGGGCAGGTCATCCGGCTCGTCGCGTGTCCCGGCATTGACGATGACGCCAAAGTGCGAGATGGGCGACGAGACCTCTTCGTGGATGACGCGGATTCCGTTTCCTAGCGTGGATATCGGGATGTATTCTTGCATTACGCAACGGTTTTATTCAGCTTTGATGTTGGGCTGTTCGAGGCCGAGGCCTTTCTTCTTGTCAACACCTTTCAGAATGATGCCGAGAATGAGGGCGGCCACGCCGAGGCAGGCCAGCATCACCAGCGGCCACGTGTAGTTGTAGGAAGTGGCGGCTGTTTCAGCATCGATGAGGCCTTCATTCATTTGGGCAATCACTTCGGGGTTGGTTTTGTCCAAAACCTTACCGATGAGCAGCGGGAAGAGCCACAAGCCGATATTCTGGATCCAGAAGATGAGGGCGTAGGCGGAACCGATGATTTTCTCGTCAACGAGCTTCGGAACGCTCGGCCAGAGGGCGGCGGGCACCAAGGAGAAGGAGGCACCCAACACAAGGATGGTGATGTAAGCGACCACAACGCCACCGACTTCACTGCCCTTGAACAGCGGCAGGATGAAAGCGAAGGTGAGGTGGCAGAGGATGAGCAGCAAGGAGCCAATCATCAGCATGGAAGCGGCTTTACCTTTGTGGTCCACATAGTTGCCAAGGATAGGAGTGATAGCGACGGCCAGCAGCGGGAACACGGCGAAGATGGTTTCGGCGGTACCGCGCATGAAGCCCATGTAGCAGTAAACCACGAGGGCGACAACGGCAGCGGCCATCAGACCGATCTTTGCGCCCTTGTTCTTGGAGAAGTTGCTGGTGAAGGAGCAGACGGCCACGACCAACATGATGAGGTACTGGATGATGGTCACGGAGCTGCCACCCCAGAAGGTGTTGATGTCAGCCTCGTGGAGGGTGAGGTTGCACTGGAGCATGTTCACAGCATATTTCTGGAACGGGAAGATGGCACTATAGTAAAGCACGCAGAGGAGAGCCACCAACCAGAAACCACCGGAGGAGAGGATTTTGCCGATATCGCTGACCTTGAAAGGATCGTCCTGCTCTTCGGCTTCGCCAGTCTGGGAATCCAGTTTCTTATCCATGAAGAAATAGACGATGAACATCATAAGGGCGATGCAGAGGAGCACCACGCCGAAGGCGACGGAACGGGACACATCAACGGTGCCGCCTAATTTGGCGAAGAAGGGGGAGAAGATCATGCAGGTGGCGACACCGAGGCGGGCGAGGGCCATTTCGGAGCCCATGGCCAGAGCGGTCTCACGGCCTTTGAACCATTTCACGATACCGCGGGAAACGGTGATACCGGCCATCTCCACGCCGCAGCCAAAGATCATGAAACCCACAGCGGCGACCTTGGCGGAAGCGGGCATCCCTTCGTAGAACGGAGCCACGCCCAGCTCTTGGAAACCGGGAATGTAGTTCAGATGGTTGGTGAACCATGTCTCCACACCGCTGCCATAGAAAGCCTCAGTCACAGCGTAGTACTTGATCAGACCACCGATGAGCATCACAGCACCGGAAAGGATGGCGGTGAAACGCACACCCATCTTGTCCAAGATGATACCGGCGAAAATGAGGAAGAAGACGAACACATTGAGGAACGTCTCCGCGCCCTGCATCGTACCGAAAGCGGTGGAGTCCCATCCGCGGGTGGACTGCATCAGGTCCTTGATGGGGGAGAGGATGTCCATAAAGATGTACGAACAGAACATGGCCAAGGCCAGCAGCAGCAACGCAATCCATCGGAAGGCCGCGTTGTCGCGCAAAGTTTGCAATTTTTCAGTCATAGTTTATTGGTTTAAGTTATAAATAATGAATAAATAAAATATTGTCAAACAAGGCGGCAAAAATACAACATTTTAGTTTATAAAGTTCATCAAGTTCATAAAGTTTTAAAGTAGAGACAGGGTGTACCCCGTCTTAAATGATTATCCGACCTCAGGCGTACCTCGTCTAATGTTTGATGGTATCTTTTAGTAGTTTTTACCGCCTTATTTTTTTATAATAAAGGGTGTGTTTTGGTTTAAAATAATTTGTATATTTGCACCCGCAAAATTTATAGGCTAAAACAATTATAAATAATTAAAAAACAAGTAATTAGCGTATGCGAAACAAAGGTTTAATCTTATTTTTCACGATACTGGTTGCCGTTGTCTGCCTGTATTGTTTGTCATTCTCCTTCGTGACGTGGAAAGTAGAGAAGGATGCACGGAGCTATGCCAACGACCCCGCCGCAATCAGTGAGGTGGTGCAAAAGGCTGGAAACAACGAGCTGCTTAAGAAGCGCCTTACCGACTCCCTCGTTTCCAAAAGAGAGCGGAATTATCTGGCCGCCATGCGTGACTCCTCCGTCTATCTCGGATTCACATACAAGGAGTGCAAGTACCGTGAACTTAACCTCGGTCTTGACCTTAAGGGCGGTATGAACGTCACCCTCGAAATCTCCACCCCCGATGTGCTCAGCAGCCTTGCCAGTATCAAGGACTCCCTCTTTATTGAAAGTTTCAATGCTGCCATCAAGGAATATGACAACGGACGGAACGGAAACGACTTCGTGGATATTTTTGCCTCCAACTTCAACAAGACCAAAGAATCAAGAGGTCTCAATAACGCCACCCTCGCCAACTATTTTGGTGACAAGATGGACACCAAGAACGCCTCTGATGACAAAGTCATTGAGTTCATCAAGAAGAACCGTGACGAGATCCTCGACCAGACTTTCCTTATCCTCCGTACCCGTATCGACAAGTTCGGTGTGGCACAGCCCAATCTTGAAAAGGTTCAGGGTGGCCGTATCCTTGTCGAACTTCCTGGTGTGAAGGAGAAGGAACGTGTGGAAGACCTCTTGAAGAGTACCGCCCAGCTCGAATTCTGGGAAGTCTATAAGGACATCAACAATGGTGCCACCATCGGTTACCTGTTTGATCAGGCTATCGAAGCAGCTGCTAAGGATGCAGAGACTTCCAAAGATTCCACTGCCATCATGAGCATCCGCAGCAAAGTGAAGGGCAGCGACGGCCTCGTTCTCGGCTTCTTCGCAGAGGCTGATACAGGACTTGTAGGCCAATATCTTCCCGCCATCGCCGAAAAAATTGGCATTGAGGATGTGGTTTACTACTGGGGTGTCGCCGAAAGAAATTACGAGAACACTTTCCCGCTCGTTCCTTTGAAGAAAGTTTCCGAATGGGGTCCCTGCCTCAGCAGTAAGACCATCAATGGCGCCCGTATCGTGCGCAACGCCCGCCAGAACGTGGACGAGCACAATCGCGTCATCGTTGAAATGGCTATGGAAAGCGAAGCCGCCAAAGAGTGGCAGCGCATTACCAAGAACGCCATCGACAACCGCTCCACCAAGGGCAACACCAACATCGCTATCGTCCTTGATGAAACCGTTTATTCCTACCCGACCATCCAGAGCGAAATTGCCAACGGACGTTCCCAGATTTCTGGTAACTTCACTATTGACGAAGCCAAGGACCTTGCTACCGTCCTTAACTCCGGTAACCTCGAAGTAGGCGTGAATATTGTCGCCTCCGAAGTTGTGGGTCCGACCCTTGGTAAGGAGTCCATCAACAAGGGTATGTTCTCTTTCCTCATTGCTTTCATCCTCGTGATGATCTATATGTTGCTCTACTATGACCGCGCCGGCCTTGTGGCTGACCTTGCCCTGCTTTGCAACATTTTCTTCATCATCGGTGTGCTGGCTTCTTTGGGCGCCGTCCTCACCCTGCCCGGTATCGCCGGTTTGGTGTTGACCCTCGGTATGGCCGTTGATGCCAACGTGATTATTTATGAGCGTATCCGTGAAGAGGTTCGTGCCGGCAAGGGACAGCGTCTCGCTGTGGAAGACGGTTACAAGAACGCCTACTCCGCCATCATCGATGGTAACGTCACCACCCTCATCACTGGTATCGTCCTCTACATGTTCGGTTCCGGTCCTGTGCAAGGTTTTGCCACCACGTTGATTATCGGTATCCTCTCCTCTATGTTCACCGCCATCTTCGTTTCCCGCATGGTATTCGAAGCACGTATGGCTCGTGGCAAGGAACTCCGTTTTGGCAACAAGGCCACCATCAATGCGATGTCCAACACCAATTTCGATTTCCTGCGGATGAAGAAAGTGTTCTATCCGCTGTCTGGTGCCCTTATCGTTGTGATGATCATCTCCTTCTGCACCCTCGGTTTGAACCCCGGTATTGACTTCACTGGCGGTCGTAACTATGTGGTTCGTTTTGACCAGGATGTGAACGCCACGGCAGTTCGTGAATCTGTCACTGAGGTCTTCGGCGGCAGCCCGCAGGTTAAGACTTTCGGTAATGATGACCAGATTCGCGTTACAGTCAATTACAAGGTGGAAGACAATTCTTCTGAGGCAGAAAAAGAGTGTTACGAGATGTTGTTCAAGTCCTTGAAGCCGTTCTTCAAGAATGAGGTCTCCTATGCCGACTTCACTGAACCTGATGCAGGTGCCATTGGTATCCAGAGTTATCAGAAGGTGCAGGCCACCATTGCTGCGGAACTCCTCCGCGACGCTATTTGGGCCGTCCTCGTTTCTTTGATCGCCATCTTCATCTACATCGCCATCCGTTTCCGTAACTGGCAGTTCGGTCTCGGCGGTGTGCTCACTTTGATGCACGATACCATCCTGACCATCGGTCTCTTCTCCTTGTTCTATAAGATTTCCCCGTTCTCCATGGAGATTGACCTTTCGTTCATTGCTGCTATCCTGACGGTGATCGGTTACTCCATCAACAACGTTGTGATTATCTATGACCGTGTTCGTGAGAACTTCACCAATTCCCCGAAGGGCGATCATTATGTGTTGTTCAACAATGCTGTCAACAGCACCTTGGGCCGTACGGTCAATACTTGCGGCACCACCATCCTCGTGCTGTTGATCATCTTCATCTTCGGTGGAGAGGTTATCCGTGGCTTCATCTTCGCTATGGGTACAGGTATTCTTATCGGTACTTATTCCGGTATCTACATTGCAACCCCGCTTGCTTATGACCTTTTGAAGTCAAAGTCAGTCAGGGTCGCACGCCAGAAAATCACGAAGTAAATCTTCGTGAAAAATAATTTTAAAAACGAGCCGTTAATTTGGAAAATTTTTCTATTTTAGCGGCTCGTTTTGTATATAGTAAAATACGGATAATATGAACGTGAAAAAAGTATTCATTTTTCTCCTAACTTCCTTATTCTTAATCAATTATTCTCTAAATGCGCAAGTAACGAAAGATGCGGACAACTCTTTCAGGACGTGCAAATATGAGAAGGCTTTGGAACAATATAAGAAGGTTACAGGCAAAATCAAGAAGAACAAGGTGGAGTCGCGCCGTGTCGCCTACCAGATTGGCGAGTGCTACCGTATCATGGGCGATGTGAAGCATGCCAAGAAACAGTACGAATCCCTGTACAAGAAGAACTATCAGAAAGATAATCCGTTGCTGCTTTATCATTTGGGCAATATCATGATTAATGAGGGTGACTACGACGCTGCATTGAAATATTATCAGGAATTCAAGAAGCGTGCACCCGAAGACAGCCGTGCTGATGTGATGATCGCCTCCTGCTCCAAAGCCAAGACATGGAAGGAGACTCCCACCCGCTATGAGGTTTTCCCGTTGAAGAAAATGAACACCCGTTACGACGAGTGGGCCCCGCGTTGGGGTAATCCTGACCGCAAGACCCAGATGATCTTCACCTCCAACCGTGACGGTTCTCAAGGTAAAGGGACTGACCAGTGGACGGGACAGGCTTTTTCAGACATCTATATTTCCGAACTTCCGAAGAGCCGCAACACTGAGTGGCCCGGCGAATGGTCGCCCGTTGCCTCCTACGATGACAATGAGATTATCAATACGGGCGTGAACGAAGGTGAGGCTTCTCCGAACCATAAGGCAACAGCCCTTTATTACACTTTCTGCCCGCAGGACAAGAAAGAGGTGAAAGGCTGCTACATCTATGTTACCACCAAGAAAGGCAAGGAATGGACGCAGCCAGAACTGGTGAACCTTGGCCCCGACACCTTTAACTATGTCCATCCCTTTATTTCCGGTGATGAACTGACGCTGTTCTTTGCTTCCAACAAGCCCGGCGGATTTGGCGGTTACGACCTTTACAAAGCTACCCGTTCCAAGAAGACCAAACCTTTTGACAAGATTGAAAACCTCGGCAGTGCTGTCAATACGGCCGGCAATGAGGTGTTCCCCGCCCTCCGCGGCGACAGCCTCCTCTATTTTTCCTCTGACGGACATTATGGCTTTGGCGGCCTGGATATCTACTATACCGAATTTGTGAACGGTAAGTACCAGACTCCCGAAAACCTCCTGTCGCCCATCAACTCCGAGGCGGATGAAATCGGTATTATGTTTGACGACAGCCCCGCTCTTGATCCGAAGTCAAAGAGCCCCTATGTTGATAAGGGATATTTCTCTTCCAACCGTGCCGGCGGCAAGGGTGGCGATGACATCTACTACTTCCTCCTCCGTCCGCTGGTCTATACCATCGCCGGTTTCGTAAAGGATGCCGCCAACCTCCAGCCGATCGACGGCGCCGAAGTGGAAATCGTCGGTTCCGACGGTTCCACATACAAGACCAAGACGGACGTAAAGGGTCATTACAAATTTGACAAGGATAAGATCAAAGGCAACACCACCTTTACGATGACGGTTACCAAGCCCAAATATTTTGCTGATGGAAACACCGCCACCCAGACTACGGTGGGTTTGACCGAAAATACCGACCTCAAGCAGGATTTCCAACTCACCCCGATTCCGAAGGAACCTATCGTTTTGCCTGAAATCCTCTATGATCTGGCAAAATGGGATTTGAAAAAGCAGTATGAGGACTCCCTCATGTTCGTTTATGACATCATGACCAACAATCCGACGTTGGTGGTGGAACTCCGTTCTCATACCGACGCCCGTGCAGATGACAAGTACAATGAGGAATTGTCCCAAAAACGTGCGCAATCATGCGTGGACTTCCTTGTCAACAAGAAAGGTATCGATCCGGCACGTATTGTTCCTAAGGGCTATGGTGAGTATATGCCGCGCGTTCTTGATCGTGATATGACAGTTACCTATAATCGGAAACAGTTCACTTTCAAGAAAGGTACGAAATTGACTGAAAAGTACATCGAAGGTCTTGGATCTAAAGACGAGAAAGAGGCTGCCCACCAGCTCAACCGTCGTACCGAATTGTACATCCTTCGTGACGACTATGTGCCCGGTGGCGACAGCATCGCTCCTGTGGCTGAAGCTGGACAAATCAATGTTTACAAACAGAAATCCATCCCCGTCACTATCTCTAAGGGTGTTGTAAAAGGTAACTGCTATGCCAATAGCAAGACTTTCAACTTTGAGATGATTCCTGGAGAGGAGGTCTATATGAACCATGCAGACGCAACCCGCTTCCTGAAAGACCACATTATTCTTGCCAAGGACTTCGAAGCAGGCAATGCTGCAATCGATCCGGAAGACGGCTCCATCATTGAAAACTCTGTTCTGATTCTCCATGACTTCAACCTCGGTGACAATGAAGCTAAGAATGTGAAGGTGATTGTAAGAAAGGGCCTCACTTCTCCGTTCCTCGTTGGTGAGGATTTCCTTAAAGCCAAATTCGGAAACTTCACTGTTGATAAAGCACAAAAAGCCATTATCTTTGAATAAACGATTCTTTTTCATAGCGATTTTTATCGCACTTGTCACTCCCACGATAGGCCAGCCTGTTGTGGGAGCGGCTTATATGGATGATTATCTTCCCCTTCTTGACGGGAAAAAGGTGGCAGTATGCGCCAACCAGACTTCCATTGTCGGGAAAGTTCATCTTGTGGACACGTTGGTTGCACGCAAGGTGAACGTAGTGTCCATTTTCTGTCCCGAACATGGCTTCCGTGGTGAAGCTGAGGCGGGCGCTTCCATCAGCTCCTCTGTGGATGCAAAGACAGGGATTTCGATTGTATCGCTTTATGGCAAGAACAAGAAGCCGACACTGGAGCAGATGAAAGGATTGGATGTTGTGGTTTTCGACATTCAGGATGTCGGTTGCCGGTTCTATACCTATATTTCGACATTGAGTTATGTGATGGAGGCGGCGGCGGAAAACGGCGTTTCCGTCATTGTTTTAGATCGTCCGAACCCAAATGGCTACTTCGTCGATGGCCCCGTTCTCGACCTGAAATACAGATCGTTTGTGGGAATGCACCCTGTTCCGGTCGTCCATGGGATGACGATAGGGGAGTATGCCCGCATGGTGAACGGAGAGGGTTGGCTGGCCAACGGTGTCACTTGCGACCTGACGGTGGTGCCGATGACGGGCTACACGCACCGCACGCGCTATTCGCTGCCAGTAGCGCCGTCGCCGAACCTGCAGACCGACGAGGCTATCTACCTCTATCCGTCACTGTGTCTGTTCGAAGGTACGGCTATCAGTGTGGGGCGCGGTACTCCGACTCCGTTCCAAGTTTACGGACACCCATCGTTGAAAACCGGTGACTTTCACTTCACTCCGCACCCTATCAAGGGCGTTTCCGAAAACCCGCCCCAGAAAGGGCTTGACTGCCGCGGTTTTGACCTCACCAGCTATGCTAGCAGGATGCTGGATTCCACCAATGCTTTTTCGGTCAGTTACGTGCTTACCGCTTTTGAGAACTTCCCGCAGAACCAGACGGAATTTTTCACCAATATCGCTTTTTTCGACAAGCTGGCCGGTACGGACCAGTTGCGTAAACAAATATTGTCGCACCGTACCGAATCCGAAATCCGTGCCTCGTGGCAGCCGCAGCTTGATGAATTCAAGCAGATGCGCAAAAAATACCTGCTTTATCCAGATTTTGAATGATGGAAAGGCTCCTTCAGCTCGATACGGAACTGTTTCTGTTCTTCAATGGTCTGCACGCGCCGTGGGCCGACCGTTTCGTCTATCTCTTTTCGCAGATTTGGTTTTGGACGCCGCTCTACCTGTTGCTCATTTTTCTGGTTTTCAAATTTTACAGAAAAAAAGGCTGGATGGTTTTGGCAGTTTTCGTCCTGACCATCACGCTTACCGACCAGACCTGCAATCTTGTGAAAAACAGTGTCCTACGGCTCCGTCCGTCGCATACGGAAGCCATTGCGACCGACATCCACTTGGTGCAGCAGCCGGACGGCAATCGTTATTTCGGAGGAAACTACGGATTTCCGTCGGCGCACGCTGCTAACTCGATGGCGCTGGCATTTCTGGTCATTTTCTTCCTTTCCAAAGGCAAAAAATGGGTGGCGGTGATGGCAATCCTATGGTCGCTTCTGCTTGCCTATAGTCGCCTTTATCTAGGGGTGCATTATCCGTTAGATATTCTATGTGGTTTTATAGTAGGAAGTTGCTATGCTATTTTGATGATGATTTTGTATCGGAAATGGCTTTCGGAAGCAACGTTTTGTAAAAAATAAATTTTTTTGAAAAAGGAGTATAGCAAAAGGAAATTTTTGTACTTTTGCAGCCTCAAAAAAGAACGGGGTGTGGCGCAGTTGGCTAGCGTACTTGCATGGGGTGCAAGGGGTCGGAAGTTCGAGTCTTCTCACCCCGACGTTCAAAAAAAATCCGAGGATTTCTCCTCGGATTTTTTTGTTGATGGATATTATTAGATTTGTCATTTGTTTTCTTCCTTCTTGTTGAAGAATACAAACTTGCCATCTTCCAGACTGTCCACCATAATGGTGCCTTCCTTTTCGACGTTGCCTTCCAAAATGAACTTGGAGAGTTCATTGAGGATTTTCTTCTGGATGACCCGCTTCAGTGGACGGGCGCCGTACATCGGCTCGTAACCGAGTTCTACCAGCTGCTCGAGGGCGTACTTGGTGAATTCCACGCGGATATTCTGCTGTTCGAGCAGCCCATTCAAATTGCGGATCTGCATTTTGACGATGTCGCGGATTTCGCGTTTCGACAGCGGCTGGAACATCACGATTTCGTCGATACGGTTGAGAAACTCCGGACGCAACGTCTTCTTCAGCAGGGCGCTGACTTCGGCCTTTGTCCGTTCAAACAGCTCCTCGTCGCTGAGGTTGCCCGCCTCGGTCTAGTTGGCCTGGATGATGTCGGAACCGAGGTTAGAGGTCATGATGATGATGGTGTTCTTGAAGTCGGCGACACGGCCCTTGTTGTCGGTGAGCCGCCCGTCGTCCAGCACTTGCAAGAGGATGTTGAACACGTCGGGGTGCGCTTTCTCGATTTCGTCGAAGAGGATGACGGAGTAAGGGCGGCGACGGATCTTGTCCGTCAGCTCGCCGCCTTCGTCGTAACCGACGTATCCTGGAGGCGCTCCGATGAGACGGGAGACCGTGTGCTTCTCTTGGAATTCGCTCATATCGAACCGGATGATGGCTTCTTCCGTGTTGAACAGGTATTCGGCGAGTGCCTTCGCCAGCTCGGTCTTGCCGACGCCGGTGGTGCCCATGAAGATGAACGAGCCGATAGGACGCTTGCTGTCCTGAAGGCCGGCACGGCTCCGGCGGATGGCGTCGGCGACGGCACTGATGGCCTCGTCCTGACCGACCACACGCTTGTGGAGCTCCTCCTCCAAGTGGAGCAGCTTCGACTTTTCGCTCTGCATCATCTTGCTGACGGGGATGCCGGTCCAGCGGGAGACCACATCGGCGATGTCGTCCTCGCCCACCTCTTCGTCAATCATGGCGCGGTCGCCTTGCACCACGGTGAGGTCTTGTTGCAACTGCGCAATCTCGTTTTCGGCATTCTTGATGAGGCCGTAGCGGAGTTCCGCCACACGTCCGTAGTTGCCCTGACGTTCCTCATTTGCAGCCTCCAGTTTGTAATCCTCGATAAGTTTCTTGTTGTGCTGGATCTTGTCAACGATATCCTTTTCGGCCTGCCACTTGGTGGTAAGGGCGTTGCGTTGCTCGTTAAGTTCGGAGATAGTTTTGCTGAGTGCGGTGACTTTGTCGTCGGCGTTTTCGCGCTTGATGGCCTCTCGCTCGATTTCCAACTGCCTGATTTTACGCTCGATTTCGTCCAGCGCCTCAGGTTTGGAGTTGATTTCGAGCTTCAGCTTGGCCGCCGCCTCGTCGATAAGGTCGATTGCCTTGTCGGGCAGGAAACGGTCGGTGATGTACCGCTGCGAGAGTTCGACGGCGGCGATGATGGCGTCGTCGAGAATCCGCACGTGGTGGTGGTTCTCGTAACGTTCTTTCAGGCCACGCAGGATGGAGATGGCGGAATACTTGTCCGGCTCGCTGATGAGCACGGGTTGGAAACGGCGTTCGAGGGCCTTGTCCTTCTCGAAATACTTCTGGTATTCGTTGAGGGTGGTGGCACCGATGGAGCGCAGCTCGCCACGGGCCAGCGCCGGCTTCAAAATGTTGGCCGCGTCCATCGCGCCCTCACCGGACGCGCCGGCTCCGACCAGCGTGTGGATTTCATCAATGAAGAGGATGATCTCGCCGTTGGAGTCGATGACCTCCTTGATGACGCTTTTCAGACGTTCCTCGAACTCGCCCTTGTACTTGGCGCCGGCCACCAACGCACCCATGTCCAAAGAGTACAGCTGCTTGGTTTTCAAGTTTTCCGGAATATCGCCGCTGACCAGACGGTGGGCGAGGCCTTCCGCAATGGCGGTCTTACCTACACCCGGCTCACCGATCAGAATCGGGTTGTTCTTGGTACGGCGCGACAGGATTTGCAGCACCCGCCGGATCTCCTCGTCACGGCCGATGACTGGGTCGAGCTTGCCCTTACGGGCGGCTTCGTTGAGGTTGGTGGCGTACTTGTTGAGGGCGTTGTAGGTGTCCTCGCTGTCCGCGCTGGTCACCTTTGACCCGCGCCGCAGGCTCTTGATGGCCTCCTCGGTGCCTTTTTCCGTCACGCCGGCATCCTTCAGTATCCGCGACGTGTTGTCGCCGGCCATCAAGATTCCGTAGAAGAAGTGCTCGAGCGAGACGAACTCGTCGCCCTGCTGCTGGGCGTAGAGGATGGCTTTCTGCAAGGCCGTCTGCGCCCCGCCTGAAAGATAGACGTTGCCACCGCTCACTTTGGGTATGCTGTTGATCTGCCGGTCCAAAATCTGGGACACGACTTTTAAGTCAGACTCCTGTTTCTTGAGAAGGTATCCTATAACATTTTCGTCGGTTTCGATCAGGGCCTTCAGAAGGTGGCAGGTGTCAATCTGTTGCTGCTGGTTGCTGGCGGCAATCATCTGCGCCTTGGCAATCGCTTCTTGTGATTTGATAGTTAAGTTGTTCAGGTCCATAGTTTTTGTTTTGAATTTTTAATTTTTTGTTTGGAAACACGGACCATAGAGCAACTATTCTGCCAAAGTGAAAGCGACTGACAAAATGTCACTATAGGATTACTGGCACGCCGTCCATGTCTTGTAGCCGCCGGCGAGGTTGCGGACGTTATCGAAGCCGTTCTGCTTCAGGATGCGGGTGGCGATGTAGCCTCGTAGTCCGATGGCGCAGTAGATGACGATGGGCGTGTCGGTGGGGATGTCCTCGATGTACTCGCGCAGCTCGTCCAACGGGTAGTTGACGGAGCCTTCGATGACGCCGGCTTTGCACTCGAGGAAGCTGCGGACGTCGATGAGCAGGAAGTCGCTGTCGGCTTTGTTAGCCAGCATCTCCTTCAGTTCGTGCCACTGGATGGTTTCGGTCTTGTGGGTGAGGATGTTCTCCGCGACGTAGCCCGCCACGGTGACGGGGTCTTTGGCGGAGGAGAAGGGCGGCGCGTAGGCGTGGTCGAAGTCGGTGAGGTCGTGGACGGTGCCGCCGTGGGCGATGACGGAAGCCAGCAGGTCGAGACGCTTGTCCGCGCCGCCCTTGCCGCAGACCGCCGCGCCGTACAGACGGCCCGTCGCCGGGTCAAACTGGATCTTGATGCTCACGGGCCAACTGCCAGGGTAGTAGGTGGCGTTGGAGCCCGTATGGGTGATGGAGGTGAGATAGGGAATGCCCTCCCGTTTCAGCTGCTGCTCCGAAAGGCCGGCACTGCCGATGGTCAAGTCGAACACCTTGGCGATGGCCGTGCCGATGGCGCCGCCGTACTCGTGGCAGTTGCCCTCGACGATATTGTCGGCGCAGAGTCGCGCCTGCTTGTTGGTCGGGCCGGCCAGAAAACAGAGCTGGCTTTTGCCCGTGATGGGGTTGATGGTCTCCACGGCGTCGCCCACGGCATAGATGTCGGGATCGGACGTCTGCATCTGCTTGTTGACGCGGATGCCGCCCAACTCACCGATTTCGAGACCCGCCTCGACGGCCAACTTCGTGAGCGGCTTCACGCCGATGCTCACCAGCACGAGGTCGGCAGGGAGTTTTTGCCCGTCTTCCAAGATGACGATGTTTCTGTCAGCCTCCCGCTCGAAGCGGCTGACACCGTTGTTCGTGAGCACCGTAACGCCTTTGTCGGCCAGATGCTTCTGCACGAGTGCGGCGATTTCCCAGTCCACGACAGGCATGACTTGGCTGGCTTTTTCCACGATGGTGACGTGGCAGCCGAGGCGGTGGAGATTCTCCGCCATCTCCAGCCCGATGAAGCCTGCGCCGATGATGACGGCCTCTTTCTGCGTGTCTGTCAGCTCCGTGAGGTACGACTTGATGGCATCGGTGTCGGGGACATCCTTGAGGGTGAAGATGCCGGGCGCGTCGATGCCCGGAAGGTTCGGGCGTACGGCGACGGTGCCGGGCGAAAGCACCAGCTTGTCGTAGTGTTCGGTGTATTCCTTCCCGTTGTCGAGATGCCGGCAACTGACGGTTTTGGCGTCCCGGTTGATGGCCGTCACTTCCGTGCGTACGCGGACGTCCAGGTCAAAGCGGTTGCCGAGCGTGGTCGGTGTCTGCAAGAAAAGGCTGTTGCGTTCGGGGATGGTGTTGCCGATATAGTAGGGGAGGCCGCAGTTCGCGTAGGAGACGTAGCTCCCTTTTTCTATCAGGATGATTTCCGCCTGTTCGTCCATACGGCGGAGACGTGCGGCTGCAGTGGCACCTCCGGCCACACCGCCAATGATGATATACTTCATAGTATTAGTGGTTTATTTGTTTCATTGATTATGTCAAACTGATGGCTTCCAGCTCTTTTGTAAGCGAATTGATGCCATTTTGGATTTTCTCTGTCTGTTTTTTGCGTGGTTTGTGGACACCTGCGGCATAGTGCCACAGTTGCCTTTCATTGATGCCTGTAATGCGGCTGAGAGCGGCTTTAGTGAAAATTCCACTATAATAGTTGAGGAAGGTGGCGGTGTCAATACGGAACCTCATTTCATATTCGTCTTTAAGAAGTTCACAAGGATTCGGATTGTCTTCCAGATAGAGTTCAATGGCTTCGCGCATATTGTGCTCCACTTCACTTAAGTCATTTCCTACGGTAATGACAGGCACACCTTCAATATAAGCACTCAGATTCTTGCCTGCAAACTCAACAATTACGTCTATTGTCTTCATTTATTCTATTGGTTTTACTTGTCTTCTATTCCAGCCTGTTTAAGAATGTTATGAAATGTCCCCTTTTCTATTCCTTTGCTACCGTGATTGGGGACAACGACAACGATACCATTCTTTTCAAATTTCATGTGGCTACCTTTCTGGCTTTTGAATATGAACCCGTTCTTCTTTAGCAGATCTATCACATATTTCACGGACTTATAGCTCATACCCCTATATTTTTTTTTGCGCGGCAAATATAGTAAAAATACGAATACTTTGTTTGCTCTCGGTAAATATTTTTCGAAAAACTTTTCCTTTCGCATTTTCATAATTAAATCGTACCTTTGCACCCGTTTTTATTAACCTTTAAAATTTAAAGAACTATGACACTTTTAGGTTTCGTATTGTACATTCTTTTCGGCGCAGTGGCCGGATTTGTCGCAGGTAAAATCATGAAAGGTGGTGGCTTCGGCTTCATCCTGAACTGCATCATCGGTATTGTCGGCGGTATTGTCGGCGGCTGGTTGATGTCACTTGTTGGCATTAGCGGAACTGGTGGCATTATTGCACAACTTGTTGTAGCTGTCATTGGCGCCTGCCTCCTTATCTGGGTTATTTCATTGATTAAGAAATAGTTTAATTTAGTATCATGTCAGAAAAAATATCTACCAAAGTAAAACCCGGCGTAGTTTTCGGGAAAGATTTACAGGAAATTTTCAGAATTGCCAAAGCGGAGAAGTTTGCCATCCCCGCCGTCAATGTGGTGGGCAGTGATTCAGTGAACGCCGTGATGGAGGCCGCTAAGATCGCCAACTCCCCGGTGATGATCCAGTTCTCGAACGGCGGTGCTGCCTTCTATGCAGGCAAGGCACTCCCGAACGACGGTGAGAAGGCCGCTGTAATGGGCGCAATTGCTGGTGCCATGCACATCCATCAAGTTGCAGCGATGTACGGCATTCCCGTCATCCTCCACACCGACCACGCCGCCAAGAAACTCCTCCCGTGGATTGACGGCCTTCTGGATGCCGGCGAAATGTTCTATAAAGGACATGGTCGTCCGCTCTTCAGCTCCCACATGCTCGACCTTTCCGCCGAGCCGCTGAAGGAAAACATCGAAATCTGCAAGAAGTATCTTGAAAGAATGTCCAAAATGGATATGGTCCTCGAAATTGAGCTCGGCATCACCGGCGGCGAAGAAGACGGTGTTGATAATACTGGCATCGATAGCGCCCGCCTTTACACCCAGCCCGAAGACGTAGCATACGCCTATGAGGAACTCAGCAAGATTAGCCCCAACTTCACCATTGCCGCCTCCTTCGGCAACGTGCACGGCGTTTACAAACCTGGCAATGTGAAACTGGAGCCCATCATCCTGCACAACTCCCAGAAATTCATCGAAGAGAAATACAAGACGCAGCCCAATCCCGTCAACTTCGTGTTCCACGGCGGCAGCGGCAGCGAACCGGCCAAGATCAAGGAGGCCATCGAGTACGGCGTTGTCAAGATGAACATTGATACCGACACGCAATGGGCTTTCTGGGAAGGCGTTATGAACTATTACAAGAAAAATGAGGCTTACCTCCAGTCGCAGATTGGCAACCCCGAAGGTGAGGACAAACCGAACAAGAAGTACTACGATCCACGCAAGTTCCTCCGCGAGGGCGAAGCTTCCATGGTGAAACGTCTTCAGGTCGCTTTCGAGGACCTTAACTGCATGAATCGTTACTAATCGTTATACCATATTATAATATAATGAAGAAAATTTTGATCACCGGCGGTGCGGGCTTTATCGGCTCGCACGTCGTCCGGCTTTTCGTAAACAAATATCCTGATTATCAGATTTATAATCTGGACAAACTGACCTACGCTGGCAATCTGGAGAATCTTTCCGATGTGGACAAGATGCCCAACTATCACTTTGTGAAAGGTGACATCGTGGATGCAGCTTTTATCAATCAACTTTTTGAAAAAGAACGTTTTGACGGCGTCATCCATTTGGCCGCCGAGTCGCATGTGGACCGTTCCATCACCAATCCGATGGAGTTCATCTTCACCAATGTGGTGGGTACGGTGAACCTGCTGAACGCCGCAAAGGCCATCTGGAAAGACAATTACGAAGGAAAGCGGTTCTACCACATCTCCACCGATGAGGTGTATGGCGCTCTTGGAGACACGGGCTCGTTCAAGGAGACCACGCCCTATTCGCCGCACAGTCCGTACTCCGCGGCGAAGGCTTCTTCCGACCACTTCGTGCGTGCCTATCACGACACCTACGGTCTGCCGACGGTCATCTCCAACTGTTCCAACAACTACGGTCCGAACCAGTTCCCGGAAAAGCTTATCCCGTTGTTTATCAATAATATCAAGCATAACAAGTCGCTGCCAGTTTATGGCAAAGGCATCAATGTGCGCGACTGGCTTTATGTGGTGGATCACGCCCGTGCCATTGACCTGATCTTCCATAAGGGAAAGACGGGTGAGACCTACAACATCGGCGGAAACAACGAATGGCGCAATATTGACCTGATTAAGAAGCTGATAGAAATCATGGACCGCAAGTTGGGCCGTCCCGAAGGTACGTCATTGGAGTTGATCACCTACGTGACCGACCGTGCGGGGCACGACCTGCGCTATGCCATTGATGCTAGCAAACTGCGTGCGGAGCTGGGCTGGGAGCCGACCATCAGGTTTGATGAGGGCTTCGAGAAAACGGTCGAGTGGTACTTGGCCAATGAGGCGTGGCTCAACAACGTGACCTCTGGCAGTTATCAGGATTATTACAGAAAGATGTATGGCGAATAGCGGACGGACGTTCCGGTATCTGATTGCCGGCCCGTGTGCGGCCGAGAGCGAGGCGCAGGTTTACGAAACTGCGCTTCGCTTGTTTGTGCTTCGCGACCAGCTGCCGTGCCCGCTCACCTTTTTCCGGGTGGGGGTGTGGAAGCCGCGGAGCGCCGCCGACGCGTTCTGTGGGGCAGGGGAGCAGGCTTTCCCGTGGCTCCGGCGCGTGACGGAAGAGTTCGGCTTTTCCGTCTGTGTCGAAGTGGCCACGCCGCAACATGTCGAGACCTGCCTGCGTTACGGCGTGAAGACGGTATGGGTGGGGGCGCGGACGTCAGTCAATCCCTTTGCCGTGCAGGAAATCGCCGATGCGGTGAAAGGCAACGGCTGTTCCGTCCTCGTGAAGAATCCTGTGATTCCCGACCTGAAATTGTGGCTCGGCAACATCGAGCGTTTCGAAAAAGCGGGCGTGGACGCGGTCTTTGCCGTCCATCGCGGCTTTGCCGACCGCAAGGAGCAGCGGTTGCGGAACGCGCCCGTGTGGGAGGTTCCCGTCGCCCTCCGTGTCGCCCGTCCCGACCTCCCGCTGCTGTGCGACCCGTCGCACATCGCCGGTGAGCGCGGCCTCGTGAAACAGGTTGCACAGACGGCTATCGACTACGGTATGGACGGACTGATGGTAGAAACCCACGCGACACCCGAGGCCGCGCTCAGCGACGCGGCGCAGCAGCTCACGCCGGAAGCGTTGTCGGAAATGCTTGGCTCGCTGGTTCTCAAGGAGTCGTCACAAAATCCCGATGAGCTGCTGCGCCGGCAGCGGGAGCTCATCCGTGACATCGACAGTCAGATTGCCCGTCTGTTGGCGGAGCGCCTTTCCGTGGTGGAAGAGATCGCCAATATCAAACGGGAACATAACATCCCGCTGGTGCAACCCTCACAGTGGAACACCGTCGTGCGGAACTATGAGCAGTACGCCCTCGACGACCCACGTTTCGCAGAATTTCTACAAAAATATCTGGACCTCCTGCACCAGTACTCCCTGAAAATGCAGCAATAGAGACATGTTGTAATTGTCTTTTTTTAGCGGAAAATCTCCCGAAATAGAAGTGGTTATGTGACTGGTTTTTTGTATGATAAAATTGAATTTACTGTAAAATATTGAATATTAGTTATATATCACATCATTTTATTTTCAATAAAAAAAGTCGAATAGGGTTGTAGATAAAAAAATTTATGTATTTTTGCACCCTGATTTGAAAAGGATTTTTGACGAAAAAAAAACAGTAAAAAATGGCAAAGAAGAATAAAGAAGCCCGTCAGCAAGTGATTTTGGAATGCACGGAGCAAAAGGCAAGCGGCGTGCCGGGTATGTCAAGATACATCACGACCAAAAACCGCAAGAATACTCCTGAAAGATTGGAGTTGAAGAAATACAATCCGTATTTGAAGAAAATGACGGTTCACAAAGAAATCAAATAATCATAATACTTTAAGAGATGGCAAAGAAAGTTGTTGCAACACTGAAAAAGGAAGGCGGCGTTTCCTATACCCGCGTAATCCGTATGGAGCGTTCCCCCAAGACGGGTGCCTACACCTTCAAGGAGGCAATCGTTGAATCTACCCAAGTTAAAGACTTTTTATCCAAAAAGTAATATTTTTTTTCATGGCGTTGGAAAATGTCGGTACGGAAACGTACCGGCATTTTCTTTTTTTGTCTATCCATCCCTTTTTTAAGATTCTTTTTCAGTATTTCGTGAAACAAACAGCCCCTAAATCCGTATTATAGATTGGCTTTTTAGGTTTTACGAAAAACATTTTCAAATGAAAAAGATATATCTTTCTGTTATTCTTTTGCTTATAAACATTTCAGTCTTTTCGCAGGAGACTCTCCCTTACGCGTATGATTTTGAAGGAATCTTCTCGACAACAGGCTGGAGAACCTACACGAATAACGACGGGGCAGATTGTTTCAATTCGCTTCTTTTCGGACAGAGCATGGATGGCTATTTTGGCTTTACATCAGGGTATCGGGATTTCGGTGATTGCGGTATTGATTATCGGCAGTACCTTGTCTCCCCTCAGCTGATTAATAGCACCTCCGACTCGGTCCAGATCCGTTTCAAGTACAAGGCGGCCCAACCAGCCAATACCATCTCCTATGAAGCGGAAAAGTTCGTTATTGGCTATTATACAGGAAACCAATACGTTTCTGTTGATGATTTTGTCTGGCTGGAAGATACCATCCAAACGACCAACTACACCGACTGGCAGACTTTTGTCGGCAATCTCCCGCCGACAGCGAGCTATGTCGCCATTGCCTATACCTCTGATGATGCTTCTGGGCTGATGATTGATGATGTTGTTCTCCGCGCTAATACGCCAGGTATGGCTCATCTGTTTGAGGTGATAGCGGAATATGGCGGAATTGTATCTGTGACCACCGATGGGGTCACCACTGAGGGCACCACCATGGTCGCTGAAGGGGCGGATCTTACTTATACAGTTTCTGCAAATCCGGGTTATCTTATTGATACACTTTGGCTTGATGGAATCCCGAATTTTGCTCCCTTGAATAATTCAAGCTATACCCAGACGCTCGCTACTATTATCGCGCCCCATGAATTGAGAGTGCGTTTCAAACAGATCAGATATGTTGTCACACTGGATATTGCCGAAAATGGGAGAATCGTTCCTGACGGCGGGGCTACACATCAATTTAATGTTCCGTGGGATACAACCATGGGATTCCGTATTTATCCCGATGAAGGTTACTTCATCAATTTTGTGGCTGTGAATGAAGAACGGCTGTGGGATAATCCCGACACAATTACTCTTGCCAATATTCGTGGTAATCAGCTGGTGCAAGTCACTTTTGCCCCCCGACAGTATGTCGTTGTGGCTGTAGCGGGTGAGGGTGGAAACATTGCACCATCGGACAGCGTATCTGTGTCGGGGACGCAATCCGCGCAGTTTTATATTTCCGCCAATCCAGGGTATGTGATAGACTCCGTCTTTGTGGACGGCACCTATTTCGCTGCCGCACACTTGCAGACAGCGTATGTCTATACATTCCAACACGTTGTGACAGACCATACCATATCGGTCACCTTCTTACATCAGCCCTATATCGTCCATTATACTGCTACGGAGCATGGCATACTTTCTGTCACGGGCGGCGTGCCGGTCGGCTTGGATAGCGTCAGCCTCTACTATGAGGACACACTGACTTTCAACTTTGTCGCTGAGGTGGGTTATGAACTGACGGATTTGCAGTTGAATGGTGTGTCGGTCGGCGTATCTAATCCGTATGTGCTGACCCATGTGATGCAAAACAGCACCTTCCATGCTGTTTTCGAGGAGAAGACCTTCAATATCGTTTCATTTGCGCATAATTCGGGTACAATAACGCCCTCTACAACAGGATCCATCGGTTATTTTGATACCGTGCGGATGGTGGTTGCCCCCAATTTCTGTATGCAGGTCGATTCCATTCTGCTGGATGGTGCCTTTTTGGAAATTACGGATACATTTTGTTTTACCCATTTGGAGGGCGCCCATCGGCTAGATGCCTATTTTAGCCAGCGCTACTATACGATGCAAGTGCAGACCGCAGAACATGGGACCATTGTAGGGAACGAAAGTGTGGTATGTGATGGAACGGCAAGGTTCAAACTTCTGCCGGATCCGTGTTATCAGGTCGCCCATTTCTATTGGGATGGGGAGCAACGTGACGATTTGCTCCGTACGGTTAGTGACACCGTCCGTGTTACGATTCCGAATATCAGTAGCGACCATGTTGTGGCAGCTACTTTTGAACAGTTGGAATATTCTGTGACGGTGACTTCTACTGGAAATGGTTCTGTTTCTCCATCATCTTCTGTCAATGTGTTGTGTGACAGTGCTGTTCTTGTGGAGGCCATTTCCAATGAGTGCCATTATGTCTCCTCCTTCACGGTGAACGGGGCCGATGTGATGGATGCCGTACAACATTTTCCTGCAGGACAAGAAGGATTTGGTGACACGCTCCGTTATGAATTGACTGGTATCCGGCATAACTATTCGGTTTCTGTCGAATTCCGACAGTTTGAATTCCCATTGGTGGTGAATGTCGGTCCGCATGGAACTTCCTCTATCACCGATACGGTGTGGATGGTCTGCGGACAGGATACGACGCTCCAGTTCGTGCCCGATGAGTGCTATCGCGTGGACTCTGTTTTGCTGGATGGGGAAGAAGTTTTGCAAGAACTTGTTTACCATGGTGATACGGTTATCTTTACGTTGCCCAATACCCACTCATCACATGAACTGAACGTCTCGTTCGGCTTGAAACAATTTACAGTGTCTATTGCTTCGGGGGAGAACGGTGCTGTCGTTCCTAATGACGATACGCTTGTGGGCTGTGATGGAAGCCTTTCGCTTGTTTTTGTTCCGGCATCGTGCTATCGGGTTGATACAGTCTGGGTTGACGGTGTTGTAATCAACTCGTACTTGTACTATCGCCACAATAGTGACCACCATTTTGGTGATTCGGCCTTCTATACTCTTAACAATATTACTGAAAATCATGAAGTTATAGCCTCTTTCAGAAGAATGTTCTATCATCATAGCATTTCGTCTGTAGGCAATGGAACGGTGGCCTCCAGCGTAACGGGCCCCTATGTCTATTGTGGGGATGCCGTCACTGTGACGATGACTCCAGACGACTGTTACCATATCAAGGAAGTATATCTTAATGATGAACAATTTACTGATTATCAGGTAGATGAAAATGGTGTAGGTACATGCTATTTCCCCGAAGCAGACGGTGATTTGAACTTCTCTGTCGAATTCGAGCAGATATATTATTCTATTTCAGCGATCCAGCAACCAGATCACGGAGAACTCGTCTTACCGGATGCTGCAGTCCCGTGTGGAAATGATGTGCAGCTGCTGTTTATCCCAGATGAATGCTATCATATTGATTCAGTGAGAATTGGTGATGAGTGGATCCAGATGGAAAATCGGATAGCCGTAGGTGACACATTCACCTACCTCATACAAAATATCCATTCGGATTATGTGATCGATGCTTCATTTTCGATGGATTCGGTACACTTTATCGTCTCTGACGGAGCTCCGATGTCGGTGATGGACACGCTGTTGGCCTGTGGACAGACGCTGACTGTCTTCACGCTTCATGAGGCGTGTACCCGTCTGGATTCCATACGATGGAATGGACAAATTTATGGATTGGAAGATTTTCCAGCTGGAGATGTTACCTATTTCTCTGATACACTTTGCTTTATTCTGGATCCATTGCAGGCGGATGGTGACATTGCCGTCTATTTCTCCCAAATTGTATATGCGGTGAATCCACATGTCTCTGGTGCAGGAAGAATCGAGGCTGATTCTTATAGCGTAGCGTGTGACAGTACTTTGTCAATCCGCATCATTCCTGATGATTGCCATCATTTGGATGGAATCACCGTCTCGAACGGATGTGTCTATACATTGTTCGGTGATACCCTGCTTGTGCTCCGTAATGTGCAGCGTGACTTGGACATTTCGTTTGTTTTCCGCACCAATAGATATGAAGTTTCGGTAACCTATAACCATCATCTTGGAACGGTCGATGGTCCGACGGGCGTCGTGCCGTGCGGTATGGATCTTTTATATACCTTCACTCCTGCAAATTGCGCTAAACTGGATTCTGTATTTCTTGATGATATTTTGGTTAATGACCTTTTGGATAGCACTAATCGTATTTCGCTCACTATCGACAGCGTCTCAGCCGACCATGACCTCAGGGTGGTGTTTAGCAATATTACCTATCTCGTGGATGTGTTTACGGATGAGTACTCTTTCGTGGAGGCGGATACGCATAATATCGTTGATTGTGGAACACGTTTTGTACTGGCCGTTAAAACGGATGATTGTCATTATCTCTCGGAGGTACTGCTTGACGGGGAGTCCATCATAGATGAATTGATTGCTGACGAAAACAGATTCATATACAACCTTACCAATGTCCGTCAGAACCATAGTTTTGAGATTTCTACTTCTCAGTATGTTTACCCGATAGTGCTGAATAGACTTACAGGGAGCGGAGAAATTCTTTCCTCTGATACCACATATATTCTCTGTGGCAAGGATACCGTTCTGAAAGCCACACCTTTTGATGAGTGTTATAAAATTGATTCTGTGTTTCTGAACGATATGCAGGTGGAAATACAGAGCGAATATATCTGTAGTTCGGTGACCGTACCCACAACTTTGAATGTTTACATGCATCGTATTTCGTATAGGATTGAGGTGACGGGATATGAACATTGTTCCATTACTGAAGGGGAAATCGCCCAGATGGTTTTGTGCGATTCGTCGCTACATTTGGCTTTTGTCCCGGATGAGGGATACCAGATTATTGCGTTGGTCGTGGACGACGAGGATCTCCCGGCAGCTTCATTTTATGATTTCTTGAATGTGCATGAGAACCATACCATTGCGGTGAAGACGGAAATCTATCACTATATGGTTCGTACTTCTGCTGTCGGTGCGGGCACCGTGGAGCCTGACAGTGTGGCCGTGGACTACGGTGACAATACGGAACTGCGTTTCGTTCCCGAAGAGTGTCACTATCTCTCGCAGCTGACAGTCAACGGACAATCGTATCTTGATTCGGTTGATTTTCAAGGTGAAAATGCCATACTTGTGTTGCGGAGAATCACCTCTGACCAGGAAGTGGTCGCTACATTTGCGCAACTGGAATACACAGTCAGAAGCGTGGCAGGTGAAGGGGGAACCATTATTCCTGCCATTTCCGCTGTCCTGTGCGGAGAGACGCAACAGCTTAATATGATAGCCGCTGACTGCTATCATCTTGATACGATTTTTGTGAATGGTGTGCCGAAAACGGAAGGATGGTATCCGTATAACGGGGATACACTTGCTTTCGACCTCGAGAATGTCAAGGAAGATTTCCGTATTGAAGCTACATTTGCAAAGGATGCCAAGTTCATCACTTTGGAAAATGGTGCAGGGGGTGTGGCACAATTGTCGGATACAACTTTCCTTTGTGGCGGGGGCTATAGCCTACAGATTATTCCTGACAGCTGTCGGACATTGGAGGAAGTGACCATCAATGGCGTGGATATCATGCCGATGCTGACTTATCTGGAAAATGCTAATCCGTCGTTGCCCGATACTGCTGTGTATGAAGTGGCAGGTGTGCAGGAAGATCAGCAGATACAGATTGTGTATGGAATTGAGCAACCGCATCATATTCTAGTGTCTTTCCTTTCAGAAGGTAACGTTCTTTCATATAATGATATAGAAATCGGATGCGGTGAAGATACCCTTGTTAGTCTTGCTTATGACTGCTTTGCACTGGATTCCCTCCTTGTCGATGGAATTCATACGGATGCAGAAACTGACTACCAGTTTACGGAGGTTATTGCTAACCATACACTAGAAGCATATTTCAGCCGTAACCAATACGAGATAACAGCTATCGATGCACCGCACGGATCCATCACGCCCTCCGGTATGACCATAGTGGCATGCGGTGGCAACAAAACCTATCTTATTACACCAGATGAAGGTTATTATATTGATTCATTGATTATTGACGGGGAAATAATTGAAGCAGCGGCCTCTTATACATTTACAAATGTCCGTGCAAACCATACGATTGAGCCGATATTCATGACTTATACCTATCTTATTGATGTGACAGCAGTGGGTTCTGGAAATGTCATCCCTGGCGATACGGTCGTCGCATACGGATCTTCCGTACATTACGACATTGTTGCTGAGGACTGCCACGCCATTGATTCGGTGGTGGTGAATGGAATAAATAGGGGATCGGTTTCCTCTTACGACTTTACGGAGGTGACTGAGCTGCAAACCCTTACAGCCTACTTCTCACAGATGGAATACACTGTCCGTGTCGGTTTGTCAGAGCATGGCCAAATTGTCCTTGATACTACAGAAGTGACCTGCGGTGGCGTAGTCGGATTTTCTGTAGCTCCCGATGCATGTTACGCACTGGATTCTGTACTAGTGAATGGCCTTAATGTGGGGGACGTTACTTCGTATCAGATTGAAAATATTCGTGAGAATCAAGTGGTTGATGCCTTCTTCTCTCGGATTTCCTATTCTGTGATTGTGGACGGGAGCCTCCAACATGGTACGGTGATTCCAGCGGCGGAACAGGTGCTTTGTGGTGATAATGTAACCCTTTCTGTCCAGCCCGATGATTGTTATTCAGTAGATTCTTTGCTGGTGAATGGTGTGAATATGGGTGCGGGGAATACTTACGTCATTTCGGAAATAAATGAGGAACAGTATATTACAGCATATTTCTCAATAAACAAATATTCTGTGGAGGTGTTGGCCGGAGAGAATGGTACCGTGACTGGCACTGGAGTGAATGTGGTTACATGCGGAGAAGGGTTCTCCGTAATAATCACTCCAGATGATTGCTATCAGATAGGTGAAGTGCTTGTGGACGGACAGCAGGTGGAGGTTCAGGACAATGCGGTTGTTCTGGAGAATGTCACATCCGATCATCGTGTGGAGGTGATGTTTGAGAGAATTATGTACCCGCAGCATGTGACAGCAGGATTTGGCGGTTCGGTAACACCGTCTGCTCCGAGCGTATCCTGTGGTGGCAGTCAGCTGTTTGTGATTACACCTATCAACTGCTACCATATTGACACGGTGTGGGTTAATGGTGAAGTCCTTCCGCCCGATGCGATGGAGTTCAATGGTGAAATCGCTTCCTTTACGCTTGACGATATTCGTCAGATCAACGAAATTGTCGCTCATTTTGCAAGCAATAATTATCGTTTTGATGTGGTAAATCAGGGCAATGGGACGGTCCATTTGGAGCAAAATAGTGTGGAATGTGACGGGGAAGCCACGTTCTATATCCTTCCTGCCGCCTGTGAACGGATTAGTTCCGTCGTTTTGAGCGGTGTCGATATTACTGAAAATCTTGATTATCATACGAATGTGAATCACCTTCTTCCTGATACTGCTTTCTATACGATTGATCGGATGGATGAAGACAAACAGCTTGTGATTGATTATCAGGATCTTCCCGATAATAATGTTACCATCATCTATTCGGATGGCACATCCACGCTCTATGCTGCCGATTCGTTACTGGCTTGTGGTGAAAATATCCGCATAGACTTCAATTATGATTGCTATACCGTTGATTCAGTGATTCTTGATGGTGAAAATCAAGGAGCTGTAAATACGCTGACGGTGGAAAGCAACCTTTCCGACAGGATGGTAGTAGCTTACTTTACGCTGAACGTGTATGACATTGCTGTAACTACCACAGAGGGAGGACGCATTGAACCGGATGGCTCTCTTGCCGTAGCTTGCAGGGACAGCCGCTCCGTCAATATCGTTCCCGAAGCATGTTACTCCATTGATTCGGTAATTGTCAATGGGGTGAATGAAGGTGCTATCACGTCTTATGTTTTTGAAAATATTGATGAAAATCAGACGATTAGCGCATTCTTCTCACGTAACTCTTATACAATTGAACTACAGGAAAGTGAGGGCGGAAATGTCACGCTTGACGGTTCCACAACTGTGGCTTGTGACGGAAGTGTCACAATTTCTGTTATGCCTGAAACATGTTTCTCCATAGATTCTGTGGTGGTGAACGGCGTAAACGTTGGAAATGTGATTTCTTATACAATAGAAAATATCACGGAAGACAAGACAGTTTCGGCTTATTTCTCACGCAATGTGTATGAAGCTACATCAGAGGCGGAAGCAGGAGGTACTATCGAACCCGAAGGAGTTTCCACGCTTGCTTGTGGCTCGGAAATCACCTATGTTGTCACTCCCACTGCATGTCACCAGATAGACTCTGTAGTGGTGAATGGTGTGAATGTTGGCCCCGTAACATCCTGCACGGTGGCGGGTACAGATGAACTCGGTGATCAGACAGTTCGGGCCTACTTCTCCGTTTTGACTTATCCGGTGACGCTGGTTGCGGGCGAAGGTGGCTCCGTGCTGCCTTCGGAGGATACGAGCGTGGCTTGTGGTTCATCTCTGAATGTGTCTGTTCTCCCCGATAGTTGTTATCGTATTGATAATGTGTGGATTGATGGCGTTGAGAGTGGCGCGTTATCCTCCTATACTTTTGAGAATGTGACGGCTCCGCATACGTTGTCTGCCACATTCGCGCCGCAAGAGTTCACCCTTACACCAATTACACGTGGGGGGGGCTCTGTTATGCCCAATGTCACGACAACGGTACTGTGCGGTTCGGATTTCACCTTCCATTTTACTCCGAATGCTGGCTACTATGTGAGCGGCGTGGTGGTGGATGGTGACACGCTGCCCGCAGCCGACTCGTGCTTGCTTACAGGCATTGTGGCCAATCATACGGTGCAACCCATATTCTCCCTTTCACAGTTCCAGATTACGGCGACAGCGGGTGAAGGGGGAATAGTTACACCCGAACAGGCACTTGTGGACTATCAAGGACGTCAGACAATCCGCATCATTGCGGCGGATTGTCATCGTATTGATTCGGTGTTCGTGGACGGTCACTATGTTGGTTCGGCAGCTGTATATACTTTCAATAGTGTGACGGGAGACCATACGCTCCGCGCCGTCTTTGCTCTGAACACCTATACGCTCACCGCTTCGGTGGAGGGCAATGGCACAATTACGCCAGCTGGTGATACAACGGTGGATTGTGATGAAAGTGTCACCTATTCGATAGCAGCAGCAGAGGGTTGGCACCTCGCTGAACTGCGGGTGGATGGCGAGACAGTGGAGGCTACTGATAGTTACACTTTCTTGCATATTCGCAGTAACCACACCCTTTCAGCTCTGTTTGCCATTGACGAATACACGGTGACAGCGACGGCAGGTGAAGGCGGTTCTGTAACTCCTGCCAGCACGGTCGTGAACCATGGGGATTCGCTCACTATTGTAATCACCGCAGACAACTGCCACTATATCGACTCTATCTTTGTGGATGAGGCCTATGTGGGCACAGAAAGCAGCTACACCTTCCGCGACATAACCGAAGACCATACGCTCCGTGCTGTCTTTGCGACGAATACCTATACGCTGACGGCCTCAGTCGAGGGCGAGGGTACGATTGCGCCCGAAGGGACAACGACCGTGAACTGCGGAAATGACGCTGCCTACTCGTTCGCTCCGGCCACAGGCTGGCATTTGACGGAAGTGCTTGTGGACGGTGAACCGGTGGATGCCACCGACTCCTATACGTTTACGAATGTCCGTGCCGACCATACTATAACGGCCCACTTTGTCATCAACGAATATACGGTGACAGCGACGGCAGGTGACGGCGGTTACGTGACACCGACCAGCACGGTCGTAAACTACGGCGACACTGTCACCATCGAAATCACTGCGGATGATTGCCACCGCATTGATTCGGTGTTTGTGGACGATATTTACGAAGGCGCGGTGAGTAGCTACACCTTCCGCGACATAGCCGATGACCATACGCTCCGTGCTGTCTTTGCCATTGATACCTATACGCTGACGGCTTCGGTCGAGGGCGAGGGTACGATTGCGCCCGAAGGGGCAACGACCGTAAACTGCGGTGATGACGCTGCCTACTCGTTCGCTCCGGCCACAGGCTGGTATTTGACGGAAGTGCTTGTGGACGGTGAACCGGTGGATGTCACCGATTCCTATACGTTTACGAATGTCCGTGCCGACCATACCATAACGGCCCACTTTGTCATCAACGAATATACGGTGACAGCGATGGCAGTTGACGGCGGCTCGGTGACGCCGACCAGCACGGTGGTGAACTACGGCGACACTGTTACCATCGAAATCACTGCGGACGATTGCCACCACATTGATTCGGTGTTCGTGGACGATGTTTACGAAGGCGCGGTGAGCAGCTACACCTTCCGCGACATAGCCGAAGACCATACGCTCCGTGCTGTCTTTGCGACGGATACCTATACGCTGACGGCATCGGTGGAGGGCGAGGGTACGATTGCACCCGAAGGGGCAACGACCGTGAACTGCGGAAATGACGCTGCCTATACGTTCGCTCCGGCCACAGGCTGGCATTTGACGGAAGTGCTTGTGGACGGTGAACCGGTGGATGCCACCGACTCCTATACGTTTACGAATGTCCGTGCCGACCATACCATAACGGCCCACTTTGTCATCAACGAATATACGGTGACAGCGACGGCAGGTGACGGCGGTTACGTGACACCGACCAGCACGGTCGTAAACTACGGCGACACTGTCACCATCGAAATCACTGCGGATGATTGCCACCACATTGATTCGGTGTTTGTGGACGATATTTACGAAGGCGCGGTGAGTAGCTACATCTTCCGCGATATAGCCGAAGGCCATACGCTCCGTGCTGTCTTTGCCATTGATACCTATACGGTGACGGCTTCGGTCGAGGGCGAGGGTACGATTGTGCCCGAAGGAGCAACGACCGTGAACTGCGGTGATGATGCTGCCTATACGTTCGCTCCGGCCACAGGCTGGCATCTGACGGAAGTGCTTGTGGATGGTGAACCGGTGGATGCCACCGACTCCTATACGTTTACGAATGTCCGTGCCGACCATACCATAACGGCCCGCTTCGGCCTCAACGAATATACGGTGACAGCGATGGCAGGTGACGGCGGTTCCGTGACACCGACCAGCACGGTGGTGAACTACGGCGACACTGTCACTATCGAAATCACTGCGGACGATTGCTACCACATTGATTCGGTGTTTGTGGACGATGTTTACGAAGGCGCGGTGAGCAGCTACACCTTCCTCGACATAGCCGATGACCATACGCTCCGTGCCGTCTTTGCGCAGAATGTGTATGATATTAGGGTTATGGTTGTTAGCGAAGAAACCGAAGTGTTCTACGATACCCTTGTCAATGTCCTTTGTGGTACAGATACCCTTGTGGGTGTTCCGTTGTTCGAATGTTTCTATGTTGATTCCATTGATATTAATGGTGTTATGGGTTACGATGAGGATTCTGTCCTTATCCAGAATGTCCATGAAGATATGGATATTGTCTTCTATCTCTCAAGGGAGCAATTTATACTGGTCGCTTCCAAGCAGGGGAGTGGTACGGTGTCGCCGATGGATACTGTGTATGCCGCTTGTGATGATGCGGTCACCTTTACCTATACTCCGGATGAAGGCTGGTATGTGGAGAATCTTATTGTGGATGGAGAGAGTATCGGAACGCCGACAAATGACAGTTATACCTTCTATAATATACATGAGGAGCACACGATTGAAGTAATATTTGCTCCAAATGTGTATATCATCACCTCTTCCATCGATCCCATTGATGCTGGTAATATCAGTCCTTACGGGCAAGTTCCAGTGACATATGGCGCGGATCAGACCTTCAACATCATGCCGTTCCCTGGCTATGAAGTGATTGACGTGGAAGTGGACGGTGTGAGCCAGGGTGCTATCACCACCTACACGTTCCATTATGTGGACGCGAACCACACCATTGTGGCGCATCTGATGACTGTGGGTGTTGAGGAAAGTGTTGTAAATGAAGAGATTTCTGTATGGCCGAATCCTGTTGAAAACGTTTGCCATATCCAGCTTCCGACCATGCATAATGTTGAAATTCAGCTTTTTGATGCTCAAGGAAAACTGCTTCTGCGTAATCGTGTGGATGCCAATGAGGTTGAAATTGACTTTACGGGCAGACCTTCAGGCATGTACTTGCTGCGAGTCGTTTCAGACGGCAACGTTATCACTACAAAGAAAGTGATAAAAAAATAGAGATTAAGGAATTTTATGGGTGTTGTCCTCTCTGCATAAAGCCAAAATGGCGATTAAGGCTATAGGTGGCATAATGCAGAGAGAGATGAGCATCCATATGATGAACGAATGTTTCCTCTTGCGGGCGATAAATCCATTAAGTATGGCAAGCCCGACATATACTGCCAATATGAATATTATCGTGAGAACGATTTCTAATACAGGAGTTCCACACATGTTTTTATATTTGCAATTATTGAACTTTGTCTCGATAGGAGAGGAGTGCCGCTGTGTTCAGAATCACCGCCATCACAGATAAGGCGATAAACTGGTCCTGAATATTCTCCACGGTGCTGCCTTTCAGAATCACTGTCTTCATTGCGCTCATAAAGAAGGACATGGGGTTGAAATAGTTGAGGTATTCGGCCCAGTCAGGCATTCCTTCCACTGGCGTGAACGTGCCACTCAGCATCACAAAGAGGATGAACAGGAAGAATACGATGAACATCGCCTGCAATTGGTTGCGCGACACGCTGGAGATGAAGAAGCCGAGCCCCAACATCACAAGCAGATAGACTGCCGTGAGGCCCAACAGCAGCAACAGACTTCCTTGTATGCTGATACCGAATACCAACTTCATGATCACCAATCCTATACAAAATTCCGCCATTCCCAAAATCCAGAAAGGTATCATCTTGCCTAACAAGAACTGCCACTTTTTGATGGGTGTGACATTCACCTGTTCAATCGTGCCTAACTCTTTTTCTCTCACGATGTTAAGAGCTGTGATATAAGCCCCGATGAGGGTGACGAGGATAATCAGCAGCCCCGGCACGATGACGTTCTTGTAGTTCATCTGCTCGTTGAACCAATAGACGTTGGTCGTCACCAACTGAGCCACTTGCGGCTGGAGCGGGTTTTGCGCATTTTCGGCAACTTCCATCAGGTAGTCGGCGAGTACCCGTTGTACGTATTCGCTGCCAAGTCCCGCCTTCACCGTGTTGATGGCGTTGGCGGTAATGCCGATTTTGGTCGGCTCTTGCGTAATCACCGACCGCTCAAAGTCGGCAGGGAACTCAATGATGAAGTCGATTTCGTCCGCCTGCATCATGTCCTCCGCATCCGTCCGTGAATTCACAATCCCATGATTGATAAAGTATTGCGAAGCGGAAAACTTGGAAAGAATGTTGCTGGTCATCTGTGACCGGTCGTGATCGACGAAGGCGATGTGGACATTCTTGATTTCGTAGTCAGCGGTGTATGGAAACAGCAAAAATTCGGCAAGCGGAGCCAGCAACAGGATTTTCCACAGCAGCGAGTTGCGGAAGACCTGCAAAAATTCTTTCTTTATCAGTATAAGAATGACCCGCATAACTACCTTCTTTTATCCAACCGAATTAAACTGACTGTCATTAGAATCGCCGCCATCACGAAAAGGATGAGCATATAGAGCCAAATATCAAGGAAGCCTGACCCCTTGAGCATCACGTCCTTGATGGCGATGATGAACCATTTTCCGGGGAAGATGTTGGCCAGAACTTGGAAGAAATAGGGCATGTTGTCAATGGGGAACAGGAAGCCCGAAAGCAGCGCCGTGGGCAGGAACAGCCCCATCATCGTGATCATCATGGCGTCAATCTGCGTCTTGACCAAGGAGGAGATGGCCGTGCCGAACGAGGCCGATGTGAGCATGAAGACGATGCACACCGCCAACAGCAGCCACACACTTCCCTTGATGGGCATCTTGAACACCAATACACTGATTACTATAATAGTAATGGTGGAAATAAACGACAGAATCATGTAGGGGATGACTTTTCCGACGACCACCCACGCCTTGTTGACCGGCGCAATCAGCAGCATCCGCATGGTGCCGGTCTCCACCTCGCGTGCCAGCGTGATGGACGACATCAGCGCCGTCACAATAATCATAATCAATGTAATGATACCCGGCACGAACATATAGACGCTGTTGGCTTCGGGGTTATACATCATCTGTGTACAGAGCTCGATGGGCATCGTGGCCGTACCGTTGAAATCGTTGGTGAAGTCATTGAGAATCGCCTTGACGTAGTTGTTGAGGATGGAGGCCACGTTCATATCCGACACGTCACTGATAATCTGGATAGTGACGAACTTTTCGTTCGTGAGTTGCTCCTCAAACGCACTGGGAATGATGATGGCTAGCTTTATATTCTTGTCTTTGAAGTCGTTGTCAATTTCCTGCTCTGACTTCGGATAGGACACCACTTCAAAATAGCCCGATGCGGTGATTTTATCTACCAGCGCCTTCGACTGGCTGTCGTTCGACAGGTCAAGAACGGAGATGGTGGCGTGGTGGATGTCGGTGCTGATAGTGAAACCGAAGAGGAGCACCAGCATGATCGGGATGGCCAGCACGAGGAACAGCGTGATGCGGTCACGGAAAATGTGGGTAAACTCCTTTTTCAGTATCTGTCGTAACTCTTTCATAACTACCTTACTACATATTTGACAAACACTTTTTCAATGGAATCCACCTGCATTTGTTCCTTCAATTCGGTGGGTGTACCGATGAGTTTCAGCTCACCGTGCGACATGATGGAGATGCGGCCGCAGTACTCGGCCTCGTCCATATAGTGGGTGGTGACGAAGATGGTGACCCCGTGGGAGGCGGCCTCATAGATGAGGTTCCAGAACTCGCGCCGCACGATCGGATCTACGCCGCTGGTAGGCTCGTCCAGAAACACGATGTCAGGACGGTGCAGCATTGCGGTGGCGAAAGCCAACTTCTGCTTCCAACCTAATGGGATGGAGGCGACCAACGTCTTCGACTTGTCGGCTAGATGCAAATCCTCAAGCCGGCTGAAAATTCTGTCTTTCAGTTCTCTGCGAGGAATTCCGTAAATAGTGCCGAACAGCTGCATATTCTCGAAGATGGTGAGGTCGTCGTACAGCGAGAACTTCTGGCTCATATAGCCGATATGCCGTTTAATGAGCTTGGGCTGCGTCGCGAGGTCGTAGCCGGCGATCATCGCCTTCCCTTCGGTCGGCTGCAACAGGCTGCACAGCATACGGATGGCGGTGGTCTTTCCCGCACCGTTCGCCCCGAGGAAACCGAAAATCTCCCCCTTCTTCACCTCGAAACTGATGTGGTTTACGGCGGTGAACTCTCCGAAACGCTTCGTCAGCCCCTCCACCTGAATGGAATAGGGCGTGTCGATGGCTTGCTGTGGTCGGAACGGTAATCGGACTTTCATTGTTCTTTTTCAGGGATTTACATCCCCGTTTGCGGTCTTGGTTTTCCGGGGATTTACATCCCCGTTTTATGGTCTCGGTCTTCCGGGGATTTACCTCCCCGTTTATAATCTGTCACCCCTTCGGGGTTTTATTAGGAATTATACTTTTTACTTATTACTTATTACTTAATTACTTTTTACTTTTTACTTGCTACTTCTATGAAGCAGTCCTCGATGGTTGGGGCGATTTGGGAGAGGTTGTCATAGACGATGTCGTTTTGTTGGAGGAACTCCTCGAAAGCGGGGAGGACGGTGGCGATGGGGTCGTAGAAGATGACGTGCAGGTTTTCGCCGTAGGGGTAGAAGGTGCAGTTGAGCGTGCAGTCGGCCATTTTCCGGAGCAACTTGAAGATGTCGTCGGTGCGGAGAGTGACCAGTTCGCCCTTGAAGCTGCTGATGATGTTGGCAGGAGTGTCCATCCGGATGAAATCGCCTTCCTGAAGGAGGGCGATCCGGTCGCAGAGGGTGGCCTCGTCCATATAGGGGGTGGACACGACGACGGTAATCCCTTGTGTTTTGATGGTGCCGAGGATTTCCCAAAACTCTTTGCGGGAGACGGGGTCCACACCGGTGGTGGGTTCGTCAAGGAACAGCAGGGTCGGCTTGTGGATGAGGGCACAGCAGAGGGCCAACTTCTGTTTCATACCGCCCGACAGTTTGCCGGCAGGACGTTTCTTGAAGGGCATCAGCTGTTGCCAGATTGGCTTGATGATGGACATGTTCTCACGGATGGAGCTCTGGTACATGGTGGCGAAGAAGATGAGGTTCTCCTCCACGGTCAGGTCGGGATAGAGGGAGAAGGTGCCGGGTAGATAGCCGATGCTTTTACGGATTTCAAGGTACTCCTTGAACAGGTTGCGGCCGAGGACGGTGGCAGTGCCGCTATCGGGCAGCAGCAGGGTGGTCAGGATGTTGAAGAGCGTGGATTTGCCTGCGCCGTCAGGACCGACCACACCGAAGATTTCGCCCTCCTCCACATCGAAGGAGACCCCTTTCAGGGCTTGGATATGGCCGTAGCTCTTTTTCAGATCCTGAACGCTGATAGTTGGCATATCTTTTGAAGATAAGCTATTTGAAATTTACATCACCGGGCATTCCGATTTTAGCGCTGCCGTCATTCTTGAAGGAGATGCGGACAGCATACACCATATTGACCCGTTCTTTTTTTGTTTGGATCATCTTGGGCGTAAATTCTGCTTTGTCGGAAATCCAGCGCACGGTGCCTTCCATCACCTTGTCATTTTTCTTGTCGCGGGTGTCGATATGGATGTCGGCCTTTTGTCCGAGACGGATGTCGGAGAGCATATCCTCCGTGACGTAAACCTTTATGGACATGTTGGTTACGTCAGCAATTTTGAACAATGGTTTGCCTTGGAAAGCCAGCTCGTTGGGCTGGATGTATTTTTTGAGGATGGTGCCGTTAATGGGCGCCTTGATGGTGCATTTTTCGAGGGCGTTCTGGAGCTGCATCACTTGGAAGCGTTGGGCCTCCACATTTTCGAGGATGGCTGCTGACTGTGTGTTCAACTGCGACTTGGTGGCGGAAATCTGTCCTTTCACGATGGCAATCTGGGCGTTTACGTCATCCAACTGCTTGGTAGTGGCGGCGTTGGCTTCCACGAGGGTTGACACACGTTCTTTCTCACGTTCAAGGGTTTGGAGCTGTGTTTGGAGAGTGTTCAGCTGCGACGGGATGTCGGGACGGCTGGCGAGGGTGGCGCGGATAGCGGATTCCAGCTGTTGGATTTGGAGGCAGGTCTGCGCCGAGTCGATGTAGCCGAGGATATCCCCTTTGTGACACACCTGGCCTTCTTCCACGTCAAACTCCAGCAGTCGACCGTTGCTTTCGGACGAAACGGTGATTTCGGTCGCTTCAAATACGCCGTATGCATCGGCAGATTTCTTTTTTCGGCGGCATCCGCTGAATAGGACGATCAGAGCTAGAAGGGAAATTATTCCTATAAACAAGGACTTCGTAAGGAGTCTTTTTTGATTCATATTATTATAATAGATTGATTCAAAATTAATTTTGCTTTTTTATAAAAATATACAAAGCGTTGCAAAAGTAATAAATTATTTGTTTCGTGCTTGAAAAAATTTTTTCGCAGAAAGAGTTGATTCTAATGAAAAAAATTGTACTTTTGCCGCCGATTTAGCGGGGTAGAGCAGTGGTAGCTCGTCGGGCTCATAACCCGGAGGTCGCAGGTTCGAGTCCTGCCCCCGCTACAAGAAACGTCGCACGATTGCGGCGTTTTTTTATTTGTTTGAATTTCAGACTGTAACAAATAAAGTTGTATCTTTGCCGTCCATTTTTAAAATGTAAAATTATGGCTTATATCGAACCTGTCAATTATCCCTATTCTGATGCGGAAGTCCAAGCTCGACTTGCTGAGTATCAGTCTGTTGAATTGAAATACTTCTCCCTTCCCGAAGCGTATCGTTTTATCCTGAACGTGATTGATCTGACTACGTTAGAAGGCTCGGACAATGCAGCAAAAGTGCAGGCTTTGTGCGAAAAGGCCCTTGCTTTTGAGGACAAGGGTTTGAACATCAAGACCACGGCGGCGGTATGTGTCTATCCTCCGTTTGCGGCGCAAGCTAAGTCCATCCTTAAGGGTACACCTGTACGGGTAGCGTGCGTGGCCGGCGCTTTTCCGGCAGGACAAAGCCCCATAGAAATCAAAATTGCCGAAGTGGCCTACGCGGTGGCGCAGGGTGCGGACGAGATCGATATGGTGATTTCGCGCGGCAAGTTCCTCGAGGGCGACTACCGCACGGTCTATAACGAGATTGCTGCCATCAAGGCGGCCTGCGGCGATGCCCACCTCAAGGTGATTCTGGAAACCGGCGAACTGCAGACGGTAGACAATATATATAAAGCATCGCAGATTGCCATCGCCGCAGGCGCTGACTTCATCAAAACCTCCACCGGCAAAATAAAAGTGAACGCCACCCCTGAATCTTTCCTCGTTATGCTGGATGCCATCAAGGATTATTACGAAAAAACGGGCAAGATGGTGGGCATGAAACCCGCTGGAGGCATTGCTGACGCGCCCACGGCCATCCAATTTCTGAAAATTTTAGAGAACGTCCTCGGTGAAAAATGGCTCACCAATGAACACTTCCGCATAGGTGCAAGCCGTCTCGCAGACAAGATTCGGGCAGAGATTTAAAAAAATATTTTTTTTTGTAAGATAAAGATACAGAATAAAATAAAATGTGTATTTTTGCACCCTCAAATTTTAAAGAGAAATATTCGTATAACATTTATCAAATTTAATCATTAAGAGTTATGACTAAAGCAGAAATCGTAAACGAAATCGCCAACAAAACTGGTATTGACAAAAACGCAGTCCAGACCGTCGTTGAATCTTTCATGGATTCCGTAAAAAAATCCCTCTCCGCTGACGAGAACGTATATCTGAGAGGCTTCGGCAGCTTCATCGTGAAAGAGCGCGCCCAGAAGACCGCCCGCAACATCTCCAAGAAAACCACCATCGTCATCCCCGCTCACAAGATTCCGGCATTCAAACCTTGCAAAACTTTCGTGAACGTTGTTAAAAACAAATAATTAACCTTATAATTCTATAACTATGCCAAGCGGTAAAAAGAGAAAAAGACATAAAATGTCAACCCACAAGCGCAAAAAACGCTTGAGAAAGAACAGACATAAGAAGAAGTAAGCTTCTTGTGTAATGACTGAAACTAAATTGCGGGGAATATCCCCGCAGTTTAGTTTTTTTGTTTTTAGTCGCTCCATACTTTAATGTACTATGCCTGAAATTACGAAAGAATTAGTTATTGCTAACCATCCCGATTGTGTGCAGATTGCCCTGTTGGAGGACAAACGGCTGGTGGAACTCCACCGCGAGACCCCATCGGAGCAGTTCTGTGTCGGTAACGTCTTTGTCGGAAAAGTCCGCAAGATCATGCCCGGACTCAACGCCGCCTTTGTCAACATCGGCAGCGACAAGGACGCATTCCTCCACTATATGGACCTGAGCGTCACCACCCGCACGATGAACGAGTATGTCAAGACCGTCATTGGCGGCGGACGGCGCAGCCTTTCCTCCATTGAACAGCAGCCCCTCGTGGCAAAAGGGGGTAAGATCACTGATGTGATCAGTCCCGGGCAGACCCTGCTCGTGCAAATCGCCAAGGAGTGCATCTCCACCAAGGGTCCCCGCATTACCACAGAAATTTCGTTCGCAGGACGCTATGCCGTCCTCGTGCCGTTTGGTGACAAGGTGTTCATCTCCCAGAAAATCAAGGGTAACACTGAACGCAAACGGCTCCGTCAGATTGTCACTGGCTTGAAACCTAAAAACTTCGGTATCATCATCCGCACCATCGCACAAGGAAAAACAGCCGAAGAACTTGAGAATGACATCAAACAACTGGTCATCCGCTGGCAAGCGATGACGGCTAACCTCATCGGGGTCGAAGCCCCCGCCAAAGTAGCTACAGAACTTGACCGCACCACGTCGCTTATCCGCGATCTCCTGAACGATTCGTTCCATGCCATCTATGTGGACAACAAGGATATATATATTGAGGTGCGTAACTATATCCGCTCTTTCTCCGATAAGGTGAACGATGCTGATATCGTGAAACTCTACAAGGAGAAACAGCCTATCTTCGAACATTTTAATGTTGCTAAGCAAATCAAAGGCTCGTTCGGAAAGATTGTCACCATCAAGAACGGCATCTACCTGATTATCGAGCAGACTGAGGCGCTGTGCGTGATAGACGTGAACAGCGGCAACCGCGTCAAGTCCTCCAACTCACAGGAGGAGAACGCCATACAAGTCAACCTTGCCGCCGCCGAGGAAATCGCCCGCCAGATGCGTCTGCGCGACATCGGTGGTATCATTGTCATTGACTTCATCGACATGGCTACCGTAGCCAACCGTACGCTCCTCTACAAGAGGATGAACGAGCTGATGACGGGTGACCGTTCACGCCATACTGTCCTGCCGCTCAGTAAGTTCGGATTAATGCAGATTACCCGCCAGCGGCTGCGTCCGGTTACTACCATCGATACGCTCGAACAATGTCCTGTTTGCCACGGCACCGGCAAAATCAAACCGGCCATCCTCATCGAAGAAAGCATTGAAAATATCATCGAATTCCTGATATATAAACAGAGTGAGCCCAGAATCACCATCGAAGTACACCCGTTTTTATATGCCTATCTTACGAAAGGCTTCATTTCCAAGCGAGTAAAATGGTACTTCAAGTATAAAAAATGGATTCGTCTGCGCATGAACAGCAATTCACATCTCCTTCAATATAAGTTCTTTAATAAGGATATGGAGGAAATCATTTTGTGGGATACGAATCCTCAATAGATTACGTTTTTTGTTAATTCATTTTATTTCAATATTTTTTTGAAAATGAGAGAACTTTTAGAAAAACTGCGCCATGACTCGTGGACAATGGGAATCACATTGGGTATCCTTGTTCCCGCCCTTACTTTTGGCATCCTCTACGGACTGGTTTACTTGGTTCTGACTGTTGCCGGAAAGCCGCTGGATGTCCTCAATCTTGACTTGATCAAAAAGCTCATCCTGTTAAGCATTGTGCCGAGTGTGTTTGTCATCCGCTACTATTTGCTGAAACTTAAATTCGACCTTACTGGCCGCGGCATCCTTCTGGTGACCTTCCTCATCGGCATCGGTTTCGCCGTGTTGGAATTCGCCTTTTAAGTAGAAAGTGAAAAGTGAGAAGTAGAAAGAAAAAGGTTTCTCTCGCACGTTCACCTCTTCATACCTATTACTTATTACCTTCTACCTATTACCTTTTACCTTCTACCTGTAACCGCATTTACGATTATACGCAAAATATTGCGTCTCAATAACATGATAAATTTTTAACTCTTAACTTTAAACTTTTAACTATAAAAAAATGGCTTGTAACGGAAATTGTACAATTACCCAAAACAGAATTGATGGAATTGAGAACATTATCGTGGTCGCATCTGGAAAGGGCGGCGTCGGTAAATCCACGGTGGCGGCGAATCTGGCGCTGACGTTGGCGAAGCAGGGCTACCGTGTGGGTATGATGGACGCCGACATTTACGGACCCTCCATCCATAAAATGTTCGGCATAGAAAACGAGCGCGTTAATGCAACATACATAGGGGAGGAGGAGTACTTCCTGCCCGTGGAGAAGTTTGGTCTGAAAATCATCTCGCTCGGACTACTGGTTGATAACACGCAGGCGGTGATTTGGCGCGGACCCATGGCTGCCAGTGCATTGTCACAGCTGCTTACGAGAACGCAGTGGGGCGAATTGGACTACCTTGTGGTGGACTTTCCTCCTGGTACTGGCGATATCCAAATCTCGATGATGCAGCAATTTGTGGTGGAAGGTGCCATTGTCGTCACCACTCCGCAGGTGCTGGCCGTGAACGACGCTCGTAAGGGTGCGGAGATGTTCTCGCCCGCCAAGATGAACTTGCCGATTATCGGTATTGTGGAAAATATGTCATGGTTCACTCCGAAGGAACATCCCGAGGAAAAGTACCTTCTGTTTGGCAAGGGTGGCGGCCAGAAACTCGCTGAAGAGTTCCATACGAAGCTGCTCGCACAAATCCCTTTGATTCAGGATGTTGAAGAGGTTGAGAATCAAGACTGCCTGCTGTCCAACACTAACAAGGTGATTTGCGAATGTTTTGAACAGATTGCCGATCAAGTAGTGGCTTTCGCTGAGGCGTTGCCGGAACGCAAGTCGTGCGGCAAAAAAGAGACCTGCGACAAAGAGGATTGCCCGCACAAATGCAATTAACCAATCAGGGATTTGATTGAAAATTGTTGAGATGCCATAATAGGACGTCTCTATCCGATAATTCTATCCTTATGTTGCGATAAGAAAGCCTCCCAGCCGGAGGCTTTTCCTGTATTCAGGACGACTCGGTTCTGGAGGTGGTGTGTTACGGCGGCGGCAAGGGCGTCAGTGGCATCCAAGTATTTCGTCTCTGTCGAAAAAGTGTACATCGTGTGGAGCATTGCCGCCACCTGCTCCTTCGAGGCTGCGCCTTTGCCCGTGATGGACTGCTTGATACGGCGCGGTGTATATTCAAACACCTCCAAGCCAGCGTGCAGGCACGCTCCGATAACTACTCCTTGCGCCCGTCCGAGTTTCAGCATCGACTGCGGATTCTTGCCGTAAAAAGGTTCCTCAATAGCCAAAATGTCAGGATGATAGGTCTCAATAAGATTCTGTGTGCTTTCGTATATCATCTTGAGCTTGGCGCTTTGGTCGGGCTGCTTTTTCAAGTTGATGACATCCAACGTGATGATTTCGCTGTTGCGGGCGTGGGTTTTCAGCAGCGAGTAGCCCATAATGTTGGTGCCGGGGTCGATACCGAGGATGATGTGGGCGGTTTTTTCGGTTTTCATTGGGATTTATTTGTAAAGGGTTAGTGTTTGGTTCCCATAGTCAATAATAGCGTGGAAACGGTGCAGCAGGTCGCCGCCGATGATGCCGTGGATGGCTTTGAAGCCCACTTGCTCGTATGCGGCACAGATAGGCTGGAGGTCAAGCAGGCGGAAAGGGGAGGCTGGTACACGAATACGGCCGATTTTTAAATCGGCAATTTGCAGGATGTCGGACTGGAATTCATTTCCTCCGATTCCGATATTTACCTCATCTTTATCTGTGTTATTGATAGGTATTTGCAAGGATTCAATAAAGTTACGGTCGAAGCAACTATGGTTGGCGCCAGTGTCAATAAGAAGACGGATGTGCATGCCGTGCAGCCGTCCGTTGGTGACAATATGAAAGCCCTCCGGGTCCAGTTCCCAGAGGGCTATTTTCATTGTATGCGGTTTCAGTCTGCCCATGGATTAGAGGTGGACACATTCGTTGTATGCGTTGGCCGCGGCCTCCATGATGGCTTCGGAAAGGGTGGGGTGCGGATGCACGGCGTGGATGATTTCCGGCCCGGTGACGTGCTGCTGGCGTGCGATGACGATGCCCGACACCATCTCGGTGACGTTTTCACCAATCATGTGGCAGCCGAGGATCTCGTCGGTTTTAGCATCAAAGATGAGCTTGATCATGCCGTCGCGGTTGCCGGAAGCGGTGGCTTTACCCGAAGCTGTGAAGGGGAATTTGCCGATGCGCAGCTCGTGGCCCGCCTCGAGCGCTTTCTTTTCCGTCAGGCCCACGGAGGCGATTTCGGGCGATGTATAGGTGCAACCGGGGATGTTGCTGTAATCGACGGGGGTGGGGTTGAGGCCGGCGATCTTCTCCACGCAGACCAATGCCTCGTGGGAAGCAACGTGCGCGAGGGCGGGGCCTTTCACGATGTCACCGATGGCATAGACGCCAGGGCAGTTGGTGCGGTAGAAGTCGTCCACCACCACCTTGCCACGTTCGACGGCAATGCCGAGGCCGTCCAAGCCGAGGGCTTCAAGGTTTGTGACCACACCGACGGCGGAAAGGACGATATCGCACTGTATTTCAGTAATTTTTCCTTTTGCATCCTTCACGGTGACGAGGCAGCCTTCGCCAGAGGTGTCCACGCTCTCCACGGAGGAGGAGGTCATCACCTTGATGCCGTTCTTGCGGAAGGAGCGTTCCAGCTGCTTGGAAATCTCTTCGTCTTCCACGGGGACGAGGTTGGGCAGAAACTCCACGATGGTGACTTTCGTGCCGAGGGAGGAGTAGAAGTGGGCGAATTCGCTGCCTATGGCACCGGACCCCATAACAACCATTGATTCGGGAAGTTTCGGAAGGGTGAGCGCCATACGGTAACCGATGACTTTTTCGCCGTCCTGCTTGATGTGGGGAAGTTCCTTGGAACGGGCGCCGGTGGCAAGGATGATGTGGTCGGCCTCGAAAACCTCGGTGGTGTCGTCGTTTTTGCTGACGGACACTTTGCGGTCCTTGGTCAGAGTGGCAAACCCCTCGATGACATCGACGTTGTTTTTTTTCAGCAGAAACTGCACGCCCTTGCTCATTTGATCGGCGACACCGCGGCTGCGGCGCACCATCGCTTCAAAGTCGGGGCGGGCGGGGGAGTCGAGTGCAACCCCGTATGCTTCTGCGTGTTTCATGTAGTTATAGACCTGCGCTGATTTCAGCAGGGCCTTGGTCGGGATGCAGCCCCAGTTGAGGCAGATGCCGCCCAGTTCGCCACATTCGACGACGGCGGTTTTTAAATTCAGCTGGCTGGCACGGATAGCCGCCACATAACCTCCGGGACCACTCCCGATTACGATGACATCGTATTTCATAGTTATTTGATTTTTAATGTATTATGATTTAATGATTCTAAAAATAAGGAGGTGCAAAGATACAAATATTAGTTTATTTTCTTTTTGTTTTTTGTGTACCTTTGCACCCTTAAATATTAAGTTATATGAAACGATTCCTTATTCTCCTTATTGCCGTCTTCTGCTGCGGCATTATTTCTGCACAGAATTTTGACAACTATTTTGAAAACAAGACGTTGCGAATTGATTATCTCCATAGTGGAGACTATGCCTCCGAGTCGATTGAGGTGAAGGCGTACCATGCGGGCGGCGTCTGGAGCGGCACCCGTGCCTATCTCATTGAACCGAAACGTTACGGCGACATCCTCTTTCAGGTCTTCGACGTGGCAACCGACAAACTGATCTATTCCCGCAGCTATTCCACCCTCTTTTGCGAATACCGCGCCACTGAACGCGCCCTCACTGAAGTCGGCCATTTCGAGGAGTGTGTTAATATGCCGATGCCGAAGGCTGCGGTGAAATACACCTTCACAATGTATGACCGACGCAATGTTGGAAAGCTTTTATACACAGGTTCTTACGATCCAGCCAAAGAATCCCCGAAGCCGTTTGTGAAGGAGTGTGACGTGATGAACCTCCACATTGGCGGCAAGCCGGAAAACTGCATCGACATCCTTTTCCTTCCCGACGGTTACGCCAAGGAGGATGCCAAAAAGCTGGAGAAGGATATGAAGCGGTTCGCCTCCTACGTGATGAACTGCACGCCCTACAAGGAAAACAAGAAGTACGTCAACCTGCGGGCCATCAAGGGCTATTCCGAGGAGTCGGGCATCACCGACCCCAACGGCGGCGTGTTCAAGAAGACGTTGCTCGGCAGCAGCTACAATGTCATTGACGTGGATCGCTACCTTATGTGCCTGAACGTGTGGAAAATGTACGAGGTTGCCGACGACGCGCCGGTCGATATCATCGTCCTCATTTGCAATTCCGACAAGTACGGTGGCGGCGGCATCTACAATTTCTACGGGACCGTCTGCAACGGCGCCCCGCAGGCCGACTACGTCATCGTGCACGAGATGGGGCACCTCATCGGCGGGTTGGCCGACGAGTACTACACTTCCGAAGTCTCGGTAATGGACTACTACCCCACGGATGTGGAGCCAGTGGAGCCGAACGTCACCACGCTGGTGGATTTCGACTCCAAGTGGAAGTCGATGCTCGACTCCAACACGCCCGTGCCCACGCCCGCCACTATCGACCACAAGGGCGTCCTCGGTGTTTACGAAGGCGGCGGCTATGTAGCCAAAGGGGTCTATCGCCCATGGCTTGACTGCACAATGAAAATCATCGCCTACAACAATTTCTGCCCCGTCTGCACGAAAGTCCTCGTGGATGCCATCGGCTACTATGCGAACAAGGAGCTGGGACCCGGGAAGTAGCAGGTTCATCAAGTTCATCAAGTAGCAAGTAAAAGGTAGGAGGTAGGAAGGTGTTGAAAACAGAAATGTAGAGACGTTGTGTACCGCGTCTCGGAGGTTGTGTGCGGGGAAGGGATGAAAAGATGAAAGGGTTGTGCCGGAGGCACGAAATCTTAGTAACCCCGCACCAGCGAAACGAAGTGACGCGCAGTGTGGGGTACGGAGAACACTTGCAGGAAAATGCGTGCCGGAGGTACGCTACATAAATCATATAACAATGTACCCGTTGCTGCGGTCTATCCAGATGTATCGTCCAGAGTAAGTGATTATGAAAACGGTAGTGGGGTTGTAGCAGGGGATTCCGCCACTTGCTGCGCAGTGGCGGAATGGTGCGGGTTGACCTAATGGTAATGGTTTGTTACGAGCCCACCATTCCGCCGACCGAGAGGGAGGCGGAATCTCTTGCTTATATTCCCCTTCTTCCGAAGAAGGGGTGCACGAAGTGCGGGGTAGTTGTATAAGAAAAATGAATACCTTGTGGTAAAAGTGTCGGTGGATTCTACTACTCCAGCCTGCGGCCACCCCTTCTACATGGAAGGGAAATCTCTTTTTGCAATCGCAATGAAAATGAATAAATAAATTCCAGAAATTTCCGTACCTTTGCACGCTAATTCTAAAATGGCGAATTAGGCATATATTGTTATCTAAAATTCAATAAATCAATTAAATAATTTAAACAACTAAAACTATGAGTATCACAAAATTGGACCAAATCATTGAACTGGTCAAGACCCGTCCCCAGAAAAGATTAATTGCCGCTTACGCTAACGACGCCCACACCATCGAAGCCGTCCACAACGCCGTGAAAATGGGCATTGTGAAGGCCACCCTCGTCGGCGACGAAGCCACCATCAAGGAGGTTTGCAAAGCCAACAATATCGATGTCAACGACTTCACCATCGTTCAGGAGGCTGACGAAAACAAGGCTGCGGCCAAAGCATGTGAGCTGATCAACAACGGCGAAGGCGATATCCTGATGAAGGGTCTCCTCTCCACCGACAAGTATATGCGCGCCATCCTCAACAAGGAACGCGGCCTGATGCCCGGCCCGAAAGCCGTCCTTTCGCACGTCACCGTGATTGAGACACCCCGCTACCACAAGCTGATTGTTTGTGGCGACGTGGCCATCATCCCCGCGCCCGACCTCAACCAGAAGGTGGCCATCACCAACTACCTGATTAACACCGCCCGCGCCCTCCAGATCGAGAAGCCGAAGGTCGCCATCCTCGCCGCCACCGAGCAGGTGCTTCCTGCCATGCAGGCCTGTGTGGATGCGTGCCTCATCAGCAAGATGGCAGACCGCGGCCAGATCAAGAACGCCGTCATCGACGGCCCACTCGGCGTGGATCTCGCCATTGACATGGAGTGCGTCCAGATCAAGAAGGTGAAGAGCGAAGTGGCCGGCGACGCCGACTGCCTCGTGTTCCCGAACATCGAGACGGGCAACGTCTTCTACAAGTGCAACACCAAGCTGGCCGGCGGCGAACTCGGCGCAATGGTGGTCGGTGCCAAGGTCCCCTGCGTGCTCTCGTCCCGCGGCGACTCCACCAAAACCAAGCTTTATTCCATCGCTTTGGCCGCCCTTTCCGCAAAATAATTGACTATGAAAAGAAAACTGTTCACCCTTGCCGTCATCTGCACCGCCCTGTTTTTCACGGGGTGCGGTGACGTTTCTTACGTCGATTCCGAAAGCGTTGACCAGAACAGCATCCTGCAGTGCTATTCCATCGGTTATGATGCTCAAACCCAGATGCTTTCGTGTGAAGCGACGTTCCGAGTTGACAATATGTCCGGAAGCCGTGTCCGCCTTACCGGTTCCTCATCGGTAAATTGCGACAAGGAAGCGATGACTTTTGAAAATGGCTGCTACTTTTTGGGAAAAGACTGTCCCAAAGAGCCTGGCAAAGTCACGTTCAACTATGTCAACAATGACGGCAGGAAATTTGTGAACGCATTCAAATTCAAATCAATTGACACGAAATCAGAGAGTATTACGCTGACACAGGGTACGGCCAACACCCTCACTTTCCAAGGCAAGAAAGCCAACGAATACGACCGTTTCTATCTTGTTATGAAACGTGACGGACAGGAGGATGTGGAGATTGAGGCATCGGAGGCGGACGGCAACGAACTGACCTTTGCTGCCGACGACCTTTCGTCGCTGGCGAAGGGCACTTTCGATGCACAGCTCGTGCGCCGCACCGAAGGCACCAACGTGAAAGCCGCCGACCGTGGCGGTTTTTGGAATGCGGAATATGCATCTGTTTTAAAGAAAGTTACAATTAAATAACCTATGAAAACAACGTTAAGAACACACACTTGCGGCGAACTGAACGCAAGCAATATCAACCAGAAGGTGACCCTTTGCGGCTGGATTCAGAAAATCAGGAACTTGGGCGGTATGACCTTCATTGACCTGCGCGACCGCTACGGCATCACGCAGCTCGCCTTCAACGCCGAAACCAACCCCGAACTGTGCAAGCAGATTGAGCCCTTCGGACGCGAGTGGGTCATCCAAGTGACCGGCACGGTGGCCGAACGCTACAGCAAGAACAAGAACATCCCGACGGGCGACATCGAGATCCTCGCCAAGAGCATCAATGTGCTGAACGAGTCCATCACCCCGCCCTTCACCATTGAGGACGAGTCCGACGGCGGCGACGAGATCCGCATGAAGTACCGCTACCTCGACCTTCGTCGCAACCCCGTGAAAAACAATCTGTTGTTCCGTCACAAACTGAGCATCGCCATCCGCAACTACATGAACAACATCGGCTTTGTGGAAATCGAAACCCCGATGCTGGTCAGCTCCACACCGGAGGGCGCCCGCGACTTCGTGGTGCCGTCACGCCTCAGCCACGGCGAGTTCTACGCACTGCCGCAGTCTCCCCAAACCTTCAAACAGCTGCTGATGGTGGCCGGCTTCGACCGCTACTTCCAGATTGTCAAGTGCTTCCGCGACGAAGACCTCCGCGCCGACCGTCAGCCCGAGTTCACCCAGATTGACTGCGAGATGTCGTTCGTTTCCCAAGAGGACATCCTCCAGACTTTTGAAGGTCTGATCAAGTACATCTTCAAAGAAACCAAGGGAATGGACATCGGAACGATTGAACGCATTACGTGGCACGACGCGATGAAATACTACGGCAGCGACAAGCCGGACGCCCGTTTCGGTATGCGCTTTGTGGAACTGAATGACGTTTTGCAACATCGTGATTTCAAAGTGTTTAACGAAGCTGAATTGGTGGTCGGTATTGTGGCCAAGGGTTGTGCTCATTACAGCCGCAAGCAGATTGACTCTCTCACCGAGTTCGTAAAACGCCCGCAGGTGGGTGCCACGGGTCTCGTGCACATCCAGTGCCAGGAGGGCGGTAACTACAAATCCTCTGTGGATAAGTTCTACAACCAGGAGGACCTCGCCGCCGTCGCCAAGAAGTGCGGTGCGGAAGAGGGCGACCTGATTCTGATTATGGCGGGTCCGCGGCTGAAAACCCAGAAGCAGCTTTGCGAACTCCGCCTTGAGATGGGCCGCCAGCTCGGTCTGCGCAAGGCAGGGGAGTACAAGCTCCTGTGGGTGGTGGACTTCCCGCTGCTGGAATGGGACGAAGAAACCCAGCGCTATTACGCTATGCACCATCCGTTTACGGCTCCAAAGCCGGAACACGAGGCGATGCTCGAAACTCATCCGGGCGAAGTGAACGCCAATGCCTACGACTTGGTGATCAATGGTACCGAGGTGGGCGGCGGCTCCATCCGTATCCACGACAAGAACTTGCAGAAACGGATGTTCAAGGCCCTCGGTTTCAGCGAGGAGGAGGCACAGAAGCAGTTCGGCTTCCTGATGAACGCCTTCCAGTACGGCGCGCCCCCGCACGGCGGTCTCGCTTTCGGTTTCGACCGCATGTGCTCCGTGCTCAGCGATGCCGACTCCATCCGCGATTTCATCGCCTTCCCGAAGAACAACGCGGCCCGCGACATGATGCTCAACGCTCCGACCCCGATTTCGGATGCGCAACTTAAAGAACTTGGACTTAAATAATTAGGAACTATTTACGGCTAATTTATCATTATGAGACTGCATAAAGAAGGAATCATCCCCATAACAGTGTCGCTAGTGCTCTTCGCGCTGTGCCTGTTTCTCTATTTCCATTTCACCAGTCTGCCGGCATTTGTGGATGTGCTGGTGGTGATTGCGCTGGGTGTGAACCCGTTCCTCGCCATCCGCTTCTTCCGCGTGCCCTGCCGCCATCCCAACTTGGTGGAGAACGGTGTCATTTCGCCTGCCGACGGCACAGTCATTGCCGTCGAGGAGAAGGAGGAAACGGAGTATCTGAAAGACAGGCGGATCAAGATTTCAATTTTTATGTCGGTTCATAATGTCCATGTCAATTTCTACCCGATTGACGGCACGGTGGAGTACGTCGCCTACCATCCGGGCAAGTATTTTGTGGCGCATTTGCCGAAGTCATCCTTTGACAATGAGCACAATACGGTGGTGGTGGCGAAAGAGGACGGCACGCAGGTGCTGTTCCGCCAGATTGCCGGCTTTGTGGCCCGCCGCATCGTCTCCTACCCGAAGGTGGGTGACACGGTGCAGCAGGCCACGGAGATGGGTATGATCCGTTTCGGTTCCCGCGTGGACGTTTTCCTGCCGCTCGATGCGGAGGTGAATGTCAAGGTGGGCGACAAGGTGCGGACGCAGAAGACAGTGTTGGCATACCTCTAATCGCACGGAATGAAGCTGAGTATCATCATCGTGAACTACAATGTGGCGCACTTCCTGGAACAGGCGCTGCTTTCGGTTTACAAGGCGTTGAAAAACGTTGAGGCCGAGGTGTTTGTCGTTGACAATAACTCGGTGGATCATTCGTTGGAGATGCTGGCGGCGAAGTTCCCACAGGTGAAGGTCATTGCCAACAAGGAAAATGTCGGTTTTGCCCGCGCCAACAACCAGGCCATCCGGCAGTCGTCGGGCGAGTACGTGCTTCTGCTCAATCCCGACACTATGGTGGAGGAGGACACCTTCGAGAAGTGCCTTGCTTTCATGGACGCCACCCCTGATGCCGGCGGTCTCGGCGTGAAGATGGTGAACGGGCAGGGAGAGTTTCTGCCGGAATCCAAACGCGGCATCCCGTTTCCCGCCGTCGCCTTCTACAAACTGTTCGGGCTCTCTAAACTCTTCCCGAACTCCCAAAAATTCGGTTCCTACCACCTTACGTATCTTGACAACGATCAGATCCATTCTGTCGAAGTTCTGTCGGGCGCGTTCATGCTGATGCGCCGCTCGGTGCTCGATCAAGTGGGGCTTCTCGACGAGGACTATTTTATGTATGGCGAGGATATTGACTTGTCGTACAGGATTTTAAAAGGTGGATATAAGAATTATTACTTCCCCGAAACGCGTATCATCCATTATAAGGGAGAGAGCACGAAGAAGGGGAGTTTGAACTATGTGCACGTCTTTTACAAGGCGATGCAGATTTTTGCGGAAAAGCATTTTTCAAAGAATAATGCAAAGTTATTTAATATACTGATTAACTGTGCAATATGGTTTCGTGCCTCGTTGGCTGCCTTGAAGCGGATTATCAGCCGGCTGCTGTTGCCGCTGGCTGATGCAGCGGTCGTCTATGCGGGACTTTTCTTTTTGGCAAGATATTGGAACGGCACTGTGCTTGCGGCGCGTGGAAGCGGCTTCCCGCAGCAGTATTACTACCTCGTTTTGCCCATCTACATCCTCGTCTGGATTTTGTCGATGCTGGTGTGCAAGGGGTATGCGAAACCGTCGAAGCCCTCCAATGTGAACAAGGGAATTGTGTTGGGGACGGTTGCTATCCTGTTGGTATATGCGTTGTTGCCCGAAACGTTGCGTTTCTCCCGTGCTGTCCTTCTGTTAGGTACATTGTGGACGTTGGTCTCGGTGAACCTGCTGCACTCGTTGTCCCGCCGGCTGCCCCGGAAGGGCAGGGAAGTGGCGGGAGACGGAAGCCGTCGTGTGGCGGTGGTCGGCAGTATGGAGGAGGCCGAGCGGGTGCTTTCCATCGTCAGGATGATGGGGACGCCGTGCCATTTCTGGGGAATCATCACATTGGACGAAACCCCGACGAACAATCCGCGCGTCATTGGCCGGTTGTCGCAAATCGGTGATTTGGTGACACTTTACCGTATCAACGAGGTGATTTTCTGTTCCCGCGACCTGTCGTCAGAGCAGATTATTGGGCAGATGTGTGCGTTGCAATCGGCGCAGGTGGAGTTCAAGATTGCCCCCGAAGGCAGCGTCGCGGTCATCGGCAGCAGCTCCATTTTCTCCTCTGAGGATGCCTACACCGTGCAGGTGCACGCCATCACGCATAAGGAGAGTCGCCTGCGCAAACGCTGTTTCGACATTGTGACGGCGGTGCTGCTGTTGCTGCTGTTGCCGGTTGACATCTGGTTCGTTCGGAGGAAGGGCGGTTTTGTCCGCAACCTTTTTGCTGTCCTCTCGGGCCGGAAGAGCTGGGTCGGGTTCTGCCGTCCCCGCACTGACGGCGCACTGGCGCAGCTGCGTCCGGGCGTCCTCACCCCTGTGGACAACTTCCGCAACAGCGACTTCTCCGACGAGATGCTGGCGCTCGCCGATCAGCTGTACGCCCGCGACTACACCGTCAAGAACGACATTGTCATCGTGTGGCGCGGCTTTTCGAAATTGGGGAATTGGTAGGATATGAAGATCTGATTAAAGGTTTTTTCTGTCGAAATAATTTTTATAAACCAAAAATAAACATTTATGAAAAAAATCTTGACAATTATGGTGATTGCTACTTTAGTGATGACCGGCTGCAACAAAAAGCAGCAAATGGCCGACAACCCGTTTATGAAGGAATGGGACACCCCGTATGGCGTGCCGCCGTTCGCTGAAATCAAAACCGAGCACTATCTTCCTGCTATAGAGGAGGGCATGAAGCAGCAGGCAGCGGAAATTGCTGCTATCGTGGACAATACGGAAGATCCCACCTTCGAAAATACCATCCTCGCCCTCGAAAACAGCGGCAGCCTGCTCAATAAGGTGACCTCTGTCTTCTTCAACCTCGCCGAGTGTATGAACAGCCCTGAAATGGAGGCGATTGCGGAAGAGGCGATGCCGAAACTGTCCGCCCACAGCGACAATATCAACCTGAGCGAGGGTTTGTTCAAACGCGTGAAGGCGGTCTATGACCAGCGCGAATCCCTCAACCTTAATCCCGAGCAGATGCGCCTGCTGGAAGAGAACTACAAGGGCTTTGTCCGCGGCGGTGCCAATATCGCTCCCGAACACAAGGGACGTTTGCGCGACATCAACGAGAAACTGGCTTCCCTGACCCTGAAGTACGGGAACAACGTGCTGAAAGCCACCAACGATTACAAGCTTGTGGTGGAGGACGTCAACGAAATCGCTTCCCTCCCGCAAAGTGTTCTGGATGCTGCTTTGGAGGCCGGTAACGAAAGCGCCGACACCAAAGGCAAGTACGTCTTTACGGTGCACGTGCCGAGCATGGAGCCTTTCCTGATGAACTGCTCCAACCGTGAGCTCCGTAAGGAACTGTGGACGGCTTACTCCACCCGATGCACCTCCGGCGAAACCGATAACACCGAAATTATCAATCAGATAGCGAACCTCCGTCTGGAACGCGCCAAATTGTTCGGCTATCCGTCGCACGCGGCCTACGTGCTGGATGACTGCATGGCCAAAACGCCCGAAGCTGTTGACAATCTGCTGACGCAGGTGTGGGGCCCCGCCCTCGCCAAGGCCAAAGAGGAATGTGCCGCTTACCAGAAGATGATGAAGGCCGACGGTATCAACGAACCCCTCCAGCCTTACGACTGGCGCTACTACAGCGAAAAGCTCCGCAAGGAGAAATATGACCTCGACGACGACCTCGTCCGCCCCTACTTCTCCCTCGACAACGTCCGCGAAGGACTTTTCACCGTCTGCAACAAGCTGTACGGTATTGAAATGCGCGAAAACAAGAACATCCCGACCTACCATCCCGATGCTATTCCTTACGAAGTGGTTGAAAACGGCGAAGTTATCGCTATCGTCTATATGGACTTCTTCCCGCGTGAAAGCAAGCGCAGCGGTGCTTGGATGACCAACTTCCGCGAACAATACGTGAAGGACGGCGAGAATGTGATTCCGATTGTGTCCCTCGTCTTCAACTTCTCGAAACCGACCGCCGACAAGCCCGCCCTCCTCAACTTCGACGAGGCGGAGACGATGTTCCACGAGTTCGGCCACGGCTTGCACAGCATCTTCTCGAAATGCACCTACCGTTCCCTCTCCGGCACCAACGTCTCCCGCGACTTTGTTGAGCTGCCCTCTCAGTTCCTTGAGCACTGGGTGCGCGAGCCTGAGGTGATGAAGATGTACGCCAAACATTATAAGACTGGCGAGGTGATTCCGGATTCCCTGATCACCAAGATTGAAGCCGCCGCCACCTACGGACAGGGCTTCATCAACACCGAACTGCTGGCCGCTTCCTTCCTCGATATGGACTATTACGAAATTACCGAACCGACCGAAATTAAACTTCCTGATTTTGAGGATGCTGCTATGGCAAAAATCGGTTTGATTCCCGAAATTATCTCCCGTTACAAGAGCACCTACTTCCAGCACGTCTTCTCTGGCGGTTACGATGCCGGCTACTATAGTTACACCTGGGCTGCCGTTCTCGACAACGACGCTTTCGAGCCGTTCAAGGAGAAGGGCGTTTTTGATCAGGAGACGGCCAAGTCGTTCCGTACCAACATTTTGGAAAAGGGAAATACGGAAGAGTCGATGGTGCTGTACAAGCGTTATCGCGGTCAGGATCCCTCCATCGAACCTCTGTTGAAGAACCGCGGTCTGAAATAATATAATAATGTAACGATGACACAACTTTTAGCAGAAAAAGTAGCCATTGTGACGGGCGGTACCCGCGGCATCGGGCGCGCCATCGTGGAAACGCTCCTCCGAGAGGGGGCGAAAGTGGTGTTCACGGGGCGCAGCGAATGTCCTGCGGAGATGCAGAACCTCGACGGTGCTTGGTTCGTTCAGGCGGACGGCACCGTTGGGGATGATGCCCGTAAGGTGGTGGATTTCACGATGGAAAAATTCGGCCGCATCGACATTTTGGTCAATAATGCGGGTATCAACCGCGACACGCTGCTGATGCGGATGTCGGAGCAGGACTGGGACGATGTCCTCAGTGCCGACCTGAAGGCGGTGTTCCACTTTGTCAAGGCCGTCCAGCCGGTGATGTTGCGGCAGCGTGCCGGTTCCATCATCAGCACGGGCTCGGTCGTGGGCATCGGCGGCAACGCCGGGCAGGCCAACTATGCAGCGGCGAAGGCCGGCGTCATCGGCTTTTCCAAGTCGGTGGCGAAAGAGTTAGGCAGCCGCAACATCCGTTGCAACGTCGTCGCGCCGGGTCTGATTGACACGGCGATGACGCAAAAGCTGTCGGACGAGGCGCGTGACGGAATCCAGAAGGGGATTGCGTTGCGGCGCATCGGCCGTCCGGAGGAAGTGGCCGCCACGGTTCTTTTCCTCGCTTCTGACCTCGCCTCGTACGTCACGGGACAGGTGGTCATTTGCGACGGCGGGATGTAAAACTGACAATATGGATAAAAAAAGAGGCGCGTTTTCACGTGCCTCTTTTTTATTCCCTCACAATGCAGAAGTTGTAGTCGTCCATGAACTTGATGATGCGCGATGGCTTGAAGTCGGTCGAGTCGGAAAATCGTTCCGGCACGATGTGATCGACAGCGTTTCGGATGTCGGCAGTGATGTCGCTGAAGGTGGCGGGGGCGGCTGTCCCCGAGATGTTGGCTGAGGTGGAGACGATGGGTTTCCCGAATTTACTGATGAGCTTTTGGCAGAAACTGCTGCCGGCGATGCGGATGGCGATGGTGCCGTCGGCGGGAATCATATTTTTTGCGAAGTTGCGTGCGCGCGGATAGATGTATGTGGTGGGCCGTTCGGTGGTGGGGACAAGATCCCACGCAATCAGCGGTAACTTCTCAACATAGAGCGGCACCCGTTCGAATTTGTCCAAAAGCACCAGCATGCTTTTGCTTTCCTGCCGCTGTTTGATGGTGTAAATCCTTCGGACGGCTTCCTCGTTGGTGGCGTCACAGCCGATACCCCACACGGTGTCAGTAGGGTAGAGGAGCACCTTGCCGTTGCGGAGCAGTTCCGCGCACCGTTCAATTTCTTCTTCCATAGCAGTTGTTGTTTTTAAGGAAAAAAAGAGGATTTCCATTGGAAATCCTCTTTTTGTTGGTTTCGTGTGAATTATTTGTTCACTTGAAATTTCTTGTCGCCGGTCTGGAAGAAGCTGACAATTTGGCTGGCAGCTGCCTTGGCGGCGTTGATGTTTGCCTCGGCAGTTTCAGCACCTTGTTTCTTCGGTGTAGCGAAGAAACGCTTCTCGAAGCCTTCAAACAGGCCCATCTCCACGGGGGCGATGTCGGTGCAGTACTTGAGGTCTTCGCGTTCGGCCATGAGGGCTGCGAGTTCTTCTTCGTTGATGACCTCCTTACGGGCGGTGTTGATCACGCAGCCGCCTTTGGGCATGCGTCCCACGAGGTTCTTGCCGATCGACTTCTTGGTCTGGTCGTTGGCGGGGATGTGGAGGGAGATGTAGTGGCAGTTTTCGTACATCTCTTCGAGGGTGGCGGGAACGTGCACACCTTCGGCTTCCATCTTCTCTTTCGGTACGAAGGGGTCGAAAGCCCAGACTTCCATGCCGAGGGCTTTGGCCTTTTCGGCGACGAGGCGGCCAACGTTACCATAGGCCTGGATGCCGATTTTTTTGCCCTTCAGTTCGGCACCGGTGCCGGGTTTGAAGGTGTTGCGGGCCATGTAGATCATCATGCCAAGGGCGAGTTCAGCCACGGCGTTGGAGTTCTGGCCAGGGGTGTTCTCAGCCACGATGTTGTTGGCGGTACAAGCGGCGAGGTCGAGGTTGTCGAAGCCGGCTCCGGCGCGAACCACAATTTTGAGGTTCTTGGCAGCGTCCACCACTTGGGCGGTCACTTTGTCGGAACGCACGATCAGTGCATCGACATCAGCCACTGCATCGTAAAACTGCTGAACATCAGTGTATTTTTCAAGAAGGCAAAGCTCATAACCGGCTGCCTCCACGATTTCGCGAATGCCATCAACGGCTACTTTTGCGAAAGGTTTTTCGGTTGCAACTAATACTTTCATTTTATTCTTTTATTAAATTATGAAATTATTAACTATTAAATTATTCTTTATTCAACTTGTTATCTTTAGCCGTTTTTAAACTTTTAGTTAGAAGATTGATGATATAATTTGAATCTTTCATCAATTCTTCAAATTCGTTGATTGTAATGAGTTGGGTGTCTTTGAGGAGTCGTAGCCAATAGTTTGATTCCTTTGCTTCTTTCAATGCAATATGGAATTTTGCTATAAAATCATTGGTTGATTGAGCTCCTGAAGCCTCTTCGATGTTTGCCCCAATGGAAGTCCCTGATTTAGAAAGTTGTCTTGAAATAATGTATTCTCTATCTTCAATTTGTAGTTTTCTACAAAGTTTGAATGTGTTCAATGCAAATTTATATGACAATTCCTTCAGCAAGTCTTCCTTCATCACAATCTATCTCTATGCCAATAAGATAAATGAATTAATAACTTAATAAATTAATATCTTAATAAAATTTATTTGTTCTTTTTCTCAAAGTCTTGCATGCACTGGACGAGTGCTTCGACGTCTTCGATGGAGCAGGCGTTGTAGAGGGAGGCGCGGAAGCCGCCGACGCTGCGGTGACCCTTGATGCCCACCATGCCGCATTCCTTGGCGAAGGCCATGAAAGCGTCCTGCTTGTCCTCGTAACCGGGAGCCATCACCCAGCAGTGGTTCATGATGGAACGGTCGGCCTTGTCGGCGACGGTGCCCACGAACATGCTGTTGCGGTCGATCTCTTCGTACAGGAGGTTGGATTTCTTGGTGTTGATCTTGTTCATTTCGGCTACGCCACCGATGGTGTCCTTGAGCCATTTCAATGTTTCGTGCATGAGGAAGATGGCGCCTACGGGCGGGGTGTTGAACATGGAGATGTTCTTGGCTTCTTCAGCAGCATGGGTTCTATAGTCCACCATGGTCGGCAGCGGGTTCATATAGGCGCGGTCGCCGATGTTGCCAAGGATGGATTTTTTCACGATGACGAAGGTGACACCGGCAGGGCCGACGTTCTTCTGGGCACCACCGTAGATGAGACCGTATTTGGTCACGTCAACGGGACGGCTCATGATGTCGGAGGACATGTCAGCGACGAGCATCACGTTGTTGCACTTCTCAGCGGTGAAGTCCTCGCGGATCTCAGTACCGTAAATAGTGTTGTTGGTAGTGATGTGGAAGTAGTCGGCGTCAGCGGGGACGGTCCAACCCTTCGGAATGTAGTTGTAGGTCTTGTCTTCGGAGGAGGCGATGATATCAACCTTACCGAACAGCTTGGCTTCCTTGGCAGCTTTCTTAGCCCAAACACCAGTCTGGAGATAAGCGGCTTTGCTGCGCATCAGGTTAGCGGGCACGCAGAAGAACTGGGTGCTGGCACCGCCACCGAGGAACAGGATCTCGTACTCTTCAGGGATGTTGAGGAGGTCGCGCCAGAGCTGACGGGTTTCAGCCATGATGCGTTCCCAACCCGGAGTGCGGTGGGAGATCTCCATGATACCGACACCAGTGTTGTCGAAATCGCGCATAGCGTTGATGGTGGACTCAATCGCTTCCTTGGGAAGCACGCAGGGACCTGCGTTGAAATTGTGTACTGCTTTCATAATTTAGATTTTAAATTAGTGGTTATAAATAATAATATTGTCTATTTCAAAAAACGCGGCAAAGTTACGCCTTTTTTCAATATGGGCGCATCTTTGAATTAAGATTTTTTCACAATAAAAAATCCTTTGAGAAATCCAATTTTTAGTGTTAAAAAATAGGGGAGGAACAGCCCTTCAAAGCCATAAAACAGCAGTATCTTTGCTTTTTCTTTTGCTATGAAACTGAAACATTTATCTTTCGGATTGTCAGTGGTTTGTGCCGCAGTTCTTGTTGCCATTGCCGCTATTCTTTTTTCCGCAAACGTTCGTAATTCGGAGGTGGCGGTTTTTGTGCCGCAAGGTACCACCCACGAGCAACTGCTCGACTCACTGAGAAAGTACGAGGTTCTGAAGAGCGAGTTCCGCTTCAAGGCGGCATCCAAACTTCTGCTGTACAAGACTGTCCGTCCGGGCCGCTACCTCTTTGAGGCGGGCGAGAACAGCTTCTCCATCGTCCGGAAGCTGCGGCGAGGACAGCACTATCCCGTCAAGTTCACCTTCAACAATGTCCGTACGAAGGAACAGCTGATGGAAAAACTTTCCAAGTATTATTTTCTTTTTGAATGGCAAGATTTGTATAAATTATTGAATAATAAAGAGTTTCTTGCAGAATACAACCTCACGCCCGAAACGGCCATCGCCATCTTCATTCCCGACTCGTACGAATTTTATTACGACATCACCGCAGAGGATTTTTTCCACAAGATGTACGGCTACTATGAAGATTTTTGGGACGGCAAGCGGACGGAGCAGGCCGAGTCTATCGGCTTCACGCCGATGGAGGTCAACATCCTGGCTTCCATCGTGGAGGAGGAGAATTTCCGTGAACCAGAGAAGGCCATCATTGCAGGACTGTATGTTAATCGGTTGCACAAAAATATGATGCTCCAGTCCGACCCGACGGTGAAGTACGCCCTTGGCAACTTCAAACTGAAACGGGTGCTGAACGAGCACCTGCAGGTCAATTCGCCGTACAACACCTACCGTCATCTGGGGCTGCCCCCCGGCCCGATCCGTATCCCCGCCAAATCAACGGTGGATTCCGTATTGCACTATCGTCATCATAACTATCTGTATATGTGCGCAAAAGAGGATTTGTCAGGTAGCCATAACTTCACTTCCGACTACAATGTGCATTTGCAGAACGCCCGCCGCTATCAAGCCGCGATTACGGCAAGGGGGCTGTAATACTATTTTGAGAATCGGAACGTTATATAACCCGTGAAAAGAATTTTCCTGCTGGTATGGATGCTGACGGCACTGATGTCCGTCCGGGCGATTGACCCGCCGCAGTTGCGTTGCCTCGCCGTGGATGCGACGGGCGCGGTGACATTGACGTGGCTTCCTTCCACCAATACCGCGGGTTTCACGCGATATGAAGTTTACTATTCCACCGATGGCAACAATTTCGCCTCTGTGGGGCAGATAAACAATGTGGCAACAACCACTTTTGTCCACACTTCCGCCGATGCCGTCGCCAATGCCCGCTGTTTCTATTATGTTACTGCCGTGGCGGGGACGGAAACCGCCACCTCCGAAACATTGACCACCATCGAGTTTTACCTCACCAACGGGAACGGGGTCGCCATCCTCAACTGGGACGCGCCGCACGCTCCGGCACTCCCCACCTTCTCAAGTGATTACGATATCGTGCGGGAATATCCTGCCAATATCTGGAACATTGTCGGCTCTGCCGCTAACCAGCCGTACCGTGACGAGATCGACGTTTGCGAAGCCACCATAGGTTACCGTGTCGAATTGGCCGATGCCTCGGGATGTCGCAATGTCTCCCGTATTCAAAGCGACATCTTCACCGACCGCACATCACCTGAAATTCCGCAGTTGGACAGTGTTTCCGTGGATTTTCAGACAGACCGCATCCGCCTCGGCTGGGAGCGTTCCGGCAATGAGGATGTCACTGCCTATATCATCTATCATTTGGAAGACGGGCTGTGGGTGCCGATTGATACTGTTTATGATATAGACAACACTTCATGGACGGATACGGTAAATAGTGCTGATGCTTCACAGCAGTACCGCATAGCAGCCCTTGACAGCTGCCTCAACTCCAGTCCGATGAGTGAGCCGCAGCACAACTTCCGTGCTACCGCCACTTACGATCTTTGCCGACGGGAGGCCTACATCTCGTGGGACGAGTATGAAAATCTGCCGCCCGACATCGAAAGCTACCGGATCTATTTCTCGGAAAATGGTAGCGCTCTGCAATTGGCGGGCGAGGTGCCGGCTGATGTCCACAACTTCACGATGCAGCAGTTGGTGCCCCAGAGCAGCTACCGTGTCATCGTCCGTGCATTGAACCTCGGCGGCAACATAACGGCGGCCTCTTTGAAGTGCTCCTTCACGTTCAACTCTGCAGACAATAACGACTTCGCCTATATCCGCTACGTGACCGTGGTCGATAATGCCAAAATTGAAATCAAAGTTTCGACGGGAACGACGGTATCTTTTTCGCAAGTGCATCTGTACCGTAGTGTTGGCGACGACCAGCATTTCGTTCCATTCTCCTCTCAATATAATAATGGTACTGATACGTATGTTTTTGAAGATGAAAACGTTCAAGTGGACCGAACGGTCTATTACTATCGCGCTACAGTCGAGAACGATTGTAATGTGGAAACTTACACCTCAAACGTGGCGCACAATATCCTGCTGACGGGCGAGTCGTTCCGCAATTCCCGCGACAATAATCTACAGTGGTCTTTGTATGGAGATTGGGCAGGCGGTACTGACCATTACGAACTTTACAGAAAAACTGAGATGCGGGGTGCGTACGTGTCTGTCGGAGGTAATATGGGTGCCACAGCCTATACAGACGATGTGACGGAACTGCGCAGGGAAGGGGAGAAGTTCTCCTACTATGTGGAGGCCTACGAGTCAATGGATCCGTATGGTTTTATGGAAACCAGCCGTTCCAATACTGTGGATTTGAAGCAGCTGCCTGTGACATATATACCTAACGCCTTCTGTCCAACCCGCCCGACTGAAAATAACGTTTTCCTGCCCGTTAATTCTTTTGTTACGATGGAGAATTACCACATGTATATTTATAGCCGTGAAGGTAACCTGTTATTCCACAGTAACTATCCAGATATGGGTTGGGATGGAACCTACAATGGGAAAATCCTTCCTATGGGGTGTTACGTCTATAAAATTACTTACACTTACGGCTCAGACGGTGTTTACGAGGCCGTTGGCACGGTGACGTTAGTGCGGTGAAATCCTTTCTATTTCCTGAAAATAAAGAACACGGCCAATATCATGAAGATGAAGCCGATGACGTGGTTGTAGGTGAATTTCTGGTCCTTGAAAACCACTAATGTGAACAAAGTGAAGACCGTGAGCGTGATGGCCTCCTGTATTACCTTCAGCTGCCACAGGTTGAAGGGACCGCCGTTACTCTCAAAACCGATGCGGTTCGCCGGCACCTGAAAGCAGTATTCCACCAGAGCGATGCCCCAGCTGATGAGGATGACCAACGGCAACGCCAATTTCCCGGTACCGAATTTCAGATGCCCGTACCAGGCAATGGTCATAAATATATTGGCAATAATTAATAGTCCTATCGTGAGAATGGATTTCCACATGTCTTATAAAAGTCCTTCTTTGAGAATATCGTGTATATGAATAACTCCGAGATAGTTATCGTTTTCAACTACAAAGATATTGGTGATGTGTTTCTGCCGCATTAGGTCGAGGGCTTCCACCGCTAACGTCTGCGGTGCAATGATTTTCGGGTTGACGGTCATGATGTCACGTGCCGTAAGTCCGTTCGTGTCCGGATTTTTTTCGAGCATGCGGCGCAAATCACCGTCGGTGATCGCACCGACCACCTTGCCGTCCTCTACCACTGCAGTTACCCCGAGGCACTTGCCGGAAATTTCGAGGATTACCTTCTGGATGGAGTCACGGGGACTCACCGCTGGTTTCTCGTTGAACTTGTAAAGGTCTTCCACCTTGACATAGAGCCGTTTGCCGAGGATGCCGCCCGGATGGTACTTGGCGAAATCCTTGGAGGTGAAGCCCCGGAGCGAGATGAGGCAGCTGGCCAATGCGTCGCCCATCGCCAGCTGTGCGGTGGAGCTGCAGGTGGGGGCGAGGTTGTTGGGACACGCCTCCTGCGCCACGGTGCAGTTGAGCACGTAGTCGGCCTCTTTTGCCAAAAAAGACCCTGTGTTGCCCACCAAGGCTATCAGCTTGTTGCCGTTCATTTTCAGGAACGGGATCAGAACCGAAATCTCGGGCGTGTTGCCGCTCTTGGAGATGCACAGCACCACGTCGTCGGGCTGGATGATGCCGAGGTCGCCGTGGATAGCGTCGGCGGCGTGCATAAAGACGGACGGGGTGCCGGTGGAGTTCATCGTCGCCACTATCTTCTGTGCAATGATGGCGCTCTTGCCGATGCCTGTCACCACCAGTCGTCCCTTCATCTTGAGGATGCAATTCACACTCTCCTCAAATGAAGCGTCGATGAAGTTCTCAAGGTTCCGAACCGCCTCCGCCTCCAAGCGGAGCGTCTCAATGGCGTTATCTCGTATTGACATTTTCAGTTTTCAATTTTCAATTCTCAATTGCATCGCATGCTGCTTTCACGCGGCGGTTGGTCTCTTCCACGCCGATGCAGGCGATGATTTCAAAGAGTTCCGGTCCTTTGGCCGCACCTACGAGGGCAATGCGGAAACTGTTCATGATGGCGCCCATGTTCAGCTCGTTGCTCTGGACGTAGTCCATGATTTTGTCGTGAACAATCTGTTTGTCAAAAGGTTGTACGGAGTTGAGGATGTCCAGCATCTTGTAGAGATGTCCTGCCGTGCCGGGTTTCCAGCGTTTTTTCACGGCCTGCGGGTCGTATTCTGTCGGGGCGACGAAGAAGTAGTTGCTCTGTTCCCAAAATTCGGGGATGAAATGCACCCTTTCCTTGATGAGGCGCATGACATTCATTGCGTACTTTTTGTCGGTGGTTACGTCGTGTTCGGCAAGCACCTTGGCAAAATAACCATACAGCCGTTCATCGTCAGCTAACTGAATATATTGGTGGTTGAACCACTTGGCCTTTTCCAGATTGAACTTGGCTCCAGACTTGCTGATTTTGTCGATGGAGAAGAGTTGAACGAGGGTGTCGAGGTCCATCATTTCCTGTTCGGTGCCGGGGTTCCAGCCGAGGAGGGCCAGCATGTTGATGACGGCTTCGGGCAGATAACCGCTCTCACGGTAACCCGACGAGATTTCGCCGCTCTTGGGGTCTTTCCACTGGAGTGGGAAGACGGGGAAGCCGAGGCGGTCGCCGTCGCGTTTGCTGAGCTTGCCGTTGCCGTCGGGTTTGAGCAGCAGTGGCAAGTGGGCGAATTCGGGTGCTTCCCAGCCGAAAGCTTTGTACAGCATCACGTGCAGTGGGGCTGAAGGCAGCCACTCCTCGCCGCGGATGACGTGCGAAATCTCCATCGTGGGGTCGTCCCCAAGATTGGCCCGATGGTAGGTCGGCATCCCGTCAGATTTGAACAGGACTTTGTCGTCCAGCAGGTTGGAGTTGATGGTCACATCGCCGCGGATCAGGTCGTGCACGGTGATGTCAAGGTCGGCGGGATATTTGAAGCGGATGACGTAGGGTGCACCGCTTGCCAGCCGCTGTGCTACTTCTTCCTTGCTGAGGGAAAGTGAGTTGCAGAGCGTATCGCGGGTGGTTGCGTCGTACTGGAAGGTCTGCTTCTGTGCCTCCGCCTCCTTGCGACGAGCGTCAAGGGCTTCGGGCGTGTCAAAGGCGTAGTAGGCCCAGCCGGTTTCAATCAGCTGGTCGGCGTACTGCTTGTACATCGGCTTGCGTTCCGACTGCTTGTACGGGCCGAATGGACCTCCGATACCGACTCCTTCGTCGAATTTGATGCCGAGCCACTGGAAGGCCTCGATGATGTACTCTTCGGCACCGGGTACGAAGCGGGTCTGGTCGGTGTCTTCAATACGGAGCAGAAAGTCACCGCCGTTCTGCTTGGCAAAGAGGTAGTTATACAATGCGGTGCGCACGCCGCCGATATGTAACGGCCCCGTCGGACTGGGGGCGAATCTTACTCTTACTTTTTTCACGATGATTTGATTATGTTAGAAGATGTTGTTATTTGCTGAATTTCATTTCCAGACGGGCTTCGTTGTATAGCATGGTGATGACATCCTTGGTGTTGAGCGGGAAGTCGGCTCGCATCATCCATGAGTAGAAAGCGGGTTCGGTTTTAAAAACCTCTTTAACACTTTGTCCTTTGTGCTTGCCGAAGTTGAAAACTTCCACATCCTTATCGTTCAAGACGATATGGGAAGCAAAATCAACATTCCGGTTGACGCGGGTGAAATGGTCGAGATCCTTCACAACGGGGGTGACGGGACAGCACTTTTTGGTGTTGCGGTCTTCGTACTCCACATCCTTATAGCGCTCGATCTGGGCTTCCAATACTTCAAGGGTAGCCATGGCGTCAGCGTTGGCGGAATGGGCGTTTTCGATATTTTTGCCGCAGTAGAATTTGTAGGCGGCGGCGAGATTACGCGGTTCCATCTTGTGGAAGATCTGCTGCACATCAACCAGATAGCGGTCACGCATATCAAGCCGTTTTCCGATACGAAGGAACTCTTCCGCCAGCAGGGGAATGTCGAACTTGTTGGAATTGAAGCCAGCGATGTCGCTGTCACCGATGTAGGCAAGGAGGTCGTCGGCCACTTCTGCAAAGATGGGACAGTCTTTTACGTCTGCTTCGCTGATACCGTGCACAGCTTGCGCTTCTGGCGTGATGCCGTTCAACTGTCGGGTTTCGGACGAGGGAGTGGGCTTTATGCGTATCGTTTTTTCTTCCCGTTTCCCATCGGGGAAACATTTGATGAAGGAGATTTCAATAATCTGGTCGCGACCGATGTTCAGGCCTGTGGACTCGATGTCAAAAACGATAAGAGGACGAGTTAATTTCAGGTTTGTCATCTGTTTTTGTTCTATGGTTTTGTAAAATGGAAGGAAATTAGAATTATTCTTTCTTTTCTTTGGCTTCCATATTCATGGGAGCAGACATGGATTTTTTGCTGGAAGCATCAATTGTTTTCTGTGCTTGTTCATCCATATATTGGAGTCCTTGTTTGAAGCGGATGTCACGCGGGATACCGGCTTCGTTGATGCGTTGGATGTCTTTTTGGAGTTCAGGTGTCATCATGCCGTTCTTTTCACGGAATTTCTTGGCGAATTCGAAGTCACCGTCACCTTGTGTTTTAAGGATGAGACCTGCCCAATAACTGATCGCCTTCTCCGCCTTTTCGAAGTTGATAGTATAGATGCCGTTTTCATCGCGGGTGAAAGCGCCTTGCTCTTTCATGACGTTGTAGCACATCATGTTGGCTTTGCCGTGTGAGCTGGCGGAGCCAAACCGTACGGAACGGAAAAGGCCCGTAATGAAGGTAGTGATGGCATCCTCCTTTGTGATGTTGGTGATCTCTTTTTTGTCGATAAGGTGGCAGACAATAAAGAGGCCGAGAATGTCGGCTTTGGCTTCTTCCCAAGAGGTCTTTTCGGTCTTCATGGCATCATCCACAGAGCCTTTCTTGTTCACGGTCTCCTTGATGCCAAGTCCGTGTCCTACTTCGTGGAAGGTGACGTTCCAGAAGAAGGCATCGAACTTGAGGTGCTTCAACTGGTCGGGATTGAGGACAGTTTTGCCGATGGGACGCATGATTTTGTCGAATTTGGCCTGCATGCTGTTGCGAAGCTGGAGGCGGCGGGCGCCTTTCTTGGCCTGTACGCGGTCGTCGTTGGGCAGGTTTATGGCGATGGTCTTGCTGCCGGCATTGCAGTCGCCTGCGTAATAGATGGCGTTATAGACATTCAGGTCAGACTCGGTGCCAGGGACAAAGGTTTTGTATTTGGGATCGCAAGGGAGGATTTTCTGGATGTCGGGCAGCATCTTGACAAAGTGAGCAAGTTGTTTGCTGCGTTCCACATCCTTTACGAGCACGAAGGCTTCGTAGGAGGCTTTGGCTTCCATGAATTTGTCGTCGTAGTTCTCAATGGGGCCGACCACAAAGTCGATATTGCTGTTCTTCATGTCCATCCATGCCATGTCACTTTCAAAATAGTCATCTGTTTCAAAAGCTTTCTTCCTTTCTGTGAGGTATTTTTTCATTTCGGGATTGTCGGTGATGGATATGGCTTTGTCCAGCAATGAACATACCTTTTCAATCTCCTCTTTGTACTCCTCGTGATACCAGCGGACAATCAGGTTGCCCTTTTCGTCGCGACGCAGAACCGTATAAAGGCTGTTCTTGTTCTTGTCCTTGCAGGCTTCGAACTCCTTTTCTGACATGTCCAGAGGATAGTAGGTGCATACATCGGGCTTTGCATCATAGCCTTTCACAAAGGGCTTGTTGTCATTCAGACGGTCCCACGGGCCATAGTTGATTTCGGCGTAGGTGCGGATATCAGGCTCCGTGATTTGTTCCATCAGTTTCTGTTTGTCGCCGTATGTCTGTTTCCAGAAAAGGTCATCCATGATGTTGGCGATTTCGATAAAGATGGGGATGAGTTCTTTCTCACTTTTGGAGAGATGGCTCAAGTCAGCTGAAAGCCGGTAAGGGGCGAAAGTGCTTGATTTACCTTTGTCGGCAGTACCTTTGGATTTTGTTACTTGGGCGGGCATAAACAGGGAACATGATAGAATAATAATAAGCAAAAATGTTTTTTTCATAATTATAAATTATTGATTGATATTTCGTTTCTGGAAATCGGGAAGCTGTTCATCAGCCCGATGAAGGGGATGGGGGGCAGCATGGATTCAGGTATTTTCCCAATAAAGCATTTTTCGTTATTGCGCATGATGCGACGGATCTGGTTTTCAGCGTTGGCAAAGACGGAACGGAAAAAGGCTGAAAATATTTTAGTCGCACTGCTTGTCTTGAACAGGTTCGGAGTACAATCGGTTATTGTATAGTCAGGGATTTTTGCGAGATGGGAGGCAAGCAGGTCTGCATCGTTATTCTTTTTCGAGAACACCATAAGATAATAGTCTGCGAAGTCGGCAGGGGTGCACTTGCCTATGCACACGCCTTGCGGGCTGAAGGCGAAACAGTCGCAACCCTCATCAATGAACGGGAAAACGCCATTGTAATCCGTTTCGGCAAGGGCGCTTTTTGACTTGTCGAAACTGATTGCTCTGTTCTGGAATAGGACGATGTTGAGCCGATCCACTGGATCCATTACAAAACAATCTTCAAGGCCGGTGGCTTCGTACTGGGCGTACAGCATCTGGAATTCGGGGCGCATCGGACACTCCTCGCTTTCGGCCACCCTCATAGGGGGCATCATGGAGAAACGACAGTTGCAATGGTCCGACAACCGTTCCGCAAGTGTGAAAAGGGTGTCTTTTGTCTTGACGGAAAAAAGGAAATAGTCAACCATATTGCCAAAAATTCGGCTGCTAACGATGGTTTTGTTGCTGGTTCCTCCCATAAATCCGTCGGTTTTGTCTATTTTTTTACAGGCTGCAAAATTACATTAAATTTCCTAAATAATCCGTACTTTTGCAACCTCATTTTTTAAGGAATCTATGAAAGATTACGCCGTTGTCATTGCCCAAGAGCTGGGCTTGCAGGAGAAACAGGTAAGAAATGTTTTGGAATTGTTGGAGGGAGGTGCAACCATCCCATTTATAGCAAGATACAGAAAAGAAGCCACCGATTCTCTCGACGAGGTGCAGATCGGTGCCATCCGTGACCGCCACCTCAAACTGGTGGAACTGGACAAGCGCCGCGCCGCCATCATCGACTCCGTGGCGGAGCAGGGAAAGCTGACAGACGAACTTCGCACGTCTTTCGAGAACGCTGCCACGATGACGGAACTGGAGGACCTGTACCTGCCTTACCGCCCAAAACGGAAGACCCGCGCCTCCGTCGCACGCGAGAAAGGGCTGGAGCCGCTGGCCGCCCTCATCATGAGCCAGAAAGAAACCAACCTCATGGCCATTGCCAAACGGCATATTAACCCCGCCAAGGAGGTGGCCAGCGTGGAGGACGCCCTCGCCGGCGCCCGCGACATCATTGCCGAATGGGTGTCAGAGAACATTCCCGTCCGCAACCGACTTCGTACCATCTTTGTCAAAAACGCCGTCATTGCCTCCAAAGTGGTGAAAGGCAAGGAGAAAGAAGGAGCGAAGTTTGAGGTTTATTTTAATTTTTCGGAACGGCTGGACCGCGCGCCGTCGCACCGTATCCTCGCCGTCTTCCGAGGGGAGGAGGAGGGCTTTTTGAAACTCACCATCGCCCCCGACGAAAACCGCACCATCGATGCCCTGAAGAAACATTTTGTCAAAAGTGACAACCTCTGCAGCGAACAAGTCGCCCTCGCCGTCACCGACTCCTACAAGCGACTCCTGCAACCCCAGATGGAGACGGAAATGCGGAAGATTTTCAAGGAAAAAGCGGATAAGGAAGCGATTAACGTATTTGTAACGAACCTGCGTCAGTTGCTGCTCGCCCCGCCACTCGGCCAGAAAGTGGTGCTCGCCATTGACCCCGGCTTCCGTACCGGCTGCAAGGTGGTCATCCTCGACCGACAGGGCAAGCTGATGCACAATGAGACCATCTACCCGCACCCGCCAAGAGCGGAGTACCGCCTCGCCAGCGACAAGCTGAAACGGCTGGTCTTACAATATAAAGTAGAAGCCATCGCCATAGGCAACGGTACCGCCGGCCGCGAAACCGAGTACTTCGTGAGCAAGATCCCGTTTGAGCGCGACGTGCAGGCCATTGTGGTGAACGAGAGCGGCGCATCAGTCTATTCCGCCTCGCAGGTGGCACGTGACGAGTTCCCCGACTACGATGTCACCGTGCGCGGAGCCGTCTCCATCGGCCGCCGCCTGATGGACCCGCTGGCCGAATTGGTCAAGATCGACCCCAAGTCCATCGGGGTGGGCCAGTACCAGCACGACGTGAACCAGACGCTCCTTCAGGAAAGCCTCGACACCACCGTGGAGAGCTGCGTCAACTATGTGGGGGTGGAGGTGAACACGGCCAGCAAGGAGCTGCTGTCGCGGGTGTCGGGCATCGGCCCCGCGCTAGCGAAGAACATCATCGAGTACCGGAACGAGCACGGACCTTTCGCCGCACGCTCGGAACTGCGCCAAGTACCTCGTTTTGGAGAGAAGGCGTTCGAGCAGGCCGCTGGCTTCCTTCGTATCCGCGGCGCCGCCAACCCGCTTGATTTCAGTGCGGTACATCCGGAAAGCTATCATATTGTGGACGAAATGGCACGCACCTGCGGATGCTCCGTCACCGACCTGATGGCCGATGCCGAAAAACGCAAACAGATTCATATTGAGGACTATGTGACGGATAAGGTGGGACTCCCAACGTTGAACGACATTATGCAGGAGCTTGCGAAACCGGGCCGCGACCCGCGCACCACCTTCGACGTCTTCGAATTCGACAAGAGCATCAGCACCATCCAAGACCTGAAGGTCGGGATGGTGGTTCCTGGCATCATCACCAACATCACCAACTTCGGCTGCTTCGTCGATATCGGCGTACATCAGGATGGCCTCGTCCACATCAGCCAGCTTGCCGACCACCGCGTCAACAACCCTAACGATGTGGTGAAACTCAACCAGAAGGTGATGGTGAAAATCACCGCCGTGGATTTGGATAGAAAACGTATATCATTATCAATGAAAGAAAAATAGAATACGAGACGCACGACCGTTTATTTGAGACGCACGACCGTGAGTCTCTACAAATTGATGAATTTTAAAACTTTATAATATTATGGTAATTTTAGAAAGACCTTTTGCATCAGATTTGTTGGTGGAAACACTGGAAAAAAATGGCATTCCTGTTCTGAAAAATGAAATGTCGGAGCAGCGTGTTTTGCATGGCAATGTATTGTCGGACAATGAATTTCAGGAGGAGTACAAGAAAATTGGCAAATTATATACCTGTTCCGAAAATGCGCTCGGATGGATATATGAGCACATTGATGACAAAGCGTTGCTGGACGGCATTTCCATCGTGAAGGATAAGGCAGCGTTCCGCAAAATTTGCCGGGATATCTATCCTGATTTCTTTTACAAGGAATTTAATATCAATGAAATGCAAGATGTTGATATGGATAGTCTTGTGTTTCCATGTGTCATCAAACCTTCTGTGGGCTTTTTAAGCAAAGGCGTTTTTGTGGTGCACAATCCGGAGGAATATCGCAAGGCTGTGGCTACCCTTTTGGATGATTTTGCAAAGGCTGGTTCTGATTTTCCGGAATTTGTAGTTGGGAAAAGCCGCTTTCTGATTGAGGAGTACATCCGTGGTGAGGAATATGCTGTGGATGCCTACTATGACGAAAAGGGAACTCCCGTGATCCTGAATATTTTTCATCACAAATTTATGGATGAGTCTGACACATCCGACCGTTTGTATATGACCAACAAGGGACTGTTCGACAAGTACGAAGGACCTTTTGCCGACTTCCTCACCAATCTGAACGGCACGTTGCACCTGAAGAATTTCCCGATGCACATCGAGTTTCGTTATGATGGAAAGAAGGCGGTGCCGATTGAAATCAATCCGTTGCGTTTCACGGGTTTTTGCCTTAATGAGTTGCAGGTTTTCATCAGTGGACACCACCCGATGGTCTCTTATTTGCAGGGACATCATGTTTCCAAAGAGGAAATGTGGCAAGGCAGGGAGACTTTTACCTATGCTTTTGGTGTGCTTGAGTTGCCGGCGGGTGAAACTGACAAGGTTTTCAACGAGGAGAAGTTCCGTGCGGATTTCCGTGGAGTCATTGATGTACGGCGCGTGCCGGACAAAACATCCGGTGTTGCGGCCACTGTTTTCCTCCGTACGGAAACGGAAAACATACAGGAATTAGATCGGATTATGAGTTTGGATATGAGTGGGTATGTAACTCCACCCTGTTGTTGTCAAGCATAAACGTCTCCACGCACACCCCTTCAGTGAGGATGGGCGCTGCGGTGCCCGCCCCCCACGTCTGGTCGCCGGTCAGAATCCGTGCCTCATCCCACAGTCCGCAACGGAGGAACCGCTCCAGCGTTTTTCGTCCGCCCTCTATGATTACAGACTGCATCTTGTCGTCATAGAGCCGTTGTAAAGCCTCTTCTGGTTCTTCTGGGACGAGGGTGAATCCATTGATGGGTTCTGCGGATTCGGGTTTCTGGCATGCGATGTAGCGGGCGGGACTTTTCCCCGGCCAAAGACGTGTGGTCAGCTGCGGTTTGTCGTTTACATAGGTGTTGTATCCGATGAGAATGGCCTGTTCCTCGCTGCGCCAGCGGTGGGTCAGCACTTTCACTTTGTCGTTGGTGATCCAGTATTTTCCGTTGGGATTGTCTGTCCGGTCGATATCCATGTAACCATCAGCGGTTTGTGCCCACTTGAGGATGACGTAAGGCCGTTTTTTCAGATGGTAAGTAAAAAAACGCTTGTTGAGTTCGTCACAATCCTTTTTGAGGATGCCGATCGTCACGTCGATGCCGGCGGCCCGCAACTTGGCAATACCCCTTCCATTCACCTTTTCGTTGGGGTCGGTGGAGCCGATAACCACACGGGGGAAGCCCATCTCTATCAGCTTGTCGGCGCAGGGTGGTGTCTTTCCGTAGTGGGAGCAGGGTTCGAGACTTACGTATATGGTGGATCTCCTCAACAATGACGGGTCGGTCACAGCATTGATGGCATTGATTTCGGCGTGGGCCTCCCCATACTTTTGGTGATAGCCTTCACCGATAATCTGCCCGTCGCATACAATCACCGCGCCCACCATCGGGTTGGGCTGCACATTGCCCAGACCCTTTTGTGCCAGTTCGATACAACGCCGAATGTAGCGTTCGTCGGTGTTCATCTGCAACTAAAGTGTGCGGTTGTTTTGCAGAACCCACTTCATGTAAAGGAGGGCTGCCACGCTCCAAGCTTGTGAAATACAGCCGTTAGGACGATGTGGCGGTGCTCCGTCAAAAATCTCACCGACAGTGGAGATGCCGTATTCGCGGATGTCATCTTCAAATTCGAACAGTATCTTGTCAAGGACAGGAATTGCTTTTTTGCCATAAACGGAAAACATACCGTTGGTGTAGGGGATGAGTAACCACGGCCAGCAGGTGCCTTGGTGGTATGCGGCATCGCGGGTTGCCTGGTCACCAGCATAATATCCCTTATAGTCGGGGTCATTGGGAGAGAGGGTACGAATCCCTTTGCTGGTAAGAAGCTCCTCACGGCACTTGTTGAGAATGAGTTGCCGGATTTTTTCGCTGATGGCAGTGTAGGGAAGGGAAGCCGCAACCAGCATGTTGGGACGGACCTGGAAATTCCGGTAGTCACCATCCACATAATCAGCGAGATAGCCGAGTTCTTTTGACCAGAAAGTTTCTTTGAAAACTGTTGGGAAGTTCTTGATAATTTCTTTCCACTCCTCTTCGAAATCTTTGTCTTTGGCAATGCGTGCCATCTCAGTAGAGAAACACAACGCATTGTACCATAATGCGTTGATTTCTACCTGACAGCCGGTGCGAGGCGTGACGGGCTTGCCGTTCACGATGGCATCCATCCATGTCAGTGCTTTTCCTTCGCAACCGGCATAGATGAGGCCGTTGTCCAACATGCGGATGTTGTACAAAGCCCCATTCTTATATGCGTTAAGGATGGATTTGACAGCGGTGCCGTATTCGTCCCAGATGTGTTTTTCGGTGTTTGTGAAAGTGGCGTATTGTTGGAGGGTGCGGATGAACCATAGCGGCGCATCGACCGAGTTGTAGGCACAGTCGCTGCCACTGCCGATGTTGGGGAAGAGCCCCCCTTGTAGCTCCATCAGCATCGAATCCATGATCTCCTTGCAAAGTTCGGGCTTGTTGAGAGCCAGCGTCAGTCCAGGCAGGGAGATGAAGGTGTCGCGGCCCCACCGTCCGAACCAGGGATAACCAGCAATAATTTCGGTCTTTCCGTTGCGTTTCACGATGAATTGCTCAGCTGCATTTTGTAAGCAGTTGAAATAGGTGCTGCGGTTGGTGTGTCCCTTCAATTCATTGTGGTACAGTTCTTCCAGTGTGCTTGGGTCGAGAGGCTCCGTTCCGAGTGTGATGTAAAGCACTTGATTTTTCAATTTTACATTGATTTTGCCGGGATTTAGCAAATCCTCAATGCCTTCATAACCGCGCTTGATCTCTTCCTCGTATTCGAAATTCTCATACCATACGGGATGATGCTCATAGTAGATTTCTTCGGAACATTGGATATAGACGGGAGTATAATTTTCGTAAAGACAATATTTTACCCCGTTTTCACATGTTTCGTATCCAGTGTTTGCAACATCATTTTTATGGGTAAGACGGTGGATCTGACGGAAAGCCAGCAGCGGCTGGAATTGGAAGGAGACGTGTTCGACATCGTCAAGGATGGTATATTTGATGACCATTCGGTCTGCATTGTTGAGGAAAAGTATCTCGCTCTTGAAATTGAATTTTCCCACTCGGAAATAGTAGGTGGGCACTGGTTCGGCGACAAAGCGCTGCATGTATTTGTTCCCTTTCGGGTCGATGATGCCGCCCTTGTACTGGTGGATCCCAAGACGAAATTCCATGTCATTCATGATGACACTTTCGTTAAGATTGGAGACAAGCACGTGTCTTTCGTGGTCAATGTTGTCCTGCGGCACAATGAAAAGCCCGTGGTATTTGCGTGTATTGAGCCGCAGAAGGGTGGTGCTGGCGAATGAGCCTGTGCGGCTGCATCGTAGCAGTTCGCGGCATTTTGCGTATTCGATGTTAACGAGTTTCTCCTTGTCAAATTCAATGTAATTCATCGGATTATAAATTTCGCATAAAGGCTGCAAATATACACTATTTCCGTTATGCTTCAACGGCTTCGGTAAAAAAAAGTGGCGGATTGTTTGTCCGCCACTCCAAAGTGCTTTTCTTTACAGGTCATCGGCAATGATTTCCCCCCTTGGATTTCGTACCGTATATTTGGTGAAACGCTCGTCGGCGTCGAAGCCGTCACCGATGTTGACGGTGCCGTCCGAACGGATTTGTCTCACTTCAACATCCGAGTAGATGCGCTGGCTGCCTTTGTCCCAGATGATTTTCTCTGTCTTCAGGGTGTCACCGTTTTTCACGTTGGTGATGACTACGTGTGTACGTGCCTCCATTCGTTGGGGTGATTCTTCGCTGATGGCATAGTCAGAAGTCAGGATGGCCTCTTGTTCTCCCCGTGAATCGTAAGAGATGATTTTCACTCCTTGTGGGCAGTCCATATAGGCATGGTCCCCGTTGTACTTGTTGAGAAGGGGGGCGAAAATCTCGAAGTTGACCCGTCCTGAGTCGCTGAAGGTGAGTTCAACGTTAGTAGCCGATTCGTCGGGGAACTTGCCGTCGAATGTCAGCAGCTGGTTTTTGGAGAACTCCTGTGTTCCGCAGGAAAGGAAAAGCACCCCGGACACAAGGAACAGGGTGCTTTGTATAAAGTTCGTCAGTGTTGACATTGTTATCTGACGGTTGTGTTCTCGTTGATCCAGCAGCCTACGTGGTAAGCTTGTCCGGCGCTGAGGCCTCTCTTGAAGGTTTCTTCGATCGGCACTTTCGGCAGACGGGCGCGTTTGGCGTTGGCATCAGCGGCCACGCTGGCATCAACAGCAGCAGCTTTGGCATACTTGTCGGCAGCAGCCCAATAGACGGCACCGGGGACCACGTTCGGATCGTCGGAGTTGCAGCGGCCTGCAGAAGCGGCATAAAGGTCTCCAATCAAAATGTAAGCCTTGCCATAGTTAGGACGGATCTTCAAGGCGTTGTAAGCCATTTCGCGTGCTGCGGAATAGTTGCCTTTCTTCAGGTTGATGGTGCCAAGCAGGTAGTAGGGTTCCACTTTCTGCTCGTTGGTCGGGAAAAGGCTGATTGCCTCGGTAATGTAATTGGCAGCCTGGTCGTAGTCATTCAGTTGTGAGATACTGAGCACGCCCATCATATAGGCAGTTTCGGCACTCGGTTGTGCCTTGTGGACGATTTCAAGAGCCTTTCTGAATGTTTCAGAGCTATGGCATCCACGTTTGTGCATCGTACCCACAATCTTCATCAGGGCAGGAATGTCATTCTTGTTGGCCTCAACCTTGCTGCTGTAAACCTTTTCCAGAATGTCACATTCGGCGTAAGGAACAAACATGGCCTCAATCTTGCCGATGGTCTTCTCATAGTTGCGCACCAGTGCCATCTGGCGGGTGGTGTCCTGATTGAGTTTCTTCACCTCCTTGTCGTAAACAATCTTGTCGATTTCGCCGTTGTCAAACTTCTTTTGCAGCACTTCAAACTGCGGAAGATCCTCCTCATACTTCTTCCATGCATTGATGATGGCTTCGTCGATGTACTCAGTGGCTCTTTCGTATGCGTCAATGACGATGTTGGTGTCCTTGCGCACGATGACAAATTGTGTTGCGAGGCGGAAGTAGCAGTCCCAAACCACGGGTTGTGTAGCAGCCTTCTCCATTTCCACCGAACGGATGCAGTTATCGAAAGCTTCCTCTACTTTTGCCATGTCTTTGTTGCGATACATCATGGTGTAGTATGCCTGATAACCGATACCTTGTCCCTTTGAGAAATTTTTAGGGAAGGAGGCCGGGTAAATGTCGTACGTCCACAGAAGTGTGTCGATGAGACGCTCACGGCGTGCAGAGTCCTTTTCTGCTTTGATCATGGCCTGCAGCATCTTCGGCGCATTCTGGTACATGCCGCTCCATGCGCAGGGGCAGTTGTTGACCACCTTCTGCCATGCACTGTAAGCATCCTCCCAGTGCTGGGCCTTGAAGTGCATGTTAAATGCGGTGACGTTGCCTAAGCAGGCGATGGAATCTTCTTCATTTGCGCCATATTGGAAACTGCATTGTGCGTTCACAGCCCAAGTGCAGAAAAATACGGTGACAGCTAAAAGTAACTTTTTCATTTTTTATTTTGTTTTAATGATTAATGATTTTAGTCCAATTTTACACGTTGATACCATCTCTCCTGCAATGTGAAATGTAGGGAGAAACGGAAATAGTTTTCTTTTAACAGATTGTTCTGGCGTGTGCCCATCGAACCATACTCAAACAAAATGCCGACGGAGGAGTTGGAGGTGAACAGTTTGAGAGGAAGCCCGATGCCTGCAGATACGCAGAAGTCGGAAATTGGTGTGGTGATGCCATTGGTGGTGGCATTGATGTATCCGGTGGAGTATCGCGCCCCGATGCGCAGGCGTATTTTCTTCGCATAATTCGACGAAGTGGCATCGGGGATGAACTGTACGCCGATGGAATAATTCATTGCATTGTTGAAATTCTCGCTCATGGTTTCGGTGGAAAGATGGAATCGTTTCCAATTCTGCCATGAGACGTCAGCCGTCACCCAAAGTTTATCCTTGTACTGATAAGAAAATCCTCCACCGATCGTTTGAGGCAGTTGCAGGTTTCCCTTACTATTGGTGTAGCTTGCTGTGTCACAGGGTATTTCAGTGGATGTGGTGTAGGTATAGGCAAAGTCGTTTTGGCGTGCCCAAATATAGGCACTGTTCTCATACACCAGCCCAATTCCGAAAAGGTGTTTTCCCTTAGCCATCACAAAATATTGTAATCCGGCGGAGAGATAGATGCCGTCAAGGTCCAACGTGCGGCTGGACATGGCATTAAAGAAGTTCTCCCCGTCAATCACGGCACTCTGGGTGTAGTTCAGATTTCCGAACAAGTAGGAAGCATTCAATCCGATAGACAGCCCCTTACAGAGTTTGAAAGCGTTGCCCCAGTATATCTGATACAAGCCGCCACTGCCGCTGTACAGGTACGCCACATCGCCCACATTATCCACCGTTCGGCTGTCGCTGATGCTGTAGCCGAGGTTGCTGAACGGCAGTATGCCGGCGCAAGTGCGCCAGTGTTTCGTTACGGGCAGTCCGAAGGCAAAATAGTCTGGACGGGCCAATGTCGCCTTCTGTGAGATGTATTTGGTGGATAGCGTGCTGGAGTAGATGCTGAACCCCACATCCCCAATGAATGAAAGGGAGTCGAAAGCGACATAGGAAGCAGGATTCTTGAAGTTGATAAGATGTGGGTGCTGCATCGCGTAGCCCACTTTGCCCATCGCGCTATATGCCCCTGAAGTGACGTTGCTCAAAAGTCCTACCCCGTACATGGAGTAAGGCGAGCTGATGTCGTTCTGAGCTGGTGCAATCAGGATGGAAAGCAGGACGACGACGACAGCAACGACTTTCTTATAGATGTGCTTGAGCATTAAATATCAATATTTTATACAATCCGTACAGAACCAGATTTGGGGCGGCAAATATCGTACTTTTTATTGAGTTTTCCAAATCATTTTTGTTGCCCCCAGTGAGGATGATACGGAGGCTCCCGAACGCTCCCCGATACCGTTCGATAGCACCGTTGATTTCATCGGAAATTCCGTTAAGAACGCCGCTTCGGATGGATTCTTCAGTGGTCTTGCCAATAAAATGGTTGATTTTCTGGTTTTCCACCAGCGGCAGCCGTTTCGTGAAATGGTGTAGTGCCGAAAAACGCATTTCCAAGCCAGGTGAGATGGAACCACCCCGATATTCCGCATCCTTTGTCACAAAGTCCATCACAAGGCAGGTGCCGGCTTGTATTGACAGAACATTCTCTTTGGGAAACAGGGAGTTGGCCGCCACCGCATTGGCAATCCGGTCCAATCCGAGCGTCTCCGGTGTTTCATATTTGAGATGTATCGGGAGAGGCGTCTGATGACTGAAAACCAATAGGTTGGTCTTTTTTTGTAGAAAAAGCGCCAATTTCTCCTCACTTTCACCAACGCTGGAAAGGATGGAATGTGTGACGGAAAATTCTTCAATGACAGGGAGCAAGTCCTCTTCGGTAAGATGCTCTTTATCGCAGAAAAACAGCATTTTGCCGTCTTCCGAAAAGACCGCTGCCTTTTGTAGCGTGTTGCCGATGTCGATGGCTAGGTAGTTGGACATCCTTTTACATTATTGAAAAGGTGCAAGAACGTTTTTCGCCTCTGCCAGCTTGGCATCAAGCAGCTCCTTGGTTTTGGCTTCCATCAGAAGACGGAGATAAGGTTCTGTATTGGAGGGTCTTACGTTGAACCACCAGTCGGCGAACTCGATACGGTAGCCATCGAAGTCCATATACTTTACGGCGGTTTCTTGTGCCATAAAGTGTTCTTTCATGGCCTCCATCGCCTCCTTCTTTTTCTCAATCTTGAAGTTGATTTCGCCGGAGTTGGCGTAGGTGGCGATTTGGGCGATGAGTTCGGAGACGGACACGCCTTTTTTCTTCATATCGCTGACAATGTGAAGGATGACTTGTGCGGCAATCATGGCGGAGTCGGAGTAGTAGAAGTCGCGGAAGTAGTAGTGTCCGGCGAACTCGCCTCCGAAGGCGCCGTCGATTTCGCGGAGCTTGAGGGCCGCGTACGCACGCCCCACGCGCCAGATATACACCTCACGCCCCAGCTTGCTGATGTACTCCGTGACGGACTTGGAGGTGCGGATGTCCTGTATCACCTTGCCCTCCACGCCTTTTTCGTTGATGAAGTAGAGTCCGAGGACGGCAATCATCAGGTCGGGCGGAATGAAGGTGCCCTTTTCGTCCACGAACATCACACGGTCGGCATCTCCGTCGAAGATGACCCCGATGTCGGCCTTCTCCTTCAACACAAGCTGTTGTAAGTCACGCACGTTTTCCGGCTCCAACGGGTTGGCCTCATGGTGAGGGAAGGTGCCGTCGAGTTCGTCATACAGATAGACGGGCGCGGTGCCGAACAGCTCCTTGACGAGGATGGAGGCCATCCCGTTGGAGCAATCCATCGCAATCCGCAAGTTGCTGATATCGTGGCTGTACTGCCGTTGGAAGGCGAGGTATTCCTCTTTTACATCGTGGGGGATGATTTTCCCTTTGGTGGGGGCGGGCTGGGGCGTCTGCTTGATCATCTGCTCCAGCTGTCCGAGTCCGGTGTCGTAGCCGACCGGCAGTGCACTGGTGCGTGAAACTTTCAATCCGTTGTGTTCCTTAGGATTATGGGAGGCCGTAATCATCACTGAGGCATCGAAACCGTGCTTGGCAGTGAAGTAATAGACCATCGGGGTGGTCGTCAGCCCCATATCGTAAACGTCACAGCCGGCATCGGTGATGCCCTTGGTCAGTGCTTCGAACATGGCGGGGGAGGAGAGACGCATGTCACGTCCGACCAAAACCTTTTTAACATTCAGTAACTCAGGAAGAAAGAAACCGATGCGGTAAATGTCATCCAAGGTGTAGTCTTTTCCAAATACACCTCTGAAATCGTATGCTTTGAATGCGGACATAATGGTTTTGATTTTGGATTTACAAATTTAATTAACGGAAAAGGAGTCTTAAAATTGTTTAGAAAAGGGTGGTCAGCAGGTTATACAAGCGAGGATACTTCCATTGGCTTTACGAGGCTTTCCCACCGATAGTAGGCATAGCTCCTGATGTCATAAAGGATGTTGTAAAATATTCTGCCCCAGTAGCTTTTTGTTCCGAAACCACTGGGTACCTTAAGGAATTTCTCGCAAAGGACGGGCTCGTGCGAAACGGTGTCGAACAGCCCCACCCAAACGGCGCCGGTCTTGCAGAAAGAGTCAAAGGATTCCACAATGAAGATGAGGGCGAAACGGTGCTGTTGCGGGGTGGATAATTGGCGCAGGTACTTGCAAATACCTTCGTCTGTGTGTACAGCCTCAATTGTGATGTTTTCGCAAAGGATATTGCTGGTTTTGACCGACTTGTTGGCTTTTGTGACGGACGAAAGGTCGTAGCTCATGATGGGCTTTCGGAAGCTCATGCGGATGTCGTACTTCTTCTGGTCGGAGATGATAAGTTGGTTCCATTCGTTGAAGTAGTTTCGTAAAACATCCTGTGGCACGTCAAAACCTTTGCGGGTGAACTTGGCATGAGTAAAATCTATCCCTAACCACAAGATTTCTTTGGAGTTGATGAATTCAGTGAATAGTGTAGGGTTGATGTACATTTTTTTGTAGTGCTACCGTGCAAGCCAGTTGCTTGGATTGAGGTGTGAAGTGTTTTTCCAGAGCTCGAAATGTAACTCGTAAGTATTTGAAGAAGTATTTCTTGCAACAGTTCCAATGGCTTGTTTGGTGGTCACTTTGTCACCTTTTTTCACGGAGACAGTGCCGAGATTTTGATAGACCGTCATGTATTCGCCGTGCTTGATGATGACGATTTTTGTGCCGACATATTCGAGCACGCTCGACACTTCGCCTTGGAAAACGGCACGCACGGTGGCTCCCGCCTCAGTGGCGAGGTCGATACCGTTGTTCTGCATGGTGACGGAGGGAACGTCAGGATGTGCGTATGTGCCGAAGTCCCTGATTTTGGCACATTTTGCTACGGGCCATGGCAACTTCCCCTGATTGCTGGCAAAATTGCTGCTGAGTGCCTTTTCCTCTTTGGTTAGCAAAAGTTCAGTAGAGGAAGAGGTTTTCCCTCCAGAGGTAGTAGCACCAGAATTGGTCTTCTTTTTCTGGCTGTTAGCCGCCTTGATCTCGTCCTCAATCGCCTTTTTGATGGCCTTGTCAAGCCGCTGCTGTTCCTGCTGCTTTTTTCTGATTTCGGAGGCTAACTGTTTCTCCTTCTTTTTCAGATCGTCGGTGAGCTTGTCCTTCTCTTTTTTCTCTTTTTCTAATGCTGTCAATTGCTGCTCATGACCAGCCAAAGCAGCCGCTTTTTCGCTTTTGATTGCTTGGATTTCAAGCTCTTTTTCTTGTATTTCCCGTTGCGCTTCCTGAATCTGCTCCACTTGGCTCTTGACGTTGTCGGCAAAGGAGGTGTAGTATTTGTAGCAGCGGAACATCTGTCCAAAATTCTCGGCGGAGAGCAGGAAGACTATTTTGTTGGTCTGTCGCCGGTTTTTGTATGCCTTGTAAACGACGGTTGCATAGTCTGATTTCATGTAAGTCAGTTTGCGGTCGAGGCTTTTGGAAAGCTTGATGTTGAGTGCCATTTCTTCCTCAAGGGCAGATATTTCGTTGTTGAGGGCAAGGATGAACTGCTCACGGTTCGTGATCTGTCTGCGCAGTACGGCCAACTGCTGCAGTGATGCACTTTTGTTCTTGCGCGTCTGGTTGAGGATGGCCTGTGTGTTGCTAATCTCCTTTTCGAGCTTCTGCTTATTCTGTTTCAGCTGGTCGCTTTTTTTCTGGGCGCCCGCATCAATGGTTACGGCACCGATAAGAAGGGTTATAAGGAGTAGAATGAGGGTGATTTTTTTCCCGGATGTTTTCACGCTGCGTACAAATTAAATATATTTTTTCAATTTGCAAAGATACTTTTTCCCTGACCATTGGGTCGCTCTTTTTTATTGAAATTATACACAAAAAAATGTGAAAAAAAACGTACCTTTGCCGCCAAATTTCTGAAATGAGAAAAAACATTCCAAACCTTATTACCTGCTGTAATTTGATTTCTGGCTGCCTCTCCATTTTGTGTGCCACAGCCGGAAATTTGCAGCTTGCATCCTACCTGATTCTTGCATCCGCATTTTTTGATTTTTTCGACGGCTTTTCCGCACGTATGCTGAAAGTCAGCTCTCCGATGGGCGTGGATATGGACTCCCTGTCCGATATTGTCTCCTTCGCAGTGGCCCCCACCATTATCCTTTTTGTCTTTCTAAACCAGCTGCTTCAGGAGTTGGCGCCGGATCTGCGCGAAGGGTTCGCGGCCTTCTTGCCCTATCTGGTCTTTGTGATTCCCGCTTTTTCAGCCTTCCGCCTCGCCAAGTTCAACCACGACGAGCGGCAGCATACCGAGTTTCGCGGTCTGGCCACGCCCGCCAATGCGATGTTCATTGGCTTCCTCCACTTTTCGGCGCAACGTATCGCTGTCCTTAACAACTTCTGGCTTGTACTTGCACTATCCCTTTGCTTTGCTGTGCTTTTGGTTACTGACCTTCCGATGTTTTCGCTGAAATTCAAGAATTTGAAATTCAAGGAGAATATGATCCGCTATATCTTCCTTGCCGTTTCGCTGGTGCTGTTCATCATTTTCCGTTTCGGTGCGTTCCCGATCATTATTCTGGCCTACATCCTCACTTCATTGGCCCGACTTCCTTTTAAACATTCTTTATATGCAGCTTAATATCAAGTCATTGGCTCTCTTTTGCGGTTCCCAAGAAGGGAATGATGCGCGGTATGTCCAGCTGGCCGCCGACTTCGGAGCCCGCTGTGCCGAATTGGGGCTGACGCTCTATTACGGTGGTGCCCGTCTCGGACTGATGCGGGCGGCAGCCGAGGCCTCGATGCAGCGTGGCGGCTGCGTGGTCGGCATTATGCCCCAGATTTTTACCGATAGCGTGGTCGTCGCCGACAATATTACGGAGATGGTGCGGGTGAAAAGCATGAGCGAACGGAAGCAGATGATGGAACAACTGGCCGATGCCTTCGTCGCCCTGCCTGGCTCTTTCGGCACGATGGACGAGCTGTTCGAAATTCTGACGGATGCCCAACTTGGACTCCATCAGAAACCTGTCGTAATTCTCAATGCTTTCGGATATTACGATGGTTTGCTAAATCAATTATCGAAATTTGAAGAAGCTGGTTTTCTCCGTCCGTTCCATCACGGACTGTTGCTGTCGGCCACCTCAGTGAACGAGGTTTTTGACAAAATCGCCACATACGAGAACCCCAATGATGAGGCGTGGCTGGCGAAACATCTGGTGAGGTGATTTTGTTATTCTTGCAGGATGTTAATCCTCTTCTCCTCCATCCGTATTCTGTAATTTCCGGTGGTGAGCATTTCGCCCTCGACCTCACCTAATAGGGGCTGTTCGGAGGTGAGCTCGACGAAGGGCGTGCGGGTCACTGTCACTTCAGGCATGGTGATGTGCTTGCCGGAGAACAGGTTCTTGACGTTGGCCACCACTTTCAGCCGACTGAGGTTGCGGATGGTGACGAGGTCGAGCATCCCGTCGTGCGGGTCGGCCATCGGCAACTGACGCATCCCGTTGCCGTTGTACTGCGCGTTTCCGCACGCGATGGTGAAAATGTCCTCGCTGTAACTGCCCGCCGCCGTGGTGACGTTCACACGGGTGGCCTTGTAGCTGAACAGCACTTTCACCAGCTTCAGGAGATAGACCGCATCGGGGAATAGCTTCGGCTTGCCCTGTACGGTCTCATTGATGACCGCCGCGTCGAAGGCAAAGCCGGCAATGTTGATGAACCGGCGTTGTGCCGTCACTTCACCGTTGACGACGGTCTCCACGAGGCCTACATCCGTTGGACGGAACTCGCCGTTTTGCAGGAAGTTGGGGAACGCTTTCGCCTCGGGATAGCCGAGCGTGCGGCAGAAGTCGTTGCCGGTGCCGAGCGGGATGATGGCGAGGTTGACCGTCTCCGTGTCCACTCCCGACTGGTAAATCCCGTTGATGACGTTGTTGATGCTGCCGTCACCGCCGACCATCATCAGGTGGCGCTGTCCCTCACGGCAGAGCCGTTCAGCCGTCTGACCGCTCCATTCGCCGCCGTCAGCAGCGTGCAGCGTGTGACGGATGTTCCTGTTTCCCAGTTCGGTAAAGATGGCTTTTGCGGTTTCGGCACGCTTGCCGTTCAGCAGGGTCGGGTTGGCGATGATGTGCCATTCGTAGGCGGTGATGTCCATTGGTCTCTTGTCTCAGATTAAAAGAAAAGGAGCGGCTGGTTCTGCCGCTCCTTTTGCTGGATATGGGTTGTATTATGCGTAAAGTTCTTCGAAGATCTTGCGGAGTTCGGGGCTTTCGCGGAGTTCCTGGAGGGTGAATTCGGCGTGACCTTTGGTGTAGCCGTTACCCATGATCATGTTCACGTCGCTGCCGATCCCTTCCGCACCGAGGGAAGCCTTCGTGAAGCTGGTGGCCATGCTGAAGAAATAGACGATACCGTCGTCCTTCGTGCAGAGCACGGCGGTCATTTCCTGATCCGGAACGTTGACGCAGTTGATGGTTACATCGGCCATCTTGCCGTCGGTGAGTCTTTCCACCATTTCGTAAACCTGAACGGGAGTCATGCCGGCGGCGGATTCCACCACGTCGCAGAAACCGAGGTCCTTGATACGCTGGGTGCTCTTCGGGCTGTTGGCAATACCGATGACCTTACCAGTGACACCGACGCGCTTTTTGGCTTCGTAGCAGCAAAGCATGCCGCTCTTACCACCGGCGCCGAGGATGAGGACAGTCTGTCCATACTGGCACAATTTGGCGGTCTGTGCGGGAGCACCGGCCACGTCGAGGGCGCTCAGAGCGAGCTTTTCGGGCATGTCGGTCGGAATCTTGGCGTAGATGCCGCTCTCGAACAGGATAGCCTTACCCTTGATGTCCACCTGATCCACTTCGGGACGGATTTCGAGAATCTCGTCAATGCGGAGCGGGGTGAGGGAGAGGGAGACGAGGGTAGCGATACGGTCACCTTCTTTGAGGTCGATTTTGCCTTTCAGAGCGTCACCGATCTTTTCCACCTTGCCGAGGAGCATACCGCCAGAACCGGTACGACGGTTGCGGTGCTTGCCCTGCAGTTCCACATTGAGGAGCATCTCCTTCTTGACCTCTTCCATGATCTTTTCAACGGAAGCGCCTTCGCCAGCCTGCTGCTTGGCATAGTTGTGAATATCGGTAAAGGATGCGGAGTCGATGTTCAGAGTCTGGACGTCAATGAGGATTTCATTGTCGTAAATCTCGTCCATGTTGTTGTCCAACTTGTTGGCCGGCTGCGGAAGAACTCCCTTCGGCTCGATGACACGGTGGGTACCGTATTTGTTACCTTTTTTCTGCATAATTAATTTATTTTAAAATGGTTATGAATAATTTCTGCCTTTTTCAAAAGCGAGCGCAAAAGTACAAAAAAAATTTTAGTTTATCAAGTGATGAAGCTAAGAAGTTCATTAGATAGAGCCGTCATATTATGGCGGCTATCGGTGGTTTCGTATAAGGTATAATAGGTAATAGGTGACAAGTAAAAGGTGATAGGTGATAGGCAAAAGGTAATAGGTGATAGGTGATAGGTGAAAGGTGAAAGGTGATAAGTAATAGGTTTGAAGAGGGGGTATGTGCGTAGGCAACCTTTTACTTTATACTTTTCACTTTATACTTTATACTTTTCACTTTTCCGTAGCGCCAGCACATTTGCCGTCGTGACTTCCGCCACGTGCTCAATGGGGCACTCGAAGATGTCGGCTACTTTTTGCGCGATGATGGGGATGTAGGCGCTTTCGTTGCGGGTGCCGCGGTAGGGGACAGGTGCAAGGAACGGGCAGTCGGTCTCCAACGCAATGTGTTCCAATCCCACTTCCTTGATAATGTCCTGCAATTTGTTGTTCTTAAATGTGGCTACACCGCCCACCCCGAGCAGATAACCTTCTTTCACGGCCCATTGCGCTTCCTGGATGCCGCCCGAAAAGCAGTGCAGGATTCCCTTCAGTCCGCTGCCCGAGAATCGCTTGAGGATTTCCAGCGCGTCGGGATAGGCGCTGCGGATGTGCATCGAAACGGGCAGATGCCGCTCACAGGCCCACTCCAACTGGCGGGCAAACACGATTTTCTGCACCTCCCGCGTTTCGGTGGTGTGGTACAGGTCCATACCGATCTCGCCGATGCCGACCACGCGCGGGTCGTCAAGGAAGCCCTCAAGAACGGCCAGTTCACGCTCGTAGTCTTCGGGAATGTCTGTTGGATGCAGCCCTATTAACGGAAAAAGATGCTGCGGATATCGTTCCACAGCATCGAAAATATCGGTTAAGCTTTGTGAAGTTACGCAAGGCAAAACCACCTTGGTCACGCCCGCGTTCACGGCACGGCTCACCACCTCGTCGAAGTCTTCGTAATACTCCTTGTATAGGTGTCCGTGCGAATCGATGAATTCCATTACTTGACTCCTAATTTTGCCTTCACCTTATCGGTGAGGTCGGTGGTGTCCCACCCGTAAGCCACGGTTGAAATATCGAAAACGTAGGTGAAATTTTCCGCTTTAGCCACCTCTTTGATGGCATCAAGCACTTTTTGCTGGACGGGTTCGAGCAGTTCTACCTGCTTGGCCTGTATCTGGCTCTGGGCACCTTCAGCGAAAGCCTGTAGCCGCTGGTACATGTCCTCCAATTCTTTCTGTTTCACCTTTGCAACGGCAGGACTATAAGTGGCCTGCTTTTGGGCAAAATCTTCGTATTTGGCTTGGAATTCTTGCTGCATCACGCCTGCCTCGGCCTCAAGGTCGGCTTTCAGCTGCTTGACGGCCACTTGTGCGCTGTCGGTTTCGGGCATTAATTCAATAATACCGGCATAGTCCACATGACCGAACTTGGTTTTCTGCGCGTTCAACTCGTTGCAGAAAAGTCCAGCAACAAAGACAACTAGGATAAGAATAATTTTTTTCATTTTTTTAACTATTTGATACCCAGTTTCTTTTTAACCAATGCGCTAACATCCTCGCCGCCTTCGGAATAGAGAAGAACCTGTGTGTCGAAAATGTAGGCAAAGCCGTTCTCTTTGGCCACATCTTCAATAGCTTTGAGAATCTTGTCTTGGAAGGGCTGCATCAACTCCAATTGTTTCTCTTGCATGTCACTTTGAACACCCTCTTGGAACTCCATGATGCGTTGCTGGAGGTCCATCAGTTCCTTCTCGCGATACTGGCGGACGGTGGAGGACATGGTGCCGGCCTCTTGGTCGAATTTTTCCTTTTTGGTCTGGAATTCGCTGACCATTCCGGTGTAGATGTCGGTTAGTTCGGTCTCAAATGCTTTCAACTTGATTTGGAGGGAGTCGGCGCCGGGCATGGCGGCAAAGATCTCCTGTGTGTTCACGTGTCCATATTTCTGGGCGAACGTAGTAGTGCAGGTCAGCACAATGGCTGCAAGTAATAAAAGTCCTTTTTTCATTTTATAATAATATGGTATTAATCGTCATCTTCATTTTTGTCTCGTGCTGTCACGCCCAATTTTTGCATAATCTGGTCGTTGATGTCCCATTTGGGGTCGGCGTAGATAATGGTCATGGAGCCGGCGACATCGAACACGAAGGCATAGCCTTTTTCTTTGGCGTATTCGTCAATGGCGGTGAAAACTCTGTCTTGGATGGGTTTTACGAGTTCTTCTCTTTTTTTGAAAAGGTCACCGTCGGTGCCGAAGCGTTTTTTCTGGAGGTCTTTCGCCGCTTTTTCCGCATTGATAATAGCCTCCTCGCGCTTTTGCTTCATGTTGTCAGGAAGGGTGATGGCTTCCGTCTGGTATTTTTTGTACATAGCGTCGATTTCGGCGAATTTCCGTTCGATTTCCTGTTGCCATTCGGTGGCGAGGCGGTCCAGTTCAGCCTGAGCCTCTGTGTAGTCGGGCATATTGCTCAAAATGTACTCAGAGTCGATATAGGCGTACTTTTGGCCGAACACAGGAAGTGCCAGAAAGGCAACGATGATGGCGGTTAAAATGCTTTTTTTCATAGTATGTGATTTTTGAAATTGCGCGATATACAACGTAAAAACGTCGATTTTATTATATTTTAGTCAATGGATTGGTTGATAGAGATGTGGAAGTGGCTGCCACTGGCGTTCTTTTCGCCGGGCAGAGTGTCGAAGCCGTAGGCCCAGTCGAAGCCGAGCAGGCCGAACATCGGCAAGTAGATACGGATGCCGAGTCCGGCAGACTTATACAGGTTGAATGGGGAGTATTTGCGTTTGTCAATCCACGCCTTGCCCGCCTCCGCGAAAGCGAGGACGTAGATGGTGGCACTCGGATTCAATGTGATGGGGTAGCGCAGTTCGGCGGTGAATTTGTTGAAGATGGTACCACCCACCTCCGTACCGTCCTCCATCGGGGTCAGCGCGCTGTCATCATAACCGCGCATGCCGATGATTTCGCGGCCGTCGAGCGCCCAACTGGAGAGACCGTCGCCGCCGAGGTAGAAACGCTCGAATGGCGGAGCACCGATCTGTTTGTTGTACCAGCCGATGAAGCCGGTTTTCAGACGGACGTTCAGCACAAGGTTATCGACTATCTTCGTGAACCACGACACGTTGAACTTCCATTTGTGGAATTCAAGGAACTTGTATTTTTCCTGGTCTGTGGCGGCGGAGTAGTCCTTGTTGGTGAAAGCGGAGTAGGGGGGCGTGAGCTGCACGGAGAAGGTGATCTCGGAACCTTCTCGCGGGTATATCGGCGCACTGATGGAGTTACGCGTGATCATGAACTTGTAGCTGATATTGTTTGCGTAACCGTTGCTGAAAACGAAAATGTTCTGGAAGTTCTTTACATTATAATATTGGTAGATGAAGCTGTGGGAGACTTGGAAGTAATCGTCGGGCCATTTCAGTTTGCGTGCGAAAGTGACGTTGGCACCGATAACGCGGAGTACGCCGTAGAGGGCATCGGCACGGGCATAGCCGTTGGTCTGCAACTGATAATAGACGTTGGCAGAGAGTGTGTTCGGTTTTTTACCGCCCAGCCATGGCTCCACAAAGGTGAAACTATACGATTGGTACCATTTGGAACTGATAGAAACTCGTAATGAAAGTTTTTGGCCGTCGCCGGAGGGAATCGGCTTCCACGCTTCTTTTTTGAAGAATTTCTTGAATGAGAAATTGTTGAAGGAAATACCGGCGCTCAGTACCAAACCGGTAGCTCCGTAACCTGCGGACAATTCCAACTGGTCGGACGAGGTCTCCTCCACCACGTATTCGATATCGACAGTGCCGTCCGCCTCATTGGGGGTTGGGCGCACGTCCATCTTCTCCTGATTGAAGTAACCGGTGGAAAGCAGCACTTGTTGTGAGCGGATGATGTCGGCACGGTTAAACATCTGCCCTGGAATCGTCGTCACCTCCCGGAGGATGACGTTGTCGTTGGTCTTTGTGTTGCCACTGACCGTAATCTTGTTGTAGGTGGCCTGCTGTCCTTCACGGATACGGATCTCAATGTCGATGGAGTCACCCTCAATCAGTACTTCTGTCGGGTTGGCATAGAAGAAAAGGTATCCATCGTTCATATACAACGAACTGATGTCGTTTCCATCCTGGTTCATGCTGATGTTCTCCATCAGCCGTTTCTGGTTGTAAACGTCACCCTTTTCAATGTTCAGTATTTGCCGCAGTAGATCGGTGGGGTATTTGGTGTTGCCCACAAAATCGATATTGCGGAAGTAATATTGCGGCCCTTCGTTAACATGGATGTCAATATAGGCGTAGTTCCCATCAATGTAGAAGGTGTCCTTCTCAATGTAGGCGTCACGGTAGCCAAGTTCGTTGAACTTGTCAATAAGCGCTGATTTGTCAGTTTCGTAAACACCTTGTATGAACTTAGAAGCCTTGAAAATGCGCAGATTTACACGTCCGGCGAAATAGTCGCCCAAATGCTCGATGATGTCCTTCGAACGGTAATATTCAGGATGGCGGAACATATAGGCAAGGACGGTGTCGGCCTTGTAGAACGGGGTGAAGTGAAACCGCTCTTTGGTGCTTTTCATTGCCTTCAGCAGCTTGGCGTCCGACACATGGTCGTTGCCATAGAAGGAGATGCGGTCAATTTTGATTTTCTTTCCTTTGTTGATGTGGAAATAGAGGTTGACGGCGCGGCTGACTTTGTCGTCTGCCTTCTCTTCCACAATCACGTCACAGTTATAAAACCCTTTGTCAATGTAGAAATCCTTGATCAGATTGATGCAGGTGGTCTTGAGATTGTCGTTGACGATATTGCCCTGCGAAATCTTGAGTTTTTCGCGGAGATCCGTCTCCTCATTTTTCTTTGCACCCACGAAGGCAAAGGCGAGCATACGGGAACGCGCCTCCAAGTATATGTCGAGGAAGGCGGTGTTGCCTACGGTCTTGGTGACAGAGATACGGATGTTCTCGTAAAGACCTGTGCTCCAAAGTTTTTTTATGGTTTTGGAAATCTTTTCTCCAGGAATTTCAATCTGATCACCCACTTGGAAAAGGAGCATTCTCTGGTCGAGATTGCCGTCGCCTGAAGTGGTGATGCCTCCGATCTCAAAAGTGACAGGATTGGCATAATCGATCTGAAAATGGGATACGGTGTCGTCAGAGGTGAGCACAACCTGCGCCTGACCGACGATGCAAAGTAGCATTATCGTTATGATTGTCAGTGTATTGCGTAGGTTTCTTGTCAATTTCTTCTATTTATAAATTGGGGTGCAAATTTAGGAAAAAAACCGATTACTTTTGCACTTGTTCACTGGTTTTGCCGAAGCGGCGTTCACGGGAGAGAAAGCAGTCGATGACCTCGCGGAGGTGCTCGCCAGTGAAGTCGGGCCACATGACGGGTAGGAAGAAGAGCTCCGTGTAGGCCAGCTGCCATAGCAGGAAGTTGCTGATGCGCTGTTCACCGCCGGTGCGGATAAGGATGTCGGGGTCGGGAATATTGTTGGTGTAGAGATTGTTGCTGATGATTTTATCGGTGACGGTGTCGGGCGTGAGGCATCTGTCAGCTACCTGCTGTGCGATATGGCGGACGGCGCGGGTCAATTCCGAACGTCCGCTGTAACTGAGGGCGAGGGTAAGGGTGAGCCCTGTGCAATGTACCGTCTGCCCGATGGCGTCCATCAGTTCCTTGCGGCACGATTCCGGAAGGTCGTCTAAATTGCCGATGGCGTTGAGTCGTACGTTATTTTGGATGAGGTTCGCCGTCTCATTGCGTATAGCACTGACCAACAGTGACATCAGAGCAGTGACTTCCGCTTCCGGACGGTTCCAGTTTTCGGTGGAGAAAGTATAGAGGGTGAGGTAGGGGATTTGCAGTCTGCCTGCTTCTTCCACCACGCGGCGGACAGCGTTGGCTCCTTCCTTGTGCCCATAGACGCGTTCTAAGCCGCGCTGTTTCGCCCAACGCCCATTACCATCCATAATGATGGCAATGTGTTGGATTTTGTTTTCTTGCATAATTCTGATATTGAAAAGATTACAGACGGCTATTGCCGCTTACGGGTTTGCGCTTCACATTGGTGCGGATGTCGCACGAGCGGTCCATGTCACCGAATTTGAATGTAAGGGTTACACCGGCAAAAGAGTAGAGGTCCTTGGTGGTGCTGTTGCCGCGTTGCGTGCCGCCTTGGTGCAGCACTTCCGAACGGTCAGCCAGGTCGGCCACGATGTCGCCCCGCATGTCACGCAACGTCTTGTTGTCGTAATAGTTGCCGCTCACATCGTCCAAGTAGTCGGTGAAAGTATAGCGCATACCCCATTCAGCTCCAATACTGAGGTATCTGGCTACGTTGAAGCGGATACCGATGCCGAAAGGGATGGCGAAATTGCAAAGCGAATAGTATTTTCGTTCGCCCTCGAAGCCCTGTCCTTCTGTGCCGAGGTGCTGAAGGGCGTAGTAGGTGCCGTTCAGTTCGGCTTGTGGGTTGAATGAAAAGAAAGCGATACCTGCGAAAATGTATGGGGAGAAGAAGTTTTTGCCCCGCTCATTGTACAGCTTGAAAAAGTTGAGTTCTGCCTGTACTGAAATTTCGGTGATGGGCGACTTGAAACTGAGGTTTCGCTCATATTTCTTGTTGGTGACGGCATCGCTGGCGGCCACTTCGCAGAATAGGATGTCGGCTTTCAATGCCCATCGTGGCGTAAAGTTGTAGCGGTAGATGATGCCGCCCGCCAATCTCGGCATTTTGAAAACGCCACGTGGATTGAGGTCGCCGAGATAGAAAGAGGTCCCGACCATCGCGCCGAGTTCAGAATTCTGTGCAAATCCGGAAAATGAGAGGAGCATTGCCAGCAGAATCAAAGATAACTTTTTCATAGGTACTATTTTTCGCAACTTGTTTTAACGAAAGGTTTGGTGATTTATTGTAGAAAAGGGGAAAAAATCCGGAACCGCCATGGCAGCAGTGCGTCTTCACCCGCATAATCTACACCGACCCGCGGACTGCAGATAATCTGCTCCTCAGGTACAATGACGCCGCGGTCTTCCACCCATAAAGTGTCGGAATTGAGCGGTGTCCCGTTCTGTTCCATCGTAATTCCCAATGCCTTGCACACTTTTCCAGGACCGCAGGTAATTTCCGGCACGCAACGCGGCTTCCCTGTTCGCTGTAGCATCAGCTCCTCGCCGTGCGTCGGCAGGATGGAGCGGATCAGCACCGCATCGGCGATGTCCTGCTCGTTGGTGACGAAGTTGAGCATCCGGTGCATCCCGTAGCAGAGATAGACGTAGGCGACACCGCCGCGGGCGTACATCATTTCGTTGCGTTTGGTTCGTCGTCCGCCAAATGCATGCGAGGCTCGGTCAATCAGGGCCTTGTACGCCTCCGTCTCCGTGATGATGCCGCCTGCAATCTGCCCTCCAATCTGGGTGAAAACGTACTTCCCCAGCAGGTCCTTTGCCAAGAAAACGACGTCATCGTTCAGAAAATAGTCCAGCGGAATTGTGCTCATTGGTTTCTTTTAAAAGATTGAGCCGCATATTTTTGCGGCTCAATCGTAGGAAGGTTAGTCGTTTTGTTTGGCCATGTGGCTGATGAGTTCCAGCACCTTGTTTGAATAGCCCCATTCGTTGTCGTACCATGAAATCAGCTTCACGAAGTGCTCGTTCAGCATGATGCCGGCAGTGGCGTCGAAGATGGAGGTGTGCGGATCGCTGATGAAGTCGGACGAAACGACTGGCTCTTCGGTGTATCCGAGGATGCCCTTCAGCTCGTTTTCGGAGGCGCGTTTCATGGCCGCCTTGATTTCGTCGTAGTTGGTGGCTTTCTCCAGACGGCAGGTGAGGTCCACGACGGAGACGTCGAGGGTGGGGACGCGGAAGGCCATGCCGGTCAGCTTGCCCTTAAGGGACGGGATGACCTTGGTGACGGCCTTGGCGGCGCCGGTGGTGGAGGGGATGATGTTGCCGTTGGCGGCACGTCCGCCGCGCCAGTCCTTCACGGAGGGACCGTCCACAATCTTCTGCGTGGCGGTGGTGGCGTGTACTGTGGTCATCAGACCTTCCACCATGCCGAAGTTTTCATGGATGACCTTCACCAGTGGGGCAAGACAGTTGGTGGTGCAGGAAGCGTTAGAAACGATGTCCTGTCCGGCATATTCGTGGTGGTTCACGCCCATCACAAACATCGGGGTGTCGTCCTTTGACGGAGCTGACATCACCACTTTCTTACCGCCGGCTTGGATGTGCTTCACAGCGTTCTCCTGCGTGAGGAACAAGCCCGTGGACTCGACGATGTATTCCGCACCAGCCTCGTCCCACTTCAGGTTTGCGGGATCCTTCTCGGCGGTGACACGGATGGGACGGCCGTTCACGATGAGGTTGTCGCCCTCCACCGAAACGGTGCCGTTGAAACGGCCATGTACGGAGTCGTGCTTCAGCAAGTAGGCCATGTAGTCCACCTGCAACAGGTCGTTGATGGCGACCACTTCCAAATCTTCGTGCTCCACAGAGGCGCGCATGACCAGACGGCCGATACGGCCAAATCCATTAATACCAATTTTTACTTTTTCCATAATGTTTTGATTTTGATTATTTTAATTTGATTTATTGTTGTTGAAATGAATTACTTCACCTCTTTGAATTCATAATCTTGAAGATGGATGAATCGGACTTTGATGTTTTCAAAACCACCTTTATCAACTCTCTTGAACTGGAATTTGTAGGCTATGGGATCAAAATCAGGTGTATGATAATCTTGGAGAATCATGGAGATAAAAAACTTTGCGATGTCGTACCCTTGATAGGCGTAGTTGCGAACGGAGGGAAGGCATTGGAACCGTTCTCCATATTTGTAATTAAAAACCTGTGTCCGTTCTTCGGCATCGTCGGCAAAATAGCTTGCGAAATAGTTGACGTCCATCCCGTTCATATTGTCAATATTGAACTCGTCCATCAGCAGCCATTCTTCTGGAATAATCCATGTAAAATGAGGCAATTTATTGGTCTGTAGTGTTTTGCTGATTCCTTTGCTGAAAAGCTGGGCATTGTTAAAGCATGCAATGACCACATTGTCTTTGGTCCGGGAAAGATGGTCGCCGAAAAAAGTACTGTCGGGTACACTCTGATAGGTAATATTGTGTTCGTGAAAATAAGTCTGATAGGCTTCGGCATCGTGGGTGGCATGGGTATCGCTTGTCCAGAGGATGAAGTTGGCATCGGGATGGTGGTTGCAGAGGTAGGCCGCCCTCGCCTCAAACGACGGATTAGCCTTATACACGTAAGGATTTTTCTCAATAATGTCGTGACGGGAACTGAAAGGGTTGACGACGGGTATTTTATGCTTGTGCCCGAATTCCGCCACTATAGGGAACAATTTGCCGTATAGGGGGGCGATGATAAGGTCAACTTTTTGCATATCTGCGAGCACCTGTTCCAATTTGATAGCATCGGTCACATCCCGCACGATGACATGAAAATCATTGCCTTCATCGCCAAGTTCGGAGATCGCGATTTGTGCCCCTTCCCAAAAGTGGATGAGTGTTTTTCCGAAAATATTGTCTATATCCTGCTGTGAATTAATGTTTTCAATGTCGGTTTGTGCAGCTCTGTCCGCATCCAGTGGCAGAAGGAACAGGATGCTCTTCTGGGCCGAGGCGGGTACGGTGGCTAGGCAGAGGACGAAAATGAAGATCAGTATTTTTTTCATAATGAGCGTATTAATCAAGTTTCAGTTTCCAACGGCGGTGGCTCCAGAGCCAGTATGGGGGATTGTTGCGGATAGTGGCCTCCAAGTGGCGCACGTAGGCTTCCGTGATTTCACCATATTCCGTTTCCGTCGGATGTTCAGTAATGAGGTGGTTTACAATTTTATAATGGCCGATTTTTTCGCGGATGACTTCGTAATAGAGGACAGGGATGTCGTATTTTTTTGCGAAATGTTCGGCTCCGTAGATCATCGCCGACGGTTGGTTGAGGAAGGTGGTACGGTAGCTCTTGTGAACGTTGTTGGGCGACTGGTCCGACAGCATCATATAGGCGGCGGGCGTATGGCCGAGTTCGCAGCGCTCGAAAACTTCTCGTACGTGGTCGGCGAACACCACCTCGGTGCCGTTGCGGGTGCGGGCACGGTTAATGAGCTTCTCGAAAGCCTTGTTGCTGTTAGCTTTCCCGACCCCCACGCCGTGGTGACGGTACTGCATCGGCAAGCTCAGAATCATCCATTCCCAGTTGTTGTAGTGCGCCGACATCAGGATGACACTTCTGCCCTCTTCGTAGAACCGGTTGACCAGTTCCGGATTCTCACAGCGGTAGCGTCGCATCACGTTGTGGCGCGACATTGTCAGCATTTTCAGCATTTCCGCCGCGATGCGGGCGAGGTGGCGGTAGTAGGCGTTGCGCAACTGCCGGATCTCTTTGTCACTCTTTTCCGGAAAAGATTTTTGTAAGTTGTTGGTGATGATTTTTTTACGATAGCCAATCACATATCGGACGACAAGATAGAACAGGAAGGCGATTCCGTACAGCAGCGGCATCGGAAGGAGCGATAGGGGATAGAGGATGAAGTAAAACAGGAAGTGCATGTTATGGGATTTGGCTCATATATTGATAGATGGAATCGACAATGTGGTCGGAGTCTGCGAGGATGTCAGTGCGGTTCTCATCCGTGATTTTGCCGATGAATACGGTCTCCATCCCGCAGCGGCGTCCGAAACGCATGTCGCTGGCGCTGTCGCCGACCATCACCGAGCGGGCGAAGTCGATGTCGGGATAGTCGGCCTTGGCCTGCATCGCCAGTCCCGTCTCGGGCTTGCGGCAAGTGCAGCCACTTCCGGCGAGGTGGGGACATACATAAATGTTAGTAATGTGTATCCCGTGATTTTCCAGAATCTGCAACAGATGACGGTGCACCTCGTCCACATCCGCTTGCGTGCACAGCCCTTTGGCGATGCACTGCTGGTTTGTGACGATAAATACCTTTCCGAAATTTTTGACAATGATAGGAATGGCCTTCAGGAAGTCGTCACGGATTTCCAGCTCAGCGACGGTTTTCACGTAATCGCCGACCAGCTGGACATTGATGACGCCGTCCCGGTCCAAAAATAAGGTTCTATCTGTCAGCATTTTTATATCGTGGATTTGAGGGTGCAAAAGTACTACATTTTTTGCAATCTTTTTTTCTTGGCGAATGTCTGCGTTGTCGAAATTTTTTCTATTTTTGCACGCTTTTTTGGAAAACAATTATCAATTAACCTAAAACTTTATTTTTATGAAAAAATCATTACTTTTTATCATGCTGATGGTAGCTTGCATCGGCCTTTTCGCCCAGCATACCATCTCTATTGCTTTAACTACCGACAGGTATGGTAGTGAAACCACTTGGGAGGTGCAGGACCAGTCCACCAATTCGGTGATTGCCAATGGCGGCCCCTACACGGATGGTGCAGTAACCACAATTAATATCCCGGATATTGATGTGGATGGCAACGGCTGCTATCTGTTTATTATCAATGACTCTTACGGTGACGGTATCTGCTGCAGTTACGGAAATGGTTCCTATTCAGTGTCTTATGATGGTACAGTGATGGGTAGTGGTGGTTCTAGCTTTTCGCAGAACATTCATGCACTGAATCCTTCTTCCTCAGCATGTCCTGCCGATGAGATTACCTTGGCATCTTTGGATATGAGTACTTATCCGCTGATGAATACTAGCTTCCAAGTGAAAGGAAAGGTGGTCAATAGTGCCCTCAATGCTATTACTTCCTATAAAGTGCGTTACAAACTGGATGGTGGTGAATGGTCTGCTGACTATAATGTCACCTGCAATATCGCTGCTTATGCTACGGGTAGCTTCACCCATAATGTTCCTGCTACTTTTACGACCACAGGACATCATACCATTGAAGTGGAAGTTCGCGAACCCAATGGTGCCACTGATGAGGTAGCAGACAACACTCTTTCTATGGAAATGATTGTGAATGAGAATTCAGTTTCCAGAAGACCTTTGCTGGAGCACTTCTCTACGGCACAGTGCCCCAACTGTCCTCCCGCGCACACGAACATTGAGAACTGGCTCAGCACCCGTCCGGAAGTGATTCACTTGATTCACCATTGTGGCTATTATACCGATGACTACACGGTTTCTGCAAGTCAGAGCCTGATGACATTCTACAATGCTGGCGGATCCACCTATGCTCCTGCTGTCATGATTGACCGTATGCATCTTACGGGCGACGAGGATCCCGGTCCTGTCTTCTTCCCCTCTGCAAGCATTACCCCCGGCCTTCTCACTCAGCGCATCAACGCTCCCGCATTTGTGTCTGTACATATAAGTGGTTCATATGACCCCACTACACGTAATCTCTCTCTCACTGTTTCCGGTGAGACGGTTGGTGAAATGGTGGAACAGAACCTCAGACTTTCGGTTTACATTATGGAGGACGGACTCATCGGCAGCCAATCTGGTGCTTCTGGCAATTACACTCATGATTGTGTGATGCGTGATGTTATCAACAACGGCGGCGTTTGGGGCGAACAAAATGTGGTGAGTGCCACGGTAGGTTCCACCTATTCGAAGACCTACAGCTATACAGTAAATTCCAATTGGAATGTGGATAATCTGACCGTGATAGCTTTCGTCAACAATCATGATGCCAGCAATGTCAATAATCGTGCAATCATGAACGCCAATGCCAAGAAAATAAATGACTTGAGCGTGGGCGTTAGCGACAACAACGAGAGCCGTACCACGGTTTATCCGAATCCCGCTACCGACGTGTTGAATGTCCTTTCCGAGAACTCGATCCAACAAGTGGAAATCTATAACGCTCAGGGACAGCTTGTGAAGGCTTCTGATGGCAACGTCGAAAGTATCTCTATTTCGAATCTCACTGAGGGATTGTATTTCGTAAAAGTCATCACCGACAACGGAACCTCCACTCACAAAATCATTAAGAAATAATTTCCTATATACTGGTTTGTCAAGGGAGCAGGGGAAAATCCTGCTCCCTTTTTTATACTGAAAAAACAGATTGCCTGATTCAAAAATATTGTGTACCTTTGCCGCGATTGAATGATTATGCCAAATTCCGCAAAATTAGCGATTTGGCGTATGTGTTTTGTTGTGTTTGAACTTTAATACTTAATAAAAATGAACGAAAACGAAGAAATGATGACCCCTGAGCAGACGGAAACCGCCGTCGCCCAAGAGAGAGAACCCGTATTCCGCGAGGCTTCCGCACCCGTGGAGGAGCCTACAGCCGAACCCGCAAAGTGTGAAAAGAAAAAGTGCAACTGCAAATGGTGCAGCATCATTGCCTTTGTTGTGCTGTTCGCCGCCGTCATCGTACTTTATATCCTGCACTTCTGCTGTGGCGGCAAGGCTGAAACCTTCACACCTACGCCCGTCACCGCAGAGCCCGGCGATGGCAGCGTCCTATTTATCAATCTTGATTCTGTGAACGCCAACTATTTCTTCATTGAAGAGAAGCAAAAAGAGTTTGATGAGGAAATGCAGAAACAGGACGCCATCTTCAAGCAGAAGCAGGCGAATTTCCAGAAACGCTACGAACAGTTCCAGAAAAATTATCAGGCCGGTATCCTGACCGATGTGCAGATACAGAATGCGCAGGCACAATTGCAGGCTGAATACCAAAAGTTGGAGGATGACTATAATGCCGTAGTCAATGCACTGACCGACAGACAGGTGGCTGTGAACCGTGAGATGTTGGATTCTGTGCAGGCCGTCTCTGCCCGCATCGTGGCTAAGAAGAATGCTTCCTTCGTGATGACCTATCAGAAGGATATGCCGCTGCTTATCTATGCTGACCCCACTCGCGATATCACCGAGGAGGTTTTGTTTGAGCTCAACAAATCACAAAAGAAAGAGGAGTAATCGATGAAACGTCTGCTTATTCCATTGTTGCTTATTTTCAGCATAATCTGTTCCGTCTCTTGTCAGAAGCACAAGAAGCGCGGAAAGAAGGAGACGGTTGTCGTCCGCACGCTCGATGACTATGCAGGAATGCCCGGCGGTGTGGTTCGCGCCATCTATGCCGACAGCACGCCCCGCGATATCTTTTTCTATCGTGTGGACGAACAGGGCAATCGCACCGACGAACTCGTACGGGAGGTCCATTGCTACGACAACAAGAACATCTACATAGAGGGCGACATCAAGCACTCCGAACGCGATGGAGTGTGGAACGCCTATTTCAAGAACGGACGCCTGCAAGCCACACAAACCTATAAGGAGGGCGTTCAGGTGGGGGCCGAAAAAGTCTATTACGAAAATGGGAACCTTATGTACAGCGGCCAGTACGACAATGGCATCTGTACAGGTAAGTGGGAGTTCTTCGACGTGAGTGGCGTGCGGACCCAAACCATTGTTGCCGATGATACGACCATCGTGTGCCGCAGCTGCTCCAAATGTCTGCGATTGATGGGGAAGATGGAAACTGAAAATTGAAAATTGAAAACTGAAAACTGAAAATTTGATAGTAATTTAGTAATTAAAATATTAAAGTATTATGGAAATTCCTTTTGCAGAATCTTGGAAAATCAAAATGGTGGAACCGATTAAAAAATCCACCCGCGAAGAGCGTGAAAAGTGGCTCAACGAAGCCCACCCGAACATCTTCATGCTGAAAAGCGACTATGTTTACATCGACCTTTTGACCGACTCTGGTACCGGCGCAATGAGCGACCGTCAGTGGAGCGCGATGATGATGGGCGATGAGAGTTACGGCGGTGCCCGTTCCTTCTACCACATGAAGGATACCATCACCGAAATCACCGGCTTCCCGTACGTTATCCCGACGCACCAGGGCCGTGCTGCCGAAAACGTGCTGTTCAGCTACCTCGTGAAACCCGGCATGATCGTTCCCGGCAACGCCCACTTCGACACCACCAAGGGTCACATCGAGAGCCGCAAGGCCTTTGCCATCGACGTCACCGTGCCCGAAGCCTACGACACCCAGCTCGAAGTCCCCTTCAAGGGCAATGTCAGCCTCGAAAAACTTGAGAAGGTGCTCAAAGAGAACCAAGGCAACGTGCCGTTCATGGTCCTTACCGTCACGAACAATACCGTCGGCGGCCAGCCCGTATCGATGCAGAACATCCGCGAGACCTGCGAACTCTGCCACAAATACGGTGTGCCCGTCAACGTCGACAGCGCCCGCTTCATCGAAAATGCCTACTTCATCAAGACCCGCGAG
>JAGCXN010000035.1 GCA_017961265.1 Bacteroidales bacterium | reverse complement strand
ATTGAAAACTAAAAAATCAATAGATTGAAATTTATAAATCAACAAAACTATCAAATATGAAAAAAATTCTTCTTCCCTTGGTGTGCCTGCTTTTCGGAATTTTCCAAATGAGCGCACAGAACCACCGTGTTGTCAGCAATACGGACAACCAGATTACCTTTACGGTATTCACTGGCGAATTAATCACCAGCGATGTCACCATTGAGCAGGGGCAGTTTACCCGCCTCATGCTGGACGGCTGTGTCCCCTCCGTTGACAACGTGGGAAAACCCGAGCTTCCCATTATGGTCAAGACGATTGAGATTCCTGTCTGCGGCAACCTGCATGTGACCGCCACGGCGGGACACGTCCGCACCCTGACGGCGGAAGAGGCGGGAATTGCCCACACTCTCTATCCGACCCAGCAGCTGTACCACAAGTCGTACATGGGCGACCGCACTTTCGTGAAGGATGCTGCCACCTACAGCACCGACGCCACCTACGGGATGCCCTTGGCCACTGTCGCCAAGGCCGGCATCGCCCGTGATGTCAACATGGCCGACGTACGGATCTGCCCCGTGCAGGTCAACCCCGTCACCAACGTCGTGACCATTTACGAAGACATCACCGTCACCGTGACCTACGACAATGTGGATATGGCCGCCACCCGGGAGATGAAGCTGAAATACGCCAGCCCCGCCTTCGGACGTCCCACAGAACTGGCCAACAGCATTGAGGTGGCAGGCTTGCGCGACGCTCTGACCACCACACCTGTCAAATACCTCATCATTGCCAATGACATCTTCAACGGCCAGTTGGACAATTTCGTCAACTGGAAACGCCGTAAGGGATTCTTGGTGGAAGTAGCCTATACTGGCACCATCGGCACCACCACCACGGCCATCAAGAACTACATCACCGGACTGTTCACCAATGCCACCGCCACCAACCCCGCGCCGACCTACGTGCTATTGGTAGGCGACCAGGCACAAATCCCCACCTATAGCACGCAAGTTTCCGGCATGACCAGCCACGTCACCGACCTGTATTATTTCACGCAAGTGGGCAACGACAATGTGCCTGACTGCTACTGGGGACGTTTCTCCGCACAGAACGTGTCACAACTCACTCCGCAGATAGAGAAGACCCTCATGTACGAGCAGCTCACGATGCCCGACCCGAGCTACCTTGACAACTGCCTCCTCGTGGCCGGTGAGGACGGCGGCTCCAGCGGCGACTATGGCTACAGCATGGCTAATCCGGCAATGCATTATCTGGAAGACACCTATTCGGAAGACTTCTTCACCGATGTGACCTCTTTCTACAACCCCCATGCCTCATCAAATGCTGCCAGCATCCGCACTGCCCTCTCACGCGGTATGGGATATGCTAATTACTCTGCACACTGTAGTTCCAGTGGATGGTCCATCCCCGAATTTTCCACCACCAATGTGGGACAGATGACCAACACCGGCAAGTTCGGCATTATGATTGGAAACTGCTGCCAGTCAAACAAATTTGAAGAGAGCGAATGCTTTGGCGAGGCTCTGCTCCGCGCCAACAACAAGGGTGCTGTGGGTTACATCGGCGGCACCGACTACACCTACTGGTATCACGACTATTATTGGGCTGTTGGTGCCCATGGCTCTTTGCAGGCAAACTGCACTAACTGCAACATTGCCTCTTACGATGCCAACAACCTCGGAGCTTACGACTGTCTGTTCCACACACACAACGAAGCATATAACAACTGGTATATAACTCAAGGAAGTGTCATTTATGCCGGAAACATGGCTGTTCAAGCAGCATATTCAGCTACTGACAATTACGTAAAATATTATTGGGAAATATACGAACTGATGGGAGACCCGTCCGTCATGACATGGCTCGGACAGCCCGAAGACATGAACATCCGAGTAGATAACATCGCACCCGTCAACAACACCATCGAGGTGATTGACGGCACCACCAGCATCGCCGTTTCCACTGGCGCACCTTACACTTATATCGCCCTGACACACGATTTGGATCTTGTTACAGCTGTTCTGTCGGATGCCAACGGTATCGCCACCCTCACCTTCCCCGCTGTGAATGCAGGAGAGACTTACGAGCTGGCCGCTTCCGCCCAGAACTACAAGACCACCTTCACCACCATCAACGTAATGGCCGGCGAAGGTGCCCGCGTCATCATCTCCAACGTGGCCGTCACCAATGACGCACAGGCCGTGGCCAACGCCCACCTCACCTTGGACGTCACCATTGAGAACCACTTCCCGGATGCTGGCACCAACACGAGCATCAGCGCCGTCACCACTTCCAACCAGATCACCCTGACCGACGCCACGGAGACGGTCGGCACCGTGAACAGCGGTGACGTCCTCGTCCTGAACGCCTCCTTCGCCCTCAACGTGGGCAACGCTCTCTCTGACGGCGACATCGCCCCCATCCTGTTCACCGTCAGCTACCTGAGCAACGGCACGGCCGAAACCACCACCTACACCTACAACCTGATGCTGGTGGACGCCCTCCTCGCCTACGTCAGCGACAGCCACACCATCATCGGTGGCAACAACGACGACATCATCAACCCCGGTGAAACCGTCAACATCACCATCACCGACCAGAACATCGGCCACGCCACGGCGCAGAACGTCGTATCAGAGCTTTCCACCTATTACGGCCTCACCCCGGTGACCAACAGCCCCATCACCATCGGTGCCGTGAACGAGCAGGCCGAATGCACCTCCACCTTCACGGTGAACATCGGCAGCGACGTCCCGAACGGCACGCTGGTCCCCTTCTACCACCATATCTACAGCACCACCAATGCCGCCCTTTCACGGGTGGACACCATCTGGCTTGTGGTGGGCACAGTGACCGCCACTGAGACTTGGGAAACGGGCGACATGAGCCTGTTTGACTGGACTCCCAGCGCCACCTATCCGTGGACGATTGTCAACACCGGCGCATACGCTGGTACTTACTGTGCGAAGTCGGGCAATGCAGGAGTGAACAGCAGTACCTCGGAACTCGAGCTCACCATTGACGCACCTATGGCGGGTGAAGTGAGCTATTACAGCAAAGTTTCTTCTGAAAACAATTATGACTTCTTCCGCTTCTATTTGGACGGTGTCCAGATGGAACAGCGTTCCGGTACCAACGGCAACTGGCAGCTGTCATCGTGGCCGATTGAAGCAGGCGTCCATACCTTGAAATTTGCATTCGACAAAGACTACTCCCAGGCAAGCGGATCCGACTGCGCTTGGGTGGATAACATTTCCTTCCCTGGTGGTGGTGAAATCGCCCCCGAACCAGAGGTGCTGAACGACATCAGCCACAGTGTCATCATCACCACCGGCAACGGTGACGAGGAGATCAATCCTAGCGAAGGCATTGACCTCATTATCACGACAGAAAACCTCAGTACCGAAGGACAATATGATGTAATTTCCGTATTGAGCACTAATTCTCCGTATGCCACCATCGCCAATGCCAACGAGACAATCTCGTATATAGCCCCCAGCAGTACTGCCACCACCACCTACCATGTCACTATTGATCCTAATACGCCTGATAACACGCTCATCACCTTCAACCATGTGGCTTCCACCGATGTAATCACCAGCACTACCTATACAGCTAATATTGTCGTTCGTGAAGTGGCCTCCCCCGCTTTGGTCAAAGTCAGCGACAGCTACACCGTCAGCGGTGGTAATAATGACAACACCATTGATCCGGGCGAGACGGTCGTGCTCACTATCGTGGATGAGAACACCGGTCGCGCCGATGCACCGGACGTCATTTCGCACCTCTCCACCTACTACACACCGGCTGCAGTGACCAATGGCACCATCACCGTCGGCACCATTGAGGCAGAAGACCAGTACGCTTCCGTCTTCACCATCAACATCGGCGCTGACGTTCCTGTCGGAACCATCATTCCTTACGTGCACCACATTTTCAGCACCACTGATGCCCGCGCCGACCGCACCGACACCATCTATCTCACCGTCGGCAGTACCGAAGCGACAGAAGATTGGGAAAGCGGCACATTCACTCAGTTTGAATGGGTGAACAATAGCCAGTATCCGTGGGCGATTGTGAACGACGCCAATGAAGCTATCGGCGGCAGCTACTACGCCAAATCGGGTAACGCCGGACGCAAAAACACCGAATCCAACCTCGAACTCACCATCGACTGTATCGACGGTGAAATCAGTTTCTACTCCAAAGTCGCCGCAAGACCCAATTACGGTTTCTTCCGTTTCTACATTGACGGCGTACAGCAGTTAGAGGTCAGCAATGGTGTGCAAAGCTCTGGCGGCTGGGGTGGAACTTACACCGACACCTGCACGTGGCAGTATCATGCCTACCCCATCACGGCTGGTACCCATACCATCAAATTCGCTTACGTCAGGAACAACAGCGGTCAGAACACGGCCTACGGTTCTGATTGCGCGAAGTTGGACAACATCACATGGCCCACCTCCGCTGGCGGCGGCATTGCTCCGATGCCAGAAGGTATTGTCATCACCAATGCTGGTCTGAACACCAACAGCAATGGTTACGAATTAGAAACGGCCGACTTCGATGTCACCCTTGAAAACAGCAGCGCCGAAGCCATTGAAAATGTCAATCTTACGATGACCACCACTTCATCCGCACTCACGCTTACCGATAATACGGAAACCGTCGCCAGCATTGGCTCAACCGAAACGCTCGACCTTACCAGCATCTTCTCTGGCAACATCGCAGCTGTGGCCGACGGACACGTCGTCAACTGCACCGTCACTGCCGACTATTTGTTGAACGATGTCCCAACACAGCAGACTTACAATTTCAGCTTCACCGTCCATTCCGCCATTCTGCAGGATATGACACACAATGAAACTATCGTTGCTGGCAACAATGATGAGGAGATCAATCCAGGCGAAACCGTTGAGATTGTCGTCACCACTGGCAACATCGGCGTTGCAGCCATCAGTGGTGTAACTTCCGAGCTCACAACGGTTTCCACGTATGCCACCATCACCAATGGCGCGCAGACCATCAGCAGCATTGACGCCAACGGCACCGCTACTACCACTTACACGGTGGACATCGCCCCCAATACACCCGACAACACCACTATCGTTTTCACACATACCGCTTCAGATGATGTGCACGGTAGCACTACCATCTCCTTCAGCATCAATGTAGTAGAGGTGGCCATGGCTCATCTGGTCGATGTAACCCATAACGAAACGATTATTGCTGGCAACGATGACAGTGCCATCAATCCGGGCGAAATCGTCAGAGTCAACGTCAATACACGGAATGACGGTCGCGCTGCAGCGAACAATGCCGTTTCAGAACTGACCACCGAATCATCTTATGCTACCATCAATAACGGCAGCCAGATTATCGGCACTATTGCCCCGAACGCTTCCGTAAATTCACAATTTGATATCGAAATTTCCGACGATGCTCCCGACCAGGCCGTCATCGAATTTGTCCACACGATGTACAGTGACGAAGATACTTGCACCATGACCTTCAGTCTGACTGTGACAGTTTACACCGGTACACCCGACCTCATTGATGAAAGTTACACCGTCAGCATCATCAGCGGCAACGGCGACAACGACATCAATCCTGATGAGACTATCAAAGTGACGGTTTACAGCCGCAACAACGGTGACGGCAACGCAGAAAACATCGTCTCCACTCTGATGACTACCTCCGCGTATGCCTCCATCGAGGAACCAGTCGTCAACTTTGCCGGTGCAGCACCTAACGCTTCCCTCACCTCACAGTACAATGTCTCTATTGATGCCAATACGCCCAATAACACTAACATTTCTTTCAGCCATACCATCACCGACGGCACTAGCAGCGACAACCTCAGCTTCGACATCGTAGTCATCAACAACTCGGTGGGTATCAGCGAGACCGGCCTCACCACCGTCACCCTCTACCCGAATCCGACCAGCGCCAACGTAACCGTGACCTTGGGTGACGGCGTCCAAGCCACCCACATCCGACTTCTCAATACCGTCGGACAATTAATTTCCACAACTGCCGTTAATGATACTGCAACGGTTCTCAACCTGAGCCAGCTGCCCAACGGCATCTACTTCGTCCAGATCTGCAATGGCCAAGAGCTCGTCACCACGGGCAAGGTCATCAAGAGATAACCAACTTTCCCATACGACAAGTGGCCCTGCTGGACAGCGGGGTCACTTTTTTAATTAAGAAACTGATACAAAAATCAATAATGACAAAGAAAACCCTTCTGCTACTCTTTTTCACTCTCCTTCTCCTTGCAGGAAAAGCACAGGAGACCATCACCATTGAAGAATGTCAGCGCCTTGCCGTCGCGCAGTCGTCGGCCAATGTGCAGAAGGAGCTTAACGAACAGCTGCTAAAAGTGAAGCTCAACGATGTCTCCTCGCACTACTATCCTAGCCTCCAGATTGACGGTGCCGTCGGCTACCTGTCGCAGATGACCGAACTCCCGACCGAAATCGCCACTGCCTATGGACTTGAGCCACAACGTCACGACCTCTACAACGTGAGCCTCAACCTCCAGCAGGTGGTGTTCGACGGACTACAAGCCACCTACGGACGAAAGCGGGAACGTCTGCTCAACAAAAATGAAATCAACAAGTTAGACATTTCCATCAGCAAAATAAAGGAGAACGTCATCACCATCTACCTCAACTTGCTGATCATTGACAAGCAGATCAACATCCTTTCCAATGTGGAAAATACCTTTCAGGAACAGTCTGACCAGCTGAAGGCACTCCTGAAGGCGGGTGTGGTTTATGCCAACTCCATCGCGCAGCTGGACCTGGAGGGATTGAAAATCCAGCAGCAGAAAGACGAACTGCAGGCCACCCGCGAATCGCTGCTCGCCTCCCTCTCCATCCTGACGGGCAAAGACTTGAGCAATATCACCCTCATCACTCCCGACCTGCCCGAAGTGGAGAATAACACCCAATCGTCACGATACGAGTTCGCCATCTTTGAAAACGAAAAGACCAATTTGGAATACCAGCGCAAAATGCATATTTCCAAAAGTTTGCCAAAAATCACTTTTATGGCGGTAGGAGGCTACGGACGTCCCACCTACAACCTGTTAGCGACAAAAGCGGACTGGTTCTATGCCGTCGGATTCAAATTCGTCGTCCCTCTCATCGACTGGGCCAAGACCAAAGGTATCAGCGACATCATCGACCTGCAGACCTCCATCCTTGAAAGCCAGCAGGCCGACTTCACCAAAGCCAACCAGATTGCCATCCAAGAGAAGCTGAACGAGGTGAAACGAATCGAGCGGCTGCTCGTTCTCGATGAACAAATCATCCAGAAATATCAGGAAATCAAAGAGACCGCCAACACCCAGCTGCTCAACGGCACCATCACCGTCATCGACTTCATCAAACAGCAAAACGATGAACTGCAAGCCATTATTGGCAAGGAGGTGCACAACATCCAGCTGTTGAAGGCGAAATACGAATTGTTGGCATTGAAGGGGAAATTATAAAGAAGGACCAAGGAGAAATTCCCCTTCTATGTAGAAGGGGTGGCCGTAGGCCGGGGTAGTAGAAAAGTAGTTGAAAAAATGATGAAATTATTTTAAAAGGAATAAAATATATCTATACAACTACCCCGCACTTCGTGCACCCCTTCTTAAAAAGAAGGGGAAAATCTATCGGTTGAAACAACATAAATGACAAACAAAACAACCATCCGACTCAACATCATCGCATTGGCAATATTGTTGCCGGTGTATGGAGCGTTTGCCCAGAAGATGAAGCCCGTGGTGATTGAGGGGACGGCGGAATTTGCAGCGGGAAAGGAAATCCGGTTGATTGCACAGGCCGACCTCGTCTCATGCCGGCAGCAGGTGGTGGCGACGGACAAAATCGGAAAGGACGGACATTTCAGGCTCTCCTTCGACACACGCCAAATCAAGTTGGTACAGATTGCCATCAATACGTCCAAAGCGGAGTTTTTTGCGGAGCCAGAACGCACCTACCACTTCACCATCGACATGGATCCGAAGCTGTTCCAACTGCTTGACCCGATGGAATACGGCGGTTTCTTGCAGATTAAGAGCGAGGACGCCACTCCCCACGACCTCAATTACAAAATCAACCGATTCGAGTACATCGCCTCCGACATCATCGACTACTTCGCACCCAACATCATCGGGGACATAGGGAAGGCGGAATTCGACTCCATCGCCACCAACATTACGGCACGCTTCCCCATCGAGTACGCACCCGACAACTTCTACAAGTCATACCTATATTATTATTATGCAAAATTGGAAGGGATGCTGCTCCAGAAGTCGCCGGACTCGCTGTATGCCAAGTACCTTGACAATGATTACGTCCTGTACGAGAATCCGGCCTATATGTCGTTTCTTAACGGATTCTATTCCAATTATTTGCTCACGTCACCACGCATTGGAAAAGAGCTGCTGACGCACGTCATCAATGAGGAAGGGAATTTCCTCTCCCTTTTCAATACCATCGGTAAAGACCCGCTGTTGGTAAACGAGCGTCTCAGGGAGCTCGCTATCCTGATTAATCTCCCAGAACTCTATGACAACAAGGAATTTAACCGCAAGAATATTCTGAAAATCCTTGATGACATACGGCTGTCGAGCCATTTTCCCGAACACCGCATGATGGCGGAGAATTTGCTCCTCCAGCTGCAACAAAACCGTTCGGGCAGCACCCTTCCCGAAGTGAAACTCAAGGAGATCGGTGGCAGTTCGTTCCGCTTTTCCGACCTCAAAGGGAAGTGGGTCTATGTGCAGTTCTTCAATATGGATTGTACCGACTGTCTCCGTGAAATGATGATTATCAAGGAGTTGAAGGCAAAATATGGCGACAAGATCGAATTTGTCAGCCTCTCCCTCGACTTTATGGTAAGCCCGCTCCTTCAGTTCAAGGAGAAGTACCCGCAGTTCGACTGGAAGTTCGTCCACTTCAACAACCAGTTCGCGTGGTTGGACGAGCTGGAAATCAACTCCTTGCCCGACAACTTGCTGTTGACCCCGGAGGGGACGCTGTACCAGCGCAACGCCCCCGACATCACCCGCGACCTGCCCCTGTTCCTGATGCGCCTGTTTGCACCCGAAGAAGAGCAGATCAATCCGCTGGATCCCCATAACCGCAACTGATGATGAGAGTAAAACGACTTGTAGCTCTGATGGTTGCCATAGTTCTGCTATGTGCCGCCGTCACCCGCGCCGCCGCCCGGAACTGCGGCATCATCCCCACCCCGCAGTATGTCACCTATACCTCCGGTTTCTTCATTTGGGAACACCCTGTCGTCATCTTCGACAAAGAAGTGACGAACCAGAAAATCCTTGCCGCTGAGTACGAGCGGCTGTTGGGGAAAATTCCTGAAATTGTGGATACAAAGCCGACCGAAGGGGTGCGCCGCACCATCACTTTCTGCAAACAAGGATGGCAGGATGTGAATTGGGCGGGAGGAAACTACAAACTGGATGTCACCGAAATGGACATTGTCATCACCGCACCTGAGGATGAAGGTCTCTTCTACGGTCTGCAAAGTCTCGTCCAGCTATACCGTTTCAACTACCGCGCCGACTTCGAGGAGTGGCAGTATGTCAAAATTCCGTGCATGAAGATTGTGGACTATGCCAACTACCTATACCGTGGTTGGATGATTGACATCAGCCGCGGCCCGATACCGACGATGGATTACCTGAAACGGCAGATCCGCACAATGGCGGAGTTCAAACTGAACACCCTCACCCTTTACACCGAGCACACCTTCGTTTCGGAAGCGTTCGACTACGCGCCGTCCGACGGACTCACTGCCGACCAGATCCGTGAATTGGAGGATTATGCCAAAGATTTCTACGTTAAAATCATTGGAAATCAGCAGTGTTTCGCCCATTTTGAGAAAATCCTGAGCAATCCGAAATACGAGTATCTTGCCGACACCAAGTACAATCTGAACCCCGCCCTCCCCGAAACATACGATTTTTTGCGAACGCTTTTGAAAGAGGAGACCGCCGCCTACAGTTATCCACTCTTCAACATCAACTGTGACGAGACAGAGTCGCTCGGAACGGGAAAAGCCGCCAAGTTTGTGAAAAAAATGGGAGCTTCGGAGGCCTACATCCGTCACATTCTCAAAGTACACGACATTGTGAAAGGATATGGCAAACGGACGATGATGTGGGCGGATATTGTTTTGAAAGACAAAAAGATACAAACCAAGTTACCGAAAGACATCACAATGTTGGTGTGGAGCTACGTGCCGTCGGAAAGTTTTGACGAGATGATCCTGCCCATCAAGGAGGCGGGCTACACTTTCTGGGTGGTGCCGGGCGTGAGCATGTGGAGCACCGTCTTTCCCAGCATGAGCAGTTACGAAAAGAACATCGCCAACTTTGCCCGCGACGGATGGCGCAACGGGGCGCAAGGGCTGCTGAACACGGCATGGAACGACTCGGGCGAGGCCAGTCTCAACAGCGTGTGGCACGCGATGGCGTGGGGCGCGGAAATGTCGTGGAATCCCACGCGACAGACAGAATCGGAAGCTGCCGAAAAGGAACGTACCGAACGTCTCAAGACCTTCGATGTCAACTTCAACTTCCAGTTTTTCCATTTTTACAATGATGAAAACATCATCGCCGACTTTTTGCGGGCGGTGAGCCGTTACGAGCAGTCGCCCATCGGGGAGCTCTACACCACCGGTTCTCTTTGGAAATACAAGCCGTGGCAGTTTCTGCCCGACAACCTGACGGAAGTGGCAATGCAGGAGGTGAAAACCGAACGATTCAACATCTTCAAAACCATTGAATTGCTGAAACTGATTCTTTCCGAAGAAGCGCAGTACCAAAATACGGAAATCATCTACAACGCTGTACACGCCGCCAACCGGATGCTGACCGACATGATGCTCAAACGCAGTCAGTTCAACCTTTACGACCTGTATCTGCACCCCGAGAACAACAATCCGAACTCAAAAAAAAGGATTCATAACGACATAGAGGATTTAGAGTACTATATTTCTGCCCTGAAAAAAGACTATCTCTACCAATGGTACGAATGCTACCGTCCCTATTGGCGCGATGTCAATGAAGCCAAATACGACCAACTGATTCAACAAATCGTAACGATTCCCGAACACGTTTTCATTGAAACCTCATTAAAAGACAACAAGATAGAGTTATCCCTCCGAACCATCTTCAACGATACGCCCATTCACTACACACTGGACGGCAGCGAGCCGAGCGACTTCTCTCCTGTGTACCAGTCCCCCATCACACTCTCCGAAAGCTGCACCGTGAAGACGCTCACTGTCAGCCCATCCGGGAACGAAGTGAGAAACGGCAAGCGGGTATTGGTTCACAAAGGCATCGGACGACTGGCGGAAGTGAACGGCCAGTACAGCACCTACCGTCCCGAGTACAGCGGCGGGGGCAAGTTCGCGTTGGCCGACGGCGAAACCGGCAGCGACAGCTACCGCGACGGCAGATGGCAGGGCTATCAGGGGCAGGATGTGGAGCTAACCTACCGCTGGCCGGAGGCCACCGACGTCCACTCCGTCACCGTGCGTTTCTTGCAGAACTTCCACGACTGGATACTTGCCCCCGCCGACATCGAAGTGTACGTCCGTGAGGGCGACGGCTACACGTTGGACACCAAACGTCACTTCAATGTGGAGCAGATTTCGGGAAACCGAGTCGGGTACATCACAGTGGACAATCTGAAAATCCGCACCGCCGACATGAAGGTAATCGTACGAAATCCCGGGAAGCTGCCGAAAGAGCACCAAGCACCGGGGTATGATTCGTATATATTTGTGGATGAAGTAATTATTAATTAAACATCCACGATACAAACACCCTTGTAGAGACGCAAAATTTTGCGTCTCTACACAATCGTATTAAAAAATCGTAAAACGCAATTACAAATCCGGTAGAATCCGTTTGATCAGGCCTGTCAACACCTCGCCGGGACCGAACTCGGTGAATTGGTCGGCGCCATCGGCCACCATGTTCTGCACCGACTGGGTCCAACGGACGGGATGGGTCAACTGATCTTTCAGATTCTGTTTGATGACGGCGAGGTCAGTTGTCCCTTTCGCACTGATATTCTGGTAGATGGGACAAATCGGGGTATGGAATTCCGTAGCTTCGATGGCGGCGGCCAGTTCCTGCTGGGCCGTAAGCATGAGCGGGGAATGGAAGGCGCCGCCCACATTGAGGTCGAGGATGCGGCGGGCACCAGCCTCACGCAACAGCGCCTTTGCCCGTTCAATACCCTCCAGCGTACCCGAAATCACCACCTGCTGCGGACTGTTGTAGTTGGCCGTCACCACCACGTCGTCGGTGACAGAGGCGCACACTTCCTCAATCTTGGCGATGTCGAACTTAAGGACGGCGGCCATCGTAGAGGGATGCTCATCACAGGCCTTCTGCATGGCGTGGGCACGTTTCGCCACCAACCGCAGCCCGTCCTCGAAAGCGAGGGCACGGTTGGCGACCAATGCTGAGAATTCGCCCAACGAGTGGCCCGCCACCATATCCGGCGCAGGAACGTCCTCCGCCGTCAGAAAGGCGATGACGGAATGAAGAAAGACGGCAGGCTGCGTCACGTTGGTGCGCTTCAGCTCCTCCTCCGTCCCTCCGAACATAATGTCGGTGATACGAAAGCCCAGCACCTCGTTGGCCTTCTCAAAAAGGTCACGCGCCTTCGGGCTGTTGTCATACAACTCCTTGCCCATTCCGATAAACTGTGCCCCCTGTCCGGGGAAAACGTATGCTTTCATATATGCTTTAAGTAATCAGTGCAAAATTCTATAAACCAGTTCTTTGTACAAATCTTCTTCAGGGGCTTCATTATCAATTCCTTTGGAACGTGCATCAAATTCACGCAACACTGAAATAATTTTGATAAGCGACGTCTGACTATATTGGGAAGCAATACCGGCCTCGCGCCGCAGCTGCGCTTCAGACTTGTTGTATCCGAAGATAGCTTTCTGCGCCATCGTTGATTTATCCGGTGATAACAAATATAGTAACAAGCTGTTATAGTAGTAAAAAAGGTTCGCCACCGTCACGAGAAGAGGATTGGTTTTCAGATTTTGGCAAAAGGCGTTGACGATGCGGTACGCCTTTGCTTCGTCGCGGCTGACGAGGGCGTCACGGAGCTCGTAAACGTTATACTGCTTACTGATGCCAATATATTTTTCGATGATTTCCGGGGTGACGGCACTATCGGCGGGAAGCACCAGTTTCATTTTCAGGAACTCGTTGTCGATGCGGGAGAGGTCGTTGCCGATATGTTCGGCAATGAGGGCGGCGCCACGCGGATCAATGGAGAAACCGTGTTCGGCTGCACAGGTCGTGACCCATTCCGACAGTTTGTAGTCAGGCACTTTCTTGGACTCCATCACGGTAGCATACTTGTCGAAAGCCTTGCTATCGGCGGCTTTCAGCTTGCCGTACTTGTAGCAAATCACCAGGATGGTGGATGGTGACGGGGATTCGATGTAGTTATGGAAAGGCTCGAGCGAAGGCCAGTCCTGCGCCTCCTTGACAATCACCACACGGTAATCCACCCCGAACGGGTATTGTCGCGCACTGGCGACCACATCCGCCGGCTGCGTGTCCTTTGCATAATAAAGCACTTGGTTAAAGTCGCGGTCGGCCTCGTCCATCACATTTTCCTCGATATAATCAGCAATCCGGTCAATATAGAGCGGTTCTTCACCACAAAGCAGATACACTGGGGCGAAGTTCCGCTTCTGCAACTGGCTCATCACTTCCTTATAGGTCTTCATCTCTCTTTAAATTTCAGGTTATCAATTTTTTGCAGCGGAATAAGGGGCTGCATGGATGGTAGAGAAGTCGCCCTGCTGGTACTTAAAGTATCCGCAGACGGCAATCATGGCAGCGTTGTCGGTGGTCAGGTCGATGGTGGGGACGAACAGGCGGCGGTGATATTTCGTAGCCAACCGTTGCGCCTCGGCCCGCAGGCCGCTGTTGGCAGAAACGCCGCCCGCAATCACAAAGTCCTTGCAGTCGCACTCCTTCATTGCCCGTTCCACCTTGACAGACAGAGACTTGATGATGGCGTACTGCATCGAGGCGGCAAGGTCGGCCTTGTTCTCCTCAATGAAATTTTCGTTGGTTTTGAGCTGGTCACGCACAAAATAGAGAAACGACGTTTTCAGGCCGCTGAAGCTGTAGTCGAGGCCGGGAATATGGGCGATGGAGAAAGCAAAACGCTTCGGGTCGCCCTCCTTGGCCAACTTGTCGATGACAGGGCCGCCAGGGTACGGAAGTCCGAGAATCTTTGCGGTTTTGTCGAAGGCCTCACCTGCGGCATCGTCAATGGTGCGTCCAAGGATCTGCATATCGAAATAGTCATTGACTTTCAGCAGTAACGTATGTCCACCAGAGACGGTCAGACAGAGGAACGGAAACGACGGAACTTCCTTCTTTTCTTCCATTTTCTGCAAAAAATTGGCCAGAACGTGTGCTTGCAGGTGGTCAACCTCAATGAGCGGAAGGTCCAGACTGAACGCCATCGCCTTTGCAAATGAACTCCCTACCAACAGCGAGCCCAATAATCCGGGACCGTTAGTATAAGCGATTGCAGATAACTGATTTTTGTGTATTTTTGCACGCTTTAGTGCAGTGTCAATAACTGGGATGATATTTTGCTGGTGAGCACGGGATGCCAGCTCCGGAACCACTCCCCCATATTCGGCGTGAACTTTCTGAGAGGCAATGACATTGGAGAGAATCGTCGTGTCTTCGATGACCGACGCAGAGGTATCATCACAAGAGGACTCTACACCAAGAATGTAAACTGACATAATCGAAGAATTTTGAGCCGCAAAATTACGAAAAAAATAGTAAGAATCGCCCTGATTGTCATTGGCGCCCTCCTCGCCCTTGACCTCTTGGTAGTTGCGCTCATTTTCGTGCCGCCTATCCAGCAGAAAGTCGTTGATATCGTCACCGAAAAACTGTCCGAAAAACTGCAGAGCCGCATCAGTGTGGACAAAATCTATCTCTCCCCCACCCTGAAACTGAATGCGGAGGGCTTTACCATCTACGACCACCGAGACGAACCGATGATTGCCGCCGGAAAACTCCAGTCGCGACTTATCGGTCTGAAAACCAAACCGATGACCATATCTCTCGATGACACCAAAGGAGAAAACGTGCAGGTGGTTTTGCACAAATACTTCGGCGACGCCTCCATCAACATCTCCATGTGGGCACAGAAACTGAAAAGTGACAAAAAGGAGAAAAAGCCTTTCATACTGAAAATCAAGTCAATAGATTTAACCGACACCTATTTTGTCCTCATTGATGACAAAAAACGTATCCCCAATAACACCACCAACATCGACTATGCCTTTTTCGAGTTCAAGGACATCAGCTGGCACTTGGATGATTTTCTGCTGAACGGCAGCGACATTTCGGCGCACTTCGACCGCATGTCGTACAACCAATACACCGGTTTCCAACTGCTGAATCTGACGGGCGACTTCAAAATTGGCGCGCACGGTATGGAACTGAACGACGCAGTTATTGTCACGCCGTCGTCGCACCTCTTTCTCGACCTTGCCTTTGACTATGAGGAATGGAAGGACTACGGCGAATTCTTGGACAGTATCCGTTTCCGCGCCGACCTCCGTCCCTCCACCTTCGACTTAGGGACAATACAGTATTTTGCCAGCGCCACCCGTGGGATGGACGACACCCTCGTGGTGAGCTGCAAAGTAAATGGCCCCGTCAACGACCTGCATATCACAGATTTAAAAGCCAATTTCAAGGAAAACACGCTGCTTGCAGGAGATATTTCCTTCAAAAATATTCCTGATTTCTTCAATGCAGAAATCCACATACACCTTCCTGAAAATCAGGTCAATATGAAAGAGTTGGCCGAATTCCGGCTTCCTAAAGGGAAAACCATCCCCATCCCCGCTGCATTACAGAAAATGGAAACGGCCGTCGTGGGCATTGACTTCGACGGTTTCGTAAAAGACGGATTTGACGCGAACATCACCCTGAAAAGCGGAAAAGAAAATGTGGCAGCGCGGCTGGTCACCCAGATGAACGAGACCACCGGAAGGCTTGGATACTCGGCTAAAATCGCCTCTTCCGGGATCAACCTTGGGCAGATCCTCAACAAGCAGGACCTGTTCGGACAAGTGGTCATGAACGCCACCGCCGACGGATCCGTAGATATGGCCAACTTCAAGAAAACCTTGAATGCAAAGGTAAAAGCCGACATACAACGTATTGATTTCAAACGCTATCCACTACGGAATATCCATATCAACGGAGATTATTCCGCCCAGCGCATTAACGGTAGCATATCTGTGAAAGATCCCGCATGCCGTATGCAGGCGAAAACGAAAATAAACCTATCCCGTTCCATGCCTGAATATTGGCTCTCCGCCCGTATCGACAGCCTTTTCGCCACCCGCATTTTCGGGAACCTTCCACCCGTTGACAGCGCGAAGGCGAAAGGTCTCGATAAGTTCGTTTATTTTGTGCAGCAGCATCCAGACCTCACCCTCCACACCGACTCCATCGGCTGCGACCTGTATGGTAATTCACTGAAAGAGCTGTCAGGCAACATCTTCATCGACAATATCGCCTATACGCAAGACCAACGGACAATAGAAGCTGAACGCATCCGCCTTGTGGTGCTGAATGACGGAAGCTCACAGATTTACCGTTTCACGTCCGACCTGCTGAATGCGGGGCTCGCCACCAACTACGACATCAAAGACATTCCCAACGCCCTCATCGACATCGCCTACAACTATTGCGGCAACCTCCTCCCCGACCGCAAAAAAGAGACTATTCCCGAAACGAACGGAGATCGGCTACAATACCTTGACATTGATTTGTCTGTCAATGAATTGCAGCCGATTTTACAAATATTTGTCCCTGCCATCAACCTTGCGAACGGCACCACCGCCAAGATTTCCACCACCTCGGTCCATGACAACGACAAAATAGATATACACATCCCGCGTCTTTCCGTCAAGGACAAAGTAATTATAGACCAGATTATGGTTGATGGTGAGCAGCAGGATTCAGGCATCATGCAAGTGATGGCCAGCGTGGAGGATGTCCATATCGGCAAGGAGGATGGGATGAGTATCACCGATATTTCTCTCAATTCTTTGGTTGGGAACAACGAACTGGGAGCGCAGCTTTCGTGGCAGAACCCGGAGGGAATTTCCAACCAACGGTCACAAATCGGTGGCATCGTAAATTTCCCATCACGCCAGCACATCTCCGTACAGGTCAAGACCTCCGACATCTACTTCAAGGACTACCTTTTCCATTTCAACGACCAAAACCTCATTGAAATCAACGGCAACAAGGTCAGTTTCAACAACCTCGTACTTGCTGACGCTGAACGCCAGATTTCCATCAACGGGAGGATTCACGAAGGCAACGACAGTTTGGTCTGCATTGCCGAAAACGTTGATATGGATGTCATCAACCAGTTCCTGAAATCACAGAAGATGGAAATACTCGGTGATTTGTCGGCCAATGTACAGATGCGCACCATCCGCGGCAACCGTGTCATCTTTGGTGCTACCCTAATCCGGGACTTCTCTTTCAACAATGAACATTTCGGTAACCTATTTGCCTCCGCCGCTGTTCCGTCCGGCGATAACGTCCTTTTCCAAGGCGGCTTCGTAAATCCTGAATTCTTCCCTGAAGAAGCCACCATCCACAACTACACCTTCCGCGACTTCCAGAAGCAGGACAACGTGCATATCCACCTGAACGGAAACTACGGCATCAAAGAGAAAGAGCTGCGGGTCACTGCCGACATCGACACGCTGAAGCTCGGCTTCCTCACGCCCTTCCTCAGCTCGTTCAGCCATGTAATGGAAGGGGACGCTTCCGGCAAAATCGACTTCGTGATGAACGCCGACTCCCTCTACTTCAACGGCAAGGCTTTCGTGCGGCAGGCACAGTTGGGTATTAAGCCTCTCAATACGGTCTATTCCATTGAAGGACAAACGATTGACTTCACCAAAGAGGGTTTTGAGTTTAACGATGTGGTGCTGAAAGACAAATTCGGAAATGCCGGCACGTTGAAAGGTTACATCCACCACGAAAAATTCAACAATTTCGACCTGAATCTTGCCATAAAAACTGGACGGATACTTGTATTAAACACGGTACAGAAAGCAGATAGTCCATTTTACGGCGACGCCTTCGTTTCGGGTGATGTTGCCATTTTTGGCAATATGGACAAACTTTACTTTGCGGGCAACAACCTTCGGACCGAGCGCGGCACCAAGTTCGGACTTCCCATCAGCTTTGCCGACAAAGTGTCTGATTCTGACGTCATCACATTCAAAGCTGATCCTACCGTACGCCAAGATCAAGAGTTTGCAACTCCAGAGACTAAATCGGAGATGGAAATGGACTTCAACTTCATCCTCGATGTGACGCCCGTCGCCGACATCCTGCTCGACCTCGACTTGTCGGCATTCGGCGGCTCCATCAAGACTTCCGGTGACGGACGTCTCCATTTCACCTACAACACTAAGTCCGACATCAACCTCACGGGCGATGTACGTCTGCATTCCGGCACTTTCATGATGAACTTCATGAGTCTGGTATCCAAGAAGTTCGAGCTGGTGGAAGGCGGCACCGTCACCTTCCCCGGTCCCATTGACGACATCCGTATCAATGTCAAGGCAGCCTACTCCACCACGGCCTCCCTCGCAGACCTTTTCACCGCCGAAAACACGACTTTGCGCCGTATGCCCGTCAAAGCCTACTTGAACTTCAACGGCACTCTGAACGACCCCGCCGCCATTGACTTCTCTTTCGACCTTCCCAATGCCACCTCCGACATGAAGACGCTCTTCTACAGTACCATCGACACCAATAACATTCAAAATCGGACAGAACAATTTTTCTCATTGGTGATGCTTGGCAAATTTTCCTCCACTACGACAACAGAAAACGTCAGCAACATCTCCCTTGAGAACACAGGTATCAATTTATTAACCAACACTTTAAGTAACTTCATCTCCCGTCAACTCAAGTATGTTGATTTGAATTTCAAATATCAGAATGCCAGCGAGGATCAGGCGGCGCAGTACAGCGTTTCCGCCTCCACCTCCCTCTTCAACGACCGCACCATCATCGAAGGGTATTTCGGCTATGTGGATAACAAGGAGATGGCCAATACCAGCACCCAGTTCATTGGAGACTTCAGCATCGAACAGAAACTGAACGAGCAGGGCAACTGGCGGGTGAAGGTTTTCAATGTCACCACGCAGGACGAACTGCGCAACGCCACCCACAACAACCCGTACGCCCAAGGCGTGGCCGTCATTTACAAGCAGGATTTCAACAACCGTCAGGACTTGGCGGACTCCTTCAAACGTAATAAGGAGAAAAAGTTAGCGAAAAAACAAGAAAAAAACGAAGATAAAAAAATAGGCAAAAAGAAAGACAAAAAGCAGAAAGCCAATGGAAAATAGCAGCATCCGAAGAATCATCCTTATTGTGGGAGTATTGTTGGTGTTTTGTGCCGCCCTCTGGTACTTCACGGACATTTTTGTCTATATGTTCATTGCGCTGATCCTGTCGATTATCGGCAGTCCGCTGGTACGTCTTTTGCAAAAAATCCACATTGGCAAGCACTGGTTGCCAGATTCTGCGGCCGCTGGCATCACGCTCGTAGCCATCGTGGCTGTATTGGGAACGCTCATCAATATGGTCATTCCTCTCATCTCATACGAAATCAGGCAATTGCAGAACATTGACCTGACTGCGATGCTTGACAATCTCGAAAAAGCCAGCCGACAGGTGGAGCACTGGCTGCGCCACAAGCACCTCGTCAGCCGCAATTTCAACCTTGCCAAGCTACTCACAAACCGTGCCGGCGAATTCGTCGGTTCACTCCACATCTCCTCCATTTTCGGGGATGTCATCAGCGTAGTCGGCTCCATCTTCATCTGCATCTTCTCCGTCCTGTTCATGACCTTCTTCGCCCTGAAGGACGACTCCGTCTTCTGGACGATGATCAAGAAGTACATTCCGACCTCGCTCCGCGACAACTTCGACAACATCCTCAACGAGACCAAGAAACAGCTCCGCCGTTACTTCTTAGGGGTTTTCATAGAAATGATTTTCGTCGGCGTTCTCGACGGCCTCATCTGCTGGGCGTTGGGAATCCCCAATGCGCTGCTCATCGGGGTCATCGGCGGCCTGCTCAACATCATCCCCTACGTCGGCCCACTTCTCGCATGCATCACTTCCGTCGGAATCGGCGTATATGCCACCCTCACCACGGGCGATGCGGCTGTGACACCCGTCATCATCAAGATTGTCGCTGCCTTCGGAGCCGTGAAGCTGATTGACGACTTCGTGCTGCAGCCCAACATTTACGGCAAAAGTGTCAATGCGCACCCGTTGGAAATTTTCATCGTGATTCTGGTTGCCGGCAAGGTTGGGGGCGTGTGGGGCATGCTTTTCGGCGTCCCCGCCTACACCGTCCTCCGCATCGTGGTCCGCGAGTTCTTCGCCCAATACTTTATTCCCGTACAGGAGACGAAAGAACCTATAGCGGACAGTCAAGTGACTGATATAGAAGATTCTAAAGATGAAGGAATTAGAAATTAGAAATTAGAAATT